>CAJFOV010000001.1 GCA_904397835.1 Candidatus Aristotella avistercoris
CAATAAAAAGGCCACCCATTTGTGTGACCTTTTTGATGGAGGCGCCAACCAGATTTGTACTGTTGAATAAAGGTTTTGCAGACCTCTGCCTTACCTCTTGGCTATGGCGCCATCTGGAGCGGGTTACGAGGCTCGAACTCGCTACCTCCACCTTGGCAAGGTGGCGCTCTACCAGATGAGCTAAACCCGCATCTTGGTGCCTTCGGTCGGAATCGAACCAACGACACGAGGATTTTCAGTCCTCTGCTCTACCGACTGAGCTACAAAGGCACGCAATGGCGACCCGGAAGGGGCTCGAACCCTCGACCTCTAGCGTGACAGGCTAGCGTTCTAACCAACTGAACTACCGGGCCCTATGGTGGGAACAACAGGGCTCGAACCTGTGACCCTCTGCTTGTAAGGCAGATGCTCTCCCAGCTGAGCTATGCTCCCGACTCTCAGTCGTGATCAGGACTGACAACGTGTTTCATTATACTATACAAAGGCGGGAATGTCAACAGTCTTTCCAGCAAACTGGAAGAAAAATTTCCCGCCTTTTTTCGTCACAAAATACCACCCGTTGGGGGAAGGAATCTTTGCCCCCACTACGCACGGTGGATAAAGGGGCTACTCCCCCGCCAACCGGCGCAGCTCCTGGCTGGAAAAGCGGTACACCTTGGGACAGAAGTGGCACTCCACCTGGGTGACCTCCTGTTCCTGTGCCATATTCAGCAGCTCCTGCCGCCCCACGCTGATCAGGGCTCGTTCCACCCGCTCCCTAGAACAGTTGCAGCGGTACTGGGGCTCTGCGGCGTCCAAAATCTGGGGTTCAAACCCGGCCAAGGCCTTTTTAGCAATCTCCTGGACCGTCAGGCCGTCTGCGATCATTTTGGAGGGGGCCTCCAATGTCTTTACGTTGGCCTCCACCCGATCAATAGCACTCTCCGGCGCCCCGGGCAGCAGCTGAATCAGGTATCCGCCAGCTGCTTTGACCGTCAGGTCCGGGTTTACCAATACCCCCAGACCACAGACGGTGGGAATCTGCTCGCTGACGGCATAATAGTAGGTGATATCCTCGGCAATTTCCCCGGAAACAATGGGGATCTGGCCGATGTAGGGCTCCTTCAAACCGATATCCTTGATGACCGCCAGCTGCCCATTTTTGCCCACCGCACCGGCAACATCCAATTTTCCATGGCTGTTCAGGGGCAGTTCCACCACGGGGTTGACCGGATATCCCCGCACATTTCCCTGGGAATCGGACACGGCGATCAATGCACCCGCCGGTCCCTTGCCGTCCAGGCGCAGGGTGACAGAGTCCTCCTTGCCCTTGAGCTGGGCCCCCATGATGGAGGCTGCAATCAGCAGCCGTCCCAGTGCTGCCGTCACCACGGCGGAGGTCTTATGAATCTGTTCCGCCCTTGCCACAATGTCCGTCCCATCGATGGCACAGCACATGGCCGATCCATCCGATGCAATGGCTCTAATTAGCTTACCCATTGAAAAACTCCTCATTCCTCAAAAGAGGGCCCTCCCCACCTCAGGAGAGGGTCCCCTTGTTTTCTGTTACACCTTATGGCCAGCCAGCCGTTCCAACATGGTGTCAGTCACCATACACAGGGCGTTCTGATCCACTGCAAGCTGGATCATGGTGGGCGGCGTCTGGGCCTGATCCACCAACAGCATGCACAGAGGATCCTCCACCTCCTTGCGGATCACCCGGCGCAGATCTCTCGCACCGCTCTGTTGGCCAAAGGCCTTGTGGGCAATCCACTGTTGGACCTCCCTGTTGTACTGCAGGGAGATGCCCTTTTCCTCCAAGGCATCCTTGAGTTCCCGGAGCATGAGGCCAGCGATCTCTGCAAAATCCCCCTCATCCAGGGAGCGAAAGACCACAACCTCATCCACACGGCCCAAAAACTCTGGCCGCAGGAACTCACCCAGGGCCTTCATCACACGGTCCTTGGTGGCGGAGCCCAACTGCTGGTTGAAGCCCAGGGAGCTCTCCCGCAGCTGGCTGCCTGCATTGGAGGTCATGACAATCACCGTATTCTCAAAGGAGACTGTTCTCCCCTGGGCATCGGTGATGCGCCCTTCATCCAGGATCTGCAGCAGAATGTTCATCACATCCGGATGGGCCTTTTCGATCTCGTCAAAGAGCACCACCGAATAGGGGCGGCGGCGCACCTTCTCCGTGAGCTGGCCCGCCTCATCGTAGCCCACATATCCCGGCGGGGATCCGATGATCCGGGAGACTGCATGCTTCTCCATAAACTCGGACATATCCAGGCGGATCAGCGGATCCTCCCCCCGGAACATCTCATGGGCCAGCACCTTCACCAGTTCGGTCTTGCCCACGCCGGTGGGGCCCACAAAGATAAAGGAGGCCGGACGGCGTCTGGGCGATAGCTGCACCCTGGAGCGGCGCACAGCGGCGGCAACCAGCTGCACCGCCTCATCCTGGCCGATGATCTTGGCCTTGAGGGCCTCCTCCAGATGGGCCACCCGCTGCAGCTCATTTTCTTTGATCTTGCTGGCGGGGATGCCGGTCCACAGTTCAATGACCTGGGCCACATCCTCTGTGGTCACCTGGGCGTTGAGGGCCTCCTGCTCCAAGGATTTGATCTGCTCCTGCAGGCGGAGGAGATCCGATTTCTTCATGGCCAGTTTCTCATAGTCCACCCCTTCGCCAGATTGCTCCATCTGCTCCATCTCCTCCCGAAGGGTCCGCAGATTCTGATTGAGCTGGTCAAACTGGGAGAGAGCCTTGTTCTTCAACGTGGCGCAGGAGCAGGCCTCGTCCAACAGGTCGATGGCCTTGTCCGGCAAAAAGCGGTCGGTGATATACCGCTCTGAGAGCACCGCCACATTGCGCACAATCTCATCCGGCACCTTGACCCGGTGGAAGTCCTCATAGTACTTTTTGACGCCGCGGATCACCTCAATGGTGTCAGCAATGGTGGGCTCCTCCACCGTCACCGGCTGGAAGCGCCGCTCCAGAGCGGCATCCTTTTCGATGTACTTGCGGTACTCCTTAAAGGTGGTGGCGCCGATCACCTGGATCTCACCCCGGGAGAGGGCGGGTTTCAGGATGTTGGCCGCGTTCATAGAGCCCTCTGCATCCCCGGCGCCCACCAGGTTGTGCACCTCGTCAATAAAGAGGATGATATTCCCCTCCCGGCGGATCTCCTCCACCAGGCCTTTGACACGGCTTTCAAACTGGCCGCGGAACTGGGTTCCCGCCACCAGGGCCGTCAGATCCAACAGGAACAGCCGCTTGCCCTGCAGGGCGTGGGGCACGTCTCCGGCGGCGAGGCGCTGGGCGATGCCCTCGGCGATGGCTGTCTTACCAACGCCGGGCTCACCAATCAGACAGGGGTTGTTCTTGGTGCGGCGGTTGAGGATCTGGATCACACGGTAGATCTCCCGATCCCTCCCGATGATGCGGTCAATCTTGCCCTGGGCCGCCTTTTCCGTGAGATCCTCACAATAGGCCCCCAGGTATTTGAGTTTTTTGGTCTTTTGTTCCTTCTCCTTTTTCTCCTTGGTGGCCTGCTCCCCGCTGGAGGATCCCTCATTCTGTTGGGCAGGCACCTGATCCCCGCCAAAGAGATTCTGCAGCAGCGGCAGCGGCATGGCGCCGCCCATTTCGAAGTCGGGGTTCTCCTCCCCATCCTCCCCCTGGAGGGCCTCCAGCATCTGCTGATCCATGTTTTCAAGGTCCTCGTCGGTCAGGCCCATTTTGTTCATGATCTCGTCCACCTGTTTAAAGCCCAGCTCCCGGGCACACTGCAAACAGAGGCCTTCGCTGACGGGATTGCTCCCATCCATGCGGGTCATAAAGAGCACCGCCACCCTCTTTTTGCATCTGGAACACATGATATTCATCGTCGCTTCATTCCTTCCGCGAAGCCCATTGGTTCTACTTCGCTGACTCTATTGTAACGTTATTTTATTAACATGCTGTGACAGCCGCTGGAATCTTCTGTAACATCCGTCGAAGGCCGCCGGAAGATGGCTGGCGCACTGGTCAGAATAGAAAAAGTTACAATTGATAGAACCATTTGAACAAATAGGTTGCATTGATATTTTCTGTTGTCAAATAGGGGATACCGTCTCCAGTGATGGAGATGAGCAGCTGCAGCACCATGGCCACCACCACAAAGAACACCCCCGCTGTCAGCAGGCCAATGACCCCGCCGAACAGTTTGTTGACAAAACCGATGAGGGGAATTTTGTTGACAAACCGAAAACAGTTGGCCAGGTGCTTGACCAAAAACAGGCAGATGAAAAACAGCACCACAAAGAGAATTGACTGAAGCAGGCCAATGATCACTGGACCAACCGTCCGGTCAACAAGGCTCCCTGCAAGATCCACAGCGCCGGCATCCCAGTACTGCTGCACAGAGTCCTGGATGGGGATGTTTGCCGCGTTCAGGGCGTTGCTCAAGATACCCGGCAGCTGGGCCAGCGCCTGCTGGACTCCCGTAAGAACCCCTTCCAGAGTCGTCTGGGAACCGATGGCGGTGTTGAGCTGCTCCACCATCCGGTCCCGAAGCAGCGCATCAAACAGAGCGGTGGCCAAAAAGCGGCTGGCCACAACGCAGACCAGCAGCGATCCCAGGTATCCTGCAAAATAGATCACTGACCGCGCAAAGCCGTTTTTGGCTCCGTTGTAGAGGAAGAAACCGGCCAAAACAACCAGTAACAGGTCAATGATAATTGGTACATAATTGGTCATAATATACCCCCTTTGGTGAGCAGGAGGTGATCAAAACCTCCAGTCTTGTCCCAGCATGGGCTGGAACAGGGATTGACAAGATCTTTTGTCAGGGCAACGGCCAGACTGTGCCCTTTTCGCATAGAGAGTGTTGGCAGCAGAGGGCCCCTTCAGTCAGGAAAAGGGCACCTATCAGGTCTTCAGACGCTGGATCTCACTGCCTGAGAGGGCGTAGAGATACCGGCCCGCCACCTGAATCATCATGCCGTCCTCCACGGTGAGGGTGGTCCCCTGGGTCAGGTTCAGGGGATAGGACTCCACCTGGCTGCCATGAAGGGCCAACACGCGGTTGGAGGAGGATGTTAGGTCTGTCAAGGTGTCGGCGATGTCCACCTCACCCTGGCTTGCCGCCGTCTCGTTGAGGGTCACCAGGCGGGTGGTGTGCCCCTGGGAATCCCCCGCCAGGGCCAGGGCTGTTCCATACTCCGGAATGTCGCAGAAATACATGAGGGTCCTGCCCCCATAGGAGTAGACGCCCAGCTGGTTGGCTGTGTTGTCCAGGGCCACGACCTGTGTGGCGGTGACAGCGTGCAGGCTGTTGTTGTCCAAAAAGGACAGGTGGGCCACCACGTCGTTGGGGAGGGCCATCTGCCCCTGGATGGTGTCCTCATCGATGCGCAGCAATTGGACCGTGGCGGTCAAAACACCGTTTTCTGCCGTGACACTGGATGCGGCAATCACCCTTCCGTTGGGCGAAATGGCCACAGCTGTCAGGTTTTGCGGGGAGAACCACCGCCAAAGCTCCTCCCCTTTGGCGTTATAGACGGTGACGCGGTTGGCATAGGACTCATCTCCTGTGACCACCACATAGTTGCCGTTCTCCGAGAGAGCCACAGTCAAAATGTTTTGGTCAAAGCTGGCCTCCCGGACATTGTTCAGCAGATCCCCCACCTGGAGTTTGCGCCCACCCCGGTCGTACAGGAGGTAGCGTTTCCCCGCGGTACAGACCACTGGGTTGCTGTACTGGTGTTCCCGGGTGAGCATCTGATTGCCCTTGGAACTATAGACGTAGAGCCCGCCGTCATCCAGCAGAACCAGGTTGTTCCCAAGGGATGCGGTGGCGGCCACCCTTCCTGCAGGCTGGGAGATGGGATACTGGTTGGTGGAGACTATGTTCTTGAGCACGTTGCCCACATAGGTTTTCAGCCCGCTCTCCCCCACGTTCAGCCAGACAAAGGCGCCTGCCAACACCACAAACACCGCCAGCAGAAAGGCGCCCAAGTGGCGAAAAAGAAACTTCTTTTGTTGTTTTCTGCGGTACCGGCCAAGCTCTGTGACCTTCTCCTGCTCCCCCATATGCTCTGCCATGGGCCCACCTCCTATGGTTGAACGTCCAGCAGCTCCTGCTGGCTGTAAAAGACACGGTTTAAATAGAGGCCCCAGGGCGGCGCGGTGCGCCCCGCCCTGCTGCGCTCCTTGGATGACAAAATTTCTTCCAACATCTCAGGGGTGTATCCCTTTTCACTGGCCTGCACCAAGGTCCCTACCAAAATCCGGACCATGTTGTAGAGGAAGCCATCCCCCCGCACCACAAAGCGCACCAGATCCCCCTGCCGCCGAACCTGAAAGGAGTACAGGGTGCGCACCGGATCCTCCACCGTGGAGCCGGTGCTGCAAAAGGCGGAAAAATCATGGGTCCCAAGGAAGGCCTTGGCCCCGTGATCCAGCGCCTGGTCGTCCAGCCGGCGGGGATATCGCCAGGCCAGGCCCTCCAAAAAGGGGTCTCTTACTGGGCTGTTGTGTACCAGGTAGCAGTACTCCTTGCCGCAGCAGTCGTACCTGGCGTGGAAGTCCAGCGGGACCTCCCGGCAGGCGGTGACCGCCACATCCTCCGGCAGATGGGCATTCAGGGCCAGAGGGACCTTATGACAGGGAATGGCACGATCCGTCCAAAAATTCAGGCAAAACTCGTTGGCGTGGACCCCCGCATCGGTGCGGGAGCAGCCCTTGATATCCAGGCGGCCGCCAAAGACCTTCTCCTGGGCGTCCTGGAACACCTGGCAGACAGAAACGGCATTTTTTTGCACCTGGAACCCGTGGTAATTGGTTCCCCGGTAGCGGATGGTGACAAGCAGGTTGCGCATCTTGTTTCTCCTTGTGGGCAGATGGATCCATCCCCCATTAGATGGGGAGTGGAATTCGGTTGATCAAAACCACTGCCACCGTCATGGCCACAAACAGCCCAAGGATGGCGTAGTCCCACGCGCTGTAATGCAGCTGGCGCATGCGGGTACGGCCCTCCCCGCCCCGGTAGCAGCGACACTCCATGGCCATGGCCAGCTCATCGGCCCGGCGAAAGGCGGAGATAAACAGGGGGATCAAAATGGGGATCAGGGCCTTGGCCCGTTGAAACAGGCCGCCGGACTCCAAATCCGCGCCCCTGGCCTTTTGGGCGCTTATGATCTTATCGGTCTCCTCCACCAGGGTGGGGATAAAGCGCAGGGCAATGGTCATCATCATGGCCAGCTCATGGACCGGCAGGTGGATCCTGTTCAGGGGCGCCAGCAGCCGCTCCAAGCCGTCGGTCAGGGCAATGGGCGAGGTTGTGTAGGTCAGCAGGGAGGTCCCAGCAATCAGACAGACAATCCGCACACAGATCAGGACGGCATAGCGGATTCCCTCCTGGGTGATGGTGAGAAAGCCCCACTGAAACACGGGTGTTCCATCCACAAAAAAGAGGTTGAGCAGGGCGGTGAACGCCACAATCAACAGCACTGGACGCACACTTTTTAGCAGCATTCGCAGGGGGACTTTGGAGACGGCATATCCCACAATCACCACCAGAACCCCCAGGGAGACAGAGAGAAGGTTACTTGCCACAAACAACAGCACCACAAAGTAGAGGGTGAGGATCAGCTTCATCCGGGGATCCATCCGGTGTAGAAGGGACTGCCCGGGAAAATACTGCCCAATGGTGATATCTTTTAACACGACGTTCCCCTCCCCTCCAGTGCAGCCAGACGGGATAGGGCCCTGCAGGCCTGTTCCACCGTGTAGATGTTGTCTGGCAGGGCATAGCCCCGCTTGCGCAGCTCCAAGCAGATCTTGGTCACCTGGGGCACGTCCAGGCCCATCTGTTCCATCTCCTGCGCGTGGGAAAAGACCTGGTCCACTGTATCGTACAGGAACACCTTGGCCTGATTCATCACCAGAACCTTGGTGGCATATTTGGCCACATCCTCCATACTGTGGGAGATGAGCAGCACCGTGTTCCTCTGTTTTTCATGGTAGGCCTTGATCTGATCCAAAATCAGATCCCGCCCCCGGGGATCCAGTCCCGCCGTGGGCTCGTCCAGCACCAGGACCTGGGGCTCCATGGCCAGCACGCCAGCGATGGCCACCCGGCGCTTCTGGCCACCGGAGAGCTCAAAGGGGGATTTCTGCAGCTGGTCCTCCTGCAGGCCCACAAAGGCCGCCGCCTGGAGCACCCGGCGGTGGATCTCCTCCTGGGACAGGCCCATATTCTTCGGTCCAAAGGCGATGTCCTTGTAGACCGTCTCCTCAAAAAGCTGATATTCAGGATATTGGAACACCAGCCCCACTTGAAAACGGAAGGTGCGCAGCTTGGTCCGGTCTGCCCACAGGTCCTGCCCATCGATATAGATCTTGCCCGATGTAGGCTCCAACAGGCCGTTGAGATGCTGGACCAGGGTGGATTTGCCCGAGCCGGTGTGGCCAATGACCCCCACCAGCTCCCCAGGCTGAATCTCCAAATTGATGTCATCGATGGCGGTCTTTTCAAAGGGCGTCCCCTTGGAGTAGACGTAACTAACATGTTCCAACTTAAGAATGGCGGACATGTTTCACCTCCAGTTCCTTCAGGAGGGCAGTGACACACTCCTCCACCGTGAGAACATCGTCCGGCACCTTCCACCCCTGGCGGCGCAGCTGGTGGCAGAGCTCGGTGGCCTGGGGCACATCCAGCCCCACCTGTTTGAGAAGGGCCACATGGGAGAAAACCTCCCTGGGCGTGCCGTCCAGCAGGATCTTCCCGTCGTTCATCACCACCACCCGGTCGCTCTGGGCGGCCTCATCCATGTAGTGGGTGATCAGAACCACCGTGATGCCAAACTCCTTGTTCAGGGCCCGGATGGTTTTGAGGACCTCCCGGCGGCCCCTGGGATCCAGCATGGCCGTGGGCTCGTCCATCACAATACAGTCCGGGCGCATGGCAATGACTCCCGCAATGGCCACCCGCTGCTTTTGGCCGCCGGAGAGCTGATGGGGGGCGTGCTCCCGGTACTCATACATTCCCACCGCCTTGAGGGCCTCATCCACCCGCCGGCGGATCTCCTCGGGGGCAACGCCAATGTTCTCCAGCCCAAAGGCCACATCTTCCTCCACAATGGTGGCGACGATCTGGTTGTCCGGGTTTTGAAAGACCATCCCCACCTGCTGACGGATGTCATAGAGGCGCTCCTCGTCCTGGGTATCCATCCCTTTGACATAGACCTTGCCCCCCATGGGCAGAAGGATGGCGTTAAAATGTTTGGCCAGGGTGGATTTGCCCGAGCCGTTGTGTCCCAGGACCGCCAAGAACTCCCCCTGGCGGATCTCCAGGGAGACCCCGTCCAACACCAGAGGGCTCCCCTGCCCGGCCTCCTCGTAGCGGAAATGCACGTCCTGTGCCTGGATGATTGTGTTCATGAATGTTACCGCAACCTTTACTGAGAGATTTGTTGCCAGCGGCCGTGGAGCAATGTACCCTGAGGCGTCTCCTACGGCCGGTTCCACTGGGAGCTCTGAAAAGAGCCCCAATAGCGCTTCAATAGACGGCTTCAGATCTGTAAAGTTTATAAACTTTACAAGATAAATCTTATTGTTTCTGCCAAATTGCCGTGTTTCCGCAGGGGAGCACAAAGCCCGATTTGCTCACCGGCAGGCCGATCTCCGAGGAGGACAGGGTTCCACGGAACCGCCGCCCCACGGTGCAGCCCACAATGTACTCCATCACCGCGGCAGACAGGCCTGTGGTGTAGGAGTTTAAAAAGAAGAACAGCGGCTGGGGGGTGAGCACCTGGGCACAGAGCTCCACCAGGGGATAGATCTGTTCCTCCAGCTTCCACACCTCCCCGCCCGGGCCCCTGCCGTAGGAGGGAGGATCCATGACAATCCCGTCATACAGGCTCCCCCGGCGGATCTCCCGCTCCACGAATTTGCGGCAGTCATCCACAATCCAGCGGATGGGCCGGTCCGCAAGGCCGGAGAGGGTAGCGTTCTCCCTGGCCCAGGTCACCATGCCCTTGGAGGCGTCCACATGGCACACGCTGGCGCCTGCTGCGGCACAGGCCAAGGTGGCCCCGCCGGTGTAGGCAAACAGGTTCAGCACCCGGATGGGCCTGCCGGCCCCCCGAATGAGCTGGGCCATGGCGTCCCAATTGACCGCCTGTTCCGGGAACAGCCCGGTGTGTTTAAAGCCCGTCGGGCTGATTTTAAACCGCAGGTCACCGTAGGAGATGCTCCACTGATCCCGGATCTTTTTCCGATACTCCCAGTGGCCCCCGCCTGAGTGGGAGCGCAGATAGTGAGCATCCGCCTGATCCCAGGCACGGTCCTTCGGGGTATTCCACAGCACCTGAGGATCCGGCCGAATCAATGTCACATTGTCCCAGCGCTCCAGCTTCTCTCCGCCGGAGGCGTCCAGCACCTCAAAACTCTTCCAATTGTTTGCAACTCTCATTGTTTGCCAATCGCTCCTCAATGGTTTGGGCAATCTTCTGCGCACAGGCGCCGATCAACTCCTGGTCCTTCCCCTCCACCATGACCCGGATGACGGGTTCGGTGCCGGAGGCCCGGACCAAAACGCGGCCCTCATCCCCCAGCAGGCGCTCCTGCTCCTGGATCACCAGGTTCAGCCCCTCATCCACGCCCAGGCGGGACTTCATCACATTGTCCGCCCGCACGCTCAAGTTCACCTGGGGATAGACCTCCATAACGCTGGCCAGTGCGCTCATGGTCTGGCCGCTGGCCTTGAGGGTTTGGAGCATCTGTACCGCGGTCAGCTGGCCATCCCCAGTGGGCATATGGTCCAGCAGAATCACATGGCCAGATTGCTCCCCGCCGATGTTGTAGCCGCATTGGAGCATGCGCTCCAACAGGTACCGGTCCCCCACCTTGGTGATCTGGGAGGAGATGCCGTTCTTTTCACAGAATTTAAAGAAGCCCATGTTACTCATCACCGTGACCACGGCGCTGTTCTGGGCAAGGGTGCCCTGTTCCTGCATGTGTTTGGAGAGCACAGCGATGATTCGGTCTCCATCCACCACCTGGCCCTGCTCATCCACCATAATGCAGCGGTCCGCATCCCCGTCGAAGGCCACGCCCACATCGTAGCCCCCCTCTTTGACCCGTTTTGCCAGGTCCTCTATGTGGGTAGAGCCACAGTTCAGGTTGATGTTGGTGCCGTTGGGCTCCCGGTGGAAGAGGGTCACATCCCCATGGAGCTTCTGGAAGATCTGGGCAGCTGTGGCGCTGGCGCTGCCGTTGGAGCAATCCACTGCAATCTTCAGCCCGGAGAGATCCCCCTGGACAGTGGAGGCAATGTGATCGATATAGCACTGTAGCAGGCTGTCATCCCGGGTGATGCGGCCCAGGTCCCCTCCCCAACAGATGGAGTAGGGTTTGACATGGTCCAGCACGATCTCTTCAATCTCAAACTCCTGTTCGTCGGTGAGTTTGAAGCCCTCGGATCCAAAGATTTTGATGCCGTTGTACTCATAGGGGTTGTGGGAGGCGGAGAGCATGATGCCCGCATCCAGATCCTCCCGGCTTTTGACCAGGTAGGCCACTGCCGGCGTGGGGACGACCCCCACCTGCACCACATCTGCACCCACGGAGCAGAGCCCGGCGCTCATGGCGGCACAGAGCATGTCGGAGGAGATGCGGGTGTCCATTCCAATCAAAAAGCGTGGCTTACGTCCAATGCGCTCCGTCACCACCATGGCAGCTGCCCGGGCCACGTCCATGGCCAGCTTACAGCTGATCTCGGTGTTGGCAACGCCGCGCACGCCATCGGTGCCAAAGATTCTTCCCATAAAAGAATACCTCCATCGGTGTTGGTCGAGCTGGAGGAAACCCTCCAGCTGAGAAGTCCTGTCTGACTGTGGCTCCTTTTTGCTCCTTCCAGGCGCCTCCGCTGTGGCAGCGCCCGGGCCCTCCTCTGCACCAAACCATTTGGCGCCGCCCGATCCGGCGGATCGAGGGAAGGTGGAAGAGGCCCATCCCCGGTGATATGGCGGATTGGGGACCCTTTTGCCCCATCTATTTTCAAAATCTCACCATGGGTTGGAGATACGCCCCCAGAGCCGTTCTATTGCAGACACCCGTCGTTCGCTTCCTGTCCGGCAGGTGTTGGCAATACAATTTACTCCCCGCCCAGCAGATCCGCCAGGCGCACCTGTTCTGCGGTACTGTTGATCTGTTGTTGTACTGGAATGCCCAGGTGTTCATAGGCCAGATGGGTGACACAGCGTCCCCGGGGGGTGCGGGTCAAAAAGCCCATCTGCATGAGGTACGGCTCGTAGACGTCCTCGATGGTGACCGTCTCCTCCCCAATGGCGGCAGCCAGGGTCTCCAGCCCCACGGGGCCGCCGTTGTAGTTGCGGATGATGGTCAAGAGAATCCGCCGGTCGTTTTGATCCAAGCCCAGGGGATCCACCTCCAACTTATCCAGGGCCATGGCTGCAATCTCCCGGGTGATCACTCCGTCCCCCAGGATCTGGGCAAAGTCCCGGACCCGCTTCAGAAAGCGGTTGGCAATGCGGGGGGTTCCCCGGCTGCGGCGGGCCAGTTCCATGGCCCCCTCATGGTCACAGGGGATGTTGAGAATGCCGGCGCTGCGCTCAATGATGGTGGTCAACTCCTCCACTGTGTAGAGTTCCAGCCGGAAGATCACCCCGAACCGGTCCCGCAACGGGGTGGTCAGCTGGCCGGCCCGGGTGGTGGCGCCCACCAGCGTAAATTTGGGCAGATCAATGCGGATGGAACGGGCCGACGGCCCCTTCCCCAGAATGATATCCAGGCCAAAGTCCTCCATGGCGGGGTAGAGCACCTCCTCCACGCTGCGGGACAGCCGGTGGATCTCATCAATAAAGAGAATGTCATTTTCATTGAGATTGGTCAGAAGGGCCGCCAGGTCCCCTGGCTTTTCAATGGCAGGCCCAGAGGTGACCCGCAAATTGACGTTCATCTCATTGGCGATGATGCCAGATAGGGTGGTCTTTCCAAGTCCGGGAGGGCCATAGAGCAGCACGTGATCCAGAGCGTCTCCACGGTTCTTGGCCGCCTGAATAAAGATCGAAAGGTTCTCCTTCACCTTTTCCTGGCCAATGTAGTCCTGTAGCGTCTGCGGGCGCAGAGAGGTGTCCACATCTCCGTCCTCCCGGGTGTAATCCGGGGCAACAATGCGGTTTTCAAAGTCAGTCTCCTCATAGATGGCCATGGTCTATCCTCCTGCTCTTTCGGGTATGTGGCAGTCTGATGCAGATCTGTTTTAGCGGCCCGATGCCAGCCTCTTCAAAGCCTGCTTGATGAGCTCCTCCACAGGAAGCGTCTCATCGGATCCGGCCAAAACACTGGCGGCCTCTCCTTGGGTGTATCCCAATACCACCAGGGCGCTGACCGCCTCTGAAAGATTGGATCCTTTGGGGGCGTTGGCCACCTGGGCCACCTCCTGGTACTGGGCAGGGACAAAGGTGGTGTTGTCAATTTTATCCTTCAGTTCCAGTACAATCCGCTGGGCAAGCTTTGCACCCACCCCCGGAGCCTGGGTCAGCTGTTTATAATCCCCGGTCACCACACAGAGGGCAAACCGCTGGGGATTCAAGTTGGAAAGGATGGCCACTGCCACTTTTGGCCCCACCTTGGATACGGTGGTGAGCATTTTAAAGCAGTTGAGCTCCTCCTCGTCGGCAAAGCCAAAGAGGGTGACTGCGTCCTCCCGCACCACCAGGTGGGTATACAGGGTGGCCTCCTGCCCCTGGGGAGGCAGTTTTGCCAGGGTCGAAGTGGTGGTGACGCAGCGATAGCCCACGCCTCCACACTCAATGACCGCAGCAGAGGGTTCCAGATGGATCAAGGTTCCGCGTAGGCTATAGTACATGGTTGTTCGGTCCTTTCCTATTTCTTCAAAATCCGGTAGAGGGAGGAGCCCGCCGTGTGGCAATGGCAGATGGCCAAGGCCAGGGCATCCGCTGTGTCATCTGGTTTTGGCACACGATCCAGACCCAGCAGCAGGCGGGTCATCTCCATCACCTGCTTTTTTTCTGCCCTTCCATAGCCCACCACCGCCTGCTTCACCTGCAGAGGGGTATACTGATGGATGGGAACCCCCATCTTTTTCCCCGCCAAAAGGATGACGCCTCTGGCCTGGCTGACGGCCATGGCCGTCTTTTGATTGTTGGTAAAGAACAGGGTCTCCACCGCCATCCCCTCCACGGGGTAGCGGCGCAGGATCTCCTGCATCTCATCATAGATGACCTCCAGACGGTCGTCAAAGGGCATCTCCGCCGGTGTGGTGATGGCCCCAAACCCCACAGGTTTGAAGCGGTTGTTTTGGTAGGACACAACGCCCCACCCCACGATGGCGTAACCGGGATCAATTCCTAGGATCAGCATGAATCTTTTGTTTTCTCCCCGTGGGGAGGAACTCCTCTTTCTTTCTCAAGTTTTTGTAAGGGGCAACATGACATATGTAATTGATTATAGCACATTGACCAAATCGTCACAATACTTTTCTCCTGTGGGACGGCGGGGAGCTCCCCCTTATCTCCACATTTTTTGACGATAAGTGACAGATGTTAAATCATTTTTTTGGATATATGGATGAATTGTAAATTATCTATTGATTTTTTCCCGCCAATGTTGTATGATCAATAACGTCGCCAAACGGAGTGACAACACAAATATGGACGATTAGCTCAGCTGGTAGAGCATTTGCTTGACGTGCAAAGGGTCAGCGGTTCGAGTCCGTTATCGTCCACCAGCATGCTGTTCCTGCAATCGCGGGGGCGGCATTTTTTTATCTCTGCAAGATACCTTACCGCCCCTCCACAAACCACTGGGGATCTTCAAACCAGAGGTACCGCTCCCGCCCGCGGATTCGGCAGCGGTAGCGGATCCCCTGTCCGCCCGCCTTGAGGGAGGCCGCCTGGCGGATCTCCAGTACCCGGTCCACCGCAAAAACCCGGCCGTCCTCCCACTGAATGGCGGTGGGAACCATATTCCCCTGGGGATCATAATAGGCTGTGACCCCCACATAGACCTTGTGTCCCATCCTTTTTCCCTCCTATCCATGTAAAAAGCTCACCGGATGGATGACGTGCTCCTCCCTGGGGTTGCACCGGCTCAACGCTGGGTCGGCGAGCATGATGCACCGCTGCAGGCTCCGGTGGCCAAAGCGGCGGCGGACCTGTTCCACTGCCGTTTCAAGAACATTAGTTCTTTCCTGCTGAAGAACCTCCGGCAGAAAACTGGTCTGCCCTATCGCCCCCTGATGCAGCCCACTGACCTTGAGCCCCAAGCTGCGCAAAGGTTCACCGTGGCAGTTGGCCTGGTACAGGGCAAAGGCCCTGCGAAAGAGATCCTCCCCATTGCAGGTTGGACGGGGCAGCTTGCACTGACGCACACAGCTGGACAGATCCGCCTGCCGCAGGTAGACACAGACCGTCTCACCGGTCATGCCATATCCCCGCAGGCGGGAGGAGACACTCTCCGCCAAAAGGTAGAGGGTAATTTTGACCTCCTCCTCTTGGACCAGGTCCCTGGGAGCGGTGGTGCTGTTCCCCACGCTTTTGATGGGAAACGCTTCCCCGCTGTGGGCCACCGGCGTGTGATCTAACCCGTTGGCAAACTTCCAGAGCATCCGCCCGTTTTTACCCATGGACCGCTCCAGCACCTCCAACGGAAGCTGCGCCAGATCCCCAATGGTGCGTACCCCATACCGATCCAAGCGGTGACAGGTGGCCTGCCCCACATACAGCAGATCCTTTGCCGGCAGGGGCCAGACCAACTGATGAAAATTCTCCGGTGTGATCACAGTGGTGGCGTCTGGTTTTCGATAGTCGCTGCCCAGCTTTGCAAAGACCTTGTTGTAGGACACCCCCACCGATGCAGTCACGCCCAGCTCCTGGCGAATGCGCCGCCGCAGGATGTTGGCCACCTGTTCTCCACTGCCCCAGAGGTGGGTACACCCTGTCAGATCCAGCCAGCACTCGTCCAGACCAAAGGACTCCACCCGGTCGGTGTACTCCCCATAGATCTCCCGGGCCAGGTGGGAGTAGCGCAAATAGCGGCCATAGTTGGGGCCAACACACACCAGCCCTGGACACTTCTGCCGGGCCAACCAAATGGGATCCCCCGTCTGAATTCCACTGGCCTTTGCCAGGATATTTTTGGCCAACACGATGCCGTGGCGCAGCTGAGGGTTGCCACAGACCGCCACCGGTCTGTCCCGCAGTTCCGGATGGTACAGACACTCCACCGAGGCATAAAAGTTGTTCATATCCACATGTAGAATGGTGCGGCGCAATAGGATCCCCTCTTCCCCAATAAGAACATTTGTTTCTTTCATTATATGCCCCTTGTCCAACAAAATTCCAGCTGTAAATTTTGGTAAGAATCTCTGTTTTTCATTTTGATCCAGAGGTTGTACGGATCAGCCCCCTGTCTGTTGTATATTTGCTATGGAATAGAAAGAACAGCATCCCTGTATGAAAAATTGCCAGAAGCGCCACGGATCTCCAACTGGGAGCCCCTACAAAAGGGAGAATTGTTGTCCTTCAAATGGGGTGGGGGTTGACAATCTGACAAAAAATCTTTTACAATGGGGGTGGATGAAAGGGTACCATCCACCACAGTTGCGACCATGAAAGGATGTGAAGGTATGAGCAGCGACAGTTATCCCTGTAGAAGTACCAAGACAACTGCATATACAGGTCTGCTAGGCTGCCCATGCTGTGAGATAACGCAAACTTAGTGTTTGTTTGCACCACTCCAGAGGGATCGGCCGGGCATTCCTGTGTATCGTCCAAACCGCCGAAAGGAGGAGACGAACATGAAGAAAATGACCCATGAGGCCATGAATCTGGAGATGGTGCAGGGCATCATCTCCTTCCTGCGGGAGGATCACCCGGTGGAGGAGATCCGCACCCATCTCAATGAGTACCACGACTATGACGTGGCACAGGCGCTGGAGGGGATGACCCCGCAAGAGCGGCGCACCCTCTACCGCCAGTTGGGCAACCGCTGGGCGGCAGAGCTTTTCCCCTACTATGAGGAGCCTCAGGAGCTGCTGGAGGAGCTGCCCGCTCAGGAGGCCGCCGCCATCCTGGAGGAGATGGACCGGGATGACGCAGCGGATATCCTGCCCCACATGTCCAAGGATTTTTGTGCTGCCATGGAGCGGGAACTGGCCCCCGGGACCTCCCAGGATCTGCGCCACCTGCTCTCCTACAATCAGGAGGAAATTGGCAGTTTTATGTCCACCAACTACATTGCCATCCCCAACGACCTCACCGTCAAGGAGGCCATGCGGGAACTGATCCGCCAGAGTGAGGAAAATGACAACATTGCCACCCTCTATGTGGTACAGCGGGACGGCCAATTTTACGGCGCTATTGATTTAAAGGACCTGATTCTCACCCGGGAATATATGCCTTTGGAGTCCTGCATCATCCGCTCCTACCCCTTTGTGCGGGATCACGACGACCTGCAGGAGTCCATGGACTGGATCCGGGACTATGAGGAGGACTCCCTCCCGGTGTTGGACGACCAGGACCGGCTCATCGGCGTCATCACTGTCCAGGACGTGGTGGACTATCTGGAGGAGGAGTCCCGCCAAGTCTACAACAAGCTGGCCGGTATCTCTTCCACCGACAGCGAAAGCGAGGATCTGAAGGAGCCCGTATTCACCAGTGTAAAAAAGCGCCTGCCCTGGCTGGTTGTGTTGCTCTTCCTTGGGATGTTTGTCTCCAGTGTGGTGGGCATGTTTGAGGGAGTTGTGGCCCAAATTGCTGTTTTGGTTTGCTTCCAGTCTCTCATTTTGGATATGGCCGGCAATGTAGGAACCCAGTCTCTGGCTGTCACCATTCGGGTCCTTATGGAGGAGGATGTCACCTTCTCCGAGAAGTGTTCCCTCATCTGGAAGGAGATCCGCGTGGGTCTGATCAACGGCTCCCTGCTGGGTGGTGTGTCCATCCCGGCTATCGGCCTTTATCTCTTCTTCGGCAAGGATACCGCCCTGCCACAGGCCATGGCCATCGCCCTCTGCGTGGGAATCTCTCTATTGCTGGCCATGGTGATCTCCAGCTTCTCCGGCACGGTGATCCCCCTGTTTTTTCAAAAGATCAAGGTGGATCCGGCAGTGGCCTCTGGTCCCCTGATCACCACGGTCAACGACCTGGTGGCTGTCATCAGTTACTACGGCATGGCATGGCTCCTGCTGATCCAGCTGCTCCATTTGGCTGGATGAGGATGGCTAGAGGGCCCTGCTCCGTAGGCCTGTATAAACATCGCCGCTCTGTCTCTTGAAAAGACAGAGCGGCGTTTCTGTTTGCCTCAATTATTCCTTTTCAATCAGGACAGCAGTTCCGCAGATGGTCACCGCTATGAGATTGCCAGAAAAAATCTCATAGTCATATTTGACCCCCAATAGGGCGTTAGCCCCTGCCTTCGTGGCGGCCTCATAGAGCAACTTTTCTTCTGCAATCTCCCTGGCTCGCTCCATCTTGAGGGAAAATGCATTATCGTTCACCCCTAACAGATCGGAGAGACTGGCAGAAAGCTCGCTGAGGAAGCCTGTACCCATCACTACGTCCGCCGTGAGAATACCCAAGTATTTTTGAACGCGGTATCCATCAAAGGATGAGCCGGTAGTCAATAGAATATTGTCTATGTGCTGTTTCAGTTCCTGACGCTGCTGGGCCTGTTGCGCCTGTTTCTGCTTTTGTTGGTCTATACTTTGAAAAACATTTTGGGTGCTGTCCTCAATAGCCTTTTGGGCCTGGGGTGTTGTGGTGCCCTTATGCCCTGTAAAATAGGCATAGAGCTCCAAAAAGCGGGCGCTGTCCCTTTTTCCCTGAACATACTGCTCCCCATAGTAACACATCTCAGTAAACTTGGTTTCACAGTTGCTGCACACTTTGATTCCTGGATAACCAGAAAGCGTGGCAGCGCCGCTGAACCCGCCGATTTTTTTGCCACAGATCTCACAAACGTCTGCCATAAAATTACCCCTCCTTTTCTCCAATATAATATAAATGAAAGAAAAATTCAATGAATTTCCAAATAAATCAACAGACATTTTTCGGGGAATTGGCGAGAGTACAAGTGTTATGGTACCCGTTGGAGGATCTCCATTATAATGCTTTTTATCCATTTTACCAGGCCTTTACCCAAAACTCGCGTGAAATGCAACTTCCTCATTTCAAACTGTGCAAATCGTATGAAATGCACGGTTTTAAATTGTAATCTCACCCAATTTTTAGACAGTATCGTTGAATATTTAAAAAAATGTGCTATGATGAAATAGATATAAGCATATTCTATCAAGTTCCATTCAGATTTTTCTCTGTTGGATACAGAGATCAGCAAAGGCTTCAAAAATCCGCCGCTGCTCCGGATACGCCAAAGCCATAAGCTCTGGATGCCACTGTATGCCCCATTGGAGCTGGTCGTTGGATTGCAGGCTTTCAATGACTCCATCTTCCGCCCAGCCGGTTGCCACCAACCCCTCCCCCAGGCAGTCAATGGCCTGGTGGTGATAGGAGTTGGTCCGAATCCGATCCGCTTTTATCACAGAAAAGAGCACTCCCTCTGAGGACAGGCTCACCGTATGGAAGGCCTCCCCCAGGTTGCAGGTGTGTTGCTGATGGCAGAGGCTCTGGGGCCACTGGGTCTCCAGATCTTGACAGATGGTGCCCCCATGGGCAATATTCAGCAGTTGATGGCCCCGGCAGATACCCAAAATTGGGCGCTCGCGCTGTGTCATCTCCTGGATCCATTGGAGTTCAAAGCGATCCTGCTGGCAGTCGGTGCTGGCAATCCCTCTCATGGGCTCCTGACCATAGAGGTAAGGGTCTGCGTCCGCCCCGCCGGGCAAAAGCAAGCCGTCCAGACTGTCGGCCAAGGAGAAGCTCTCTGGGATGGGAAACAGCGCCAGAGGGGTACCTCCCGCCCGCTGAATCCATCGGACGTATGTCTGATAAAGCCGGAAGACTGGCCGGTGGTTTTCAGAAAAATCCATTGCCAGCGGAATACCAATGACAGGTTGTCTCATAAGTATGAATCACCTTTCTATTTGAGGGTCTGGTATTAGACTATGGCCGAATCCTTTTCAATAGAAGTCACAATATGTTTGCAGGGGGTATTCTCCAAGGGAGCAATCCTTTGCGCGGATCCCCATATTCCATAGTTTATCCTGTAGTATCACAACTGATAGGAGGACGAAAAGTATGAACAAGTACTACGAAAGTGCGCTGAAGATCAAGGACGAGTTGGTCGCAATTCGTCGCCAGCTTCACCAGAACCCTGAGGTAGGCTGCAACCTGCCCAACACCACCAAGTTCGTTATGGAGAAGCTCACCGAGTATGGCTATGAGCCCAAGGAGATTGCTCCCAGCGGCGTCAAGGCCATTGCTGGTGGCAAGAAGCCTGGCAAGGTCTTTTTGATCCGCGGCGACATGGATGCTCTGCCCATGGAGGAGCACAGCGGTGAAGAGTTCGCCTCCACCAACGGCTGCGCCCACGCCTGCGGCCATGACCTGCACACCACCATGATGCTGGGTGCTGCAAAGCTTTTGAAGGAATATGAGGATGAGATCGAGGGCACCATTGTCCTGATGTTCCAGCCCGGTGAGGAGATCTTCAAGGGCGCTCAGAGCATGCTGGACAACGGCATTTTGGACGACCCCAAGGTGGATGCCGCCCTTGGCGCCCACGTCTTCAACGGCGAGGGCATGGATGTTGGCAAGGTGTATATGCTCAATGGTCCTGCTTTTGCCTCCTGTGATGGTTTTGACATCACTGTCCACGGCAAGGGCTCCCATGGCGCTCTGCCCCAGATGTCCATTGACCCTGTGAACGTGGCAGCCCACATCCACACCGCCCTGCAGGAGATCATCGCCCGTGAGGTCAACCCCGGCAGCACCTGTGTTATGACCATCGGCGAGCTGACCGCAGGTACCGCCAACAACATCATTCCTCCCACGGCCAGACTGAGAGGCACCGTGCGCTCCTTCTCTCCTGAGGATCGTGCACTGATGGTTCAGCGTCTGCCTGAGGTTTGCGAGTACATCGCCAAGGCCTTCCGCGCCACCGCCGAGGTCAAGTGGGATTACAACATTCCTCCCATGATCTGCGATGATCAGCTCTGCGACGACGTGAAGAAGTATCTGGGTGAGCTCTCCGACAAGGTTGAGCTGCTCAAGAATAAGCAGAACTCCGGTTCTGAGGACTTTGCTCTGGTCACCGACCGTGTCCCCGGCACCTTCCTGGGACTGGGCGCCAATGTGGAGGGCTACGTCCATGGCCAGCACTCTCCCTTCGTGCGCTTCAACGAGGATGTCATCCCCATCGGTGTCTCCTCCTATGTGACCTGCGCAATCAGATGGCTCCAGGAGCACAAGTAAGGTTTTATGTTGTCCTTTGGAGGCTCCCCCGCTGCGGCGGAGGAGCCTCTTGATGGGCTCTATCATTCATATTAAGGAGGCTGTATTATGAGCGAGTTTTACAATCGCGCGCTGGAGATGAAGGACGAGTTTGTCCAGATTCGCCGGCACTTCCACATGAACCCTGAGCGCGGCCTGGATCTGCCCAAGACCGTGGACTATGTGATGGAACAGCTCAAGAGCTGGGGCTACGATCCCAAGCCCTTGGGCAAGGGCGGTGTTGTGGCCACGGCCGGTGGCAAAAAGCCCGGTAAGGTCATTATGCTCCGCGGTGACATGGACGCCCTGCCCATGACCGAGGAGGCCGACATTCCTTTTGCTTCCACCAACGGATTTATGCACGCTTGCGGCCATGACATGCACACCACCATGCTGTTGGGTGCTGCCAAGATGCTCAAAGAGAAGGAGGACGAGCTGGAGGGAACCGTCAAGTTCATGTTCCAGCCCGGTGAGGAGATCTTTGCTGGTGCTCAGGAGATGCTGAATCACGGCATCCTGGAGAACCCCAAGGTCGATGTGGCCCTGGGCCTGCACGTCTTCAGTGGCGACAAGCTGGACGTGGGCAATGTCTACTACGGCGTTGGCAACCTGGAGGCCTCCTGCGACGGCTTTGAGATCACCGTCCACGGCAAAGGCTCCCACGGTGCACTGCCCCAGATGTCCATTGACCCCATCAACGTGGCGGCTCACATCCACACTGCTCTGCAGGAGATCATCGCCCGTGAGGTCAACCCCGGCGCCACCTGCGTCATCACCGTTGGCCAGCTGCTGGGCGGCACCGCCAACAACATCATTCCTCCCACGGCCACGCTGAGAGGCACTGTGCGCTCCTTCTCCGATGAGGATCGCAAACTGATGGTCCAGCGTCTGCCTGAGGTTGCAGAGAACATCGCCAAGGCCTTCCGCGCCACCGCCGAGGTCAAGTGGGACTACAACATCCCCGCCCTGGGCTGCGATGAGACGTTGACCAATGAGTTCCTGGGCTATCTGAAAGACATGCCTGAGGATGTCAAATTCTCTCCCTCTTGGCCCATCACTGGTTCTGAGGACTTTGCTCTGGTCAGCGAAAAGGTCCCCAGCGCTTACATGATCCTGGGCGCCAACGTGGAGGGCGCTATCCTTGGTCAGCACCATCCCAAGGTCCAGTTCCATGAGGATGTTATGCCCATCGGTATGGCCATCTACGCTGAGTGCGCTTACAACTGGCTGAAAAACCACAAATAAGCTAGAACGGGGGGCTCCCCCTGTTCCCCAGAGCCCTCCCCTCGGGGGAGGGCTCTTTCTTTTGGAGAGGCATGGCGTTCTGAGTGGACAAACTTCCCAATAGAATGAATCGCTCTGCCTATTTCCATAAAATTTTATTATTTTATTTGTGCATATTTTCATTTTTTCTCTTTTTAACGCCATTCTTTCTATCCAGAATGATTGAAAAGTTCATCTGAATATGCTATGATAAAAATTGTGAGAGAATTTTCTCCCATCTGGCTTGTCGAATCACAGTCCGGCGCCGTCCCCACTCACTTTCATCTTGGCAGTCATTTTCATCTTTCCTGGGAAGAGAAGGGGCCTTCCGTCTTGACTGATGTTTCCAGCGTGATCCACAATACATAAGGAGGATTCAAAATGAACGTTTTCTACTCTCGCGCCAAAGAGCTGCAGGACGAGTTGGTTCAGTACCGCCGCTACCTGCATCAGAATCCTGAGGTAGGCTGCAACCTGCCCAACACGGTGAAGTTCGTCAAGGAAAAACTCGTTGAGATGGGTTATGAGCCCAAAGACTGCGGTGAGTGTGGCATTGTTGCTGTTGCTGGCGGCAAGAAGCCCGGCAAGACCTTTATGCTCCGCGGTGATATGGATGCTCTGCCGGTGGTTGAGGACACCAGTTACTCCTTTGCTGCAACCAACGGTTGCTCTCATGCCTGCGGCCACGACATCCACACTGCCTCTATGCTGGGCGCTGCCAAGATCCTCAAGGAGATGGAGGACGAGATCGACGGCAAGGTGGTCTTTATGTTCCAGCCTGGCGAGGAGGTTTTCAAGGGCGCCCTCTCTATGCTCAATGATGGCCTGCTGGAGACCTACAAACCCGATGTTGCCCTGGGCATTCACAACTTCCCCGAGCTGGAGCCCGGTTATGTGGGCCTGAAGAAGGGTTTGTCTGGCGCCTCCTGCGATGGCTTCGGCATCAACATCACTGGTAAGGGCGGCCACGGCGCCTACCCCTACCTGAACATCGACCCCCTGCAGGTTGGCGTGCAGATCTACCTGGGCCTTCAGGAGCTGATCTCCCGTGAGGCGGATCCCAAGGGCTTCTGTAGCATCACCCTTGGCGAGTTTAAGGCGGGCACCGCCAACAACATCATGCCTGAGTCCTGCATGCTCAGCGGCACCATCCGCACCAGAGATGCTGGAGAGAGAGCCAAGCTGGTCAAGCGCTTTGAGGAGATCGTCCCCATGATCGCCCAGACCTACCGCTGCAAGGCCGAGATCACCTGGTACAGCCAGGTTCCTGTCAACATCTCTCAGGATGAGCTGGTGGATGACTGTGCCAGATACATGAGCGATATGCCCGAGGAAGTTACGGTTGGCCCTGGCCTGTGCCTGCCCGGTTCTGAGGACTTCGCCTTTGTCTCCGAGAAGGTTCCCAGCATCTACATTCTGGTCGGTAGCCATGTGCAGGGCAATGACTATGCCTGCCATGCTCCCCAGGTTGAGTTTGATGAGAGCGCCATCACTGTCAGCGCCGCCGTCTATTCTGAGTGCGCCTTCAAATGGCTCCAGGAGCACAAATAAACTGAGCATTCCGCTCATAGGGCCAGGCCATGGAGCTTCCATGGCCTGGCTTTTTGCCGCCACGTCAAATGAGGTGGTGAGAATGGACTTTGCCATAGGGAGCGGACAGATTTCCTTCCTCGTTCGCTTCTCTCCCCGTGGCCATAGAGTCATGTGTTGAATGGGTGAAAATTTGTGTTTGCTGTGTGAACATTTTTGATTTTTTTATAAATTTCTTCCCTGCCCTCTTCCCCTTTTGCCTCAATTGGGGTAAGGTATAATATAATAGGAATGACATCTTTCAGCGTCCTACAAATCCAAAAGTGAGGTTGACGAAATGAAGAAAATTTTCTCTTGTCTTGCTGCCATTGGGTGTTTAACCATGCTCTTGACAGCCTGCAACAACAGTGAGGACACCACTGCCGATGTTGTCCTGGGACAATACAAGGGAATCGAAGTCACCGTCCCCGGTGTGGAAGAGGTGACCGAGGAGGACATCGACAATGAGATCCGAAACGTTCTGATTGAAGAGGGCAAATCCACCACTGAGACCCTGGAGAGCGGCACTGTGGCGGATGGAGACACGGTGAACATCGACTATGTGGGCAAAGTGGATGGGGTCGCCTTTGACAATGGCTCCGATACAGATTTTGACCTGACCATTGGCTCCAACCAGTTTATCGACGGCTTTGAGAGCTCCCTCATCGGCAAAGAGATCGGTTCCACCGTGGACATCGATGTCACCTTCCCCGACCCCTATCAAAACAACCCAGATCTGGCCGGCCAGCCCGCTGTATTTACCGTCACCATTCATTCGGCCCAGCGCACTGTGGTGCCGGATCTGACGGACGAATTGGTTCAAGAAATCTCGGAGGAGGACACCACTGTGGCCGACTACCGGGAGACCATCCGGGCCCAGCTGCAGCAGGAGAATGAGAACATCCAGCAGAGCAACACAGCCCTCACCATCTGGACCACTGTCAAAAACAACGCCACTGTCAACAACTATCCCCAGGAGGATGTACAAGCCTATATTGACGATATGACCGAATACTACACCAGCTATGCCAGTGCCTTTGGCATGGAGCTCTCGGAATTCCTGGAGACCTACATGGGTTCCAGCATGGACGAGTTCAACACCCAGGCGGAGACCTATGCCAAGGATGCTGTGGCAGAGGAGCTGATCATCCAGGCTATCGCCCAACAGGAGAACCTCACCATCACCGATGAGGAATACCAGGAGGGGCTACAGAACTATGCCACCGCCTACTCCTATGAGAGCACAGAGGAGTTTGAAAACGACTATGGCAAAGAGGTGATTCAGCAGCGCCTGTTGGCGGATAAGGTGATCCAATTCGTGGTGGATCAGGCGGTCGTTCATTTGGAAGGCTCCAATTAAATCATGCGAAAGCATTCCGATCCGAATCAGAACATGCGGCTCCTCCGGGAGCTGCATGTTTTGCTTTGCAACGGCACATCCGATGGATAAAATCACCTGGTGGACAGCATTTCCATGGGTGGCCTGTCGAGCGAGTGCCGCTGCCCTGTCCCTATTGAGAGCAGACCCGTAGATTTTGATAGCGCTCCCTCCCTCTCTGTATCAGTACAAAATGTGTACCAAAAGGCAACGTTTCTTTTGTTTCTTTTTATCCCTAAAATAGAAATTTATTTCACCACACAGCTGTGCGGTTTAAATTCCCATAAATGGAATTGCAGCAATTCGGTATATTATTTTTCGAATGGGGAGAAATATCTTCAAAAGATTGCGATATTTTATAAAAAAATAAAAAAAGGAAAGGATTCATTTCCTTTTTTTGCAGATCTTTCGTCAGAATTCTACAGGATTTGATAAAATTTCACATAAAATCTTAATTTAAATTTCATATTTTATAATAATTTGTCAATCAGCTTTGGTTTTTTCCTTGTTCTTATGGTGAAAAGGCAGAAAAAGGGCGCTCCCAGCCATTATCTCATAAAAATGGTTGATTGCGCACAGGGGAGCCGATATAATAGAACTACAGCGAACTTTCGTTTCCAATTTTCAGCTGTCTCTTTCAGCAAAGGGGGGATCTTTTTGTCGTATACTGACACCTGCAGTGTAATACTTTCTGACCTAGACAGTCTACAAGGTGGGGAGATATCCCACTTGAAGAAAACTTTGATGCATCAAGTGGATGACACAGTCAAACAGGGCTTTGAGCACTTTATCTCTCCCCTCGCTACAGAGTTGGATCTGTTGTTTTGTGAAATTCTTCTTGCCAAAAAGGCAAATAGCCCCTTCCTGACGCTGGAATGCATCCCCCTCCATGAGGAGGTCGCCTCCGACTGGAGTGAAGCCCTGCGGGATCGTTTTTTCTATCTTCTGGAAGTCTGTGATCGGGATCATTTTTTTACCCTGCACCCCTATCCCGGCTGTGTTGCAGATTACGCCAAAGAACTGGTATCCAAGGCCGATCAGGTATTGATCCACGGCGACAACGGTCTGGGACTCCCCTTTTTGGCCGCACGCTGTGCCAAGGAGGCGGGAATTCCTGTCCAGTTCCTCAACCTGGCTGAAGCGGAGTCTCCCGGCCATACCTACAGCCTGGGCCGATGAGCGATTTTCCCTTTTTGCACGCATGAGGGACCGCCCCACTGTAAAACTTTGCAGTGGAGCGGTCCTTTTGTTGCTCTTCTATTTTATCATCGGGGCAAGGGAACTGTAGTCCTGCTGTTCGGCTACTGTCTATTCACGGCTGGGGTGCAGGAGCATCCACAGGGCGGAGAGAAGGGGTGCCACCAGGCTATAAGTGACAATTCTCAGCAATTGGTCCCCGGTCAGCGCCACCGTCTGGAACAAGCTCTGTAGGAAAGGGTGGTAAATGGTCAGCGCCATGAGCCCTACCGAGACCAACACCGCCCCCCACAGCCGCAGGTTGCTGAACCAGGCGATGCCAAAAATGCTGTGCCGCTCCGACTTGCACTCAAAGACATGGAACAGCTGCGTCAGCACCAGAGTTGCCAGAGCCGCTGTTCTGGCAGCGGCAAGGCTCTGCCCATCCCGCCGCATGCTGACAAAGACCGCCAGGGTGGTAAAGCCAATGAGGAGGCCGCGGAACAGGATTTTTCCCAAAAGGCCATTGGAGAAAATCGAGCTCTCTGCAGGCCTGGGGCGGCGCTCCATCACATCTGCCTCCCCCGGCTCCAGCCCCAGGGCAATGGCCGGCAAGCCATCTGTTGCAAGGTTCACCAGCAGAATTTGGATGGGGAGCAAAACCACCGGCATGCCCATGAGCATGCCTACAAACATGGTGACCACCTCGCCAATGTTGCAGGAGAGCAGGTAGCGGATAAATTTGCGGATGTTGTCATAGATCACCCGCCCCTCCTCAATGGCGGCCACCAGGGTGGCAAAGTTGTCATCCAACAGAATCAGGGAGGAGGCCTCCTTGGTCACATCCGTGCCGTTGCCCATGGCTACGCCGATGTGGGCCTCCTTTACCGCCGGGGCATCGTTGACTCCATCCCCTGTCATGGCCACGATGTTGCCCCTGCGCTTGAGTGCCTTGACAATGCGCAGTTTGTGGCCTGGATTGACACGGGCGAATACCGCCACCTGGTCAATCTCCCGCTCCAGGGTTTCGTCGTCCATGGCATCCAGTTCGCCCCCGGTCAGGGCCTTCTGTCCCTGTGTTAAAATGCCAAGTTCCTTTGCAATGGCACAGGCGGTGAGTTTGTGGTCTCCGGTGATCATGATTGTGCGGATGTGGGCCTTTTTACACACCTTGACCGCACGGAACGCCTCCCTGCGGGGCAGATCTTGAAGGCCAGCCAACCCTACAAAGATCAGGGCCTGTTCCCGATCGTCCCCCGATGAGGCGGCAGGTCGGTAGGCCAAGGCCAGCACCCGCAGGGCCCGGCCGGCCATCTCCTCTATTCTGCTGTTGATCTGCCTGCGCAGCGCCTCGGTCAACGGCCTGACTCCCTGTTCTGTCAGACAGCTGGTACACAGGGGCAGCATAACATCCGGCGCCCCCTTGGACAACAGGAGATATCCCCCGCCCCGCTCTTGGACCAGAACGGACATGCGCTTGCGTGTGGAATCAAAAGGTTTTTCCTTGACGCGGTAGTAGGGTAAATTTTGGGGCTCCACCCCACCCTTACAGGCCAGCACGGCCAGGGCGATCTCCGTGGGTTCCCCCTGGGCCTGCCAGACCTCCTCCCCCGTGCCGCGCAATGCACCACGGCGGGTGGATGCCCCCCCTGTGAGCTGGGCGTTGTTGGCGCCTGCCGCAATACGCAGTAGCTGGGCGAGCACCTTGCTGGCGTTCACATCCACTGCGCGGTTGTCCATCAAGAATTGTCCTCTGCGCTGATACCCCTTTCCTGTGACAGAAAAGGCAGCATCCAGCGTGACCACCTCCCGTACGGTCATCTTGTTTTCGGTCAAAGTCCCCGTCTTATCGGAACAGATCACGTTGGCACAGCCCAGGGTCTCCACAGCATGGAGTTTGCGCACCAGGGCATTGCGTTTGAGGATGCGGTTCACTGCCAGAGCCAGGGCGATGGTGACAATGGCAGGCAACCCCTCCGGCACCGCTGCCACCGCTAGGGAGATTCCGGTCAACAACATATCAAACACCGGCTCCCCCCTGAGAATCCCTGAGAGGGACACCACACCACAGATGATCAGGCAGCCCACTGCAATGTATTTGCCCAACTGATCCAACCGCTTCTGTAGGGGAGTCTGCTCCTGCTGAATCTCCCCAAGCATGCCGGCGATCTTGCCCATCTGGGTGGCCATTCCTGTCTCTGTCACGCGGACGAGTCCCCTGCCCTGGGTGACAACGGTCCCCATATAGGCCATATCCCCCCGGAACTCCCCCTGGGGGATTCGTCCACCCTGTGAGACGTGCTTTTCTACCGGCAGCGACTCCCCGGTGAGAAGCGCCTCATCGCAGGTCAGGCCCTCCTCCTCCAGTAGAATGCCATCTGCTGGAACCCGATCCCCAGCCTTGAGAACCACCAGATCCTCCGGTACCACCTGGGTAGCAGGGATGTTGCAGATCCGCCCCTCCCGAATCACATTGGCCCCTGGGGCGGCCATCCGTCTAAGGGCCTCCAAGGTCTTTCCGGTGCGGTATTCCTGGATGAAGCCCAGCAGCGCGTTGACCAGCACAATGACCAAAATGGTCAGCGCCTCTGTGGCCTGCCCCATGGCCACGGAGACCACCGTACAGACCAACAGAATCATCACCATTAGGTCCTTAAACTGTCCAGCAAACAGCTTCCAAGGGTTGATGCCCTCCTCACCGGATAGAAGATTTTCCCCATATTCCACCAGCTTGTGCTTGGCCTCTCGCTCGGTCAATCCACTACGTTCCTGTCTGTTCAGCATATGTCCCCGCCTTCCTGTCCTTTTGCTTGGTAATAGATATTCCTCCCTTTGGACAAATATGCGGACAACATATGGGATCAACGCTGCCCCCTCAGATGTGTACATGGGGCCGCCTATACACCCGCTCAGTCACAGATTGGACACAAAGGTGTCCTATTCCTCCCCTTGTACTTTGCCTCTTTTTACGGTATAATATTTTGGAGTATTATCCTGTATCCCCTGCAAATCACATAGACCCGTTCCGACGGGAAGAAAGGTTTTGTACATGTCCAACTATCTTGGTATAAAATGCCCCATCTGTGGAAAACCCTTTCAAGAGGGGGACGACATTGTGGTCTGCCCCATCTGTGGCGCGCCCCATCATCGGGCCTGCTACCAAAAGAAGGGATCCTGTGCCTTTGTAGATCAACACAGCGAAGGGTTTGAATGGAAAAATCCCAATCAGGAGGCTCCTGTCCAACAGGGTATGGCGCAGGAATTTCTCCCTCGCTGCCCCCAGTGCGGCGCTGCCAACACCAATGATCAGGCCTACTGCCCAGTCTGTGGTACCTCCCTCCATCGGAGGGAAGAAGCCCAGTCAAACAGTCTGCCGCCCCACAGAATTCCCCCTCTGTCTGGTGAGTCCCATCCTCATCCGCCCTCTGTGGATCCCTACAGCACCATCTATGGCGGTCTATCTCCCGATGAGACCATCGATGGAATTCCTGCCAAAGAGGTTGCCATCTATGTGGGTCCCAACTCCCAATATTACCTCCCACGCTTCAAAGCAGTTTGCCAGGGCGGCAACACCTGGTGTTGGTCCGCTTTTTTCCTCAATTTTATCTACTACTTCTACCGCAAAATGTACCGGGTGGGGGCGATGCTGCTGGCGGTGTATGTGCTACTTTCCATTCCATCTTTTTTGTGGTCCTTGGAGTACAGCAGAGCTGTCTTAGAGACCATGGGTGTCTCTCTCAATTCTGCAATGGATACCCAGTGGATTCAAACCATTATCTCCTACAGCGATATTGCCAGTGCGATCCGTCTGGGCTTCTCCTGCTTCTTTGGATTGATGGCAGTGCGCATCTATACCAAGCATGTACTGGCCTCTATCCGCAAAATACGCAGCAAATACACCAACCCTGAACAGGATTCCAACTATCTGTTGGAGCTTTCTACGAGGGGGCGTATTAGCCAGCGTGCTGTGCTGCTGACCATCAGCATCCTGCTGGCCGTTGAGTTTATCGGCACCTATGTTATCTTATATTGGATGGTTGCATAGAAGAGAAAGGGCCCGCCAACCGGCGGGCCCTTTTTGTAGACAATGAGGGGCGTTATGGAAAAGCGTTGGGCTCTGGAGCCCAACCTTCAAACTACAATTTTTCTGCCACAAGCACCCAGCGCTGCGTGGTGGGGGTGGGGGCGTGGAAGGTATCCCCTTCAAAGAGATCCAACAGTCCAAACCCAGCCTGCTCCAGCAGCTGCGTGAGTATTTCCTGGGAGTATGCACGCTCCTGAAAAGATTCGGTGGAGCGGCGATAGCTCCCCTTCCCCTGTGGTTGGAAGAAATCCAGCTGAATATTCACCACCTGATCCTGCTCCTGGTACTCATTTTGCCAAACACAGTAGACTTCGGGGCAATCATAGACATACACGTTGTTGGCTAGAATTTCCCGATGCTTATAGGGGGTATTGACATCAAATAGAAAGATTCCACCCGGATTGGTAAAGAGAGAGACCCGTTCCAAAATTTGTTGTAGCGTCGCCAGATCTGTCACATGGTTTAAACTGTCCAGTGCACAGATGGTGGCATCCACAGTGCCATACAGATCCAGCTGATCCATCCTCTGGCAGAGGAAAAGAATCTGCTGCTGCGCTTCGCCTGCCTTGGACATGGCAAAGGAAAGCATCTCGCTGGAGCCATCCACACCAATGACATCGTATCCCATCTGTGACAAAGGAATAGAGAGCCCCCCTGTACCACAGGCCAAATCCAGAAGGATCCCTCTTTCGTTGTGATACCGCTTCAACAGTTGGTCAAAATAGCCAGCCCGTTCCCTATAGTTTACATTCTCTGTCAGTATGTCATAATAGTTGGCAAATTGCTGATAGGGGCCCATGATCACTGTTTCTCCTTGTTCTTCTGGGCATCCAGGCGGGCAAAAATCGTGCGGTACCCATCACAGCCATAGTTTAGGGATCGATTGACTCGGCTGATGGTGGCAGTGCTGGCGCCAGTCTGGTTGACAATTTCGCTATAGACCTGGTGCTCACTGAGCATTTTGGCCACTTGGATCCGCTGTGATAAGGCTTTGAGCTCCGGAACCGTGCACAGATCCTCAAAAAAGTCGTAGCATTCCTCCACAGTTTCCAACGCCAAAATTGCTTGGAACAAAAATTCAACATGAAACTCTTTCAAACGCGGGTTCACAATGGTTCCTCCTCTATGTAAAACTTTACTGCGGACAAAAGGCCACAGTTACTATCCCTACCAATTTTTTGTGGGCAAGGTTTCCAATCCCAATTATTTTATCATTTTAGTGCGTAAAAGTAAATGGGGAAACGACAAAATTGAGGCTCTCAAATTGTAAAATTCTCATGACCAAATCGTCATATTTTTGACAAAAAGGGATGAGGCCCTTTACCGATTGGCAAGGGCCTCCTCTGCAATATATGAGTTTAAGCATGACAGTGCGTCAGTAAAACTTATTGAGCACTGCCCACCTTTTCAGAAACTGATTTTTCAGGCTTTGCCCGGTAAAGCGCCCATCCCAATACAAAGGCGACGATCGTCCAGGGAACCCAGGCCAAGGACACGCTTGCCAAAGGCAGTTTAAGATAGAGATCGCAGATTCCACCGGGGTTTGCATTCATTTGAACCAGGTATTTCCACACCATATCCAACATTCCAAAGGCAAAGGCTGTGAACATGGCAAAACGGCAGGCATTGCTCTGGCGTGCACCACCGGACTTTGGACAGAAAGCAAAGTAGAGCACCAGCACAATGGCCGATGGATAGATGCCATCCAAAACAGGCCCAAGGAGATCCAGAATGCTGGTCAGCCCCATACTGCCAAACAAAATACTTAGGATCAGGATAATCAGGGCCCAGCGCTTATAAGAAATTTTGTTGTGGCTGATCTCCACAAAGAATTCGGAACAACCGGAAGACATCCCGATCGCAGTGGTGAGGGCCGCAAGGAACAGAGCGAAAGAAAACAAGATGCCTCCCCATTTGCCATATAGAATTGCGGCAACCGCAGTGTATAGTGCAGTATAGGTCAAATCAATGGTCCCACCTGTGTAGGCCCCAATGACAATATGAGCCAGGTGCGTACATGTCAGCATTGCCAAACCGACAATCCCCACACGGATCATGTTGCGGTTCATGTGGGCAACTTGAACTCCTTTGCTCTCCAGGCTGCGGATGATCACCACACCAAACACTAGGGCACACAGAATTTCAGCGGTAGCATAGCCATTGGTAAAACCATAGGCAAAAGCAGAACCAGAGTAGGTCTTTTCCACTGGCTCAGCAATTGGATTGAGCAGCCCCTTTCCCACAACGACCACCACAATAATCAATAGAATGGGGAACAGCATGGATGAAATGCGATCCATACTTTTGCCAGGGTTGACCAAAAAGACATAGGTGACAATATAGAAAAGAATTGTAAAAACAATAAGCGGCAGTCTGTCGGAGGCATCCAGCCCAAAAGCTTGAACAATGGAATCCCAAGAGGCGGCGCTCATCCTTGGGATCGCATAGAGGGGACCCAAAATGGCGATGGTCAGGCAGGTATAAAACTGGCCAAATCGATTTCCCATAACCTGGCAGGCCATCCTGTTGTAGGACTTTCCTGATTTTGCCAGCGCAATATAGGCGAAGAGGACCAGCAGCACCGCTGTAATCAAGGCGCCCAAAAATGCCATGGGCCATTCTCGTCCGCTTTCCTTTCCCCAGTTCATGGGCCAGACCATGCTAGATGCACCAAAGTGCATGGAAAACAGCGCGCCCCCCATCATGAAGAGTGCCAGGGGTTTCAAATCCCCCTTTTTGTTCAGATTGCGGTTCAACGTACATTCCTCCTTCATGCAGAGGTTTCCCTCTGAAGCATAACAAAAAATCTACGCTTAGAATAGTGCGTATTGCGCAAAAAGTCAATGATATGTTAGAAGAAATTATTGATAAAAAACTGTACATATTTCTGCTGACTTTCCGTCTTCTTTGAATCTTACCGCTTGCAGCGTCTTGTGCAATTCGAAAGCCTTTTGGAAAATATGACCCGTGCTCCCCCATCTTTTTGCGCATAAAGCAATGCCCTCCGATCGCCTAAAATGGCATCAGAGGGCATTGTTTGTTCCTTCTCTATTGTGTGAGGGCGCAGTACCAAAAAGCGGAGCACCGCCATCGTGTACTTTTTACCCCTTCTAGGACTCTTTCGAACCGATAGTTGTTCAATCCTCTTGACAAACTTCCTCAATGATGGCCTTGATCTGTTCGACTCCCTCCCCCGTCTGGGCGGAGAAGGGCACCATCAAAATCTGGTCGGCACAGGGCAGCTCCTCCTGCAGGGCGCGCAGCCGCTCCTCCTGCTGCTTTTTGGAGAGCTTATCCTGCTTGGTCAGGACCACCACAAATGGAAACTCACAGTCAATCAGAAAGTTCACCATGGTCAGATCATCTCTGGTGGGCGGATGCCGCATGTCGATGAGCTGGAACACCAGCTGGATGTCCCGGTCCGACTGGAAGTAGCCGTTGATGAGTTCATCCCAGCGTTTTTTTTCACTTTTTGCCACCTTTGCATAGCCGTATCCTGGCAGGTCGGCAAAGCGCACCCCCTCCACACGGAAGAAGTTGATGGTGGCCGTCTTGCCAGGGACAGCACTGACCCTGGCAAGCTGTTTCCGATTGAAAACCTTATTAATCATGGAGGATTTGCCCACGTTGGACCGCCCCACAAAGGCGATCTCCGTACAATCGGAGGGAGGCAGCTGGGCGGACAGGCCGAAGGAGCGCTCAAACTCCACCTGATGAAAGTTCATACCATCCCCCCCCCTACTGATGAATCCGTTGGGGCACCGGGTTGGAGTGGCCCTCCCCATGGCCCAGAGGCAGAGAGGCGAAGGTCTCCTCTTCCTGCTCCACCGCTTTGTCGGTCAGGGCAACCTCTGGAGAGACCAGCGCCTGTGCCAGAACGGTCTCAATCTGCTCCGCAGGAACAAATGTGATGGCATCCCGCACCACCGGGTCCACCTCCTCCAAATCGGGGACGTTGGCCTTGGGAATCACCACCGTCTTCATCCCATAGCGGTAGGCAGCCATGGTCTTTTCCCGCAGGCCGCCGATGGGCAGCACCCGCCCCCGCAGGGTGATCTCCCCGGTCATGGCCACATCATGGCGCACTGGCGTGCCCGACAGGGCCGAAACCAGAGCCGTGCACATGGTCACACCGGCAGAAGGTCCATCCTTGGGGACTGCGCCCTCCGGAACATGGATGTGGATATCCTTATTCTTATAGAAGTCCGGATCAATTCCATAGGCCTTGGCACAGCTGCGCACCACCGTCACTGCCGCATGGGCGGACTCCTTCATCACATCTCCCAGGCTTCCAGTGAGCTCCAGCTTGCCGGTGCCGTCCAAAACGGCCACCTCCACTTGGAGCATCTCACCGCCCACAGAGGTCCAGGCCAGGCCGTTGACCACGCCCACCTCATCAGATTTGGCCAGTGCATCTGGCAGGAACTTCTTGGGGCCCAGGAAGGTGACGATGTTGCTCTCTGAGATGGTGACCCGCTTGCACTCCCCAGCCACCAGTTTTTTGGCCGCCTTGCGGCAGAGGGAGCCGATCTCCCGCTCCAGATTGCGCACGCCAGATTCCCGGGTGTAGCTGTCAATGAGGGCATACAGGGCATCATCTTGAATCTTCAGATTCCGTCCGGTCAGGCCGTGGCGGCGGCTCTGTTTGGGCACCAGATACTGTTTGGCGATCTGGAACTTTTCCTCCCGGGTATAACTGCTCAGCTCAATGACCTCCATCCGGTCCAACAGCGGGGCCGGGATGGTGTCCAAGGTGTTTGCCGTCGCCAGGAACAGCACCTGGCTCAGGTCAAATGGCACCTCAATGTAGTGATCCCGGAACGCATAGTTCTGTTCCGCGTCCAGCACCTCCAACAGTGCCGCAGAGGGATCTCCACGGTAGTCGTTGCCCAATTTGTCCACCTCATCCAGGAGGAACAGGGGGTTCTTGGTGCCTGCCAGCTTCATGGCGTTCATCACCCGGCCGGGCATGGAGCCAATGTAGGTCTTGCGGTGGCCACGGATGTCGGACTCATCCCGCACCCCGCCCAGGGACATGCGCACATACTTACGTCCCATGGCCGCTGCGATGGATTTGGCAATGGAGGTCTTGCCCACACCGGGCGGGCCCACCAGGCAGATGATCTGCCCCTTGATGTCCGGGGCCAATTTGCGCACGGCCAGCAGCTCCAGGATGCGCTCCTTGACCTTCTGCATGCCGTAGTGGTCCCGGTCCAGCTGCTTCTTGGCCTTTGCCAGGTCGATATGATCTTTGGTCACCGTGTTCCAAGGCAGCTCCAGGCAGGTGTCCAGGTAGTTGCGCACCACCGTGGCCTCCGGGGCGCCAGGGGACATTTTGGAGAGCTTCTCCACCTCTTTGTTGAACTTTTCTTCAACCTCCTGGGGCAGTTTGAGGGCGGCAATGCGCTCCCGATACTGGGCAATCTCCTCCTGGGCGTCCTCCGTCTCCCCCAGCTCGTGGGAGATGACCTTCATCTGCTCCCGAAGGAAGTACTCCCGCTGGTTTTCATCAATCTGATCCTTGACCTTATCCAGGACCTCCTTTTCCACCGCAAGGATGTTGTTTTCCTTCTCCAGAATCACTGCCAGCTGCTCCAGGCGTTTGACCACGTTGGTCTCCTCCAGCAGGGCCTGCTTATCCTCCAGGGAGATGGGGATATTCCCTGGGATAAACTGCCCCAGGAAGACTGGATCCTCACTGGACATGGCGGAGATCACCAGCTCCTTGGGCATCTTGGGGGCCAGGTAGCAGAAGTCCTCAAAGAGCCCCTTGACGGTGCGCATGACCGCCTCACACAGGACGGAGCGGGTCCGTGGCACTTTGACGGGATACTCCTCCACCACAGCCTGGAAATAGGGCTCTGTCTGCTTCATCATCAGAATTCTGGCCCGGTACTTACCGTGGACCAAAACCCGCAGGGTATCCCCATGGGTCTTGACGATCTGACGCACCTCGGCCACCACGCCTACGGTATACAGATCCTTTGGCTCGGGATCATCCACATTGAGATCCCGCTGGGCCACCAGGAAAATCTCCCGTTCCCGCTCCATGATGCCATCCAGTGCCCGGATGGATTTTTCCCGACCCACGTCAAATTGCAGCACCATATCTGGAAAAAGAACCAGTCCACGCAGGGCCAACGCAGGAAGGCATTGGGTCTTGCGGGGCTTACTCTGTTCATATTGTGTCATATTCATACCACCAAACTTTCCTTTACAATTCTGCCGGGGTGGCAAACCATGGGGAAGGGAGAAAAGGGTCCTCTTCCCCATTACAAAATTATACGAAAAAACTCCACCAAATGCAAGGACTAAATCCAGGCGAATTCAGGGGATTTGCCACCCCCTTGGTGCGGCAGCCAAAACTGCCTTTCTGCAGAATAACATGACACAAAAAAGAACGGGGACACAGCGGTTCGCTGCATCCCCAATCCATCATCAGATCCTTCAGAAACCATCCACCTGCTTTAGATAGAGACAATGTTCAGCCGTTTGATCTTCCCCTCTTCCCCGGCCTGAACCAAAGTTGCCGTGACGGGTACAATGGTGCGCCCATATTCAATGAAGTAATCCACCGACTGGTCCCCATGATACTCCACATTTTTCAGGCGGTAGGGTCCCCGGTTAAAACCAAATTTGTGGTGGAACATCATCTCAATGGCCATACGGCCCTCCAGGTGCAGGGTGTCCATGTTGGCTTTGTGAACCGAGGTATCGTGGAGCACGCCGTCCTCACAAAAGAGGGATGCCAACCCTACGTTGTCCGCCCGCTGCATGCAGTCAATGTACTGTTCCAAGGTGCTCATTGTACAAAAACTCCTTTCCAAGTGCCAAGTGTTAAAACCGTTCCGAACGAAGGAGGGCATCGATGCCCCCATCAATAAAGAGGATCACCCCATTGATGCCGCTGGCCTGGGGTGACACCAAAAAGACAATGCCGTTGGCAATCTCCGTGGCATCCAGGAATTCATTGCGGCCGTAGCGGGTGGGGATTGGAATGAGCAGGGCCGCCGCCCGCTGCTCCGGGGTCAGGTTCTGGGTCATGGGAGTGGCGGTATTCCCAGGCGCCACTGCATTGATCCGCAATCCCTCTGCAGCCCAGGAGGGGGAAATCCGCCGTACCCAGCGGGCCAATGCATGCTTGGAGGCCGCATAACAGCCGGGCGCCATCTCCCGAGGCAGATCCTTGGCCACTTCCAGCGCCTTCTGTTCGTCCATAACATCGGTAAGCATATCTACCAGATCCTTTGGCAAGTGCTCCTGGGTGATGGAGTTGGAGGAGGTAACAACGCAGTTGCCACCCCGCAGCTTCAACAGGGGGCGTGCACCCTCCGCCAGTTCCACCGGTGCAAAAAAGTTCAGAGAAAAGATGGTAGTTGCAGGCATGGTTGGCCCCACGCCGGCGTTGCAGATGAGCCCATCAATGCCATCGGGGTAACGGCGAAACAGTTCCTCCAATGCCTGTTGACGTCCCTGCGGCTGGGAGAGATCCACACAGAGATCCCCCTCCCGATAGTCGATGTTGAAGACCTCATGCCCCTGATTTTGCAAGATTTCTCTGGTTGCAGCGCCAATTCCAGTGGTGCCGCCTGTGATGACATAGGTTCCCATAACTGTGCCTCCTAGCTGAGTACAAGGTTTTGTTTTGATACCACCTCTGTAGAATAAGTTGTGAAAACTTTGTCCATTTTTACAATTTATTCATTCAAATCTCCAGGAAATGAAGACGTTTTTCATTATATCTGCCAATATTTTTTCTGTCAATACAATTTCCATAAGTTTATTTCATAACATTCTTTGCTTATTTTTTATCGAACAAACAGGCGCATGGAATCCACTGTTGATGCCAATTGACCTTTTCAAAAATGCAAGTTGTGATAAAATTAACATTCATTTTTATGTGAACAGCCAAGAAAGCGTCCCTTTGGGAGACGGCAGAAAGGTCAGAAATAATCTTCCGAGAAGTTGGCTCTATGGGGCCTATTTTTATTTTAACAACCTTCGCCCTGCGGGCAAAGAACGTTTTAACTTTTCAAGGTATCGCCCTTACGGGTTATTTTTATGTTATAATAACCTCACGGCGTTCTCCACTCCGAAAGCAAGCGCTTTCGTCGCGGACGCCTGAGAGAACATTGAAACGTTCAGAGG
>CAJFOV010000002.1 GCA_904397835.1 Candidatus Aristotella avistercoris
AGAGGAACCGGCTCTGCGAGCCGTTGTTGATGTTATAATAACCTCACGGCGTTGACCGATTCAAAAGCAGCGCTTTTTCATCGGACGCCTGGGAGAACATTGAAACGTTCAGAGGGATCGGTCCTGCGGACCTTTTGTTGTGTTATAATATGCTCATAAATCGAAAGATGGGAGGAAATGCGCAATGGAGTCCATGTATCCCAAAACGCCCCTGGATCTTGGCGCCCCTGTGGAGGAGGCCGCGCCAAAACAGCCGGAGTTTCCGCCTCCGCCTGAGGAGAACCTGGAGCCTCCTATGGATCAGCAGGAGGATGCGGTAGTGCTGCCCAAGAACCGGCTGATCCTTGCTGGCGTCATTGCCGTGGGGATTGGGGTCATCCTCATGATCATCGGTGGAATGATCGGTTATTATAACCGGATTGAACACGAAGTTCTTCAGGAAGCCAAGGATACGGATCAACAAGTCCAGCAGGCTAGGGGAGAGCTGGAAACCCTTCAGGGGGAGCTGGAAGAAAACCAAGCCACCATGGACGAGCTCAACGCATATAAGACGAATAAGACCAGCCTGCAGCAGGAACTGAAGGACCTGCAACAGGATGTGGATGACCGCAAGATGGAGTTGAGTGATTTGGACGGGCAGATCCGCTCCAAGCAGGAGGAGCTGGATCTGTTGACAGCCGATGTGAACGAGGCCATAGGGCAGCCCATCACCCTGCCCGCCGGCGACTATGTGGTTGGGGAGCATCTGCCGGAGGGCCGGTACCGAGTCACCGGTTCCAGCAACTTTGTGGCCCGTAGCCCTGGAGGAAACCTGAAGATCAACATCATCCTAGGTAATTATGGCGTCTCTGAGTATGTCACTACCCTCACCAACGGCATGACGCTGGAGTGCCGCGGCCGCGACACTTTTACCCCCGTGGCGGACTAGAACATAAGATCCTGTACCTTCCAAGCGAAGGCGTCCTTGGACGCCTTCGCTTTTTTATGAAATATATAACCTGCAAACTGTTTTGAAACAATTTTATCCCTTTGAGACGCTTATTGGGTGAAGGGCGGTGAAAATATGGCCGGTCAAGAGATAGCGCTGCTTTTCAATCGGATCTACAATGAGACCAACCGCAGCGTACTTGCCTACATCACAGCAAAGTGCAGCAGCGTCAGTGACATCGGGGATATCTTTCAGGAGACCTACTTGGAACTCTACAGGCTGCTGCTCAAGCGAGGGGACGGGTACATCCAGAATCCCCAGGCCCTGGTGATACGGCTAGCCAAACAGAAGGTCTACCGTCACTACACTCTGACCCAGCGGCTGCACCAACTGCTGCCCCTGGAGGGGAAAGACGAGAAGCGCCCTCTGACCATACCGGAGGAGGCGGGGCCGTCTCTGGAGGATCAGATCTGTGACCAGGCACTGGTGGACCAGATCTGTAGGGAACTGGCCCACAGACCCCAGGTGGTACAAAAGATCTTTACCCTCCACTATGGCCTGGGGATGACCCTTTCGGAGACGGCTCAGCTGCTGTCGGTGGGGGAGTCGTATGTGAAGAACAAGCTGTACCGTACAATCAAGGAGCTGCAGGGGCTCTATACAGAAAAGGATGGTGACAATCCATGACAGAGCGAGAACTACTGACACAAGCTGCCCGGCAGGCCCTCCCCGATTTGGAGCAGGTGCGCAAAACCTGTTTGGCCTCGGGAAATATGCCGGTTGAGACTGCCGGAAGGACATGGGCCAGAAGGCTGCTGCCTGTTGCCGCCTGCGCGGCCCTCATTTTGGGCACGGTGGCCGCCCTCCCGGAGCAGGGGAGCAGCAGTCTTCCCCAGAGTACCCAACAGGGCTCTTCCAATGAGGCGTTGATGGACCGGCAGAATTGGGAAATTCACTGGAACACCCTGGACACCCTTCCCCAGGAGACAAAGATGTACATTGCCCTCATGTGGGAAGATTTTGTGGAGATGGATCAGGCGGAACTTTGCACCTACTATGGGTGGGATGTCTTTCCTCAGGTGCCCAGCGACCTGGCCAACTGGCATGAGACAGGTGAGGACCGCTATGGGATCTTTCGCCGCAAGGATGGGACGGTCTACTGCGACCAAAATGTTGTGAACTACTCCAATGAGGATGCGACCAGAGTGCTTCATATTGCCCTGGCCAAGGGAAACTTCCCCCACAGCGACGTGCTCTTTGACACCCAGACGGTCCCTTCCACCCTGGCAGGGGTGGAGATGGCCCTGGGCAGAACAGAGAGCGGGGACTATTTTGCCCGGTTCCTCCACCGAGACGTGGGGTTTGAGATCAGTGCCCAGGGGCTGTCCCAGGAGGAGTTTTTGACGGTGCTGGCCTCTCTAGTGGATTCCTAACCTGCAGCATGAGGGGAACGGAGTAGGGGCATTCCCAATCTCTCCTGCAGTCAAACTGCTCTGCCTCCCCTGTTTACCTATGGCGGCTGGCAGGTGGCAAAGTCCCCGCCGTTTCCGCTGGAAGCGTTTCGATTTTTTCATTGAAAGAGAAAAGTCGGGGCCACCCCAATTGGGGTGGCCCTGACTGTGTCATATGCGAGAACAGGGGAAATTTTCCCCTCATGACCGAATATGACGGTGCATGGACTTTCACAACTGAAATTTTGAGATCAAATTTATATATATTCTACAACGACATTATCTGTCCCACGAGCGGTCGTAGTCCTGCAGAAATAGAGCTGGTACCTCATAGAGATAGGTCTCCTCCTCCCGCCCTGCAAAGAGGGAGCGGCCTCCCGTATCCCCGTGGAGCTGCAACAGCGCCCCACGCAGAGTGGGGGAGAAGATGGTGGGGCTGCCCATGATATTTCCGGCACAGGCCCGCCCCAGCAGTTTGCCACTGTCTTGGAATCCCTGGAGAAAGCGGCAGAGGGCCTCTCCGGGGAAGTGGGGCTGGTCGCAGACGAAGAAGCACAGGTTTGTCTGAGCCCGTGCGGCCGCTACCCCGGCCCGCAGGGAGGCCGCCATGCCCTCGGTGGGCTCCCCCATGGGCACGGGCACAAAACCCCGCTTTGTCCCCTCCTGGAGCAGCTGCAGGTGGCGGGCCACCAGTACCACCCGGCCCCCCAGGGCCAGGGTCTGTTTCGCTGCATCAAAGGCGTACCGGTAGAGGGGCCGCCCCTGGAAGGGGGCCAGCAGCTTCTCACCGCCGAACCGGCGAGAGGCGCCGGCAGCCAATAGGATCAGATCGGTCATCCCTGTTTCTCCAACAGGCCCAGGGCGATGTCCTGGGGCCGCACCGGCAGGGTGTCAAAGAACAGCCCCGTGGCGTTGTAGATGGCATTGAGAATGGCGGGGCAGGGGGTGTTGATCACCAGCTCCCCGATGGATTTGGCGCCAAAGGGGCCGGTAGGCTCATAGCTGCTCTCAAAGGCCACCCGGATCTTGCCCACATCCATGCGGGAGGGAATTTTGTACTGCAAAAAGGAATCGTTGCACATGCGCCCCTGGGGGCTGTATTGGATGTCCTCAAACAGGCACATGCCGATGCCCTGGACGATGCCCCCCTCCGTCTGGACCCGGGCAAGGTTTTGGTTGATGACCGTGCCGCAGTCTACCGCAGCCACATAGTCCACCATCTGGACCTTGCCGGTGTCCGGATCCAGGTCGATCTCCGCCATGCCCACCATGAAGGGGGGCGGGGAGACGGGGGAGGAGTGGCTCTCACTGGCGGACAGACACCGGCTGTGGCCCTCGTAACTGGCATAGCCGATCTCCGAAAGGCTGACCTGCCGGTCTATCCCCGGCTGGAAGACCCGCTTGCCGTCAAATTCCACCGCTTCCTTTGGCAGGTTCAGCAGGGTGGCGCCGGTCTCCAAAATTTTTTCCCGCAACTTCTCACAGGCCTTGACCACCGCCATGCCGGTGACATAGGTGGTGGAGGAGGCATAGGAACCGGTGTCATAGGGGGATTGATCGGTATCCACCCCCCGCACTGCAATCTGATCCAGATCGCAGTCCAGGCAGTCCGCAGCCATCTGAGCCAGGATGGTGTCGCAGCCGGTGCCCATGTCGGTGCAGCCCAGCAGGAGGGTGTAAAAGCCGTCGTCGTTCAGGCGGATCTCCACGCTGCCGATGTCCACCCCGGAGATGCCGCTGCCCTGCATGGCCATGGCCACCCCCACAGAGCGGATGTGTCCGTTCTCTAGAACCCGGCGGGGATACTTGTGCTCCCAGTCCATCATCTCCTTGGCGCGGGCCATACACCGGTCCAGAGCACAGCTGTTGTTTGGCTCCCCGTAATAGGTGGGCATGGTCTGGCCCTGGCAGACCATGTTCCGCTCCCGGATGGCGCAGGGATCCATCCCCAGCTTTGCGGCCAACTCATTGACCGCCGCCTCCACGGCAAAGATCCCCTGGGTGGCCCCGTAGCCCCGGTAGGCGCCGGCCCCCATGGTGTTGGTGTAGACCACCTCGCTGTTGAAGCGGGCGGCCTGGAGCTTGCCGTAGAGGGAGAGGGCCTTGTGTCCCACCAGGCCGATGGTGGTGGGGCCGTGATCCCCATAGGCCCCGGCGTTGGAGAGGGCATAGAGGTCGATGACCTGGATGTTCCCATCCCGATCCGCCCCCACCCGCACGGTCATCTGCATCTCGTGGCGGGGGGAGCCGTTGGTCATACTCTCCTGACGGGTATAGGCGATGTAGGCGGCCCGCCCGGTTTTCATGGTCACCAGGGCGGGAAAGATCTCGCTGACCACACTCTGTTTGGCGCCAAAGCCGCCGCCGATGCGGGGCTTGATGACCCGGATCTGGGATTTTGGAATCTCCAGAGCGTTGGAGAGAATTCTGCGGCAGTGGAAGGGCACCTGAGTGGAGCTGACCACCGTCAGCCGGCCGTACTCATCCAGATAGGTGAAGGTGCGGAAGGTCTCCATCATGGCCTGGTTGTTGGCCTTGGTGTGGAAGGTCCGTTCCACGGTCACATCACAATGGGAGAGGGCTTCCTCCACATCCCCCATCTCAAAGAGTTCGGTGCTGCAGAGGTTTCGCTTGGGGTCGGTCCCCACGTCACACAGGGATCGGAAGTTCTCCTCCGGGTGGACCAAAATGGGGTGATCCTTGGCCTTTGTAAAGTCCAGCAGGGGCTCCAGCACTTGGTATTTCACCTTGACCAGTTTCAATGCCTTTTGAGCGGCGGCCTGGGTTTCGGCGGCAACAATGGCCACCGGGTCCCCCACACAGCGCAGATGCCGGTCCAAGATCAGCCGGTCGTAGGGGCTGGGCTCTGGATAGGTCTGGCCAGCGGTGGTAAAGCGGGACTGGGGGGCATCCTGATAGGTCAAAATACAGCAGACCCCTGGCACCTTTTGGGCCAGGCTGGTGTCAATCTCCTGAACCAGAGCGTTGGCGTGGGGGCTGCGCAGAAGTTTGACCACCAGGGCGTTCTGAGGGACCAGATCCCCGGTGTAGACGGGTTTTCCGGTCACCAGGGCCATGGCGTCCTTTTTGCGCACCCGGGTGTTGACGTAGGCCATCTTATTCCACCTCCTTCTTGCGGGCGAGGTACTGCTGGATGGCCCGCATCTGGCTCTGGTAACCGGTGCAGCGGCAGAGGTTTCCGGCCAGATACTCCAGAATCTCCTCCTCTGTGGGGTTCTGCAGCTCCCGCTCCATGGCCAGCACATTCATCACAAAACCGGGGCTGCAGAAGCCGCACTGCTCGCCCCCCTCATCGGCCAAAAAGGCGCCAAATTCGGCGGCCTCCTGCTGCAGGCCCTCCAGAGTGGTGACAACGTGGCCATCGGCCCGCACTGCCAGTACGCTGCAGGAGAGGATCGGTTTTCCATCCAGATGGACGGTGCACAGGCCGCAGTTGGAGGTCTCGCATCCCCGCTTGACCGACAGACACCCCTTTCCTCTGAGGTAGTCCAACAGCATTAGGTCCGGAGCCACCTCATCGGTGTAGCGGCGGCCGTTGACTGTGACGGTGATTTTCATGTTACATCCCCTCCCTCAGTTGGCCCAGGGCACGGCGGAAGAGCACGCCGCACAGATGGCGGCGGTAGGCCTCACTGCCCCGCAAATTTCCATCAAAACGCAGTTCCTTTTGGAGCACCTGGAGGTAGTCTGCAACCTCTTTTTCGGTGGCGCCCAGAGCCAGCTCCATGGAGCTGCGCTTTGCCCGGCCTGGACGGGCCCCCACAACGGTGCGGACCGTCTGACCATCGGTGGAGAGGGCACAGGTGAGCACCGGCAGGTCCGTCTGGGTGTTGCGAAAGCTCTCATAGGCCACCTTTCGCCCGTTCTTTTTGATGTGCAGGTGGGAGAGCACATCCCGGTCATAGGGCTGTTGTGCATACACCTCCAGGGGCACCAGACCGGCACCCACCAGCTGGACCTGGCAATCCAGGGCCAACAGCAGAGTCAGCACGTCTGAAAAACCAAACCGGCTGTAGAGGGTTCCGCCCAAGGTGGCGCAGTTGCGGAACTGGACCCCCACAATGTGGCGTAGGCTCTTCTTCAGGGCAGGTCCAAGGGCGCGGCAGAGGCCAGCATGGGCCTCCATCTGCCGCAGGGTTACCATGGCGCCCAGGGTAAAGCAGTCCTCCTCCTCTTGAATTTGATCCAGATCCAAGCCTGAGAGGTCAATGAGGGTCCCAATGGAACGGGCCCCCATTTTCATCCAGCACCCGCCGCCCAAGATGGCGTTGGCACGCTTTTGGTTCAGGTCATAGGCCTCCTGCAGGCAGGTGGCCCGGACATAATTTTTGGCAGTAAACAAAGGGGTTTCATCCTCCTTCAACATCCGTTCTGCCATGGGTGCCCCCACAGGGCGGGGCATATCCTTCATCGACAGGGGGATGGTCTTTTCCCTTCCAGAATAACACATTTTCCCCGGTCTTTCCTAGCCCCTTTGCGATTTTATTGGATCTACTGCAACATTGTGTAAAAAAACCTGGAAAGAAAGTGCGCATTCTCTCCGCCATGGAGCATCGGATGCGCCATTGGAAGCGCAAGAAAAAGGTGTGGTGGCCCTCCAGCGTACCAGCAGGTGCAGGAAGATCCCATCAAGTGAGGTCTGTTTTTTCTGAAATGCTTCTCTGTAGACCGATGAAAACAGAAAGAGGAGACCCAACAAGTTGCTATATTAATTAAGAGGGGGAAATGCCGCCCCGATGTCGAAGGCGGAGAGGGCGTGCGGCAGTCCATTGGAGCAAGCGGACGTGAAAATAGAAGATTGAAGCGGAAAAAGTGAAATAAAGGAGAAATATCGTGAAAATTCCCTCTTGTATCCCCAAAAAAAGCGCTGTATACTGGGAGCACAATGCTTCAAATGGGGTTCCGGTTACCAGCGTGAACCAAAACGTTGTCTTTTGAGAGGGGCAGAGAATCAATGAATATCGTGATTGCCGGCGGCGGAAAGGTCGGCGCCAATTTGACCCGCCAACTACAGCGGGAAGGCCACGATGTGGTGGTGGTCGATGATGACCCGGCAGTGTTACAGGGTCAACTGGAGCAATATGATGTAATCATGGTGCAGGGCAATGCGGCGGCCATGGACACCCTTCGTCTGGCCAAGGTGGAGCAGGCGGACCTGCTCATTGCCGTCACAGGCGCCGATGAGATCAACATCCTGAGCTGTTTGACGGCCCGGCGGCTGAACCGCCAAATTCACACCATCGCCCGGGTGCGCAACCCGGAGTACAAAGAGCAGCTCTACGAGATGCGAGAGATGCTGGGCCTGTCCCTGTCGGTCAATCCGGAGTTGAGTACTGCTCGTGAGATCCATCACCTGTTGCAGCTGCCGGCCTTCCTGCATCGGGAGACCTTTGCACGGGGCCTGGTGGAGATCGTGGAACTGGTGGTAAACGACCAGAATGGCCTGGATGGCGTTCAACTGAAAGATTTGTATGACATCGCCGGTGTGAAGGTGTTGGTCTGTGCCGTGCTGCGCCAGGGAGAGATCACCATCCCCGGCGGTGATTTTGTCCTCCGGAAGGGGGATCATCTCTATGTCACAGCCCGGACGGTACACCTGGCTCAACTGATCAAGAACTTACATATTGCCCCCAAGGTGGAAAAGATCCGTCAGGTGCTTCTGGTAGGTGGCGGACGCATCAGCTATTACCTGACCCAGCGTCTGCTGGCCTCCGGCATCAAAGTGAAAATTTTGGAGCAGGATCCTGTCCGGGCAGAACATCTGGCCCGGCTGCTGCCCAAGGCCGCCGTGGTGCTGGGCGATGGGTCCAGCCAGGAGGTCCTGGAACGGGAGGGCCTGGATGAGAGCGACGCTCTGGTGACTTTGACCGGCATGGATGAGGAGAACATCGTCATCTCCATGTACGGCCATGCCATGGGTGTTTGCAAAGTGGTCACCAAGGTCAACCGGCTGGAGTACAGCAACATGTTCTCTGACCTGGGGGTTGGGAGCTTGGTGATCCCCAAGGAGTTGTGCAGCGCCAGTATTGTGCGGTATGTGCGGGCCATGAACAACAAACAGACGGGTTCGGTGCTGACACTGCACCGCATCGCCAACGGCCTGGTGGAGGCCCTGGAGTTCCGGGTGGACGCCAACGTGCGCTGGAGGGATACGCCCTTAAAGGATGTCCCCCTCAAGCAGGGGGTGCTTATCTCCTGCATCACCCGGCAGGGTGAAATGACCATCCCTGACGGCACTTCCGTGTTCCGTCAAGGGGATACAGTGGTCGTGGTGGTCACCGCCTCGGATAACACCTTCTTACAGATGAACGATATTTTTGAAGCGTAGAGGAAAGGGAACTGGCGATGAACTTCCGAATTGTAGGCCGGACTGTCGGCCGAGTGCTCCTGTTGGAGGCCCTTCTGATGGCGCCGAGTTTGATCTGGTGCGCCATCGATGGGGAGGGGGATGTGGCAGTCTCCTTCCTGCTCTCCATGGGAATCATTCTTCTGGTGGGCCTGGCCCTCATTTTGCTCGGTAAGCGGAGTAAGGAGTCCTTTCAGACTCAGGAGGGCTTTATCACTGTAGCCCTGTGCTGGATCTTCATGTCCATGCTGGGTTGCTTGCCCTTTGTCATCAGCGGACAGATCCCCAGCTATATCGACGCACTGTTTGAGATTGTATCCGGTTTTACCACGACAGGTTCCTCCATTCTGACCAATGTGGAGGCCATGAGCCGCGGGTTGCTCTACTGGCGCAGCTTCAGCCACTGGTTGGGCGGCATGGGCATATTGGTGTTCGCCCTGGCGGTGGTGCCAAACTCCAAGCGCACCGGTGGCCGCCTGCATCTGCTGCGGGCGGAGAGCCCCGGCCCCAGTGTAGATAAGTTGACGCCCCGGGTTCAGCACACGGCAATGATTCTCTATAGTATCTATCTGGGGCTCACCATCATCTGCATCCTGTTTCTGCTTGCGGGAGGAATGCCTCTGTTTGATACCCTCTGTACCGCCTTTGGTACAGCGGGAACCGGTGGCTTCGGTATCAAAAATGATAGCATGGCCAGCTACAGCCCCTACCTGCAGAATGTCTGTACGGTGTTTATGTTGATGTTTGGTGTGAACTTCACCATCTATTACCTGCTGTTGATGCGTCAGTTCCGTTCCGCTTTTCGGGATGAGGAGCTGCGGTGCTATCTGTTGATTTTTGCTGTGGCCACAGCGGCCATCACCTGGGATCTGATGCCCCGCATGGACTCTCTGGGGGAGAGCTTGCACCATGCGGCCTTCCAGGTGAGTAGCATCATGACCACAACAGGCTTTGCGTCCACGGACTTTAACCTCTGGTCCCCCTTCTCCAAAATGGTTCTGTTGATGCTGATGATTCTAGGAGCCTGTGCTGGCAGCACGGGCGGTGGCATCAAGAGCATCCGCCTGGTGTTGGTGGTCAAAGATATGGCCCGCAACCTGCGGCGTATTTTGCGGCCCAACCGGGTGGAGCTGGTTCATATCAATGGCAAACCGGTGGACGATTCGGTTCTACGGGGGGTCAATGCCTACTTTGGCGCCTACTGGATCATTTTGGGGTTGAGTCTGTTGATCGTGTCCATGGATGGGTTTTCAGTGGAGACCAACTTCTCCGCGGTGTTTTCCTGCTTCAACAACATCGGCCCCGGCCTGGATGCCGTGGGTCCCATGTCCAACTTCAGCGGATACAGCAACCTGTCTAAGTTGGTTCTAACGGCAGATATGCTGTTGGGGCGGTTGGAAATTTTCCCTATATTTGCCCTGCTTAGCCGCCACAGTTGGAGCCGGCGCAGCTGATTGGTATCTTCAACAGTTAAATAAAAAATAAAGAGGCCCCGCTGCGCCATATTCCATCGGAACAGGTGCAGCGGGGCCCTTTGATGGCGTCTGTGGCATCTGTGCAGACATTTGCAGAGCAATTTGGAGTGGTCAAATGGATGTGCAAGTGAAAAATTGGTGGCTATGCCAGGTTCAGGCCCTATGGGGAAAGATTCTTTGAAATGGGCTCTTGGAAGTATTGTCGAATTTTGGTACAATAGAGCAAAGAGGAAGAAGGACAACGGAGGAAATCAAAAGAGGAGATGTGTCAATCAATGCAAAAAGAAAAGAAAAAGTCCCCTTTGGGCTATTTGGTCTATGTTTTGGTGTTGCTTTTGACGTTGTTTTTGTTGTCCTACTGGGTAGGAGGGACGATCCAAAGGGGAGATCAAGCAGGCTTCCTCTTTTATCTGATGCTGTTCTTGGTGGGTGTCTATCTCTACTGGGACCGGCGGGTGGCCCGCAGTTGTCCCTGGACGGTGCGAATGTTCTTGCGGGCACTGGTGGTTGTTGTGTTGCTTTTTCCACCGCTTTCCACATTGGTGGCGGTTCCCAACCCCTTTGAATCTTTGAGTTTGGAGCTGCTGGTGCTGCTGCTGGGTTATGAGAGCATCACATTTGTTGGAGATGCATTGCACCCTCCAAAAGAGCAAAAATAGGAGCGCGTTCCTACAAATGGGGGCATTGGATACCCCTGTCCATAGAAAACAGAGGAGGCCTGCGGCACAATTGCCGTAGGCCTCTGTTCCCATGTGAAAGATTTATTCCATGGTCTCTCTGGCGTACCCCTGGAACTGCAGTTGATTGAGAAAATTGGAGGCGCCAAAGGCCGCCATAGCGCCATCGCTGGTGGCGGTGACAATCTGACGCAGAGCCTTCCGGCGGGTGTCACCCGCCACAAAGACCCCTGGAATGGAGGTCTGGCAGCTCTCATCCGCCACCAGATAGCCTGCCTCGTCTAAGGAAAGGGCGCCTTGGAACATCTGGTTTTCCGGTGCAAGGCCAATGGCCACAAAGACGCCACGGACCGGCAACGTGGTGCGCTCCTGGGTTTTGAGATCCCACAGTTCCAAGCCCTGGACAGCCGTCTCGCCCAAAATACGGTCCACTGCGGTGTCGTAATGAACCTGGATGTTCTCCTTTTGCAGCAGTGCCTGGGATAAAATTGGGTTTCCCCGGAACTGATTCCTGCGATGGATCAGATGTACCTTGCTGCAGAGGTTTGCCAAAAAGAGAGCATCCTCCAGGGCGGTGTTGCCGCCGCCCACAATGGCCACCTCCTGGTCCCGATAGAAGGCCCCATCACAGGTGGCACAGTAGGAGACGCCCCGGCCAGCAAAGCGCTCCTCCCCTGGGCAGCCCAATTTGCGGCGCTGGGCGCCATTGGCAATGATCAGGGTACGGCCCCGATGGGTGCCGGAGGAGGTGGTGGCAGATTTGACCTCGCCCTCCAGTGTGGCAGACAGGACCTCCTCAAAGAGTACCTGTGCCCCCAGATCCACCGCCTGGGTATACAGATTGGTGGCAAAATCTGCGCCGGTGATGCGGGCAATGGCCGGGTAATTTTCCACATCCGGCGTGTTGGCCACCTGCCCGCCATAGATCAGCCGCTCCAGGACGGCCACCGTGTGCCCATAACGCCGGGCATAGATTGCAGCGGTGAGCCCGGCAGGACCGGCGCCTATGACCAAAACATCATACATATGGATCGCTCCTTTTCCATTGAGATGGGCGTGCCGGCCCATTGGACGGCAGGTGATGGGAATCTCCTCCCTTCAGTATACCAGGCTCTGCATTCCGCCGCAACGTGGGGCGGCGGAAGCGGGGCGAATCCATCAAAACGGGGAGGGCCAGAATGGCCTTGCCGCCTCTGTGTCTAGTTTATGCCAGCTTGGTCCCATTTATTGACGTGAGAATTTGCTGCCCTATTCAGAATGACGCCACGGTGTGTAGAAATGGCGGAAGGAGGTCTTTGAACAGCGGACAAACTGTTCAAAGTTTTTTCAAATTTTTTCTTGACATTCCCAGGGGAATGTGTTTTAATAAGAGAAACCGTTGAAGAGGAGATTAAACCGAAAGCGCACTTACAGAGAGCCGGGGGCAGCTGGAAACCTGGCAGAGAGCGGGGCGGACAAATGGACCTCTGAGGGCGTACGGAACAGCCGCAAGGCCTAGTATGATACGACGTGAGCCTACGTTATCGGGCAAGGAATGTGTTGGCATTCTGATGAGAGGGGGCGCGGGTTTCCGCGTCAATCAAGGTGGCACCGCAGATGAAGCATCTGTCCTTGAAAAAGGATAGGTGTTTTTTTGTTTGTCCGCAGATTTCATCAGATTCGTTGACTCTCACATCAAGCCGCGGAAGCGGCGCAATTTAAGGAGGAACGACCTATGAAAAAATTGTTGGCTCTTGCATTGGCTCTGATTTTCTGCCTGCCCTTTGCGGCCTGTGGAAACGACAGCTCCGGTTCTTCGGACAAAATCACCATCGGCATCGCCCAAGTGGAGGAGCACCTGTCCCTGGATACCATCCGTGAGTCCTTTATAGAGGAGATGGCGGCCCTGGGATATGGGGAGGACAAGGTGGAGTTTATCTATAAGAACGCTCAGGCGGATCAGAACAACCTGAATTCCATCTGCCAGCAGTTTGTGGGCGATGATGTGGACCTGATTGTGGCCATTGCCACGCCCACGGCCCAGGCTGCGGCCACCGCCACCAAGGAGATCCCCATTCTTTTCTCCGCCGTCACCGATCCGGTGCTGGCAAAGCTGGTGGATTCCATGGACGCCCCTGGCGGGAATGTCACGGGAACCAGCGACTATATCGCGTGCGATAAGATTTTTGACCTGGCCCTGCAGATCACTCCGGATGTCCAGACCTTCGGCCTGATCTACAACACCTCTGAGAGCAACTCCCTCTCGGTCATCGAGGAAGCCAAGGCCTATCTAGATGAAAAAGGAATCTCCTATGTGGAGTCTCCAGTCACCAACACCAGTGAGGTGCAGCAGGCCATGAACTCCTTCGTGGGCAAGGTGGACGCCGTCTTTGCCCCCATTGACAACACCGTTGCAAAATCCATGAGCGTCGTCACCGATGTCTCCCGCAAGAACAATCTGCCGGTCTATGTCAGCGCCGATTCCATGGTCTCTGACGGAGGCCTGGCCACCATCGGCATCGACTACACGGTTCTTGGCAAGGAGACTGCCGCCATGGCCAAGGAGATTTTGGAGGGGGCGGATCCGGCCCAGGTGCCTGTGCGGGTTATGAGCGATGTCTCTACCTATATCAACGTGGAGACGGCCCAGGCCATTGGGGTAGAGATCCCTCAGGAGATCTTGGACAGCGCCACCCTGTTTGGCAACCAGTAACAGCCCCCGCCGCCCCATCGGTAAGGCCGGTGGGGCGGCTCTCTCTGGGCAATTTTTCAATCGGAGGAATCTGTTATGAGCATGTACGCCTTCCAGGGGGCTGTTGAGTTGGGGCTGATCTACGCCCTGATGGCCCTTGGGATCTTTGTCTCCTACCGCATTTTGGATGTGGCCGACCTGACAGTGGATGGCTCCTTTACCTTGGGGGCCTCTGTATCGGTGGTGTGTGTCCTGGAGGGCCACCCGGTATTGGCCCTCTTTGCAGGGGCAATTGCTGGTTCCTTGGCAGGTATTGTCACCGCCTTTCTACAGACCAAGCTGAAAATCCAGCCCATCCTGGCAGGAATTCTGGTGATGACCGGCCTCTACTCCATCAATCTGCGGGTCATGGGCAGCTCCAACGTCTCTCTGCTGGGGGAGGACACGGTGTTTACCTGGATCCAGGAGCTGTTGGGGGAGGACTATGGTTCTCTGGTGCTGGCCCTAGTGGTGGCGTTGGTGGTCTGCATCCTATTGGGCCTGTTTTTCAACACCCAGCTGGGTCTATCCATCCGGGCCACGGGGGACAACGAAGACATGGTTCTGGCCTCCTCCATCAATGCGAATTTTACAAAGACTGTAGGTCTTGCCCTGGCCAACGCTCTGGTGGGGCTGTCTGGAGCCATGCTGGCCCAGTATCAAGGCTTTTCTGAGGCCACCATGGGCATCGGTATGGTGGTCATAGGCCTTGCATCCCTCATCATCGGCGAGGTGATCTTCGGCAACCGCACTGTGGTGCGCAACATCCTCGCTGTGGTGCTGGGGGCGGTTATCTACCGGATCATCATCGCCCTGGTGCTGGAGACCAATATGGCGCCAGGGGACCTTAAACTCATCTCCTCCCTCATTGTGGCCATTGCCATCTCCTATCCCACCATCAGAGGGATCCTCAACCAACGCAAACTCCGCAGAAAGGGGGATCGGAATCGTGCTTAAACTGCAACATATCAGCAAGACCTTCAACCCCGGTACGGTCAACAGCAAGACGGTGCTCTCGGACTTCTCCCTGGAGCTGCAGGATGGGGATTTTGTCACCATCATCGGCTCCAATGGAGCGGGCAAGTCCACGCTGCTCAACGCCATTTCCGGTACCTTTCTGGTGGACCAGGGCCGTATCCTTTTGGACGAACAGGATATCACCCTGCTGCCCCGGCACAAGCGGGCGGCCATGATTGGCCACCTGTTCCAGGACCCTCTGAAGGGGACGGCCCCAAACATGACGCTGGAGGAGAACCTGGCCCTCTCCTACCGCAGAGGATCTCGCAGGGGATTTTCTGTAGGAATCCATCGGGAAGATCGGGAACTCTTCCGCAAAACTCTTGCCCGGTTGGGTCTGGGCTTGGAGGACCGGCTCACCAGCAAGGTGGGGCTTCTCTCCGGCGGCCAACGTCAAGCGGTGGCGTTGCTGATGTCCACCATGGTCACTCCCAAATTGCTGCTGCTGGATGAGCACACGGCGGCCCTGGATCCGGCCACTGCTCAAAAGGTGTTGGACATCACCAGGGAGATCGTATCGGAAGGACATATCACCACCATGATGATCACCCACAACATCGCCAGTGCCCTGGCCATTGGCAACCGGACCATCATGATGGACCAGGGGCAGGTGATTTTGGACATCCAGGGTCAGGAACGGGAAAATATGACAGTGGAAGATTTGCTGGCCCGCTTCCAAGCCAAAAGCAACAAAAAACTGGACAATGACCGGATGTTGTTGGAGAACAACTAAAATAGGAGGGGCGCAATTTGCGCCCCTTTTTTTGACCATCCCCTTGTATTTTGAAGGTAAGCGTGATATTATAAAGTTAGCTTAAACTAACAAACGTATTATGGATGGAATATGCTCGTAAGGGAACCCTATGTTTGGTGTAAAGCCGTTGCATCAAGGCGGAGAAGAACCTTGGAGTGGAGTAAATTTCTTTGTGGGGAATCCATTTGAGATGCCCTTCCTTCCCTTGCCCACCCCAGCTGTGGTGGGTGGGGAAAGGATGCATTTGAGCTTGAGGAGGTGATTTGATGGAGCAAGTTGCCCTCTGGACTGTAACAGGGGTATGTTTTCCTTTTCTGATGACAACTCTGGGGTCGGCTATGGTCTTTCTGTTCCGCAAGACGGTGAGCAATGGCGCCCAACGGATCTTTTTGGGGTTTGCCGCCGGTGTCATGGTAGCAGCCTCCGTATGGAGCCTGTTGATCCCGGCCATTGAGCAGGCGGAAGGGCAGGGGCAGGTGGGCTGGATCCCAGCGGCAATTGGGTTTGTGCTGGGGGCGGGGTTCCTGATGCTGCTGGACAGCATCATGCCACACCTCCACCCGGGTGCCAGAGACCCGGAGGGCGCCCCCACCTCTTGGAAACGAAGCAGTCTACTGATGATTGCTGTGACCCTCCACAACATTCCGGAGGGAATGGCGGTGGGTCTATCCTTTGCCCTGGCGGCCCAGCAGGGGGAAATGGGCTCCTGGTCGGCGGCGCTGGCGCTAGCACTGGGCATTGGCATCCAGAACTTTCCCGAGGGGGCGGCCATCTCCCTGCCGCTGCGCCAGGAGGGGGTACCGGCGCTAAAAGCCTTTGGATATGGCAGCTTATCCGGTTTGGTGGAGCCAGTGTTCGGCCTGTTGGTGGTGCTGTTGGCCTCCAACGTGGGCCCCATAATGCCCTACCTCCTGAGCTTTGCCGCTGGCGCCATGATCTATGTGGTGGTGGAGGAACTGATTCCGGAGGCCCATCTGGGGGAGCACTCCAACGTGGGAACCCTGGGAGTGTTGGGCGGATTTTTGGTCATGATGATTTTGGACGTGGCACTTGGATAAGGAGATGAACAAAATGGTAGAAGGTATTATCATTGTGGTCATTGTTTTAATTTGTGTGGTAGGCATCAAGAGCTATGCCAAAAAACTTGCCCGGGGATGTTGTGGGGCGGGGGGAGAAAAAGAGGAAAAGCGGGTCAAAGTTCAGGATCGGAACCTTACCCACTATCCCTATGAGATGCACCTGCATGTGGAGGGCATGACCTGCAGCCACTGTGTACGGCGGGTGGAAAATGCTTTAAACCAGTTGGACGGCGTCTGGGCCACCGTCAGCCTGCCGGAGCAGTCTGCCGACATTCATATGAAACAGGCGTACACCCCGGAACAGCTGCGCCAGGCCATTCGGGAGGCAGGTTACACTGCTTGGCAGAGCTAAGTTATCTATATATCAAAAAAGTCCGGATGGCAATTGGCCATCCGGACTTTTTCATGTGTCATTTTTGACGGTTCCTTCGGTTAATTCATAAAGATGGTGATGGCATAGAGTGCAGTCACGACAATAAAGAAGATGATCCCCATCCCCTTGGTCAAACGGGCGAGCATAGCGTCCAAGGTTCTGGCACGGTTCCGCCCAAAGTAGGAGTCAGAGCTGTCGCCACCGGTCAGAGCATTCATGCCACGGTTTTTGCTCTCCTGCATCGTCACGACAAAGATCAACAGCACGCTCAGAATCAACAGAATGACCCCCAGCGTGATTTCAAAAGCGTTCATTTTGGCACCTCCGGCTTATTTTCCCAATTCTTTGACTTATCTATCATAGCATATTGATGTGGTATTTGCAATGGGTCCTACAGGAGTTTGCCCTGCAAAAATTTTGGAGGAGAAAACAGCAGAGTGCTGGAAAAAAGAGGAGAAAATCCGCCGTGCATATTGTGCCATATATCAGTCATAATACTACTAGCTTTGCACAGATGGAACAGGATGGGAACCCTTCGCTCTGCCAGGGAGTCATGCAGCGCATCTGCAAACAGACCCGGATGGAACGGATGGGGACAGTCCGTTCCAAATTTTCAAGTTGAAGGCACAGTCCATGTGCCACACACACTGGAGATTGATGCGTTTGCAGCCCTGTGCAGAGCAATCAGGGCCGTGGGGTGAACCTGCGGCCCGTTTTTGATGCTGTTCAGGCCATTGAAATAGAGGCCCACAGGTGCTTTTTTGAACGGATTTTCTGTGGAAGGAGGAGGGAATGCTTGAAATCCAGGGATGTTGTGCTATAATGGAAAGGGTTAAATTGAGTTGTAAGGAGGCCGTATCATGAGCCCTGACCCTGGGTGTCGATTGTATCATATAAACCAATAGGGACAGGGAGAATGTCAAGGCCTGCTCTGTCCCCTCAAAGGGGTTGTGAGCATGATTCATTACTATAAAACCATAGATGGAAAAATCAAGGAGCGCAGCAGTGTGGAGCCGGGGTGTTGGATCTCTGTAATAAGCCCATCTCAGGAAGAGATTGATCACCTGATTGGCTCCTTGGGTATTGATGCTGGTTTTATCCGTTCTTCACTGGATGAGGAGGAGTCCTCCCGTGTGGAAACGGAGGACAACGGGCAGATTTTGCTCATTGTAGACCTGCCCACGGCGGAAAAACAGAGCGATAACACCGTCCTCTATTCCACCATGCCCATGGGTATCATCATCCTGCCGGACTATGTGCTGACCATCTGCCAGGACGACAGCTACATCATCGATGAAGTTGCCGACGGTCTGGTTAAAAATTTGAATACTGCTTACAAAACGCGCTTTATTTTGCAGGTCCTCATGAGGGTGGCAGCCCGCTTCTTGCAGTACCTCAAACAGATCGATAAGATCTCTATGGTCACGGAGAAGCAGCTGCACCAGTCCATGAAGAATAAGGAGCTCATCCAGCTCATGGGGCTGCAGAAGTCCCTGGTCTATTTTTCTACCGCTCTCAAGTCCAATGAGATCACCTTTGAAAAGATCAACCGCGGCCGGATCATCCGTCTATATGAGGAGGATCAGGACCTGCTGGATGATCTGCTCATTGAGATCAAACAGGCCATAGAGATGTGCAATATCTACTCGGGTATTCTGTCTGGAACCATGAGCGCGGTGGCCTCCATCATTTCCAACAACCTGAATATTGTGATGAAGGTCCTCACCTCCATTACCATCGTGTTGGCCATTCCCACCATGATCTCCAGCTTCTATGGCATGAATGTGACAGGCTTGCCTGTACCCCAATTTTGGATTGTGGTTAGTTTTTCCATGGCGATCACCCTGATTGCCACCTTGATTTTGATCAAAAAGGGTATGTTTAAATAAGAAGTCTTGGAACGTTTCTTCCAAGACGCGGCAGCGCATGGAATCTATGGAACCGTTTGTAATGACGGCCCAGATGGATATACTATGTCTGTGAACAAATGAATAAGGAGAGTTAGCGCTTTGGAAAAGTTTGTCATTTCTGGCCCACAGCGCCTGCACGGCGAAGTGACAATCAGCGGCGCAAAGAATGCGGTGGTCGCCATCATTCCGGCCACCCTTCTGTCCTCTGGTGTCTGTGTGATTGAGAACATTCCCAACATCAGCGATGTGACGGCCCTGTTTAAGATATTGGATCATATGGGTGCAAAGGTGCGCCTGATCAACAAAAATACGGTGGAGATCGATTCCTCTGAGATTACCGACCCGGTGGTCTCCTATGAGAATGCCAAGAGCCTGCGGGCCTCCTACTACTTTTTGGGGGCGTTGCTGGGCCGCAACAAGCGGGCAAGTGTCTCTATGCCCGGTGGATGCAACTTTGGGGTGCGCCCTATTGACCAGCACATCAAAGGTTTTGAGGCCCTGGGGGCCCAGACCACCATCGACAGCGGCATGATCAATGCCCGGGCAGACCATCTCATTGGGGCCCACATCTACTTTGATGTGGTCTCGGTGGGGGCCACCATCAATGTCATGTTGGCCGCTGTCAAAGCCAAGGGCCTGACGGTACTGGAGAATGCGGCCAAGGAACCCCACATTGTGGATCTGGCAAACTTTTTGAACTCCATGGGTGCGGATATCCGCGGCGCTGGCACAGACGTGATCAAGATCCACGGCGTGGACATGCTCCACGGCACCAGTTACTCCATCATCCCCGACCAGATTGAGGCGGGCACCTATATGGTTGCCGCCGCTGCCACAGGCGGAGACGTGCTCATTAAAAATGTGATTCCAAAACATCTGGAGTCCATCACCGATAAACTCATCAAAGCGGGGGCCACAGTGGAGGAGTTTGACGACTCCATCCGGGTCAGCCGCACGGGACCCATTCATCGGGTCAATCTGAAGACCCTGCCCCATCCAGGTTTCCCCACGGATATGCAGCCCCAGTTCACTGCCATGCTCACCATGGCCAGCGGAACTTCCATTGTGACGGAAGGGGTTTGGGACAACCGCTTCCGGTATGTGGACGAACTGCGCCGCATGGGTGCAGAGATTCAGGTGGACGGTAAGGTGGCTGTGATCGAGGGTATTGAGCAGCTCACTGGTGCGCCGGTCAAGGCCTGTGACTTGCGGGCGGGGGCAGCCATGCTCATTGCCGCACTGATGGCACAGGGTACCACAGAGATTGAGGACATTCATTACATCGAACGGGGCTATGAAAACGTAGTGGAAAAATTCCGTGGCCTGGGGGCGATCATTCGTAGACAGGTATTGCCCGACCCCGCCATGCCAAAGGCCCTTTAATTGGAGCAAAACCAATGGGTTGTCCTTTTGCAGTGCAAAAGAACAGCCCATTCTCTTTTTCTTTTCATATTCCAACTTCTCCCAAATCGGAGAGAAAGGAGGCCTCAGTGGCCCGTTTTTGTCCACTATACAGCGGCAGCAGTGGAAACAGCATCTATTTATCTGCCGGAGGGACCAGTCTGCTGGTCGATGTCGGAGTCAGCTGCAAAGCGTTGGTCACGGCCATGTCCCAGCGGGAGCTTGACCCCGCAGGTCTGGGGGGGATCCTCGTCACCCATGAGCACAGTGACCATGTTCAGGGCCTGCGGGTCTTTTTAAAGCGTTACTCATTGCCGGTGTACGGCTCCTCGGAGACGCTGGACTATTTGACAGCCTATGACAAGGTCCCCTCGGGGGCCACACTGGTGCCGGTGGAACCGGGCCGACCCTTTGCCGTGGGGAATTTGATGGCGACCGCCTTTGACACCCCCCACGACAGTGTACATAGCGTAGGCTACCGGGTGGAGACCCCCGATGGCCATCACATCGGCATTGCCACAGACCTGGGCCACTATTCCCGGCAGGTGCGCAGCAATCTGTTGGGATGTGACCTGGTGATGCTGGAATCCAACTATGAGGAGAACATGCTCCTGGCCTGTCCCGTCTACCCATACCTGCTCAAGCAGCGCATCCGCAGCCCTCAGGGGCATCTGAGTAACCTGGATTGTTCCAAGGCCACGGTGGAGCTGGTACAGCAGGGGACCACCCGCATTTTGCTTGGTCACCTGAGCAAGGAGACCAACACCGAGAACAACGCCTATCAGGCCACCGCCGGGCAGCTGGCTCAGGCGGGCATAGTTCTGGGGCGGGATGTGCTCCTCGGGGTGGCTAAGCGGGAAAACGCCAACGGCGTCATTGTATTTTAGAGGAGGGCATTGTTTTGCTGACCATTCGCATTGTGGCAGTGGGCAAGCTCAAGGAGGACTACTGGCGCAGGGCGGTACAGGAGTACCAAAAGCGCCTGTCTGCCTATTGTAAGCTGGAGCTGGTGGAGGTGGAGGAATTCCGCCTGGGGGACGATCCCTCGCCCGCCATGATCCAAAAGGCCCTTCAGGCGGAGGGAGAGCGGATTCTCAAAAAATTGCTTTCTCAGGGGACCACCGTGGCCCTGTGTATCGAGGGCAGGCAGCTCACCTCCCCTCAGCTGGCCCAGCTGCTGGAACAGACGGCCCTACACAGCAGTCAGCTGAATGTGGTCATCGGTGGTTCCTTTGGATTGAGCGATGCGGTCAAGGGGGCAGCCCAGCACCGGATCTCCATGTCGCCCATGACCTTTCCCCACCAGCTGGCCCGGGTCATGGTCTGTGAGCAGCTCTACCGGGGCATGTCCATCAACGCCCATGCCAAATATCACAAATAATCAAAAAGAAAAGGGAGGTGCCGCCCATGCGCGCGGGAACCAAGCGCATCTGGGAGATCGACTTTCTCCGGTCGGTCTGTGTGCTCTTAATGATCTTTGAACATATTCTCTTCGACCTGGGGGTTTTCTTCGGCCCCATGTGGTTCGGTCCTGGCATGGAGGGGGACGGCCTGGCCGCGCTCTGCCGGCTGGGCAGCTACTATTTTTGGGAGTGGCCCGTCCGGGAGCCAGTGCGGGTGGTGGTGCTGTGCATCTTCATTGGGATCCCCGGCATCTGCACCTACTTTTCCAAGAGCAACTGGAAGCACGGCTGGCAGCTGGCAGGGATCGCCCTGGCCATCAGCGCCATCACCTATCTGTTGGGGCCGGATTTCTTCATCATCTTTGGTGTGCTGCACATGCTGGCCTTTTCCATGATCTTCTATTCGGTGCTCCAGTGGCTGATGAAAAAGGCCTCCCCCAGAACCAGGCTGGTGGTGCGGATCGTTCTGGGTGTGGTCATGACGGTCATCGGCTTTATGATCTGGCACAAACGCTTTGATGTGCCGGACAACCGCTGGTTGATCTTTGGTATCATCAATGACTCCATGACCATGGGGGACTATTTCCCCATTTTGCCCTGGACCGGGGTGTTCCTGCTGGGCACCGTGGTGGGCGAGCTGGTCTATGCGGACCGGCAGACCAAGTTCCCTCAGGTGAAATATGAGGGCAAGCTCTACAAGTTCTGCGCCGTTGGCCGGCACGCGCTGCTCTTCTACCTGGCTCATCAGGTGGTCATCGGTCTGTTCTTCATTCTGTTGGGTCTGGCCCTGGGGCTGCCCATGGATATCATCAAACTGGGATAAGGGGCGTGGACAATGCGTACCATCGTTTGGTTTGTCTACTTTTGGCTCTACTTGCTTGGGGCACTGCCGGCCATGTTCCGAGCAAACCGGCTGCTCAAAGAGGGGCGGCTCCAGGAGCGGGATCAGCTGGTTCAACAGAAGGTCCGCTCCTGGGCGGATCACCTGCTCCGGCTGGCCGGCGTGAAGGTGGAGGTCACCGGTCTGGATCGGATTCCCCAGGGGCCTGCGGTCTTTATTGCGAATCATCAGGGGAACTTTGACATCCCCCTTCTGCTGGCCCATCTGGATGCACCAAAGGCTCTGATCTCCAAAATTGAGGTAAAAAAACTGCCCCTCATCCGAACCTGGATGAAGCACTTGGACTGCATCTTTTTGGACCGCTCCAGCACCCGGTCGGGGATGGAGAGCATCTCCCAGTCGGTGGCGCTGCTAAAGAGGGGGAAGTCCCTTATCATCTTCCCGGAGGGGACCCGCAGCAAGGGCGGTCCGGTGGCGGAGTTTAAGAGCGCAAGCCTGCGTATCGCCGTCAAGGCCAAGGTGCCGGTGGTGCCCGTGGTGATCGATGGCTCCTACCGGGTCATGGAGCAGAACCGCTGGGGCGTGATGATCCATCCGGCCACAGTCCGGCTTCAGGTGTTGGACCCCATCCCCACCGCCGGCCTGACCCGGGAGGAGAGCAAGGAGCTCCACAACCAGGTGCGGGAGCGGATTGTTGCCCATCTGCAAGAGAAATAAAGAACCAAGTCACAGATAAAAGGAGATCAAATGATGTTGAAAAAAGATACCCCAAAGAGGCAGAGTATACTTTTGGCGGTTGCTTCCTTTTTGATCCCCATGGTTGTAGTGATTGTCGTCTGTATGCTTTGCGGTATAACGCCTTTTGGGGATCAGTCGGTGGTACTATGGGATATGAACAACCAGTACAGCCGGTTTTTCTCTTATCTAAAATCTCTCTTTGAACAGGGCAACGATCTCTTCTACACCTTCAGTAAAAATCTGGGCGGGGATATGATCAGCATTGCAGCCTACTACTTGTTTAGCCCCTGGAATCTGCTTCTTTTCTTTTTCCCCTATGAAATGATGCCTACGGCGGTGACCCTTCTTGTGATTCTTAAAATAGCTGCAAGTGGGCTCACCTGCCAAATCTTTTTGCAAAAGCATGGCCCCTTGGCCATATCCTCCCTGCTTTTTTCCACTGCCTATGCGTTGATGAGCTACAACCTGGTATACTGCTTTAACATTATGTGGCTAGATGGCGTGATCTTTTTACCCTTGATTGCCCTCGGAATTGACCGCATGATGCAAAAAGGCCGGATCAGCTTTTTGTACATTTTGGCATTGGCGGCGGCGCTGGCGGCCAACTATTACATTGGTTATATGCTGTGTCTATTCTGTGTCTGTTACTTTTTGTATCGGTTTGTGCTGCTCTGCAAGGGACCGGCATGTATCAAACAAAATTTGAACAGGGTGGGGGCCTTCACACTGTCCTCCCTTTTGGCGGGGGCCCTTTCAGCAGTGGTGTTGATCCCGGTTTTTCTCTCCCTGCAGGGTACAAAGGCCGGTGCATCTTTGAGCGGCCTGACATTTCAGTCGAACTATCCCTTTGCAGATGTGCTGACAAAGCTTTTTCCAGCTGCCCATGAACAGGGACAGCTGCTGGGTGGCCTACCGAACATCTATTGTAGTGTCCTAGTGGTGTTGCTGACCATTGTATATTTCGCCAACCACAAATTTTCAGTTAAGGAGAAAATTCTTTCCGCAGGGGCGATTTTGGTGTTCTTGGTCAGCTTTCACATCAATGCCTTCAATTTGATTTGGCATGGCCTCAATCTGCCGGCCGGTTTTCCCTACCGGAATGCTTTTCTTTTCAGTTTTGTCCTGATCTACCTGGGCCACCGGTCTTTCTACGCCTTAAAGGAGGGCCTTTGTGTCAAGCACCTCTGGTACTCCATTGCGGGGGCCATTGTTGTCACCATTCTCTTATTCCAAAAAGAATATACCTATGTGGGAACGAAGAGTGCCTATCTGGCAGTTGCCTTGCTGGTTCTGTATGGGGTATTGTTCCACTGTATGATCAAAGGCTGCTGGAGATCGGCAGGGATCATCGGGTGCCTCTGCCTCTTGCAGCTGGGAGATCTCGCCATCAACACACAGGATATCTTATCTGAGCACAGCAAAATGGCGATTAGTACAGCGGGATATAAACAATATGACCAACAATTGCGCCCAGTGATAGAGGAGCTTAAGGAGCGAGATCGCAGTTTTTACCGTTTAGAAAAGCTGTTTTTTCAGTCCAACAACGAACCGATGCAATTTGGCTATGCGGGCTTGAACCACTTTAGTTCTACGGAGAAGTCCTTTGTCAAAGATTTTCTGAAAAAGATGGGTTTCTGCAAGACAACAGACTACTGGGCCGCCTACAATCAAGGTTCCACGGTCTCGGTGGACAGTCTGCTTGGTGTAAAATATCTTCTGTCCCAGGAGGGCATTCAGAAACCTTACATCTCTATTTTTGCAGAAAATGGAATAGAGGTCTTTGAAAACCCCTATGCATTGCCCATCGGTTTTGTGGCCTCACAACAGGTGGAGGAGATCCATCTGGATTCGGAGGACCCCTTTGCTCTGCAAAATGAAATCTTTGCCGCCATGGTTCCACAGTCCCCTCAGATCTATACGCCAGCCCAGGTGACGGTTGAAACGCACAATCTGACTGCACAGCAGAATGGGGAGTATACCACCTACCAGAAGGAGGATCCCTCCCAGGAGGCATATATCCGGTATGAAATTCCTGTATCCTCTACACAGGATCTGTATGCCTATTTTACTGCCCCGGAGACCCAGAATGCACAGCTGTATCTCAATGGGCAGTCTCTAGGCGCCTATTTTGACCTGTATCGTTGGGAGGTTCTTGACCTCGGAAACGCAGAGGAAGGGGACACCGTGGTGGTGGAACTGCATCTCACAGATACCGCATTGACCATGGGTTCCGCTTACTTCTATTACGAGGACCTTCAGGTCCTGGAGCAGGACGTCCAGGCATTGACGGCTCAGGCCTGCAGTTGGACCAGGTTGTCCAGTTCCCATCTGATGGGTCAGGTTCAGGTGGACCAGGAGGAGCAGGTGCTGCTCTTTTCCATTCCCTATGAAGAAAATTGGCAAGTATGGATTGATGGTCAACCCGTGCAGGCGGAGATGGTGATGGATGCCCTGATGGCAGTTCCCATTTCGGCAGGAAATCACACAGTGGAGCTGCGCTATATTCCGCAGGGATTCTATTTGGGGTTGGGGATCACTTGTTTCACGGCGGTTGTGATGGCCGCTGCTGCGCTGGTGGGGCATCGAAAATATGCTGCCACAGAACCCAAACATAGGAGATCCTGATTCAATGTTTGGCGTTGATGGGGGCTTTTATGGGGAGGGGTCTCCTTGACAGTCAATGGAAACTTTGATATACTGAGGTCAGTTTAAAAAGAGGAGGGAAAGCATGCGTAAATTTTCTTGCTAGAGTCTGCGTGAAACAGAAGGATGGCACACTGGCCCGGGGCCGGTGGTTGTTGCTGTGGCACGCACTGCAAGAAAATGGCGTCTTGTCTCTCCTCTTCAATGGGGTGCTGCACCTCCGCGGGGTGTAACGCTGCTGTGTGTCAAGGACTGCAAGAGAATTTTCTTGCAGTCCTTTTTTCCTGCTCATTGGGCCTTTGCCGCCCCGGGCGGTGCACACAGAAAGGAGCGTTGCCCATGTCTTTGATCGATATTACCCACCTGACCTTCTCCTACGAGGGGAGCGACCAGGTGCTGTTCCAGGATGTCTCCCTGCAGCTGGATACCCGCTGGCGCCTGGGGCTCATCGGCCGCAACGGGCGGGGGAAGACCACCTTGCTGCGCCTGCTCATGGGGGAGCTGCCCCATGGGGGAAGTATCTCATCCAATGTAACCTTTGACTATTTTCCCTACACGGTTCCAGACCAGTGGATGACGCCCCAGCAGTTGATGGAGGAGCTGGCGCCCCAGGCCCAGCTCTGGCAGCTGCGCAGGGAGCTCAACCTGTTACAGATGGACCCGGAGGAGATGCTTTACCGGCCCTTTGGTACCCTGAGCGGCGGGGAGCAGACCAAGGTGCTTTTGGCCCTGCTGTTTCTGCAGGAGGGGCATTTTCTCCTGTTGGATGAGCCCACCAACCACCTGGATGAGCAGGCCCGCCGGTCGGTGGCCCGCTACCTGGGGCAGAAGGAGGGTTTTCTCCTGGTCTCCCACAACCGCAAGCTGCTGGATGCCTGTGTAGATCATATCCTGGCCATCAACCGTACAGAGCTGCAGCTGCAGCGGGGGAATTTTTCCTCCTGGTACCAAAACAAACAGGCCCAGGACCATCTGGAGGAGCAGGAGCATGAAAAGCTCCAAAAGGAGGTCAAGCGTCTGGCCCAGGCGGCCAAACAGACAGCAGATTGGTCCCAACAGGCGGAGCAGGGCAAGTATGCCTCCCGCAACTCCGGCCTGCGGCCCGACCGGGGCTATGTGGGCCACAGGGCCGCCAAGGTCATGAAGCGAGCCATGGCCATCGGCGCCCGCCGGCAGGAGGCCCTGGAGCAAAAGGCGACCCTGCTGAAAAATGTGGAGCGGGCAGAGCCCCTCAAGCTCTTCTGGGAGCCCTACCGTTCCCATCAGCTGCTGCAGCTGACGGATGTGTGCATCCAGTATGGGGACCGGCCTGTCTGTCCACCCATCCGCCTGACCTTGAACCAGGGGGAGCGGGTGGCCATAACCGGCCCCAACGGGTGTGGAAAATCCAGCCTGCTCAAGCTCCTGGCGGGGCAGGAGATCCCTCACCAGGGAATGCTGGTCCAAGGGGCGGATCTGAAGATCTCCTATGTGCCCCAGGATGTCTCCCACTTGCAGGGAAGTCTGCGGGACTTTGCCCAAAAGGAGGGCCTGGAGGAGAGCCAACTCAAGACCATCCTGCGCAAACTGGATTTTTCCAGACCCCAGCTGGAGCAGGACATGGCCCACATGAGCCTGGGTCAAAAGAAAAAGGTGCTCCTGGCGGCCAGTCTCTGCCAGCGGGCCCATCTCTATGTGTGGGATGAGCCGCTGAACTATGTGGATCTCTTCTCTCGTCTGCAACTGGAGGAGCTGATTTTGGCCTATGGCCCTGCCATGCTCTTTGTGGAGCACGATGGGGCCTTCCGGGAGCGCATTGCCACCCGGGAACTGTCCCTGGTTCCCGCTGGAGATGTGTGCCCCAAGTTGAGGGACCAGCATCCTTTGGTTTAAATGGGGTGAATCTTGAGCCATCCCTTCTTCAAATTATATCAAACAGGCAGTGTATGGATCCATACACTGCCTGTTTTGCATAACTTCATTTCATCAAAGAGAGCCCGCAGGCACAACGCACTTGCGAAGCTACGATTGCTTCGGAGCCACGCTGCAACCTGGGGCTCTACTACAAAATTATATTCCAGCCGCCGTGACTCGTCAAGAAAAACCTCGATCAAGCGGTGGATCCATGCCACGGGAGGTGACCTGATACAGGCCAATAGTGGGCTGGCACAGGATGGCGCAATGCATGGTAGCGCTGTCATAACGGGGTGACCCTTGCAGTTGGGGCAGTTGGAAGGCTAAACCACTCCAATTGGGAAAAATGTTCTGGCCTTTTTGAAGTGTCACAACAGAAAAGGTCTTCTGCTCGAAAGGACAAAAGACGTTTGCCTGGAGCGTCATTGTGGGCCCTATAGAAATTGGGCCAATAGAACTACTGATGAAAACCGGATGTGACAACAGGTGTGCATACAAATTTGCAATTTCGAGCACACTGTTTTGAAGAAATCTATGATATACTATGGTATATTATAGCAATCTCTTGGCGTTACCCGATGGAAAAACAAAGTTTTTCCATCGGATGCCTGAAAGGGCGTTGTAACTTTTTTAGGAATCGCCTCTCACGTGCCTTTTTAGGTGACACTCCCATGCCTCTGGCATGAGGAACCTTGAAACATTTTAAGGGATTGCCCCTTCGGAGCTTTTTAATGTTATGAAAAAATTTTAACAGCAGGAGGGACATCATGCAGCCTTTTAGCGACTACCTGCGGGAACTGCTTCAAACAAAACAGATCACGGTCTCAGCCCTCTCCCGGCTGACCGGGATTGAGCGCACGACCCTCTCCCGGGCGCTGACTGGGCAACGGGTGCTGCCCTATGCCGTGCTGGACAAGCTGGTCTACCATCTGCGTTTGACCCCCAGGGAGGAGCGGATGCTCCACACCTGCTACGATGCACAGTTTGAGCGGGAGACCGTCCGCAGGTCCTGGGAGCGGGTGGATCGCCTGTTTGCAGATTTAGCGGAACTTGATTTTACAACTCCTGCCTTTGAAACCGTCCAGTTACTGCTGGATTTGGATGGGTATGCCAAGAAACGATCCATATTTCGTGGCGCCACCAACATTCAGCCCCTTCTGCGGATGGTGTTGACAGAGGAGCTAAACCGCCCGGACGCCCGGGTGGAGTTGACGGTTCCACCCACAGATATCTTCCTTACCGGTGAGCTTCTTCACCGGTGCCTCAGCGGGCAGATGAACGGGGAGGTGGAGCAGATCATTGCCTTTGATGCCTCCGGGTCGGCGGAGGAGATCAACCTCTATAATCTGGAGTGTTTCTGCCGCATTCTGCCCATCTGTTTGCTTTCCAAGCGGCGATACCACCCCTATTACTACTATGACAACTGTGTCACGGCCTGGTACACCGACCCCTTCCCCTATTTTTTGGCCACCCACACCTGTGTGGTCTGTCTCTCTGAGGACGGTGGGCAGGCCATGCTGCTGCGGGGGGCCGACCAGGTGGCCTGTTACCACCGGTATTTTCAGACCCTGCTCTCCCGCTGTCACAGCCTGACCCAGTACACCACAGATCCGCTGGAGATCCTGGATGCCTACCAGCGCTGCACGGAAAAAGATGGGTTCTACATGGCCATGGACCAACCCTGTTTTGGCCGTTTTTATTCGGAGGAATTGATCCGCACCTACTTGCGGGGGGATCTTCCCTTTTTTGAGGAGATCTTGCAGAGCGCCAAGACCCGGTTTGCCACCCTGCGCCAGGTCAGCAAATTTTACACAATGTTTACTATGGATGGGTTACGACGTTTTGTAGAGAATGGAACCTTGGATGACTATCCCGTCCAGGTGGTGACCCCCTTCTCCCCGGAGGACCGGCTGTGGCTGATGCAGGCGTTGGCCGCGGCAATCCGGTCAGGAGATGTGGTGGGCCGCATGATGATGGATGGGGTATTTCCTGGGTATCTCTCCATCTGCACCTCAGAAAATTCGGGCGTGGGCTTTTTTACCACCGAACAATTTCCCCTGTCTCAAGGGATCTGTTCTGTCCAGATTTGGGAGCCAGACCTGTGCCGGGCCTTTCACAGTTGGCTGCTGCATCTGCCAGGCAGCGAAAAGACCTTGACCGCTGAGGAGACAGCAGAGGCGCTGGAAGCGCTTCTCACAGCAAAAAGAAAGGAAGGTTCATTATGATTGATTGGATATTGAAGAACTGGTTCTACTCCATTCCGATAGGAATTGCTGTGGTGTGGATTGGCTGCTATATGGCAGAGGATAAGATCTGCCAGCAAAAGGGGCTCAAAGGTGAACAGCGCCCTCAAAAGACTCTCTATCCCAAGACCGTGATGTTGGCTCAGGCGTTGAGCGTCTTCCTGTTCCTGTTGTGGTACAACTGCGGGGCCATCTTTTGGCGGATGGGGTGGCGGTTTTATCTGTTTCTGGGTTTTTTGCTCTCCCTGTTTCTGGTGATGCTGTCTCTGCGCAACGCCTATCAGCGCGTAGTGGGCGTGGGCAGACGACGGGGAACGGTGAGACCCAAATCGGTGGCCAAACGATTTTGGCTGCGCCGGTCGGTGGGCAGTATGATCCCTGCCTGGTTCCTGGGCCTTTTTCCGGCGGCATTCCTCCAGAGTGTTGGTCTAAAGGGGCTGGAGGGGGCCATACATGGGCTCTTTGCCACATTGATGCCGGGATTGCTTCCTCTTCTCCTCCTGCTTGCCATCTGGCTCCTCAGCGGCCAGCACCGTGCCATTGTGTCAGGCACCTATGTGCCGCCCAAGGAGGAAGAAAGCGACAAAAAGAAAGATGGCCCCTCCTGGGCGGATATTTTCTATGAGGGCCAAATGCGCGAATTGATCATCCGGGGCATCGAGGAGGAAGAAAGGGAGAACGAGCGCAAGTACCGGGAATACTGGGAGGATAAATATAGAAAATAATTACATTATGTATTACTTCCCAGCACATACAAAGGGGCCAGTCTGGCAGTAAATTTTGCCAAGCTGGCCCTTCTTGTTGAAACGACCCCATATGCACCGGCCACATATGGAAGGCTGCGCTTCAAATGCCGGCGTATCTTATTGTGGCAGTGGTCCCCTGGGATCCGTTTTCATCCGCTCCCACAGGGAGGCATTTTTCAAAATGTGCTGGCGGATACACTCAAAGCTCTCTGCACTGATGTCGTGTTCTATCCGACAGGCATCCTCCCGGGCCACCTCAGGGGCCACGCCCAGGACGATGAGCCACTGGGTCAACAGTTGATGCCGCTCATAGATCCGTTCCGCAATGGCCAACCCCTTGTCTGTCAGGTGTAGCCAGCCCTCATCCTCCATAGTCAGGTAGCCGTTTTCCCGCAGGCGGCTCATGGCCCGGCTGACGCTGGGCTTCGTGACATGAAGCTGGTGTGCAACATCAATGGAACGGACCATTCCGTTTTTCTCCCGCAGCATTAAAATTGCTTCCAGGTAGTCCTCGACAGATTCATTGATGGTCAAATAGAATCTCCCCCTTTCAAAAGACGGCAGGACTTGCCGCCAGCTGCACCATTGCATCCTCAGGCGCAGGCGACCAGGCGTTTATACCTGCAGACTACACTCCCCATCATTGTTCCCCATAAATGGAGAAAACTGCGCCCCCGGATGCCGTTTGGGGCCCGCAGTCTGTTGTATGGTTCTATTGTAGCATGAACAAAAAATTGGGACAAGAAAAATTTATAAAAGCCATTGACTTTTATCGTTAGCAGTGGTAAACTTCATTCTAGAGTTAGTTAAAGCTAACAGAGTTCGGAAAGGGGGAGATTGCAATCATGCCCTTAACCTTTGCAACAGCGGGGGAGCCTGCCACCATCAAAGATATCCGTGGCAAGGATGAGACCCGCCGCTTTTTGGAAAACTTGGGATTTGTAATCGGAGGCTCCGTTACGGTTGTCAATGAAATGGGGGGGAATCTGATCGTCAACGTCAAAGATGCCCGGGTGGCCTTAAGCAAGAGCATGGCCAACCGAATCATGATTTGAAGGAGAGAGGTCACATGAAAACGTTAAAAGAGATCCCCTGCGGGCAGACGGTCACCGTTGTTAAGCTCCAGGGCGAGGGGGCGCTCAAACGCCGCATTATGGATATGGGGATCACCAAAGGGACCTCCGTCTATGTGCGCAAGGTGGCACCCTTTGGCGACCCGGTGGAAGTTCGTGTGCGAGGCTATGAACTTTCCATCCGCAAGAACGAGGCGGAGAATATTTTGGTAGAGTAGTTTTCTGCCCGAAGGTTAGCTAAAGCTAACGCGCGGCGCATATCATTCAGGCAACATTCCCTTTGCCGAGGAGGAATCAACATGGGTATTAAAATTGCATTGGCGGGTAACCCCAACTGCGGCAAGACCACCATGTTCAACGACCTGACCGGTTCCAGCCAATATGTTGGCAACTGGCCTGGCGTCACGGTGGAAAAGAAGGAGGGCAAACTCAAGGGCCACAAGGATGTCATTGTGACAGACCTTCCTGGCATCTACTCCCTCTCCCCCTACACGCTGGAAGAGGTTGTGAGCCGCAACTACTTGATCAACGAAAATCCAGATGTGGTGCTCAATTTGGTGGACGGCACCAACTTGGAACGCAACCTCTATTTGACCACTCAGGTGGTGGAGCTGGGCCTTCCGGTTGTCATTGCTCTGAACATGATGGACCTGGTCAAAAAGAATGGCGATAGGATCGACACCAAAAAGCTCTCTCAGGAGCTGGGCTGCGAAATTGTGGAGACCAGCGCCTTGAAGGGCGACGGCTCCAAGGAGGCCGCCGAGCGGGCCATCGCTATGGCCAAGGCCAAGCAGGCGGCCGTTCCCCAGCACCGTTTCAGCGATCCGGTGGAGAACGCCCTGGCGGAGATCACCAACCTGGCCGGCGCGGCGGTAGAGGGCCAGCACGCCAGATGGTATGCCATCAAGCTTTTTGAGCGGGACGAAAAGATCAAAGCGGAGCTGGGCCTGCCCACTCCTGTTCAGGAGAAGATCGAGCAGGTCATTGCCAACTGTGAAAAGGCTATGGATGACGACTGCGAGAGCATCATCACCAACGAGCGGTATGAGTACATCGCCATCCTGATGAAAAAGTGCGTGCACAAAAAGACCACAGGCCTTACCACCAGCGATAAGATTGACCGGGTTGTCACCAACCGCTTTTTGGCGCTGCCCATCTTTGCGGCGGTCATGTTCCTGGTGTACTACATCTCTGTCAGCAGCCTTGGCACCATTCTCACCGACTGGACCAACGACACCCTCTTTGGAGAGTGGATCCTGCCTGCGGCAGCCTCCTGGCTGGAGGGGATGAACGTGGCCCCCTGGCTCCAGAGCCTGCTGGTGGATGGCATCATCAACGGTGTGGGCGCGGTGTTGGGCTTTGTGCCCCAGATGTTTATTCTCTTCTTCTTCCTTTCCATCTTGGAGGATGTGGGTTACATGGCCCGCGTCGCCTTCATCATGGACCGGATCTTCCGCAAGTTTGGCCTGTCCGGTAAGAGCTTTATCCCCATGCTCATCTCCTCCGGCTGCGGCGTGCCCGGCATCATGGCCACCAAGACCATTGAAAACGAGAAGGACCGCCGTATGACCGTCATGACCACCACCTTTATCCCCTGCAGTGCAAAACTTCCCATCATCTCCTTGGTCGTGGGTTCTCTTATGGGTGCCGAGATGTGGTGGACCGCACCCCTCTTCTACTTCCTGGGGGTTGCAGCGGTCATTCTCTCCGGTATCATTCTGAAGAAGACCAAGATGTTTGCCGGCGACCCAGCTCCCTTTGTCATGGAGCTGCCCCAGTACCACATCCCCGCCGCCAAAAGCGTGCTGATCCACATGTGGGAGCGGGTGAAGGCCTTTATGGTCAAGGCCGGTACGGTGATCTTTGTGGCCTGTGTGGTGGTCTGGTTCCTCAAGAGCTTTGGTTGGCCTGACGGGGGCTCCGCCTTCGGCATGCTGGATTTTGAGGATCCTGCCCAGACCGACTTCAGCCTGCTGGCAAGAATCGGCAACTTTGTTGCTCCCATCTTTGTGCCCCTGGGCTTTGGCAACTGGCAGGCCACTGTGGCCTCCATCACCGGCCTTGTGGCCAAGGAGGATGTGGTGGGTACCATGGGCGTCATCTTTGGCATCGGCAGCGATGCAGACTCCGCCGATCCCGGGATGTGGAGCGCTCTGGTCACCCTGATGCCCGCAGTCTGTTCGAGAATGGCATTCCTGGCCTTCAACCTGCTGTGCGCCCCCTGCTTTGCCGCCATTGGCGCCATCCGTAGGGAGATGTCCAGCGCCAAATGGACCGCCTTTGCCATCTGCTACCAGTGTGTCTTTGCCTACTGCGTGGCCCTGATGATCAACCAATTTGGCCTCCTGTTCTCCGGTACAGGCTTTACCGTCTGGTCCGCAGTGGCCATTGTGGTGGCGGCCGTGTTCTTGTTCCTGCTGTTCCGCCCGGCCCGCAAAGCCGGCACCATTGACCAGCGGGTTGCCGTAGGGGTCTAACAGGAACCGCATCCCCTGAAAGGAGGGTCTCTATGCTTCCCACCATCATCCTTTCGGCAGTTCTTTTGATCCTGCTGGTATGTGCTGTTCGCTATCTGTGGAAAAACGGAACCTGCGCGGGGTGCTCCCAAAAGGGGGCATGCCACACCACCTCCCAGGCGCAGGGGTGCAGCGGCGGTTGTGCCCATTGCCGCCACTGCCACACCAGTTCTTCCACTTTGAAATAACCCAGAGATGGCGGGGGCCTCAACCCTCTCCCACAGGCGTTGGACCCCCACCGTATTTCTCTCTCCCTTTGGCGGCCCGGATTGGCTGCAAACGACCGGGCCGCCAGAGGACCTCCTCAACATCGAGGCTACTCCCATTTTCATACCGGGCAATGGTTGGTTCCAAACTTTGCCGCTGCCTGGCGACAACAAGATTCTCTTACCGGAAAGGGCGCTGGACCGTTGGTTCAGCGCCCTTTTCGTGCAAGATCAAAAGGTGAGAGCCTGCACGGCCCGCTGTAGGGAGCCAAGATAGTCCCGCCGGATCACAAGGTGGGGCAAATTCTTTTGAGCGCAGGCATCCAACAGGGCCTGGTTCTCCTCCACCAGCTCCTGCAGGGAGGGGGGCTCCCCCAGGGGCAGGCGGTGCTCCACAGCATTTTCATATTTCAAGATCTCCCCATAGTGGCTGCGGATATAATCCGGGTGCAGAATCAGGCAGAGAAAGCGCACCTGTTCCCGATACTGCTCCGGCAGATCCTGCTGGAAGTTCAGGGGGATATAGCAGCCCTCCACCACCAGATGCTGTTGGTTTTCCACGGCGGTCTTTGCCATCTCTCGGGCAACCGGCCAGAGAAAGGCGGTGAGGGCATCGGTGGGGCTCTCCGGCGTCAGGGGGCACAGGCCGCTGCGGATCAGCCCCATTTTTAGATGATCCAGCGAGAGATAGGGCACCTGGTGCAGCTCCAGACAGCGCTGGGCAAACAGCGTCTTGCCACTGTGGGTGGTGCCGGTGATCAGTTGTACCATAGGGACATCAAACCTCCTGAGGAAATGGGGTGGGGACTTTGGGCATATGCTGGCGCTGCCTCCCTCTCTGGCAACCGGTGCGGGAGCGCCCCGTTCCCTGTGATTGTAGCACATTCTGCCCAGGGGTTCCAGATGCCGGGAACTTGCTTGGGGTGGGCCTGCTGCCGCGGCCCGGCGGAGAAATTTGGTGGATTTGTGCCCATACCGTCTAGGACTGGGAGCAAAAGTGTGATAAAATAACATTGATTCATGGCTTGTTGAGAGGAGGGATCCCCGCGATTGGGACCAATATGAAAATTACCATGCTCCAAATGGACTGTAAACTTGCTTCCCCTGCGGAAAATTTTGCCCATGCCGAGGCGCTCATCCGCCAGGCCGCCCAGGATGGACCGGATGTCATCACCCTGCCGGAGACCTTCAACATCGGATTTTTCCCGCGGGAACATCTGCGGGAGCTCTGCGACCGGGAGGGGGAGGAGACCATCCGCCGTTTTTCCGCTCTGGCAAAGGAGCTGCAGGTGAACCTGGTGGCCGGCTCGGTGGGCAATGTGCGCCAGGATGGGATTTATAACACCTGCTACATCTTTGACCGCCAGGGCAAGGTGCTGGGGAACTACGACAAGACCCACCTCTTTTCCCCCATGGGGGAGGATCAGTTCTTCCAAAAGGGCAGCCACCTGACCACATTCCAGCTGGATGGAGTGCCGTGCGGCGTCATCATCTGTTATGACATGCGCTTTTTGGAACTGGTGCGCAGCCTGTCCCTCCAGGGAATTCAGGTGCTCTTTGTGGTGGCCCACTGGCCTGATGCGCGTCTGAACCATTGGCGGATCCTAAGCCAGGCTCGAGCGGTAGAAAACCAGATGTTTGTGGTGGCCACCAACGCTTGCAGCCGGGCGGGGGAGACCCGGTACGCCGGCCACTCCATGCTGGTGGATCCCTGGGGGGAGATCCTGGCCGAGGGAGGACCGGGGGAGGAACGGATCACCGGTACATTGGACTTTTCGGTCATCCGCGGCATCCGGGAGAGCATCAACGTCTACCGGGACCGCCGGCCGGAGCTCTACCAATTGGACTGTAACCATCAATAGAGAGGAGAAAGGACCCATGAACACCATGCAATTTACCTTGATCACCAAGGAGGGTGCCACCCCGCTGACCGTCTCCTATGACCAGCTGTTTGCCATCGGCTATGCCGGACGCAATGTGAAAAAGACCCAAGAACACATTGAGGAGCTGGCACAGTTGGGGGTGCCCGCTCCCAAACGGATTCCCACCATCTTCCAGTGCTCCAACCTGCTGCTGACCCAGGAGGAGGGCTTCCATGTGGTGGGGGAGCGCACCTGCGGCGAGGTGGAATATGTGCTTGTGCGCTACCAGGGCAAGACCTATGTTGGCGTGGGGAGCGACCACACCGACCGGGAGCTGGAGAGCCAGAGTGTGCCCAAGTCCAAGCAGGTCTGCCCCAAGCCCATCGGCCGGGAGCTGTGGGACTATGAGGAGCTCAAGGACCACTGGGATTCCATCCGCCTGCTGTCCTACCAGATGGTGGATGGGGAGGAGATCCTCTACCAGGAGGGAACCCTGGCGGACATCCTGCCGGTGGAGCGCATCCTGGCGGAGCTGGACGAGCGGGTGGGGGAGATCGGCGATGCAGTCATCTTCTCCGGCACCGTTCCGGCCCTGGGAGGCTTCCGCTTTGGGACTGCCTTCCGCGGGGAGATGATCGACGACACCCTGAACCGCAAGCAGGTCTGTGCCTATCAGGTCTGGGCCGTCAGCGAGGAGGAGCGGTAGCTCCGGTCGCCGGACACCTGCGGCTGTTGCATTGCTGGATGATCTCGCGGGACAGTGCAAAGTGCGCGCCCTTCGGCTTGAGAAGAAATTTTTGGGAAGGAATGGACCGTTCCAATGACCTATGATCTCTCTGTCTTTTTGATTGTTTGCCCCATGGTGTTTCTGGCTGGACTGGTGGATTCGGTGGCGGGCGGCGGCGGGCTCGTCTCCCTGCCAGCTTATCTGTTTGCAGGGGTTCCGCCCCATACGGCAGTGGCAACCAACAAGTGCTCCTCCAGCATGGGGACCTTGGTCTCCACCCTGCGGTATCTCAAGAGCGGATATCTGGACCGGTCGGTGGCGGTAGCAACGGTGCTCTGTGCGCTGGTGGGCTCTGTCCTGGGATCCAACCTGATGTTGGTGGCCAGCGATACCCTGCTGCGGTACCTCTTGATCCCGTTGATCCCCGTGGTGGCCTTTTACGTCCTGCGGCGCAGGGGGGAGGGGAATCCCGAGCCCCTGCCCCTCAAACGGCGGCGTTGGATCATGGCTGTCATCTCCCTGGTGCTGGGGGTGTATGACGGCTTCTATGGCCCGGGGACAGGGACCTTCCTGCTGCTGCTCTACACCAGCCTTGCCAAGCTGGACCTGAAGACCGCCAGCGGGAATGTGAAGCTGGTGAACCTCTCCTCCAACCTGGCGGCAGTGGCGGTCTTTCTGTGGAATGGACAGATCGCCATCCCCCTTGGCCTGGTGGCCGGCCTCTTTGGCATCGCCGGGAACTATCTGGGCACCGGGCTGGTGCTCAAGCGCGGCGGCAAGATCATCCGCCCCATGCTCCTGGTGGTGCTGAGCTTGCTGTTCCTCAAGTTGTTGCTGGATCCTTAAAAGAAAATGGATCCCGCCCCGCCGGGAGAGAAGGTTCGTTTTCACAGAGAAAAAACTCCCCCTACAGCAGGGGGAGTTTTGTCATATGAGGGGCATATCCTCCACAAAGGGGGGATCTGTCAAATGCAATGGAAGGTATTGAGACGGGCTGGATCACCGCGTCCCCGCTGAGGCGCTCTGCAGCCGTGCCTTGATCCCCGTTCGATCCAGGGCCAGGGCCGCTGCAAGATATATCACGGAACTGCCAAGGGCCTGGACCAGGTTGCCCCACATGGAGGCCATCGGAGCAACCCAATTACCAAAGATCAGGGCCTCGGCCACATAGTAACCCAGAACAGAGATGGCCGCGCCTGCCGGCAGGGCCAGAAGATTGCGCCAGCAGATCAGCTTATTTCCCCAGGCGGTAAAACACAATGCCACCAGAGGTTTGATGAGGGCGGTGGGGAGCATCCACATCACCGCGCCGGAGGACAGATCCGCCAATATGCCTCCCAGTGCCCCTGCGGCACAGGCATAGGGTTTGGGCAAAAAACTGGCGGCAAGGTAGAGAAAGGCGTCCCCCAGGTGGAGATATCCCCCATTGCTCCCCAGGGGAATGTGGAAGAGATAGGCGGTGGTCAGGGCAATTATGGAGGCAAAGAGGGCTGTCTCCACCAGAAGCCGGCTGGAACGATGGCTCATTGTTTCTCCCCCCTTGGCAGCAGAAGCGGGAGGTAGGGCTCAAAGGCAATTCCCTCTCGAGGATCGGTTCCATCCTGGTAAGATTTGGTGATGGCCTGTTCCAGCAGGGCCGCTGCCAGGCGGACGCCCTGCTCCAGTGTATCTCCCCGCAGCAGACTGCCACAGAGGATGGAGGCCATGATGTCCCCTGTGCCGGAGTAGTAGCCGGACCCCACCCGGCGGTTCTGCACCACAAAGGCGCGGTCCTGGTCCGCCACATATCCCAAGGTGGCAATCTGTGCCCCAGGCAGATGGATGCCTGTGATCACCACCTGACCAGGCCCCAGAGCGGCGAGAGTCCGGGCTATCTCCTGGGCAGGATCCAGGGGATTCTCCGCCTCTGCCACCTGGCCATAGGACCGGCCGGTCAGCAGACAGGCCTCCGTCAGATTGGGGGTGATGAGATCCGCCCGCCGGATGAGGTGGAGCAGTGCGTCCCGCATACCATCGTGAAAGATGGGATAGTAGTGACCCTCATCCCCAAACACTGGGTCCACCACCACAGTGGCATGATTGTCGGCAAAGAGATCCAAAAACTGTTCCACCTGGGCAACCTGCTGCTCGTTGAACAAAAAGCCGGAATAGATTCCCTGAAAGACAGGGTTCATCCCCCGCCACTGCCGGGAGAAGGCGTCAAAGTGCCCGCTGAGGTCCACGCACACAAAGTCAGGGAAAGCCGTTTGGCTGCTGAGTGCCGCTGTGGGTAGGGGACAGGCCTGAACCCCCATGGCGGCCAAGATAGGGAGTGCCGCCGTGAGCGAACATTTGCCAAAACCAGAGAGATCGTTAATGGCCGCAACCTTTGAAATACCCATGTTCATTCCTCCTATGGCATTTATCATAAAATGGAAAGGGTAAAATGTAAAATTGCCTGCTTTATCGGAAAGCTTGGGGCTGTCTGTGAAAACCCCCCTGTTAAATGTGATAGAATGGAGGGAAAATAGAAAATATATACAACAAAGCGGGACGAGTATCACCTTTTTTTCAAAGCAGTGAACCAATTCTATAAATTTTCAATTTTAAAAGCATAGAATTTGATGGTTTTGGAAAAAAGATCCCCTGGTACCCAAGAGAGATGAGCAGAAGTAGAGGAAAGGCCCGACGCTATCTGTGGCGTGCAGGGAATCCACCACAAGAAACAACTCCCCGGCAGTCAGGCCAGGGAGTTGTTTGAAACTTGAAAATATTAGGCCTCGCTGGCCGCAGCTGGAGCGGTCAAGGGAGCCTCAGCCTTTGCAGACTTGCGGTTGCTCTGATAGTTTTTGAACACGATGCTGCCCACATAGCCAGCCAGAGAGCCACCAAGAATGGCGAAGAACAGCGCGCCGGCCACCATCAGGGGTGGGTTAAAGGCAAAGGGCGCCAGCAGGCCGGGGATGGGGGAGGCAGTGCCAGGGGCGTTGTTTACAATGTGGAAGAGTGCTGCCGACACACCGGCAAGACCGCCGCCAAAAAAGTTGGAACAGTAGATGGGGATGGGGTTGGCGGTGATGATGGGCGCCTGGGTCAAAGGCTCCAGCATGACCGCAATGATGTTGCTCCGATCCCCCAGCTTGAGCCGGGCAAAGATCAGGCCGTTGGTGAAGGAACCGCCCACACAGGCGATGGCCGCAATGCCCATGGCAAGGCCGTTGAGGCCCAGCATGGCCGTCAGAGCCATGGAGCTCAGGGGAGAGGTGCAGATCATCTTCATGATACCGCCCAGCAGGAAGCCCATGACAATGGGGGATTGCTCAGCCGCCGCAGTGATGGTGCCGCCGATTTGAACCAGGGTGGCGTTGACCACAGGATCCACCGCCAGACAGACAAAGCGGGCCAGGGGCGCAGCAACCAGCGCGCCGACAATCACATCCAAGCCCTCGGGGAGTTTCTTTTCCAGGATGGGGGACACCAGCCCGATCACATAGCCTGCAACAAAGCCGGGCAGAATACCATACCCGCCGCAGGCCACGCCAGCGGCGATGGCCAGCACGGGGTTTGTACCCATGCTCAGGGGAACCGCAATGGCCGCGGCGATGCCGCCGAAGCTGCCGGAGGCTGCACCCAGGGTCTGGAAGAACTCCAGATGGAACAGATCCCCTGTAATATATTTATGGATGGCCTCCACCAAAAAGGTGGCAATGGCCGCATTGGCCATGCCGCTCATGGCCAGGGACCCTTTGGGGGCCTTCATGCTGAACAGAGAAAAAATTGCCAAGGTCACAAGGAGCAGTCCCACTCCTGAAAGGATTGTCATCATGATCCATCACCTCGTATTGATTTTTTGTATGAGTGACCGTTTCTCATCGACAAATTCAATATACAAGGTACGTTTCAAAAAGTGACAGACGGTCTCAAAGGGGGTGGTGTAGGAATTTTTTGTTGAGATTTATAGAAAATGCACAACGTAGGGCCTCCCGAACGGGAGGCCCTACCGATGATACTGTTTAGATTCCTCTCTCCCCACCCAACAGATTGTGGGATTACAGGCCATACTGACCGGGTTTACGGCGCATTTGGTTCAGAACAGTGGGGGGAGCTGGTGGCACGCAGCGGCCCTTTTCTTGGGCAAAATGTCCATTCTATGTGGTCAAAGGCTGGGCCATAAAGGGCTATATTCAAAGATCTGTCCGTTCTCTGTGGACTCAATTGCCGCATTGAATGGAGGAATATACCATTAGTCCTGACAGTAGGCTGCCAGAGCATTGAGAAAGGCCTTGATTTTCACGTTGCCGTGCTTGTCGCCCTTTCCACGGATACAGTCCATCTCCCGGCGGACCTGTTCAAAGTTGTAGAGGGTGCTGGCGTACTCGGTAAAAATCTCATTGGAGTAGTCCTCCAGCCCCAGATGGGCCAGGTTCACCAGCCCGGCCTGGGCGGCCCTGCGCACCCGCTGTTCCACCGACTTGGGGTTGGCGCTCAGCTGGCCGCAGAGGTCGGTCAGGGTGCCTTCCCCCAGGGCTCCTCCGTGGTCCATGAGATATTCCACTAGCTGAATGATGTCCCGGCTGCCCAGCTCACCGATGATGCCCAACTTTTGCAGCACGCTGCGGAGCTTGACGGTGGCAGGCCGCTCTGCGGCAGGCTCGGCGCCCATGGCCGCGCCGGAAAACAGATCCTGCACCTTGTGGATGGTGCGGCGCATGGAGAGCTTTTCCCCCACACTCTGGAGCACCCGCTCCACCTCCACACTGTTGACCGGTTTTTGAATGTAAAATTCGATGCCGCTCTCATAGGCCTGGGAGATCATCTCCTTGCTGGAGACCTGGGAAAGCATCACAAAGGCCATATCCTCCCCCAGCTCCCTTGCCCGCTTGACAAAGGTGATGCCGTCCATCTCCGGCATGAGCAGGTCCACTACCACAACATCCGGCCTTGCATAGGGCAGGTCCTCCAGAGCCTCCTGGGCGCTGCCGCTGGAGCCACAGACCTCCCCCAACCGGCGCTCCTGTATGATGAGCTTGAGAACGGTGCGCACGTTCCGGTCGTCGTCCAACAGATAGAATCGCATGGTTTAACCCTCCCTCCAGGCATCGGGTGGAATTTTTAACAGAAAGCAGGTGTTCCCCGGCTGGGAGGCCACCGAAATCTCCCCCAGCAGGGAGTGCTCCACCAGGTCCTTCACCAGGTTTAGCCCAAGCCCCCGGCTCACCTCCCCGGTGGAGTAGTTGATTTTGGTGGAGAAACCCGGCACGAAGATCTCCTGCAGATCCTCCTGAGGAATGCCCGGCCCGTCATCCTCCACGGTGAGCTTGTCCCAGGCGGTGCCTGGCTCATAGGAGAACCGCAGCAGAACCTCATGGGTCTTGCCCGCCTCCAGGGCGTTGGTCATCAGGTTGCGCAGGACAGAGAGGAGGACATAGGCCTTGGCGGTGTAGGGGTTCTCTGGGCAGTGGATCTCCAGCCTCACGGTTTTGCCCAGATCCTGGGCCGTGATCTGACAGTGTTTCTCCAGCAGGCTCAGGAGATCCCGCAGGTACATGCCTTGATCCTCCACATTCAGATCCAGGGCGTCTGAAAGGCCGCGGAGAATGGTCCGGTATTCCTTTTTGATCTCGTGAATGTTTGTGGCAATCCTTAGGGCGTCCCCCTGCAGCTCCTTGGGCAATTCCTGCTGTTCCAGGGTGCGGTAGAGGCGGTAGGAGTCGTTCATGGTCTCCTCGATGAGCTGGCTGTTGCGCTTCATCCAGCGGATCTCCCCGTGAAGCTGGGCGATAAGGAGCACCAGGTTCTGGTACCGCTCCGCGTCCTCCTGGCTCAGGAGGACCAGGCGGTATTGGCGGAAGCCTGTGACCACGGCCCAGAGAATTCCAGCCCGTACCAGGGCGGCCAGCAGGATCAGGAGCTGTTCCCGGGACAGAAAGGCCTGCCCCTGCATACGCACTGCCAGCTCCAGCAGATTGGCCAGGTAGTCCATGGCCACAAAGCACAGGTAATCCAGGGGGCGGAAGAGAATCTTCCCCCGCCAGTGCAGATAGGTCAAAAGCATCAGCCCATAGGCCACATAGAAGAGGAACTCCGGCAGGGCGTCGGCCAGGAGGCCCGCCCACTGGCCTGTCTGCAGATAGCCCAGGAGCACCCGGGAGAGGGAGACCCCCACGCCGGAACACAGGGAGAGGGGCAGCAGTGGCAGATCCTGCCAAAAGAAGAGGGCTAGAGGCAACACAACAATCCCCAGAGAGATCCGGAAGGAACTGAGGAACAGGCTGATGTTCACCTGTGCGCCCAACAGGACCAGCAGACTGACAAAGAGAATATGGCCCCAAGAGAGGGGAGCGTGTGTGTCTTTTTTCATGGTACAATCCTTTCCAAAACGGTCAGTTGAAGCCAGGGGAGGGCGTCGCCTGGGGCCTGTGCAGACCCCAGGCCGAGGGATATAGGGGGAGCGGCCTTTCTCTGCTCTCAGTGTACCACACTTTTCTCCCAAGAGAAAGGGCACCGCCGCAAGAGGCAGGCAGGTGGGCCCGCCACGCCACGGAACGATCACTAGATCGCGTATCGGATCAGCGGCGGGGGAATTTTACGGTCGAATTAGATGAATTGTCTATAAAAATCAAAATATTTCCACAAAAACCGTGGGATTCCATGGAAATCTATGTATAATAAAGTAGAAGAAGGTAAGAGAGGAGGGGGTAACATTGAGAGAGGATCAACTGATTCAATTGCTCCGGGAGCGGGGCGAGGAGGGGGTTGAGGCCCTCCTGCAGTACTACGGTCCCCTGATGCGATATGTGATTGCCCCCATCCTGCCAGATCCGCGGGATCGGGAGGAGTGCCTCTGGGAGGTGGCCATGCGGGTCTGGCAGAAGATCCACCTCTACGACCCCCAGCGGGGCAGCTGGAACAGCTGGCTCACCGCCCTGACCCGCAACACGGCCCTCAACCGTGCCCAGCGGTTGGAGGAACAGAGTCAACAGCTGACAGACACCCTGCCGGACCGGGCACCCACACCGGAGGAGTCCCTCCTGCACCGGGAGCGCCAGGAGGAGCTGCAGCGGGCCATCCAGCGCCTATCCCCAGGGGAACGGATGCTCTTTTACCGCAGATACTACTATTTGCAGCCCATCTCCCAGATTGCCCGGGAGCTGGGGCTCACCCAGCGGGCGGCGGAGGGGCGGCTGTACCGTCTCAAAAAACGGCTGTATCACCAGTTGAAGGGGGGATCACAATGAATGGAACCGGTGAGTGGAAGGATCTGAACCAGCAAAATTTGGATGCCATGCTTCGTCAGAATGTCCCCGATGCGCCGCCCGATGCAGTTGTCCGCCAGGTGACCCCCTGGCGCAGGGCCGCCAACCGGATTCTCTTTGGCCTGTTTTTGACTACATTTACCGTCAATATCATGGGGCTGCACATCCACCTGCCCCTGTTGGGGGCCCTGTTGTGCCTGCTGGGGGCCCGTCTCCTGCGGCAGGAGAACCTTCCCTTCCGATGGGTATGGCGTTTGGCCCTGGTGCGCCTGGTCTATGAGGTGCTGTGGATGGCGGCCAACACCACAGTCTATCTCACCCTGACCCCATACCGGCAGATTGTATGGGCTCTGGAGTGGGGGATGATGGCTATGACAATTGTCCAGCTGATCCTCCTGTGGGAGGGGTACTGCCAGGTCTGCCAGAGGGTGAACATGCCATTGAACCGGGGGGCCACGGTGCCGCTTTTGTGTTTAGGATTGCTGTGGGTCCTGGCGTTGTCGCTCCATTGGTTTTGGGTGCTGCTTCTGCTGCCTGTTGGGATCTTTTTCTATGTGCTGCTGAGGTTGCGCTGGCGCTTCCACAAGCTGGAGGCGGCGGGCTACGCCATCCAAGCGGCGCCGGTGGGGCTGCCGGGGACAAAATTGACAGCGGCGGTGGCGGGGGCAACCGCTGTGGGCGTGGTCTGCGGCTGCTTGTTGGGGAGCCGCTACCCCATGGATTGGACCTTGGTGGACCCGGTGGAGGATCCCCAGGCACTGGAGATTCAAACCCAGCTGAAGGATTTGGGTTACCCGGCGGAGGCCCTGGCGGATCTGACCCAGGAGGATCTGCTGGCCTGTGAGGGAGCCTGGCTGGTGGTTGTGGAGGAGGCGGATCTGCCAGTGAACGAGGGCCACACCGTCACCTATGACGAATATGGGATCACCAGGACCGAACAGGTCTATGACACCAGGGAGCTGCATCTGACCACTGTGGCGGTGCGCCTGCCCGAGCAGGGCCAGGCGTGGAGAGTCTTCCATCACTTCCGCTTCACCACCTCCCCGGGCTTCCCAGGCACCGAGGCGGTTGAGATATTTGCCGATACCATGGGGACGTGGGGATGGCTTCCAAGGAGCGAAAGACAGGGGACCGGCCGCCTGCTGTATGACCGGCAGGGGCAGACCTATACCACCTCCTACACCACCCTGGAGTGGGTCGAGGAGAATGGCAACACCTTCCTTCGAGGGACCTTCTCCCTGCCAGAGAATGGCACAAACCAGCGGGGCTACCTGGCCTATGAGGTCGACGCAGTCTATTTTGAACGGCCTACAAGGCTATTTTCTCATTTCACCTATGCCCACCAGACCGGCAGGCTTCGGTTCCTTCACCGGACTGCTCTGGACTATATCAATGCCTCTATCTTGGGACGCAGCGGTCCCTTTGTGACGGCGGAGGGGGGCATTGACCTGCTTTCTACCCCCGAGGGCGCCGAATGAGAAGGAGCAGCCCTGCCGATTGTTACAACGGTGCTGCTATTTTTGGCAAATTGTTCCCTAGCGTTTCTCCATCTGGTATGCTGGAGCAAAGGGGGAAGTGTATATGAAACAGCGCACCCGCGCCCTTGTGGCGCTCGGCCTGGCGGCGATCCTGCTGGTCGCCCTGGGCCTCTGGCTGATCCTTTCAAAGGATCAGGAGACAACGGGCCCAGAGATGGAACCCACCCTGGGGGTCTATCTCAATGAGGACTATACGGGTCTATATCAGATCCAAGAGACCATCACCGTACAGAATGGGGATCAGGCCATTCAGGCCGCTGTGACCTTGGGGCTGTGCGATGCGGAAGAGAATCTGGTGCTGGACCAGGAGGTCACCCTGGGCGGAGAGACCTTTTATCACCTGCAGCAGGTGTATGATGGCATCCCGGTGTATGGCCACCGGGTATCCCTGCTGACAGATGCGAATGGCGCTGTCCAGGCGGCCGGCGGGGATATTGTGCCCCTGGACGGCCTGAATACCACGCCCACCCTCCAGGGAGAGGCCCTGGAGGGGGCAGCCAAGCCCTCCCTGGCCCGGCATCTCTCCTGGCGGGAGGAGGAGATTTCCATTGGCGTGCCGGGAATGCTGATCCTCTATTTGGAAGAGGATCTTACGCCGCATCTGGCCTACCAGGTGCAGGTGTCCTCCAGCGCCATAGGAGATGGTCGGACAGTAATTTTGGATGCTCACACAGGAGAGTTCCTCCACATGGAGCCTGGTGGACTGGATCTGAGCGGCACGGTGGCGGTGGACGGCTACCCTGGTCAGCTGGAGCTGCCCTATGACCAGGACACAGGGACCTACCTCTTCCAGGATGAGGCACGCTGTTTGACTCTCTATGACGCCCAGGGCCATCTGGCGGTTCTGAACCTGGAGTGGGATGACCGGGAAGCCCTTGTGGAGCTGCACTCCATGCAGGATGGGGGATTGTTTGGTCCCACTGGGATCACTGTGTCGGAGGGAATGCTGGATGAGGTCGCCGCGACACCGGAACTGGGCGCTGCACAGGAGGGTTGGCTCCAAGTGCTCTCAGGGGCGTGCCTTGCCTATGACTACTTCGACCAAGTCCTGGAGCGGGATGGCTTCAACGGAATGCAGGCCCCTTTGAAACTGGTCTACAACAGCCAGGGCATCCTTCAGGGCGATCTCTCCATTCAAAAGGACAACGTTATCACATACGCTGGACAATATACCGGGGTAATCTTCTACTTCGGTAATGTAGGAAAGACGTATGCGCAAAATCCCAATACCACTGTCCATGAGTATGCCCATGGGGTGGAGCAAACCATCAGCCATATCTCCAGCGCCGATACCGGCGCAGGCGGTGCCCTGAGGGAGGCCATCAGCGATATCTTTGGGGAACTGTCTGAGGCCTTTGCCACTGGGAAGGATCCGGATTGGACCAACGCTGTCCGCCAGCTCTACCCCGGTGGAACGGGATTGATCTACCACTACAACGACTACTCTGAGGGTAACGTAGATGGCCACGCTGCCAGCACCATCGTCTCCTATGCCATGTATCAGACGTGGCAGGACTGGCGGGAGGACGGCATGCCGGTGGAGGAGGCCATGGAAAAGATGTCCCGCCTGGTCTACCGGGCCCTCTTCCTGTTGCCTGAAGATGCGGGTTTTGAAGATTTCTCTTACGCCCTGGTGGCCAGCGGCCAGATGATGGAGGAATCCGGCGACCTCACCATCCGTCAAACGGAACAGCTCTATGAGGGCCTACAGGCTGTGGGGATCCTGAAGGAGGCCTCCACCTGCCTGATTCAGGTCGTGGATCAAACCACACAGGAGCCGATTGAGGCGGCGGATGTGATTCTCTATTCTGATTGGGATCCTTTCCCTGAGACAGAGGTTGAGGATGTGGACAACCTCTGGGGCGCCCTGAACCTGCTGGCAAATGACAGGGGAATGTGCAGCATCCGCCTTTTTGACGGGGGTGCAGACTACCCCATCCGGGTTCGGGCAACGGGATACCAGGAATACATCGGATGGGTGACCACCATCCCGGAGCAAGGCGCGGAGGATACCCAGAATTATTTGCTCAATACAGTGGAAATGACGCCCACCGGAGAAGATTCCTCCCAGGAGGAGATCCAACCTGCAAAGGAGCTGGAGCCGCTTCAGGAACAGTTGGAGCAGCTGGTGGCGGAGTACGGGATCATCCCCGCTGGGGAGGAGCAGTATACAAAGGTGACCGGATACGGCGGCGGGGAGGAGCTGGTGGATCCCCAGCGGCTCACCGGCCTGCTCTGCGGCGACCTGTACGACTATGACGAGGATGGCGTCCAGGAACTCCTGACGGTCCGCCTGGACACCCAGGCGGCGAACGATCCCGATTGGAGCCAAACCCGGTTCTATGTCGCTGTCTATGAGTGGAATGCACAGAAGGACACTGTGTATCTGGCGGATGAGATCTCCTTCCAGATGCCGGCTTTGACCGCCTCTATAACTGATTCCGCCGTCCATTTTGCCAGAGGGGCCGGGGAGACAGGAACGGTTCTCTATGTAGATACACACTATGAGCTCAACTCCCTGGTGTTCGGTACCCTGCAGCTGACCTATGACGGGGCGCTGCAGGTCACCGGCGGGGTGGAGTGCAACGAGTTCCATGGCGCCTTCTCCTGCTACACTGCAGCCTCCCAACTGGTGCTGGATGGCCTGCTCAACAGCAACTATGGTCCAGTGAATCCGTATGGCTGGTCCGAGGTTCTGGAGTATGTCTGGGAGGGGCAAACAGAGGAGCCCCCGGCGGATCAGCTGGAGGCCTACCGCAGCAGCTACCAGGAGGCTCTGGCACAGATGGGGCTACAGGACAACAACCTGCGGGGCATCTGGATGAATGAGGACCGGCCGGTGATGAAGGAATACAGCCAGGAACTGGCCCAACAGCAGATGACCTTTGACCGCACCAGCATCGCTTGCAAACCTGTGGAGCGCTACACCCTGTCCGGCGGAACACTGACCACTCTCTGCGGTGTGTGGCACTGGGGATCCTACAGTGGCGTGGATGAGCAGATGACGCTGGTCTGCTACGACGAGACGGGTCTGTTGGACAGCTTCCGGTAGGGACCTGTGCCAAAAAGTCAGCTTTTACAGGCACAACTGCTGGCACACCTTGGCAATCGACCTGGCTCCAGGTACAATAGAAGGGAACAGGCTTTGGCCTGTTCCCTTTTGTGTTTGGAGGGGGAAAGAGGAATGCTTCAAGTTGCAATCTGTGATCCAAACCCTGCGGAGCGCCATGTTCTCTGTCAGGAGCTGGAAAAGCTGTTGTTTGACCGGGTGGACTACCGTTTGCTATCCTTTGATAACAAGGAGGATCTGCTGGACCAGTTGGCAGGGACTGCACCCTTTCAACTCATTTTTTTGGAGGTGAGCCCCCTTGCCGGGATGGAGGCGGCGGCGAAGATTCGGGAATCGGCCCCCCAGGCGGACCTGATTCTCTTGGGCAGCCACGTCTGCCACCTGGCCGAGGGGTACCGCTATCACGCATTTGATGTCCTGCTCAAACCTCTGCATCCCGCCAGACTTCAGGAGGTTGTGGGCCGCTACCTGCAGGAGCGGGAGAGCCGGGACGCGGATTTTTTGACAGTGCGCATCCAGCGGTGCAACGTTCGCCTGCCCCTCTGCCAGATCTACTATCTGGAGAGCAAACAGCGCAAAGTGGTCGCCCACATGGTGGAGAGTCCCCTTGCCTTCTATGGCCGCCTGGATCCCTTGGAGCAGGCTTTGGCGGGGGCTGGCTTTCTCCGATGTCACCAGAGTTATCTGGTGAACCGGCGGCACATCCGCCGGCTGGAGGGCAACCGCCTCTCTCTGGCCAACGGGATGGAGCTGCCGGTGAGCCGGACCTATCTCAGGGGACTGCGGGAGGCGCTGGCACGGGGATAGATGGGATCCCCTTAAAATGGACGGCACCCAGTGATTCTCCACGGAGCGTGGATTGATTTTTCCTTTTCTGCCCTCTAAAATAGAGAAGGCTTTGAGAAGGAGGTATTCTGATGGATTGTGAAAAGATTGGAAAGCTCATTGCATCCCTGCGCAGGGAGCGGAATATGACCCAGCGGGAGCTGGCGGACGCGCTGGGGGTTCTGCCCAAGACCGTGTCCAAGTGGGAGTGTGGCTCCGGCTGTCCGGACCTGGCCCTCTGGCCGGCACTGTCCACGCTACTGGGGGCGGATCTGGCCAAAATGATGGCGGGAGAGATCACCCCCAACCGGCCGGATGCGGGGGCGGTCCACCGGGGAAGGCTCTATGTCTGCCCCGTCTGTGGCAACCTGCTCTTTTCCACAGGCCGGGCGGATGTCTCCTGCTGCGGGCGCACGTTGGATCCCCTGCCAGAATCCCCGCGGGAGCAGGCGCCTGCCATGACGGTTCAGGAAATGGATGGTGAGCTGTATCTTACCTGGGATCACCCCATGCGCAAGGACCATTATCTCGCCTTTGTGGCCTATTTGACGGGGGACCTGCTGGTGCTGCGCCGCCTGTACCCGGAGCAGGACTGTGCGGTCCGCCTGCCCCAGCTGCCCCTGCGTGGGGATCTGTATGTCTACTGCACCAGGGATGGCCTCTTCCGCTATCCCAGGCCCCTTTTAAAATCACGGCAGTAAAATAATGAATTGGACCGCTCTCCCACAGGGAGAGCGGTCCAATTTTTTGAGGGAATCATCCCTTTAATACATCTGTTCCTTCTTTTTCCGGATCCGCCGGGCCACATTGACCCCGATGGAAAAGAGGATACCTGCCGCTAAAAATAGGGGCATGGCCCAGGTGTTGTAGCTTTGGTCGTCGGTGAGCACCTCAGTCCACAGGGATTCCAGCAACAGGTTGGTATCTTCAGAAAGATTGACAAAGGCCTCCGCTTTATCCAAGATTTCTTGGGGCGGGTAGGAGATGGGGCTGTTTGCGGTCTCCTCATCCAACAGCTCGTAGGCAGCGCTGTTGGGGGTGGAGTAGCAAATGTACTCAATGTTTGCTGCAGCAACCTCGGGCTCGCACAAAAAGTTGATGTACATGTGGGCGGCCTCCACGTTTTTGGCCCCCTTGGGGATACAGATGGCATCAAAGAAGATGTTGGTCCCCTCCTCGGGCACGGCAAAGGCCAGCTCGGGGCTGTCGGCAATCATGGTCAGGGCGTCCCCTGCATAGTAGGGGGCAAGGGCAGCCTCTCCGCCCTGCATCTTGTCAAAGATCTGGTCCATGACATAGGCCTGCACCAGGGGCTTCTGCTCCTTGAGGAGATCTGCAGCCTCCTGGAGCTCATCCGGGTCCTCTGTGTTCATAGAGTACCCCAGCTTCTTCAGGGCGATACCAAAGGCGTCCCTGGAGTTGCTGAACATGAGGATATCGCCAGCGTAGTCCTCATCCCACAGGATATCCCAGCTGGTCACCGGCTCGGTCACCAGGTTGGTGTTGTAGATGATGCCCACCGTACCCCAGGTGTAGGGGACCGAGTACTCGTTGGTGGGGTCATAATCCGGGTTGACATAGCTCTCATCGATATACTGAAAGTTGGGGATCTGGCTGAAATCCAACTTTTCCAGCATATCCTCCTGGATCATCTTGCTGACCATATAGTCAGAGGGAATGATGATATCATAGGAAGCTCCGCCGCTGCGCAGCTTTGCATAGAGGGACTCATTGGTGTCAAAGGTGGTGTAGTTGACCTTGATGCCGGTGAGTTCCTCAAAGGCCTTGTTTACATCCAGGGAGTCATCGGAGCCATCGGAGATGTACTCCCCCCAGTTGTAGACATTCAGCGTGATGTTCTGTCCCTGGAACTTGGTGTAGTAGTCCGGGTCCGTCACCTCCACCTCTGTGGTGGCCATGGCGGGCGAGGCGCAGATGACAGTAAGTGCCAGTGCCAAAGTGCAGGCGAGCAGGCGTTTCAGGCGTTTTTTCATCCCTCAACCCTCCTTTTGGTAGCAGCGCGCTCCTTGCGGGACCCGTTGATGTTCACCAACAGCAAAATCAGAAGAATCACCGCAAAGATGATGGTGGACAGGGCGTTGATCTCCGGGCTCAGACGCTTGCGGGTCATGGAGTAGATGGTGATGGGCAAGGTCTGGAAGCTGCTGCCGGAGTTGAAGTAGCTGATGATAAAATCATCCACCGAGTAGGTCAGGGCCATCAGAAAGCCTGCCGTAATGCCGGGCATGATCTCTGGAATTACCACTTTGAAGAAGGCCATGCGGGGGCTGCAGCCCAAATCCAGCGCCGCCTCATAGGTGAACCGGTCCATCTGCCGCAATTTCGGCAGGACATTGAGGATCACATAGGGGGTGCAGAAGGAAATGTGAGCCAGCAGCAGGGTGACAAAGCCCAGTTCGAATTCGCCCAAAATGGCCCGGGCACTGACGAACAGCAGCATCAGGGAGACACCTGTGACAATCTCCGGGTTGATGATGGGCATGTAGGTCAGGTTCATCACCAGGGCACGGCTGCGTTTTTTCATGCCATTGATCCCCAGAGCGGCGGCTGTGCCCAACACAGTGGCAATCACCGAGGCAAACAGGGCCACAATGAGGGTGTTGATGAGCGATTGGATGATTAGCTCGTTGTGGAACAGCTCATTGTACCAATTCAGAGTGAAACCGGTCCATTTGCCCCGGCTCTTGTTGGCGTTGAAGGAGTAGGCAATCAGCACAAAGATGGGAGCATAGAGAAAGAGCATGACCACCCACACATAAAGTTTGGAATACCAACGTTCTTTTCTCATACCATCATCTCCTCCCTTCCTTCACTGGAATCAAACTGGTTGGTGACACTCATGCAGATGAGGATGACCACCATGAGCACCAGGGAGATGGCGGACCCCAGGTTGGGGTTGTAGGCCGCGCCCAGGAACTGCATGTCGATCAGATCACCGATGAGCAGATTGCTGCCACCGCCCAGCATGCGGGAGATGATAAAGGTGGACACCGCCGGGACAAACACCATGGTGATGCCGGTGGTGATGCCGGGCACACTCAGGGGAATGATGACCCGTGCAAACACATTGCCCGTGTTGGCCCCCAGATCCTGGGCGGCCTCAATGACGCTGTTGTCAATTTTGGTCATGATGGTGTACAGCGGGATGATCATAAAGGGCAGGTAGTTGTAGACCATGCCCAACACCACAGCCCCCTGGGTGTTGATCATCTCAAAGGGCCCAAGGCCGATGAGCCCCAGCAGCCGGTTGATGACGCCGTTGCGCTCCAAGAGGGTCATCCAGGCATAGGTGCGCAGCAAAAAGTTCATCCACATGGGCAGCATCACCAACATGAGCAGGGTGCGCTGCTGATAGGATTTGCGCCGGGACATGATGTAGGCCAGGGGATAGGCCACAACCAGGCAAATCACCGTGGCGATCAGACTCAGCCAGATGGAGCGCATGAGCACCGGCATATACTGGCCCACCTGGGAGATGTTAGCGATGGTGAAGTTCCCACTGGTGTCGGTGAAGGCAAAAAAGACCACCAGTCCCAGGGGAATCACCGTAAACAGGACCATCCAGATTAAATAGGGGATGGAGGCAGCTTTGGATCGCATGACTACTCCACCTCCATCTTTCTCATGATGTGGATGTCATCCGGGATCAGATCCAGGCCCACATAGGCCCCGGGCTCCTCGCAGAGGGTGGAATGAACCAGCCACTCATAGCCGGACCCTTCCACAACCATCTCGTAGTGCACCCCCTTAAACAGAACCGATTGCACCACGCCGGTGAGCTTGCCCTGCTCGGCAGGAACGATTTTAAAGTCCTCAGGACGGATCACCACATCCACCTGCTCCATGGGGTCAAAGCCCTTGTCCACACAGACAAAGTCCTGGCCGGCAAACTGCACCAGGCAGTCCTGTTTCATGATGCCGTCCACAATGTTGCTCTCCCCGATAAAGTCCGCCACAAAGGCGTTGGCGGGCTCGTTGTAGATGTCCACCGGGGTGCCGATCTGCTGGATATCCCCGTCCTTGAGCACCACGATCCGGTCGGACATGGTCAGGGCCTCCTCCTGGTCGTGGGTGACATAGATAAAGGTGATCTCCAGGGACTGTTGGATGCGCTTGAGCTCCAGCTGCATCTCCTTGCGCAGCTTCAGGTCCAGGGCGCCCAGGGGCTCGTCCAGCAGCAGAACCTTGGGGTGGTTTACCAGGGCGCGGGCGATGGCCACCCGCTGCTGCTGGCCGCCGGAGAGCTGATTGATCCGGCGCTTCTCATAGCCCTTGAGGTTCACCAGAGAGAGCATGTCCAGCACACGGGTGCGGATCTCCTTCTCGGGCAGTTTTTGAATTTTCAGGCCAAAGGCCACGTTGTCGAACACATTCAGATGCGGAAATAGGGCGTAGCGCTGAAATACCGTGTTCACCGGACGTTTGTGGGGCGGCAAATCATTGATCTTTTTGCCGTCAAAAAAAATTTCCCCCGACGTGGGCTCCACAAAACCACCGATGATACGCAGTGTTGTTGTTTTCCCACAGCCGGACGGGCCGAGCAGTGTGACAAATTCCTTGTCGCGGATGTCGAGGTTCATGCCGTTGAGCACCTGCTCATCGTCATAGGTCACGACAATGTTTTTCAGGCTGATTAATACTTGATTTTCCAATTCTGCATCCCCCTTTGCGGATTTTAAGCCTTCAAGAACATTTTCCCGGGCGTGAACCGGGTACGGCGCAATGCGCCGCACGCTGAGAGGGAGACCTCCCTCCCAAGAGAAAACCTTGCCAGCCCACAGCGCCTTTTGACACCTCTCCCCGCAAAAGGTTTGGTTCTAATCGTTGCAAAATGCCCGTTCTTAGATGGTGTACTTATGGCGCCATGCTTTTCTGTTTTATAGATGCGAAAACAGCAATGCTTAATATAACAGAAAAAATGAAAATGTCAAGCATTTTCTGCAAATTTTCTCGATTTTTCTTGATTAAACCCAAAGGAGCCCCAAAAAAACTCTGGATTTCTCCAAATCCCTCAAAAATTCTGCGGATTTCTCCTGTATCTTTTGCATCTTGTCCCTTTGATTGGCTCAAACTATTCGTGGGGGAGCGATTGCTCCTCTCCCACAAATTTGATAGAATAAAATAGAAACAGTGCTCCCGGCGAGGAGGAAAGGAGAATGACAGATGTTTTCCATTCAAAAAAAGAGCGCGCGAATTCTTTTGGCCTGTGTGGCCCTTTCTTTCATGTTGTCAGCATGTGGTACGGCGTCAGGATCCCCAGACCAGGCAGGCGGTGACAGCGCCCCTCAGCAATCCATTGCCCAGGGGAGTGGAACGTCATCCCCTGACCAACAGCTGGGATTCGATATAGATCACGCAGATACCCAGCCGGTGGATCAGGAGGCTGCCCTGGCTTTGGCATTTGAAAACGCCAGTGTGCCGCAGGAAGATGCCTACCACGTTCAGATCAAGCAGGACACCGAGGGGGGAATTCCCGTCTACAAAATTGAATTTGAAACCCAGTATGGCGACTATGATTTTGAGGTGTCCATTGCAGATGGCCGGATTGTTGGAGCGGACTATGAGGTGGATGAGGAGTGGCTGGACACCTTGGGTGGCAGCCCTGTCACATTGGAGGAGGCAAAGGACCTTGTAGCAGCCAAGGTGCCAGGAGCTGATGGCTCCCAGGTCTCCATCCGGCAGGAGGCGGAGGACGGCCGTGACCGCTATGAGGGCCGCCTGTACCACGATGAAATTCAATATGAGTTTGAGATGGACCCAAAAACGGGGATCATCTTTGATTGGAATGCCGATTTGCGCGGATAGGACAACGCCCGGCCAAATGGAAGGGAATGTCCAATAAAGATCCAGCGGGCATCTTCAAAAGGAAGATGCCCGCTGGCAGGGACTGTCGGAACAGCCTGTCAATTGCCCCTCAAGGTGCCTGTCTGATAGAAATATGCGCATAGAGAAAAAAGGGGCTTGACATTTGTGCCTTTGTCCGGTATACTAATTAAGCGTTGAGCAGTAATACGCCTGTGGAAAGATGGCTGAGCTGGTCTAAGGCGCACGACTGGAAATCGTGTGTGGGCTATAAACCCACCGAGGGTTCGAATCCCTCTCTTTCCGCCAAATAAGAACGCTGATAAGGATACAAACTGTGTCTTTATCAGCGTTCTTGCTTTGTAACCGAAGCTTCGCACAAGCCCTTGATACAACGGTATTGACGTATCCTATCGTGTAATCATACCTTTTTGGCGCCGCCGCGCAAAGCGGAAAACGGTGCCTGGGAATATCGCCTGGAAGCTGTCTAATCCGGGGCTGTAACCGCTGCTGCGGCTGTCTGCCTTTCGTGTAGGAATGGTCATCTTTCGTATTATCGTGAAAAATCCGCAATGAGCGCCGGAATCTTCCTGCCGCGCTCGTTGCGGATTCTTATATTATACGATTTTCCATGTGACGTCCGCGCCGCCCTTGAAGCGGAATACCACCTTGCTCCTGGAATAGACTGTCACGGAGTCAACGACCGTGTTCCACAGCCCGGTGCTGAATTCCGTGACCAGTTCCTTGCTCTTGGCAAGTTCATCCAGGAAGAACGCGATCTGGCTTTTGCGAATATTCCGCCTGCTGATTTCCATATTGGTGGCGTCAAGCCGCTCTTTATATTTTGCGTATCTTTCCGCCAATGCCCCGTATCTTTCGGCGTATGCGTTTTGATCGACCGAGATATGCGCGTTCTCCTCCACACACTTGCGAATCAGTCCCGCTGCGGCTTCGCATTCTTCGGACAATTCCGCCGCCTTTCGTTCCAGCTCCACAGTATCGGTAATTTCAGCCAGGGCAATCCGGCAATTTTCAATGATCTCGGCTTTATTGCGGATGCACTTATTAAAGGCTCCCAGAAAAGCCGCTTTGATTTCCGCTTCCGTAAGATGCGGCGTATGGCATCCGGTTCCCGCGATGGTTCCCTTTCTGTACCGGCGGTTGCAGATCCAGACGGTACGCTTGTATTTGTCCGTGGCGTGCCAGACTTTGCTGCCATACAGCCCACCACATTCACCGCATATGATTCTGCTGGAAAAGGGATTTACGGCGCTGTATTTTGTGGGCAGTTCCTTCCGTCTCTGGATTTCAAACTGCACCAAGTCAAAGACCTGCGGAGACACAATTGCTTCGTGGCTTCCCTCCACATAATACTGCGGCACTTCGCCCTCATTGATTTTCTGCTTTTTGGAAAGAAAATCAATCGTGAACTTTTTCTGCAAAAGCGCATCCCCCTTATACTTTTCATTTGTGAGGATGCTGTCAATGGTGGATTTATGCCACTTGTCCCCGCCGCCGGGCGATGGGATGCCCTGCGCCATCAAAATGTGGCAAATTCCGGAGGGCGTTTCCCCCTCCAGAAAAAGCCGGTAAATCATGCGGACAACCTTTGCTTCTTCTTCCACGACTTTGGGATACCCGTCCTCACCTTTTTCATAGCCGAGGAATTTTTTATAAGGGAGGCTGACTTTCCCGTCTGAAAACCGCTTTCTCTGTCCCCAGGTCACATTCTCCGAAATGGAACGGCTTTCTTCCTGGGCGATGGAGGACATGATGGTAATCAGCAGCTCACCCTTGCTGTCCAGGGTGTAGATGTTTTCTTTTTCAAAGTAGACCTCTACGCCTTTTTCCTTTAGCCGTCTCACGGTGGTTAAGGTGTCGATGGTGTTGCGGGCAAACCGACTGATAGATTTGGTAACGATGAGGTCGATTTTGCCCTCCAGAGCGTCGCTTACCATTCGATTGAATCCCGCACGGTGCTTGGTGCTTGTGCCTGATATGCCTTCGTCCGTGTACACCTCGACAAATTCCCAGTCCTCTCTGGCGTTGATCAGCTTGGTGTAGTAATCAACCTGCGCTTCGAAGCTCGTAAACTGCTCATCGCTGTCCGTAGATACGCGGGCATATGCCGCCACCCGGCGTTTTCTGCCCACTTCCGTTGCTTTAGACGCATATTTTGGTTTAATCGCCGGAATAATCGTTACTTCTCTTTTTGCCATGTATAATACTCCTTTGCCTTGCTTTTTCCCTCATTTCCGGCGTCCAGCTTTCAGACCGCGAAGGGTTCTCCCATGTCCTGGTGATTTCCTCTCCGGATTTTGTGATAATGGTCACGGTGTTGGCACAGGGGACGCAGATATGGTCAAACGCTATGCCACTGACCAAATCCCGAAGGATTGCATCCGGAATCTGCTGGGAAGCGCAGTATGCTTTCCCCAGCCGATTGAATGTAGGGCAAATCCAGACCACCTTGCCGGATGCTAATTTTTTTCTGCGGTATTTACAGCCACACTTCCCACACAGGATTTTACCGGCAAATTCGTGTAGGGCTGTGTCAGAGCAACGTGCGTGCGGATACGCCGAAGACCGCCGCTGCATTTCATTCTGCACTATTGCAAATATCTCACGGTCAATGATGGGTTCATGGGCGTTTTTCACATAGTATTGCGGGAGTTCACCGTTGTTGCGAACCTGTTTTTTACTGATGTGGTCTGTCACATAAGATTTTTGCAACAGTATGTCTCCCACATATTTTTCATTCGTGAGAATCGACCGAATCACCGATTCCCGCCACTGACCACCGTTCTTGGTGGGAACCCCGTCGTTCATCAGTTTCTTGCAAATCGCGGTAAGGCCTAAGCCGGACAGATAATCCGTATAAATACGCTTTACGATGGCAGCCTCCGCAGGAATCACCTCGAAGCGGTCACCCACCAGCTTGTAGCCCAGTATTCTTGTGGGGGTAGGCTGTCCTTCCGAAAAATTCTTGCGTATTTTCCACTTCTGGTTCTCGCTTGCCGACAGGCTTTCCTCCTGGGCGAAAGCGGAGAGCAGCGTGAGCATAAACTCTCCGTCTTCGCTTAACGAGTGGATATTTTCCCGCTCGAACCAGACATCCACGCCGCACTCTTTGAGCTCTCGCACAGTTTGAAGCGTTGTGACGGTATTTCTCGCAAACCGGGAGAGAGACTTCGTAAGGATCAAGTCTATTTTCCCAGCATTACAGTCGCACAGCAGTCTCTGAAATTCGGGCCTTGAAGCCTTGGTTCCCGTTACGGCTTCATCGGCGTAAACGCCGGCGTACTCCCAATCCGGGTTGCGATGTATCAGGCCGCTGTAAAAAGTAATCTGCGCGGATAGTGAATGGAGCATGGCGTCCTTGCCGCTGGAAACCCGCGCATAAGCCGCCACGCGCAGCTTCTTTGGAATCGGGTCTTCCGTTTTTTTGATATAGCTGATCTGCATTACCGCACCTCCTTCCAGCTATCGTCTTCGGTCAGCGCGCCGACTACAGGTTTATACATCTTTTTCAGCCCTTTCCTTACACGGACAGCTTCTTTTTCCGTTAACAAACCATCGGCAAGAAGCGCAGACACAACCTGCAGGCAAATCCTGTAATGCCGCTCCGCAAGATACTGCGTCCGCTTTAAGTTTTTGCCTCGAGGCTTCGTAGGCTCTCGCACGCGCTTTACCGTAGCATTCGACCGAGCAGTACTTTGCGTCCTTTTTCCCATAAACCGTGAATTCCTTTCCGCAGTAATTGCAAGTGAAGGTGTGGTAGGCCTTTCGGTTGATTTCTTCCTGGTGGCTGCTCCACCACCTCATACGGCATTGGTCACTGCAAAACCGCTTCGGCTTCTGCTTGGGAATCTGAACGATTCTTCTTCCGCAAAAATCACATCTTGTCGTGGGCAGGGCGTTTTTGTTCCGGCTGATAAACGATTTGATTGTATCGCGCTTTATGCCCATTTCCTTGCCGATGGAGGTATAGCCCACTCCCATGGCGTGAAGCTGAAGGATATGGGCTTTTTGCTCGTCGGTCATCATGAGAAACACCCCCTTTCAGTGTCACATATTACCTCTGAAAAGGGGATATATCCAGTTATTTTACCGATATAAATCCGACAAAACAGACGGACTTTTATTGGCGATTCTTGTATGAATCTGGTCGTATTCATCGCTTGAAATCAAACCCTTTTCACGCATGGATCGGAAAATCGATATCGCCACAAAGAACCCCTCGTTTTCTGCAATTTCATTTGCCGTCAGCGGATAGGCCCTCATTGCCGTATCTGGCGGCGAGATAGCACCGGCGGCTACAATACTTACGCTTTTTGCTCCCATAGCTGTAAAACTCCTTTCCGCACATCGCGCAGACATGGCTGTATTCGTCCTGATTCCTTCTGAGGCTTTGATTTCTATTCCACCAATCGTACCTGCACTTATCCGAGCAGAATTTGCGTGGTTTCTGTTTTGGAATTTGAACGATAACGCTTCCGCAGCAAGGGCATACAGCCGCTCCCTTTGCCTCCCGGAGCATTTCAATAGATTTATCCGTCAAGCCATGCCGGGAGCAGTGGGTCTTCACGGTGGCTTCTCTTAGCCGTAGCATTCCGGCGATATCTCTGTAGCTTTTCCCTGCGTATCGAAGATAGGATATTTGCTGCGCTTGCTCTGTGGTCATGGCGTGTTCCTCCAATCTGAGGCATCTCCTCACCGATCCATCTGGACAGGACGCAGGGATTTGGCCCAAAAGGCAAAAAATAAAGGGGTGCAGCCACGAAAAACATGACTGCACCCCTTCAGTTGGAGCGAATATTTAGCCCGGAATCTTCAACTTCTGACCACTGTAGATGGTGTCGCTGTCAAGACCGTTGAGGGTCTTGATCTCCTTGTAGCGGATGCCGCTGCCCAGGTACTTCTCGGCGATGCCCCAGAGAGTGTCGCCCTTGACCACGGTGTGGATGCGGTAGGTCACCGCCGCGCTCCCTGCCAGCGCCAGGTCAGAGACCCGCACCGGGGACATGATAGCGTTAGTGCCGCTCTCATTCTTGTTGATGACCGCACGGTCGCCGGAAACCTCATAAACATACCACTTCTGCTTCCG
>CAJFOV010000003.1 GCA_904397835.1 Candidatus Aristotella avistercoris
CGGTGAGAACTACGAGTGGACCGACATGTACGCCGGCTTTGCCAAGGTGGCCAAGGAGGAGGGCTTTGACCGCATCGCCGCCCTCTTCGAGATGGTGGGCGCCATTGAGAAGGAGCACGAGGAGCGGTATCTGGCTCTGCTGGACAACCTGAACAAGTCCGAGGTGTTCCAGAAGGCCAACAAGCAGGTGTGGATCTGCCGCAACTGCGGGCACATCCATGTGGGGGACAAGGCCCCTCAGGTCTGCCCCGTCTGCGACCATCCCCAGGCCTACTTTGAGCTGAGGGCCCAGAACTACTAATCGTTTGATCCCACCACACAAAGGGGCGCTGCCAAATACTGGCGGCGCCCCTTTTTCTGCAAATGGGGAAGTTATTGGCCGGGCTCCGGGTACAGGGAGAGGACCTTTTGAAGGTAAACACGCATCTCCTCCACCACCCCCTGGGGGGCGAGGATGGCCGCATCCGGCCCCAGGCCAAAGACCCAGCCGAAAAATTGGGGGCTCACCACCACCGGCAGGCTGACGGTGAAGTGATCCTCCCCCGCGCGGCCGATGGAGAGATCCTTGCCAAACCGGTCCAACACCACCCCAATGAGCCGGTTGGCCAGACGGAGCTTGACCACCTGCTCCTGGCCGCCGTACATGCCAAACATCTTCTTGGTGTACAGGGCCATGTCAAAGCGGTCAAAGTCCTCCTGTCCCGCCCGAATCAGATCCTCCACCTGGATGTCCACCATCTTGTCCACCCGGTAATGTTTGATGCGGTTCGCGCGGCTGTCGTAGGCGATAAGATAGTAGTTTTCATCCTCCCACGCCAGGGCGTAGGGGCTCACCAGATACCGCTGCCCCTGGTGGCGGAACCGCCGCTCCTTGGTGATGGTATATTCAAAATAGAGGAAGGAGATCCTCCGGTCCCCGTCGATGGCGCTGTGAATGGCGTCGATGTTGGAGTAGATGCTCTCGTTCATGGTCTTGATCCGGTTGGCCACATACACCTGCCGCTGGAGCAGGCGGCCCTGGTGGACGCTGGCAAGGCTCTCCAACTTTTTGATGAGTTCATCGCTCTTCTTCTTGGTGATGAACTTGGAGGACTGCACCGCGTCCACCAAGAGCTTGAGCTCCGGCAGGGCAAAGGTGCGGTTGGCCACATGGCATCGGGGCGGCTGGGCAGAATCCCAGGCCAGGTCCACCCCCCAGCGGTTCAGAAGCTCCAGATCCCCCAGGACCCCTCTGGCCTGGGCGGGGATGTGGCACTGTTCCTCCAGCAGCTGGGCCAGCTCCTGGGCGCTCAGGGGATGGTCTTCATCGGTGCGCTCCAGCAGGAGCCGGAGCAGCTCCAGGAGCCTGCGCTTTTGATCTGCGGAATTGGGCATGGTGTGCCTCCCTTCTGATGGCATGGGTGTGGGCGTTGAACGGAATCGTTAAGGGCAGTATAGCGGGTCAAACTTTGCCCTGTCAAGAAAAGAGGGGGAGGGTTTGAGCTTTTTCTCGAAAGATGGTATACTACAATGGATTGGGGTGAAAGAGAATGAGAGATTTTGTGAGAACCCCCCTGTGTCCGGTGCTCGAGGTAAAAGAGATGATCTCGCTGCACTATTTTGAGTATGTGAAGGATTTTCAAGGGGTTGGGGAGAGCCATGACTTTTGGGAGCTGGTCTATGTGGACTATGGAGAGATCCAGGCCAGCGCCGGAGCCAAAACCCACCACATGAGCCAGGGGGACATGGTGTTCCACCAGCCGATGGAGATGCACAACGTCTTCGCCTGTGGGAGCTTTGCCAATGTATTGATTGTCAGCTTTGAGTGCTCCAGCCCGGCCATGGAGTTTTTCAATAAAAAAGTGTTGCATTTGAACCACAAGGAGCGGGATCTGGTGGCTCGCCTCTGGCAGGAGGGCCAGCTGTTGTTTGCCCCGCCCTACGATATTATGGATCAGACCCAGCTGGTCAAGCGGGAGGACGCCCCCTTTGGCCAGGAGCAGGTGGTCAAAAATCTGCTGGAGCTGCTGCTGATCCAGCTCATTGGCAGCAACACCGCCCCCCAGACCCAGCCTGTGGCGGACACCCGGGGCCGGCGGCAGAATGAGAAACGCCTGGTGGAGGCCATTGCGGAGATCCTCAACCAGAACCTTTACCGCTCCATCACTTTGGATGAGATCTGCAGCCAGGTCTCCTTCTCCAAGAGCTATGTGGAAAAGGTCTTTAAGGAGCATACAGGGGATGGCATTATCAAATATTTCAATAAGATGAAGGTGGCCGAGGCCAAGCGGCTGATCAGCGAGGGTAAGTACCGCTATACCGAGATTGCAGAGATGCTGGGGTTTGGCTCCATCCACTACTTTTCCCGTACCTTTAAGCTCCACACCAACATGACCCCCAGCGGGTATGAAAAGTCGGTGAAGGCCCGGGCGCTGCTGTAGGAATTATACATTTGTGATTTTGTTGACGGTCCCCCTGGACCCGTGGGTCCAGGGGACTGTTTTGTCTGCAGAAGAATTGGAAGGTTCCATGGAAAAACTTTGTCAAAAGTTTCATCAACTTTTTGTAAAATTCCCTTCAAGTCCGTGTTTGTCCCGTGGATAGAAGGACCACTTTGCAGAATTGACCACAGGAAACGTGGCAATGATTCTATAAAAAGAAATTCAAAAAACGCAACTCTATCTTCCATGCTTTTTTGGGAATATCCCATGGAAAATCTCGAAAGTTGCACCAGATATTTTTCCTTTTTTCTAATTCTTGTGACGAATAAATGAATATTTATTCTATCCTATTCACTCAAAGTTTTGGCGCGGACTGGGTGTTACTCCAGATTTGGAAGAATATTGTACAAACTCTGCGTGATTTTTGATAAATACAAATGCAGAAAAAGAATATATATTGAAATTAGTTGATTGGTGCTAGATTGTGATCCCAAATCGCTGCTTTTTGCGGCGATATCAACAAAAACCAAAAAAGGAGAGTTGAAGTATGCGCAAAAGAATGTCAGCGTTGTTGGCAGTTTTGTTGTGCCTGGCAATGGTGCTGGGTATGGCTGCCTGCAACAACACCGGCGACGGTTCTTCCACCAGCGACAGTGGGGAACCCGTTGACATCTCCACTTTGGAGAAGTGGAGCGAGGCCATGAAGGCCAAGTATGATGGAACCACCATCACCGCGGCCATGGCTTCCCATCCCTCCACGACGGCCTTCCAGGACATGGTGGATGAGTTCACCGAGCTCACCGGCATCAATGTTCAGTGGGACGTGGTGGAGGAGACCAACCTCAAGCAGAAGGAATTGACCGATGCCACCTCCGGCGGCGCCTATGACGTGCTGATGGTGGACGCCTTCTGGATCAACGAGTTTGCATCCAAGAACGTGTTGGTTCCCCTTGAGGACTACCTCAACAACGCCAACAAGACCCCTGAATGGTTCGACTATGAGGACATCATGGCGGCGTACCGCAACGGTATCTCCAAGGCGGATGGCGTCACCTACGGCATCCCCTCCGCTGGTGAGACCCGCTTCATCGCCTACCGGACCGACCTGTTTGAGAAGTACGACAAAGAACCCCCCGAGACCATGGAGGAGTTCCTGGAGCTTGCCCAGTTCTTCACCGGACGGGAAGAGGGTCTCTATGGCGTGTCCATGAGAGCCCAGCGCGGCATCCACTTTGCCTCCGGCTGGATGAGCCTGATGTACAACTTCGGCGGCGGCTTTGTGGATCAGAGCACCATCGGCTCTGATGAGATCAAGGTCACCTGCACCGATCCTAAGACTGTGGAGTCCCTGCAGTACTTTGTGGACCTGCTCAAGTGCGCTCCTCCGGACGTGGGCACCTACACCCATGAGGAGGCCCTGGGCGCCTTCCTGGCTGGTAAGACCGCTATGTGGCTGGATGCCACTGCTCTGGCAAACCAGATCACTGACCCTGAGTCCTCCACCGTGGCAGATAAGGTAGCCTTTGTCCCCACCCCCACCGGCCCTGAGGGCGACGGCGCCGCTCTGGCTGGCTGGAACCTGGGCATTTCCCAGAAGTCTGAGAACAAGGACGCTGCCTGGGCCTTCATCACCTTCATGGTCTCCAAAGAGAAATCCGTGGAGTATGTGAAGAACGGCGGCGTGAGCACCAGAAGCTCCTGCTTCGAGAACGAGGAGCTGGCTGCTGAGAACCCCTCTTACCCGGCTCAGAAGGAGGCCCTGGAGGCCGCCAACGGCTTGGTCGAGAAGGGCATCTCCTGGATCCCCCAGGTTGCTGACAGCAACGCCCTGCTGGATATCGCCGGTAAGTACGGCTCCGACTGCCTGGCAGGCAACATTTCCGCCCAGGAGGCCTGCGAGTCCATGCAGACCGAGATGGAAGACCTGCTGGCTGACAGCTAACGGTTAACCTTTTGGCCCGATTGATGATCCATGCGGCCATGATACTTCCGGGCCTGGCCTGTTTGTGCTGGGCCCGGAACTTTCTCTAGTAAACTTTATGGGGAGTCCCATACCCCCGTATCGTGTATGGGGAGGTTAGATTATGGGAACTGTGACAAAAGCGGAGAAGGCGCAAAAGGGCGGGGCCATCCGCCGCTATCTGGAGCGCAACCCACAGACAAAATTTATTGCGCCGGCTATGATCGCCATGTATGCCCTTTCGGTGATCCCCACCATCTTTTTGGTGATCATCAGCTTGACCAACTACCGGCTGGGATGGGATTTTTCCCGGATGAAGTTTGTCGGGCTGGACAACTACATCCGACTCTTCTCCGGTGCAGATGCGGACTTCTGGCATTCGGTGTGGATCAGCCTGCTGTTTATGGTAGTGGCCACCGCCATTGAAATGGCCCTTGGCTTTATGCTGGCCATGCTGCTGAACTCTTCGGAGTTTAAACTCAAACCCCTGGTGATCGGAATCCTCATCATTCCGCTGGCTATGACGCCCAGCATTGCGGCCCAGATGTGGAAACTGATGTTCAACTCGGAATATGGAATCCTCAACTACTATTTGCAGTTGTTTTTTAATGTGAAGGTGACCTGGCTGTCGGCAGATATGGCCTTCTGGTCAGTTCTGATTGTAGATATCTGGCAGTACACCCCCTTTGTGACGCTGATCCTCTATGCAGGGCTGCGCTCGATGCCCACGGACCCCTACGAGTCCGCGGCCATCGATGGGGCAAGCCGCTTCCAGACATTGATTCATATCACCATTCCCATGATGCGCAAGCTCATCTTCTTGGCGCTGTTGTTCCGTGCCATTGACTCCTTGCGGTTGTTTGATACGGTGTTCACCTTGACGCAGGGCGGCCCGGGCAACGCCACGGAGTTCCTGAGCATGCACATCTACCGTCTGGCCAATGCACAGAACGGTCTGTTGGGCCGGGCGGCTGCAGTGGCCATGGTACTACTGGTGATTGTCACTGTCATCAGCCGCTTCCTCATCAAACAACAGCGGAAGGAGGATTAGGCCGTGAATCGCAAGACCAAAAAAATTGTCAAAAGCATTCTCAAGGGCATCCTGCTCTTTGTCATCTGCTTTTTGATCATCTTCCCCTTCCTGTGGATGATCATGGTGAGCCTGCGGGATCGTGTGGACATCTTTAACCCCGGCGATTGGTTTGTGACCCCGACCTTGAAGAACTACATACAAATTATCGAGGTCAATGGGATCTTTGATTACTTTATCAACAGCATTATTGTATCTGTGGCAACCACCCTCATCTCCCTGCTGATCGGTGGGTTTGCGGCCTATGGCTTTGCCCGCTATAACTGGAAAAAACGGGAGGATCGGGCCTTCTTCGCCCTGAGTCAGAAGTTTTTGCCCGGCATGGCGGTGGTGATCCCCTACTTTATGATGGCTGCCTTCTTTAACCTGCTGGATACCCGGATTCTGCTGATTATCTGCTACACCACCTTCAATATTCCCTTCACCATTTGGATGATGCGGGGCTTTATTGAAGATCTGCCCCGGGAACTGGAGGAGGCCGCCTTTGTAGATGGCTGCACCCGTATGCAGGTGCTGTACAAGATCATTCTCCCCCTGGTGACCCCCGGCCTTGTGGCGACGGCCATCTTCTGTGTCATCAACTCTTGGAACGAATTTGTCTTTGCCAATTTCTTGACCACCATCAGTGCAAAGACGGTTCCCACCTCGGTGATGATGTACCTGTCGGTCTCTGGTGTGCAGTGGGGCGAAATGGCCGCCACCGGCGTGCTGGCGGTGCTGCCAGTGCTCATCTTTGCCATCTGCGTGCAGAAGCACATGATCCGCGGCCTGACCTTCGGCGCGGTGAAGGGCTAACAATTTCACTGTTACAGTGAGTTAGGAGAGATAAAAATGAACACAAAACTGAAAATGGCGATCGTTGGCGCCGGTATCTGGGGCGAAAACCACGCCAAGATCTACCAGGCCCACCCCTTTGCCGATGTGGTGGCGGTCTGCGACATGAACTATGAGCGGGCCAAGGCCATGGCTGCAAAGCTGGGCATCGAAAAGGCCTACAGCGACTGCGACGAGATGCTGCGGGACTGCGACTGCGACGCAGTGGCCATTGTGACCCCCGACTTTGCCCACGCAGACCTGGCGGTGACCGCTGCCAACCACAAAAAGCATGTTCTCATTGAAAAACCCCTGGCAACCACCCGGGAGGATGTGTTCCGCATTGTGGAGGCCGTGGAGAAGAACGGCGTGCGGTGCATGGTGGACCTGCACAACCGCTGGAGCCCCCCGTTCAACGCCGCCTATGAGGCCCTGAAGCGGGGCGACCTGGGCGATCTGTACAGCGCCTACTTCCGTCTGAACGACGTCAAGTGGGTGGCAACGGATATGCTCCCCTGGGCCGCCAAGAGCTCCATCCTCTGGTTCCTGGGCAGCCACAGCTTGGATACCCTGCGCTGGTTCTTCCACGATGAGGTCAAGCGGGTCTACTGCGTCAGCCGGGACGGGATCCTCAAGGCCAAGGGCGTAGACACCGTGGATGAATACCTGACCACCATCGAGTTCAAGAACGGCGGTATCGCCCAGATGGAGAACGGGTGGATCACCCCCAACGCCAATCCCTGTGTCAACGACATCAAGTGCAACCTGCTGGGCACCAAAGGCATGATCGCCATCGATGCCAGCAACCACAACATGATTCAGCAGTACACCGAGGACAAGGTCACGGTGCCGGATGTGATTGTTTCCAATTCCATCTTCGGCAACCCCAAGGGCTTTGCCTTCGAGAGCATCAAGGGCTTTGTGGATTGCGTCCTCTCTGGCAAGGAGTTCCCCGTCACTATGTATGACGCGGCCAACACCTCTCTGGCCATCCTGGCCATTATGGAGTCTGCCAAGACCAGAATGCCGGTGGAAGTTCAATACTAAAGCGAACCACACGACGGGAGCGCCCTTTTGGCGCTCCCGTTTTGTATGTGGCGCCGGGATCTGTGGGGAGGATTTCAGAACAATCGGCAGAGGAAAAGGGGATAGCCCTTCGGCAGTTGTGGGACGGCAGGTCATTCCAACTGGGGGCGCCCGATATCGGAGAAGGCACGACGTCTGACATCAAAGGTGTGCGATTTTTTGAGCCGTGTAACCTTTCCCGGCGATGCCGGAGAAAGACCGCTGTTGGAGCATCTCCGGGTGCGGCAGCGTGGCGATCAATACGCCGTATTCCAGTTTTACCTGGGCGCCATGGATCGCCAAAGGATGGGCCGTTTCATGCCAGCGGTCAGAAGAGGAAAAAATGCCGTGCACATTGGCGGCAGACCTCCGCATGACCAACGCCGCTGCATCCAAGTGGAGGCGTGGAAAGGGCTTTCCAGACGTTTCGCTGCCCTGGCCAGTTGGGGCAAGCTTTCAGATGTCGCCATTGCCGAACTTTTTCATGGCAGCCAGAGGGCGCAGTATGGAATAGGCATGTATGAGAGCGCTGTTCTCAGACCTGGCCGTTGCTGCGCCCCATGAGATTGCAAGGGGAAGGCCCATCCTTCGTGGAACGCTGGAAGCTCCTGTCGCCGTATCATGCCCGCCGGTTATGTTGATGACCCGGGTATGGGAAAATAGCATGGCTACTCAAACTGGCTCAGCCCCTTTGCCGCAATACTACAACAGAGTATCTGCCAAAGGCCCATAGAAATGTGAACGGAGGCGCGCCCTCACATTGACAAGGAATCAAGCCCGCGGTATGATGAAAAAAGAGAAAATCTGCAAAAAGATGGTCCTTTTCCCTGGCGGAGCCTTCACGATGTCCCCTTGGGCGAGGATCCATTTTCTTTCTCAATCGACAGCTGGGGTGGGGGACATACATGGGAACAATACAAAGGATAATACAAAAATTATTTTATCCAAAGAGTAAAAATGGAGATCCGGAGGAGCTGCGGACCATGCCTCCTATGGGGACCATGTACCGCACCGCCTTCCAGATGGCCTGGCCGGCCACGGTAGAATCTGTCTTTGTGGCGCTGGTGAGCTTTGTGGACACCATGATGGTCAGTTCCCTGGGCACCACGGCGGTGGCGGCGGTGGGGCTGTGCAACCAGCCCAAGTTTATCTGCCTGGCGGTGATCATGTCTCTGAATGTGGGGGTCACGGCCATCATCGCTCGGCGCATCGGGGAGAAGGACACCCAAAGTGCCAACCGCTGTCTGCGGGAATCCTTGGTCATCTGCCTGCTCCTCTGTCTGCTCACCTGTGGGCTCTCCTTTATTTTTGCCCGGCCCTTTATCCTGCTGGCCGGTGCACAGGAGGACACCATCGACCTGGCTGTGACCTACTTCCGCATTCTGATGGTGGGGCAGTTCTTTCAGCAGCTGACTCTGACCATCAATGCCGCCCAGCGGTGTGTGGGCAACAGCAAGCTGAGTATGAAGACCAATGTGACAGCCAATGTCATCAACATCATCTTCAACTACCTGCTCATCAACGGGAATTTGGGCTTCCCCGCCTGGGGGGTGGCCGGAGCGGCATTTGCCACCTCCCTGGGCAATATCATTGCCTTCTTCATGGCCTGCCGCAGCCTGTTGGGAGGCCGCAGCGTCCTGCAGGCGGATTTTACCAAGAGTTGGCGTCCCAGGTGGAGCACCCTTCAAGGGGTGTGGCAGGTCTCCTCCAGCGCCCTATTGGAGAACTTCTGCACCCGGACGGGCTTTTTCATCTATGCCCTCATTGTGGCTAACTTGGGCACCCTCATGTTTGCCACCCATCAGATCTGTATGAACATCTGTAACATCCTGTTCACCTGCTTTGATGGCTTCTCCGCCTCGGCAGCGGCATTGGTGGGCCAGCGGCTGGGGGCCAAGCGTCCATCGGAGGCAGAGCTCTATGGAAAAATCTGCAACCGTCTGGCGCTCTTCCTCTCCACCGTGTGGGCGATTGCCCTGATTTTCTTCCGGGCGCCCATGGTGGGCCTGTTCTCGGAGGACCCAGTGGTGCTCCAGTATGGGGAGAACATCCTGATGTTGGTGGGATTTTGTACCTATATCAACGGCATGTCCGCTGTATATGCCGGCGCCCTGCGGGGGGCGGGGGACACCAAGTTTGTAGCCATGATCTCCTTTGCCTGTGTTACAGTGCTGCGCCCGACTCTGGCATGGATTCTCTGTTACCCGGTGGGAATGGGCATCTATGGCCCCTGGTTTGCACTGGCGGCGGATCTTTGGATCCGGGGCATTGCGGAGGTGATTCGCTACCACCAGGGCCGCTGGAAGGCCATCAAATTGTAGCAATTGCAGGGAGGTCGGCAGGCCTCCCTGTTGTTTTCCACATTTTCCACCGAGAATTTAACAGTGGGTTGATTTTTCCTCTTCTATAACCAGAGCTGGCTGCTCCTCAATGGGCCAGCTTCATAGGGATCATCTGCTGAGAAAGGCCCGTTGTGGATTCCTTTGCCAGATGGGCCGCATCAAGGGCAGGTGTGTCCGCCAGCTCTGGCGGATATGCCTGGCCCTTGTTGGCACAACGCCTCATCACAGAGGTTGTGAGGAAATCAGGTTTGTGATCAAACTGTGAATATTTGGCCATAACCCTTGCAAAGGGTGGGGCAGCGGGCTATACTAATATTAGCACTCTAAATATAACTTTGCTAATTCGATGAACGAGGTGTTGCCCCTATGGCAAAAAAGCAGTTTAAGGCGGAATCCAAACGCCTGTTGGATCTGATGATCCACTCCATCTATACCCACCGGGAGATCTTTCTGCGGGAGCTGATCTCCAACGCCAGCGACGCCATGGATAAGCTCTACTTCCGGTCCCTGACAGACCCGGACCTGAACCTGGACCAGGGGGAGATGGCCATCCGTATCACCCCCGATAAGGAGGGCCGTACCCTGACCATCACTGACTGCGGCTGCGGCATGACCAAGGAGGAGTTGGAGAACAACCTGGGCACCATTGCCCACAGTGGTTCCCTTGCTTTTAAGCAGGACCAGGCGGTGAAGGACCGGGAGGATGTGGAGATCATCGGCCAATTTGGTGTGGGCTTCTACTCCGCCTTTATGGTCAGCGACGAGGTGACGGTCAAGAGCCGGGCCTACGGTAGCGACGAGGCCTGGTGCTGGCAGTCCTCCGGCACCGACGGTTACACCATCACCCCCTGTGAAAAGGACAGCTGCGGCACGGAGATCACCCTGAAGATCAAGGCAAACACCGAGGAGGACTCCTTCGATGAGTTCCTGGATCCCTACCGCATTCAGGATCTGGTCAAGCGGTACTCCGACTACATCCGCTATCCCATCCAGATGGAGATGACCCACCAGCACCTCAAGGAGGGCACCGAGGACGAGTATGAGACCCACACGGAGCTTGAGACCCTCAACAGCATGGTGCCCATCTGGCGCAAGGGCAAGGACGAGGTGACCCAGGAGGAGTACAACAACTTCTACAAGGAGAAGTTTTATGACTTTGAGGATCCCCTGTGCATGATCCACTCCAAGGTGGAGGGGGTTGTCAGCTACAACGCCCTGCTGTACATCCCCGCCAAGGCCCCCTACAACTACTACAGCAAGGACTTTGCAAAGGGCCTGCAGCTCTACTCCAACGGGGTGCTCATTATGGACCGGTGCCCGGATCTGCTGCCCGACTGCTTCAGCTTTGTCAAGGGTCTGGTGGACTCGGAGGACTTCTCCCTGAACATCTCCCGTGAGATGCTCCAGCACGACCGGCAGCTCAAGCTGGTGGAGCGGAACCTGGAGAAAAAGATCCACAGCGAGCTGCAGAACCTGTTGAAAAATGACCGGGAGAAGTACGAAAAGTTCTTCCAGAGCTTTGGCCTGCAGCTCAAATACAGCCTGTACAGCAACTTTGGCGAGAAGCGGGAGCTGCTGCAGGATCTGCTCCTGTTCCCCTCCTCCAAGGAGGAGAAGCCTGTGACCCTGGCGGAGTATGTCTCCCGCATGCCCCAGGAGCAGAAATATATCTACTATGCCTGCGGGGAGACTGTGGCCCAGGCCGCCCATCTGCCCCAGGCGGAGCGGGTCCAGGAGAAGGGCTATGAGCTGCTCTATCTGACCCAGGATGTGGACGAGTTTGCCCTGCGGGTGCTGGGCCAGTATGAGGAGAAGGCCTTCAAATCCGTCTCTGACGGGGACCTGGGCCTGGAGAGCGAGGAGGAGAAACAGGAGCTCCAGGAGAAGATCCAACAGAACCAACCCCTCCTCACCGCTCTGCAGGAGGCCCTGGGGGACAAGGTCAAATTGGTCACCCTCTCCCAGCGGCTCAAGACCCTGCCGGTGTGCATCAGCACCCAGGGGGGCCTGACCCTGGAGATGGAGAAGGTCCTCAACGCCATGCCCAATGACCACAAACTCAAGGCGGAGCGGGTGCTGGAGATCAACGCCGACCACCCCATCTTCGCCACCCTCCAGTCCCTGCAGGAGGAGCCGGAGAAGCTCAAAGAGTACGCCCAGCTGCTCTACACCCAGGCCCTGTTGTTGGAAGGCCTGCCGGTGGAGGATCCGGTGGCCTTCACCAACGCGGTCTGTGACCTGATGGTCCAGTTCCAGGGGGAGACTGCCCAGGCCTAGGGAGCCTGAAGGCGTTCCAGCTGGAAAAACCTTGGCCCCATTCCATGGACGATGGAATGGGGCATCCTTGCACCCTGACTGGCCCAGCTCCGGACGCGGAGAGAGGAGCGCCTCAGTTTAAAGAGGACAAAGAAATTGCCCCAGGGTTCCCATAGAGATCAAAATACCCCCGGCGCGGATTGCTCCGCGCCGGGGGTATCGCTGCTTATGGGGTTCTGTCAACTTCCTGTGGCGTACTGGAAGTAGGCAAAGTTCCCAAAGGGGTTGTACTGGATGCCGGAGACCCCTTTGCGCATGGCGTAGTAGATCTCCTCCTGGTAGAGGGGGACCACGCAGGCGTTGTCTAGCAGGTACTGTTCCGCCTGGGACAGGGCCTGGGCCATGGTGTCCAGGGTGGTGGCCTGGTCCACCTGGGTCACCAGGGCATCAAAGGTGGCATCCGCCATGCCAAAGTCGTTTTCCGAGGAGTTGGTGGTGAACTGGCTCACCAGGGAGGAAGGGGTGTTGTCCGAGGGAATCAGGGGCACCACGGCCAGCTGGTAATCGCCGCTGGCCACACGGGACTGGATTTCATCCAGGGGGAGGATCTCCAAATCAATATAGACGGAGAGGTTATCCTGCCACAGCTTCTGCAGCAGGGTGGCAATGTAGGGGTGGTTGTCATTTTCCGGAACCAGGAGCTTGAGGGTGGGCAGCCTGGTCAGATCCAACTGGGTCAGCCCCTCCTGGAGCAGACTGCGTCCCTGGGAGAGGTTGGCGGTGTGCCCCGCATTGGTGGCCACCTGCCGGAAACTTTCAGAGAGGATCTTCACCTGGTTGGGGATCAGGTAGCCGGTGAGGGTCAGGTTGCTGGTGAGATTGTCCTTGAGGTACTCCCGGTCCACACAGCTGGCCAGGGCCTGGCGGATGGCGGTGTTAGCCAGGGAACTGTCCTCCTGGTTCATGGCGATGACCCAGCTCTGGGCCTCGTAGCTGAGCACCGTCATACCGGCCCGCTGGGCGGTGGACACTTCCCGGTAGGTAATCTGGCCAAAGTCAGCCTTGTCGTCCAGCATCAGATCCAGGGGGGCGGTCTCCCGTCCCACGTAGAAATTGACCCCCGAGGGCAGGACCGTGTCCGCCTGGTAGTAGTCCTCCCAGGCCAGGATCTGGATGAAGGTGTCATCCCAGGTTCGCAGCCAGAAGGGCCCGCAGGTGTTCAGCTGGCTGCGGGATAGACCGTATTTGCCTTTGGTATCGATGAAGAAGCTCTGGTTGCAGGGGCATGCAGGGGCGCTGGCCAGGAGCTGGGGCAGCAGAGGATTGGCGGTATCCAACTGGATCACCAGGGTGGTGTCGCTGGTGGCGGTGACACCCAGGCTGTTGTAGTCCAGCTCCCCGTCCAAAATCCGCTGGGCGTTCTGGATGCAGGAGAAGGTCTGGGCGTGGGGGGAGAGGGCTTCGGTGTTGAACATGCGCTTGAGGGCAAATTCAAAATCGTGGGCCGTTAGAGGCGCCTCGTTCTGCCAGGTCAGCCCGCTGCGCAGGGTGAAGGTGTAGGTCAGCCCGTCAGCGGAGACCTGGTAGGATTCCGCGGCGGCGTTCACCAGGTTCCCCTCCTCATCCTGGCGCAGGAGAGGCTCAAACAGGTGCAGAATCAACTGCTGGGCGTAGGGGTCGGTGGTGAACTGGGGATCCAGGGAGGTGATCTCCTGGGGCACGTCGTAGCGAAAAAGAAACCCTTCCTCCTCACCGCAGCTGGTAAAGAGCCCCAGCATCAGGCATAGCGTGACAGTCAGGGAGAGCAAGCGTTGCTTCATGGCGTTACCTCTATCTTACAAGGACGGCACAGCATTTGGAATGCCGGGCCGGTGCATATCGTTCTTCTACCTGTATTTTAGCACCCGGTGCCAAAGGCCTGCAACTCTTTTCAAAGATTGTTAAAATTTCTTCACAGAACCGACCCACTTTCTCAAGAAAAAGCTGGCCCATGGGAGAGGCGCGGCTGCTCCTCCAATAGAGACATTGATTCTGGGACAGGCAGAATCTGCGAAAATCACCCCCAGTGATACATTTTTCTCCCCTGCCACAGCATATGGATGAACTATCTGAGAGAATGGGCGGGGAAGCCCCGCTGGAAAGAGGAGGGTTCACCCTTGAGTGGAAAGAGAAGGTTCGCAGCACTGCTGTTGGCGCTGCTCCTGTGCCTGGGGGCCACCCCTGTGCTTGCACAGGAGGAGCCGGATGAGGAGGGACTTCCGGCGGCAGTCTCCCTGGATGAGCTGCCGGCCAAGAGCGCCATTTTGATGGAACAGAGCACGGGAAAGGTGCTCTTTGAAAAGGATGCAGATGTACAGATGGCCCCGGCGTCGGTGACCAAGGTCATGTCCCTGCTGCTGGTGATGGAGGCCCTGGATGCCGGCCAGATCCATCTGGAGGACATGGTCACCTGTTCGGAACATGCCGCCTCTATGGGCGGCACCCAGATCTGGCTGGAGGTGGGGGAGCAGATGTCTGTGGAGGATCTGCTCAAGGCCACCTGCGTGGTCAGTGCCAACGATGCTACCGTGGCCCTGGGGGAGTACATCGCCGGCAGTGAGGAGGGGTTTGTCCAGCGCATGAACCAGCGGGCCCAGGAGCTGGGTATGGCCAACACCCACTTTGTCAACGCCACCGGGCTGGATGCAGAGGGGCACCTGACCACAGCCCGGGACATTGCCATCATGTCCCGGGAATTGATGAAGCATGAGGCCATCACCCAGTACACCACCATCTGGATGGACTCTCTGCGCAACGGGGCAAACGAGCTGGTGAACACCAACAAGCTCATCCGGTTCTACGAGGGGGCAACGGGTCTGAAGACAGGCACCACCGACTCCGCCGGCAGCTGCCTGTCCGCCACGGCCACCCGGGACTCCCTCTCCCTGGTGGCGGTGGTCATGGGCTGCGCCACCAGCAAGGATCGGTTTGCCGCTGCCCGTTCCCTGCTGGATTCAGGGTTTGCAAACTACACCAGCGTGACGCTGCCCTCCATTGATGAACAGCTGAGCCCTGTGCCGGTGAGCGGTGGGGTGAACACCGCCGTCCAGCCCACCTACACCCCGCCTGGAACCCTGGTGGTGGAGAAGGGTGCGGCCCAGGAGATCAAACAGACCGTGACCCTGGTTCCCTCTGTCACTGCACCGGTGGAACAAGGCCAGACCCTGGGGGAGGTGGTGGTCACCCTGGGGGAGGAGGAGCTCTACGCCTATCCCATAGTGGCGGCCCAGGCGGTGGAGAAAATGGACTTTTTTGCCGCCCTCAAGAGCCTGATCTACTCAGTGGTCTGCATGGAGCAGCGGACCTCAATCGGCGGGGCCCCCTGAAAAAGGGGGGCCCTTTTGTGCAGATCAAAAAACAAAGAGGGAATTTGCTGTAAATCTTTGGAGAATCCCTTGAAAACCATTGGCCTTTAGGGTAAAATAAATGTAAATCACCCGGTGGGGTGAAGTGATCCACAGCGTCTGGCCCACCCGGATCAAACGATATGATCTGGACCGGCGATAGGGCATCGCCCAAAACTGGAGGTGCAGTTCATGCCGCTGAAATTGGATGCCAAGTATCTCAAGGAATTTGTCACCGCACGGGAGTACCGTGCCATTCTGCCACAGTTGAATGCCGCCCATGCTGCGTTGCATCAGCGCACGGGAGAGGGCAATGACTTTTTGGGTTGGCTCCAGCTGCCCCAACAGGTGGATGGAGAGGAGTTGCGCCGTGTCAAAGCGGCCGCCCAAAAAATCTGTGCCAACTCCCAGGTCCTGATTGTCGTCGGCATAGGCGGTTCTTATTTGGGGGCCCGGGCAGCCATAGAGTTGCTTTGCTCCCCCAACTACAACCTGCTGCCCCACCCTGGCAGGCCCCAGATCTTCTTTGCGGGGAACTCCCTAAATGCAACCGCCCTCAATGAGATTTTGGACCTGTGCGAGGGCCGGGATGTGAGTGTGAACATGATCTCCAAATCCGGCACCACCACCGAGCCGGGCATTGCCTTCCGGCTGCTGCGGGAGTACCTGGTGGAGCGCTATGGGGATCAGGGCGCGCGGGAGCGCATTTACTGCACCACTGACGCCGCCAAGGGCAAGCTCCGGGAGCTGGCCCTCCAGGAGGGGTATGAGACCTTTGTCATCCCCGACGATGTGGGCGGGCGCTATTCGGTGCTGACCCCTGTGGGGCTGCTGCCCATGGCCTGTGCAGGCATCGACATTGACCAGGTGCTCCAAGGGGCCAGGGACGCCATGGAGGCCTACATGTCGCCCGACCTTCTGGAGAACGACTGCTATCACTATGCGGTGCTGCGCAACCTGTTGGCCCGCAAGGGCAAGTGCATCGAGCTGCTGGTGAGCTATGAACCCGCCTTCACCATGATGGGGGAGTGGTTCAAACAGCTCTTTGGAGAGAGCGAGGGCAAAGATGGCAAGGGGATCTTCCCCGCCACGGCCACCTTCTCCACAGACCTGCACTCCATGGGGCAGTTCATCCAGCAGGGCAGCCGCAACCTCTTTGAGACGGTGGTGAACATCCGCCAACCCCAGCGGGATCGGATGATTCCCCGGGAGGAGGGGGACTTTGACGGGCTCAACTTCCTGTCTGGCCAGCCTCTGTCCCAGGTCAACAGCCAGGCGATGCTGGGAACCATCCTGGCCCACACCCAGGGGGACGTGCCCAACATTGTGCTCAATGTGGACAAGATGGACGCCTATGAGTACGGCTGGATGGTCTACTTCTTTGAAAAGGCCTGTGCCATCTCCGGCTATCTCCTGGGGGTCAACCCCTTTGACCAGCCAGGGGTGGAACAGTACAAACAAAATATGTTTGCTCTGTTGGGCAAGCCCGGCTACGAACAGCAGCGGCAAGCCCTGCAAAACCAACTGCAGCTGATGTAAGGGAGCAATGTCTTCAGAACACGGTTCTGTCGAATGGATCATACGACGCTTGAATGAAAAGGGAGGACTTTACTATGGTAAAACTGATTGTTGGCAACAAGGGTTCCGGTAAGACCAAGAGACTCATTGACATGGCCAACCAGGCGGTGAAAACCACCAATGGCAATGTGGTCTGTGTGGAGAAGGGTCTCAAACTCACCTATGACCTGGACTACGCCGTGCGCCTGGTGGACATTGAAAACTACAACATCCACAGCTATGATAGCCTCTATGGCTTTTTGGCAGGTCTCTTTGCGGGAAACTATGACATTACGGAGGTCTTTGTGGACGCCACCTTTAAAATCGCCGGCAAAAACCCGGTGGAGTTTGCCGCCCTGGTGGAAAAGGTTGCGGGCCTGATCGCCGACAACGGCGCCAACATCACCTTCACCGTCTCCTGTGATTCCAGCGAGCTGCCGGAGGGCATGCACCAGTATATGATCTAAAGGCAGTGAAATCGGGCGTGTTCGAGGCCATCGAACACGCCCTTTTTGCACCATCCCCAAAGAAATCCCTCTGCCCAGCCGACAGAGGGATTTCTACTGACAGTTCATGTACAAAATCTGTGGAGGTGTCTGTCATGAGAAGACATGGTGTGGCCCTGGTGATTGCTCTGGTGATCCCCTGCCTTTTGGCGCTGTCCGCATGCGCTAGGGACATCAATGATCTCATCGAGAGCGAACCGTGCGTCAAAGGGACGGTCACACAGATAGGGGAGGAATCCATCACCATCCAGGTCAGTGCGCAGGATCCACTTTACAGGAACTATACCAGCCTTGTGGTCTCCCTCCATGTGGAGCGGGCGGACAGCATGACGCATTTTAAAGTTGGAGATGAGGTGGCCGTATATTACAACGGGGAGATCCAGGAGACATACCCGGCCCAGATTCCCAAAGTTTATGCGATCCTGCTCATTGGGAATGCAGGATAGGGCGGTTTCAAATGGCCACCCAGATGGACAGACACCCCTGGAGGGACACCGCCAAACAGATTGGAGAGGAGCGGGGGACGCCATGCCCGCGGAGCCAATCAAGAGGTGTTCTTGCAACTGGAAGAGGCCCTGTCGCCGGGGGCGTGACTGCCCCAAGCACGAATTTTTGACATACAAGGCCCCCTGTCCAACTGGGCAGGGGGCCAAAATCGGTCTTTAAAAATTGAATTGGGGGCAGTCCTCGTAGGGATGGGGCAGGGGCGCCCCAAAATCGATCCATCCCAAGTTCGCAACCAGGGTGGAGGGCTGGCCGGGGAAGACCCAGCGGTTTAAATAGGCAATAAAGTCCCCCTCGTGGTAGCAATAGCCTCCGCCCACCCGATATTTTTGGGCGTGGGGACTGGTGGGCAGCCATGTGTCACAGAAGGCAAGGCAGTATTCCTCCAGATGTTCCGCCACCTGGTCGGGGACGGCATAGACCATCCGGTCGCCATCTGCGCTGAGGACCACCTGTTTCATCCAATCACCCCGTCTCTCCAGTTACAGCATGTTGAGCATGACTGGTTTGCGCTGGCGATAGTAAGCAAAATATTTGTAGCCCACCTGGGTGAGCATCTCCATGGCCACATCGATGCCGTCCCCCACGGTGTAGGCGTCATAGGAGGTGGAGCCGATGGTCACATACTGGCCCCCCAGCTCCCAAAACCAACGGGCGACCTCTTGGGAGGGAGAGACCTCCCGGTCCCCCATGCGCAGGGGCGCGGTGGTGATCTCCAGACCGATGCCCTTTTTGGCCAGGAGGGAGAGAATCTCCCGAATGGGCGCCTGGATCCCTGCTGCGTCAAAGGGAATCCCTCTGGTGCGGAAGAAGGAGAGGGGCAGCAAAAAGCCGGAGAGCACATCGAATTTGCCCCACTGAACCGTCTCATAGACCCGCTGCAGATAGGTCTGCAGCAGGGCGTCGGGGTTCCCCAGATCCTCCCCTTTGGCCTCCTGTTCCTTGAGGCGGGCGGCCAGGCGCTCAGTGGCCAGAACCACGTCAAAGCTGCAGGCGGCAATGGCCCGCTCCGCCGCTGGCAGATTGTCCACTGCCTGCCCCAGCTCGATGCCGGAGGTGACGCTCAGCTGCTGCTGAAAGACCACCTTGGCTTTGGCGGCCTCAAAGTGGGATTGGATGATGCGCAGGTCATACTGGCTGCTCTGCAGACGGTCGATCTCGCAGCTGTCGGTGATGGCGATGCCAACCAGCCCCTTGAGCACCGCCTGTTCACACAGGAAGGTGACAGAGTGGCACCCCCGGGAGGAGCTGTCCGAGTGGGTGTTGCTGTCGACACGGTTACAAAACATGAATGGCCTCCTTTGGCTTTGTCAGAAACAAAACAAACAAATACAATTTCATTCTACACCATTTGCTCCAGGGATGATAGGCGCAATTCCGACCAAATGTGCCATTGGACCTTTGGACAATTTGTGGTACTATAGAGGGGAACAGCGGCATGGCGCCAGAAGAAGTTTTGGCCGCCACCCCTGCCTCTAACCGCCTGTGGGCACCTTTGTTCTATCTTTTTCCGGTGGGGCCGTCTGCCGCCCAAACTTGTGGCAAGGGCTGCGGCCCCTGCCGTCAAATGATCTCTGTCACGTTCTTTCAAAAGGAGGTTTTGCACCCATGAATACCATTCTCCGTGTTGGATGCGGGGTCAACCGGACTTACCCCGCCAATCCCAAGCTCTGCGGCTATGAGATCCAGGAGCTGCTGCAGAAGATGGCCCAGCAGGAACCGGATGTGATGCTCTTCCCGAGCCTTGCCCTCTCCTCCCCCTCCTGCGGGGCGCTGTTCCGCAACGCCACCCTCCTGGACGCCTGCCAGGAGCAGCTCTCCCAGCTGCAGATCGCCAGCAAGGAGCAGCAGGGCTACCTCTTTGTGGGCCTCCCCCTGCGGGACGGGGGAACAGTGCGCTCCGCCCTGGCGGTACTGCGCCAGGGGCAGCTGTTGGGCTACCTGCCCACACAGAGCGCCCCCCAGGGACTGGTGGGGGAGAACCCCTCCCAGCTGATGCTGCCCATGGACACCCTCTTTGCCTGCGGGGAGCTCAAGCTCATGGCCTTGGGCTGCAGCCCTCTGGAGCTGCCGCTGCACCTGGGAGAGATCCAGCGCACCGGCTGTGACCTGGTGCTCCTGCCCTGCTACCACCCGGTGCGGGCCGGGGAGCTCCAACAGATCCGCCGGCTGTGCAAGACCCTCTCCCAGGCCCTGGGCATCGGCATCGCCGTGGCCAACGGCGGGGCGGGGGACACCTCCCACCCCGATGCCTTCCAGGGGTACGCCGGGGTGTGGGAGTGCGGGCAGGAGCTCTGCTTCCAGTGGGGCTACTACGACAGCTTTTCCGTGCTGTGCGACGTGGATGCGGACATCCTCCACGCCAACAAGATGTTTACCGCCTTCCACCCGGTGTTCCACGCCTTCCCCGGCACTGCCGGCAAGCGGGGGTTGCTGCGCAAGGTGGAACAGAACCCCTACCTGCCCCAGGATCCCCAGGAGCGGGAGGCCTACCTGGACCACCTGTTCCACCTGCAGGCCTCCAGTCTTGCCAAACGCATGTCCAACACTGGTCTGGGCCGCCTGGTGCTGGGGGTCTCCGGCGGGCTGGACTCCACCCTGGCGCTGTTGGTGGGGGTCCAGGCCCTGCAGGATCTGAATTTGCCCAGGGACCGGCTCACGGGCATCACCATGCCCGGCTTTGGCACCAGCGACCGGACCTATTACAACGCCCTGGCTCTGCTGGAGGCCCTCCAGGTTCGCCAGCGGGAGATCTCCATCCGGGCCTGCGTCACCCAGCACCTGGCGGACATCGGCCAGGATCCGGACCAGCGGGATGTGACCTATGAGAACGCCCAGGCCCGGGAGCGGTGCCAGATCCTGTTGGACGTGGCAAACCAGGAGAACGCCCTGGTGATCGGTACCGGGGACCTCTCAGAGGAGGCGTTGGGCTGGTGCACCTTTGGAGGAGATCATCTGGCCAGCTACAATGTCAATAGCTGTATCACCAAGACGGTGGTGCGTGCCCTGGTGGAGCACTGCGCCCAGCTGGAGGCCTTTGCCCCCTGCCGGGAGATCCTCCAGGATATTTTGGACACCCCCGTGAGTCCGGAGCTCCTGCCCCCCGACGAGACCGGGGAGATCACCCAAAAGACGGAGGACATCCTGGGGCCCTATCTGCTCCACGAGTTCTTCCTCTACTACCTGGTGAAATATGGGTTCCGCCCGGCAAAGCTCTACTACTACGCCTGTATCGCCTTTTCCACCCAGTTGGAGCCGGCCTTTATCCGGGAAAAGCTCAAGCTCTTCCTGCGGCGGTTTGTGACCTCCCAATTTAAGCGCAGCTGCACGCCGGATGCCGCCCAGGTGACGGATGTGTCCCTGGGGGCCGCCTTCCCCTTCCCGTCGGACTGCGGATACCGGGCCTTTTTGGATGAGGTGGACAGCATCCACTTCTAGGGACGAGGAACCGAATACAAAAAATCCTTCGCTGGGGATGGCGCCGCCCCTGTGGGGGACACTGAACCTAGGAGAGGGCCCGCGCCCGCCATCCGGGCCCGGAACTTGAGAAGAAAGAGGGATGCCAATGAGACGGATGCTGTGTGTGCTGCTCCTGATCCTGGGGCTGTGCTTTGCCGGCTGTGCCGACCAGCGGGAGGAGATTCTCCAGAGCAACGCCCCTGAGACCTTGGAGCAGGTGCCCTATGCCTTTTCCGGCAGCCAGGGGGACTGGACCGTGCGGGTCCAGGTCCGCGCCGTGACCCAGGCGGACTTGGACATGGTGCAGGAGCTGCCCGACGGATATACCCTGGAGGATCTGGCCAACGGATACCGGTCGGTGTACTACATCCAATATCAGGGGGAGGCGGACTTTACCGCCCTGCGTTTCTACTTTGCCACCGGGACCCAGTGGGTCAGCGGCAGCCAGCTGCAGGTGAGCACCGCGCCCTCCATCACCCCCTACCTCACCGGCACGGAGGAGGTGGGCGGCAACTACTTCAGCGCCGACGGGACCATCGGCGGCCCCCTGCCCCCCAGGGACCGGGAATACCCCTTTCACATTGAGGCCACCACCGCCCAGGGGGAGACGGTGACGGTGGACCTGACCCTTACCGCCCAGCCCCAAGGGGAGAGTTGACATCCCAGCGGCGGGGACGTATACTGAATCAGAACAAGGGATCAACAGACAAAGGAGATGGAAAGCATATGGCAGGCTGCAGTCACGATTGTGCCCACTGCCAGGAGAACTGTTCCAGCCGGACCAGTCCTGCAGATTTTCGAGAGAACCCCCACCCCAAGAGCCACATCAAACGGGTCATTGGCGTGGTCAGCGGCAAGGGAGGGGTCGGCAAGAGCATGGTCACCTCCCTCATGGCCGTTGCCTTGGGTAGCCGGGGGTATTCGGTGGGCATTTTGGATGCGGATATCACCGGCCCCTCTATCCCCAAGGCCTTTGGGGTGTACCAACGGGCCCAGGGAAATCAGGAGGGCATCTTCCCGGTGATGAGCAGGACCGGGGTCAAGCTCATGTCCGTCAATCTCCTGCTGGAGGACGAGACCACGCCGGTCATCTGGCGGGGCCCGGTCATTGCGGGGACGGTGAAACAGTTTTGGACCGATGTCATCTGGGGCGATGTGGACTTCCTCTTTGTGGACATGCCCCCCGGTACCGGCGACGTGCCCCTGACGGTGTTCCAGTCCATCCCGGTAGACGGGCTGCTGGTGGTCACCTCTCCCCAGGAGCTGGTGTCCATGATCGTCTCCAAGGCGGTGGCCATGGCGGAGAAGATGAACGTGCCCATTTTGGGCCTCATTGAAAATATGAGCTATCTGGTGTGCCCCGACTGCGGCAAGCACATCGCCCTGTTTGGGGAGAGCAGCATCGAGCGGGTGGCCGGCCAACATGGCCTGCCGGTCCTGGGCAGAATGCCCCTGGATCCTACCCTTGCCACCCTTTGCGACAGGGGAGAGATAGAGCAGGCCCGGGTCCCCTACCTGCGGGATGCGGTGCAGGCCCTGGAGGTGCTGCTGTAAGAGAACGTCAAAGCTCGCCGGAATCGCTGCATTCCGGCGGGCTTTTGCCATAGAAGACGCCATCCCCTTGGACCGTGACAGGGGCCTGGGGCGAGTGAAGGAAAGAGATACAAGGACCTCTGCCCGGTTGATGCCGGGGGGAGGACACAGAAGGGAGGAATTCACATGGAGGGCTGTGCCATCCGGCCCTGGAGACTCCAGGACGCAGCGGACCTGGTGGGGCTCATCAACAACAGGCGGGTGCAGGACAACCTGCGGGACGGCATCCCCTACCCCTACGGGCTCCAGGATGCCAAGGACTATTTGACCGGGGTCCTTGCCAGGGATCCCCACCAGGTCTATGCCTTTGCCATCACCTGGCAGGGCCAGTTGGCAGGGAGCATCAGCGCCACGCGGGGCGGCAACATCCACTGCCGCACGGCGGAACTGGGTTACTATTTGGGGGAGGCGTTCTGGGGTCGTGGCATTGCAACGGCGGCGGTGGAGCTCCTGTGCCAACATCTCTTTGCCCAGACGGATCTGCTCCGGATCTTTGCTGAACCCTTTGGGGAGAACCTGGCGTCCTGCCAGGTGCTGGAGAAGGCGGGTTTCCAGCTGGAGGGGATTCTGCGCTGCAATGCAGTGAAAAATGGCGTGGTGCGGGATATGAAGCTCTATGCCCGCCTGCGGCCGAATGGGGATCTGGCCGGTGAAACTGACAGAATTGCTACGGAAGGACGCAGCCGGGGTTGAGAGGCCAGGCCCCGGAGAAACGGTTTTGCACTGAACCGACAAGGGCTGCGGATTCATTTTAGATGCCTACCTTCTGGAAGAGGTGTTCATGCCGCTCCTGCGGATGGGGGCAACGGCAGTTAATCTAATGAAAAACGCCCCAGGGAACGGGGCCGGTGTGACCGGTCCCCTCCCTGGGGTGCTGTCATACAATGGAAAACAGTGTTAGAATTTGATCTTGACAAAGAAGCCCACAACTCCGCCAATGGCCACGCCGGCCAGCAGCACCATACAGTAGGTGACAATGCGGATCCAGAGGGGGGCACTGCCGCCATCATCCCCCTGTCCAGTGAGGGATTCCCCCTCCGCCAGACGGGTGACCTGCAACGTGTATTGGGTGGTCTGCTCCTCAGGGGTGGTGACGGTGATGTAGACGGTGTTCTCCCCCACCTGCAGAGCATCCCCACCGGTGATCTCCACCGTGTCCTCCTCCCGGGAGGGAACGCCCTGGATCTCCAGGGAGGTCACCTCATAGGGCACCACCAGGGTGTAGTTATAGACATTCTCCTGGAGAGGCAGGTCAAAAGCACCGGTGATGGAGAGCAGCTGCAGGCTCCCCTGGGGGGCATCCTCGTTGGCGGTCTCCAGGAGGTGAATGATATACTCCCGGATCTCCTTGTTCTCTGCCGTCACAAAGATGCGCACCGTGTTGTTGGAGGGCTTTTTCACATCCACTGTGGCATTCTCGTCCTCAGCCACGGCCTGGATCTGCAGATCTGTGGGAATTTTTTCAAAGGCCACGGTATAGGAGGTTTTATCCTTGGAGAGCTCCACCTGGGTCCCCCCCACTGTCAGAGAGGAGAGGTAGTTGTTTTGGGACAGGCCATAGTCCTGTTCCAGACGGGTCACCGTGATGGTGTAAGTGGCCGTGTTGCCCGCCTGGGCAGTGGTGTGCACGGTGATGGTGTTCTCCCCCACCTGCAGCACATCCGGTACGCTCACCGATACGGCAGTGGAGTCAAAGGCGCAGCTGTATTGCACCGCGGAGACGGGGATCAGGCTCACCTCATAGGGGACAGAGCAGGTGTAGTTGTAGGTGGTGGCAGAAAAGTTGGGGCTCAGGCTGTATCCGTCCAGAGAGAGACTGCTCAAAGTGGCATCGGCGTTGGCCGACGGGGCCTGATTTTTTACAGTGATGTCCACAGGCGTCAGGGAGACGCTGATATCGGTATCCCCGCTTTTGGCCTCCGTAAATTCCCCGCGGACGGTGGTGGTGCCAGAGGGGGCATTCGCTTTCAACTGTAGCTCAAAGGACATTCCGATTCCAGCGCTGGTGATGGGATCCCCTTGATAGGTGATGGTGATGGTGCCGCTACTATCATTGGTTTTTGTCCCAAGGGAGGGGTAAATTGCTCCTGTGTTGATGCTTCCACGGTTAAAGACGGCAGGATCATAGTGGAGCTCCAGGGTGAATTGAGAGAGACCCTCCGGGATCTCCGGCATTTCCAGACGAATCGTAGTGACCTCAAGGTCGTTGCCCAGTTGGTATGCATTGGTGGCAAGCCGTGCGCTGTAGCTGCCCTGGGCCTGGGGCAGCAGAATCAGCAGAGGGGAGATGACCATCAGCAGGCAGAAGAGGAGAATGATGGCATTCCTCAGAAAATTTTTCTTTTTCTTCATAGCAAACCTCCATAGAGAGAAAGGGCCGCCATAGAGGCCCCGCAAAATCAGGGAGAAAACCTGTTTGCTGCACAATAGGTTGCAGAGGGGCGTCTCCCCCTCCGGTGCGCAGCAGGTGCGCGCCATATCCCTGGCTGTACTGTGAACATATTATAACATAAAAGAAGGCTCGTGAGGGCCGGTCCCTCTGACGTTACAATGTTCTCTCAGGCGTCCGATGAAAAAACTTTTGTTTTTGGAGCGGGTAACGCCGTGAGATTATGATAACACCCACCGTCCCCGGCGGAACCGGCAGGCTTGTTCCTCCGGAACCGGGCCAGCCTTTTTACTGCACGGCAAAAAGGCTGGACAAAAAGCGTGCCGGGGGAACCTTCGGAACGGGTTCCCCGCGGACCCCCTCCCCACCACCGCCAAAGGGTGTTCCCCCTTTGGAATCCCCCGGAACTTTCATTAAGGGGGACAAAGGGAGTCAGCATCATAAGAAATTTCCGGAACGTTACAATGTTCTCTCAGGCGTCCGATGAAAAAGCTTTGCTTTTGAATCGGGGAACGCCGTGAGGTTATTATAACATCAACAACGGCTCGCAGAGCCGGTTCCTCTGCCGTTACAATGTTCTCTCAGGCGTCCGATGAAAAAGCCATGCTTTTGAATCGGTCAACGCCGTGAGGTTATTATAGCACGTTTTCATGAAGAAAGTATAACAAAAAGGCCCGCTGCAGGAAGAAAATCTCCCCCTCCTCAAAAAATGATGTCTAATCTTATGATGCCCATTTCAATGGAGCTGCACCACCGGATGGAACAAAAAGCTTAGATCCACGGGTTTGACCAGAGGTCTCTGTGTGGCAGGCGCTTCGGCAGATGGAGGGGATCAGTCCTCCCGGGCCCAGTCTCTGGCCCGTTGGACCGCCCGGTTCCAGCGGCAAAGCAGCCCCTGGCGGACCGGGTCCTCCATGGCGGGGGAGAAGACCCGGTCGGTGGTCTGGGCGGAGAGGAGCTCCTGCCGGTCCCGCCAGAAGCCCACCGAGAGCCCCGCCAGATAGGCGGCCCCCAGGGCGGTGGTCTCCCGCACCAGGGGGCGGATCACCTGGGCGCCGGTGATGTCCGCCTGGAACTGCATGAGGAAGTTGTTGGCGCTGGCGCCGCCGTCCACCCGCAGTTCCCCCATGGCAAGGCCGCTGTCCCGCTCCATGGCACGGATGACGTCGTTGGCCTGGTAGGCGATGGACTCCAGGGCGGCCCGGATGATGTGGTTGCGGTTGGTGCCCCGGGTGATGCCCAGCAGGGTGCCCCGGGCATACATATCCCAGTGGGGCGCCCCCAGCCCGGTGAAGGCGGGCACCAAAAAGGCCCCACCGTTGTCCGGCACCTTCTGGGCAAAATATTCGCTGTCTGCGGCCTCCCGCAGGATGCCCAGCTCATCCCGCAGCCATTGGATCACCGCGCCGGCCACAAAGACGCTGCCCTCCAGGGCGTAGGAGATGTGCCCGCCGGCGGCAATGCCGATGGTGGTCAGCAGGCCGTTCTGGCTCACAGTGGGCTGATCCCCGGTGTTCATCAGCAAAAAGCAGCCGGTGCCATAGGTGTTTTTGGCGTCCCCCGGCTGGAAGCACCGCTGGCCAAAGAGGGCCGCCTGTTGGTCCCCGGCGATGCCCGCAATGGGCACTGGCACGCCGGAGATGTTGACGGTGCCGTAGATCTCGTCGCTGAACTTTACCTGGGGCAGCATACAGCGGGGGATGTCCAAGGCCCGCAGAATGTCCTCATCCCAATCCAGGGTGTGGATGTTGAACATCATGGTCCGGCAGGCGTTGGTGTAGTCGGTGACATGGGCCTGGCCGTTGGTCAGCTTCCACACCAGCCAGGAGTCCACCGTCCCAAAGAGGATCTCCCCCCGCTTGGCCCGCTCCCGCAGGGCGGGGTCCTGGTCCAGAATCCACTTGACCTTGGTGGCGCTGAAGTAGGCGTCCAGCCGCAGGCCGGTGGCCCGGTGCACCAGTTCCCCCAGGCCCTGGCGCTCCAGCTCCTCACACAGGGGGGCGGTGCGCCGGCACTGCCAGACAATGGCGTTGTACACCGGCCGGCCTGTCTCCCGCTCCCAGAGGATGGTGGTCTCCCGCTGGTTGGTGATGCCGATGGCGGCCACCTCCTGGGGCAGCACATTCCCCTTGGCCAGGGCCTCCATGAGGACCCCATACTGGGAGGCGTAGATCTCCGTGGGGTCGTGCTCCACATACCCCTCCTGGGGATAGTACTGGGTAAACTCCTTCTGGGTGACGGCTACAATCCGCTGTTCGTGGTCAAAGATGATGGCCCGGGAGCTGGTGGTCCCCTGGTCCAGGGCGATGACATACCGTTTCATAGGCGGTTCCTCCTGTCTAAGGTGTTGGGCTCCGCCAAGGCGGGGCAAAAAAGGACTGTTCCCATTGTATCAAATTTTGCAAGGAATGCGTAGAGGGCAGGGGCCCGCCTGCAGAAAAATGGGGAATCCATACAGGAGCAGGGGCAAAACTTTTCCACATCCCCCAAAGGCGGGGCCGGTGGCAGCGTGACCAAAACTGTGGTATCATGGCCGTGAAGGGAGGGAAGCGCAGATGCAGCTTTGGATCGATGGGGATGGATGCCCCGTGGTGCGCCAGGCGGTGGAGATCGCCCGCTCCTTTGGCCTGGAGGTCTGGATCTTCTGTGACACCGCCCACCACATCCAAGTTTCTGGGGCCAGGACGGTGGTGGTCTCCAAGGGAGCAGACAGCGTGGATTTTGCCCTGGTGAACCGGGTCCAGCCGGGGGATGTGGTCGTCACCCAGGACTACGGCCTTGCCGCCATGTGCCTGGCCAGAGGGGCCCTGCCTCTGCGGCAGGACGGGCTGTGGTACACCCAGGAGAACATCCAGGCCCTGCTTCAGGCGCGGCATATGGCCCAGCGGGTCCGGCGGGGCGGCGGACGGCTCAAGGGGCCAAAGCGGCGCACGGCCCAGGAGGACGAGGCCTTTGTCCGGGCCCTGGAGGAGAAGCTCAGGCAGCTCCAAGGGCCATAGGCGGTCCTGGGCGATGCCCATCGATGGGGCCGGGGGTTCGATCCACCAGTGCCGCGGATTTTTTTCGACAAATTGTCCCCTTGCGGTTGAAAAAACTGTCAATTTGTATTACAATCAAAGAAATATTTTGAGCGGTTGGCCCGGCAGGGACCGGCGGAATGGGGAAAGACGTATGGAATTGTTGGAAGAGAGAATCCGGCGGGACGGCCACGTCAAACCGGGCAACGTGCTGAAGGTGGACAGCTTTTTAAACCACCAGATGGATGTGCAGCTGTTCCATGAGATCGGCCGGGAGTTCCGCCGCCGGTTTCAGGACCAGCAGGTGACCAAGATCCTGACCATTGAGGCCTCCGGCATCGGCATTGCCGTGGTGGCCTCCCAGCACTTTGGCAACGTGCCAGTGGTGTTCGCCAAAAAGACCCAGTCCAAAAATTTGGATGGGGAGTTGTACCACGCCAAGGTGACCTCCTTCACCCGGGGGACGGTGTTTGACATCCAGGTCTCCAAAAAGTTTTTGGGGCCCCAGGATCATGTGCTCATCATCGATGACTTTTTGGCCCGGGGCCAGGCCCTCATGGGCCTGCTGGACATTGTCCGCCAGTCTGGCGCCACCCTGGTGGGCTGTGGCATCGTCATTGAAAAGGGCTTCCAGGAGGGGGGCCGCAAGCTGCGGGAGCAGGGGGTGCGGCTGGAGTCCCTGGCCATCATCGACTCCATGACTGACACGGAGATCCACTTCCGCAAACAGGACAACTAAAAAGCACTGTGCAGGGGCGGCCGCAGAGGGCCGCTCCTTTTTGTATATCGAAAACCACTCGCTAGGCGAGTGGTTCCCAAAAAGACTTATGTCGATGATGATGAAATAAAAACTCCCTTTGCTATAATAGGAGTGCGGTCTGGCAACTGCACAAACAAGCAAAGGGAGGTCATTCAGAAAAGAACGACATAAATAGTTTATCGCATACAAGCTGGAATTGCAAATACCACATAGTTTTTGCGCCGAAATATCGGCGCAAAGTATTCTATGGACAGAAGCGCAGAGAAATCGGAGAGATTTTAAGAACGCTGTGCAACTGGAAGAAGGTGAAAATCGTAGAGGCAGAGGTCTGCCCCGATCATATCCACATGCTGGTAGAGATACCGCCGAAATATTCGGTCTCGAGCTTCATGGGGTATCTGAAG
>CAJFOV010000004.1 GCA_904397835.1 Candidatus Aristotella avistercoris
CTCTCAGGCGTCCGATGAAAAAGCGCTGCTTTTGAATCGGGGAACGCCGTGAGGTTATTATAACATAAAAGAAGGCTCGTGAGAGCCAATTCCTTAAATTGTTTCAACGTTCTCCATGCCGGAGGCATGGAGGTTGTTGGAAAGATAAAAAAACTGAAAGAGCCATTTCTTGCTGTCACCCCTTGGCTACCTATCTTCGAAAACAGGTGGGGCCGTCAATGGCGGGCGAAATTTGTTCACCGTGACCATGGGCTGGCCCGGCCGGTTATGCCATTGGAATGCGAAGAAATTTTAATCTTTTGATTGTGCCATGAGGTTTTCAAACTCCGGACCGTCACGAAGAAATGCATATTCTTCATTGTTTACCAACGCATCGGTGATTGTTTTGGTTAGTTCACTTGAAAAAAATCTAGAACTGCCGCCATTGATATGGCGATATAACTGGCAATCTTGCGTATTCCATTCTGTTTTCATCGCTGGTAACATTTTTTGAAGGATAGACAGACTTGCCCCCTTATCTTTTTTGACCAATGCAAGCTGCAAATGGGCATTGTAGCACATCCACTCTGGAAGACAAAACTGGTGGGAAACCGCTTCATACATATCTGCGAAAAAGTTCGCATCATCTTCCCGTTTTTCCTGTAATGCGATTTCCAGCATATTGGCCAAAGCGGTCTGAATCTTGATTACATTTTTCAGTATCCAATGTTCCCAGATTTTTTCTGCATCTTGGTATCGTTCCTGCTGCTGATAAAGGATGGCCAATTGCCCCTCCTTGTCTATTGTAGAAAACGGCAATGAATTGATTAGATCCTCCGCCTCTGAAAAGTCCCCCCGATTCCGTGCATAGGAAATCAACATACTGGTTGCGGTATCCCTTATTTCTGGGTTTTTGCTTGTGGCCAAACGCTTATAAAGTGTTTCGTATGCTTCCCGGTATTGCTCAATTTCAGATACATTACGGAGGGCGAGCGTTCCTTCCAAATAAAGAATGACCGAGTGTATCAGTTTATCACAGGTGGGATATTCCTGTACTTTGTTGATTGCCTTTTGAAAAGCGATATCATAGCCCTGCTCCAGAACCGTCTGATGAATTTCATCCACAAAATTTTCAATTTCTATATCTGTTAAATCATCGTGGAAAGACAGCAATGTGTTTAGGTCAATTTTGAGCAAACGTGCCAATGCCGGCAAAAGAGTTATATCAGGATAAGTGCTGCCCTTCTCCCACTTATTTACAGCTGATGCGGATACACCCAAATATTTTGCGATTTGCTCTTGGGTCAAAGATAACGCTTTCCGCCTTTCCCGAATGATCTGATTGATTTTCATGGGGGACCTCCTTTGTGTTTATGCCTTTATGATAGCAAAGTAAGCTTTGAGGAGCAATAGAACTGTTGTCAACGGATAGATTAAAAAAATGAACCACCGGTTATAATTGAAGCACTGATCCATTTGTCACTTGATCGCCCATGTCCATAAGGGCGGGGGTTGTTCTAACAAAACTTGCTCTAAAGTGGAGCTCACTTTGCCTTGAAAAGGCTGCATTGACATCTCTCCGCACCATGTTACAATAAGATCAATTGGGCATGGCCCATATGTGGGAGGGGAACTATGGCGGCACAGTATAGTGGGGTTTTGCTCCATATCACAAGTCTGCCCTCGCCGGGCGGCATCGGAACGTTGGGGCAGCAGGCCCGGGATTTTGCAGACTTTTTGGCCCAGGCAGGGCAAGATATTTGGCAGGTGCTGCCTCTGACGCCCACAGGGGCGGCCAACTCCCCCTACCAATCTCCCAGTGTTTTGGCGGGAAATCCAGATCTCATCGACCTTTGGGACTTGGAGCGGTGTGGCTTGCTCACCCGGGAGGAGTTAAAGGCGCTGCCCCATGAAGAGAATGTGGAGCAGGTGGACTTCCCGGCAGTGCGCCAGGCTCGCCAGCCGCTGCTCCGCTTGGCTGCTCGACGTATGGAGACAACCGAAGACTATTTGTGTTTTTTGCAGGAGCAGGGGGACTGGCTCCAGAACTATGCTCTGTATATGGCTCTGAGACATCGGGAAGGGATCCCCTGGTACCAATGGCCCGCACCTCTGCGGGACCGGCAGGATGCGGCGCTCCAGCGGGAGAAGCAGGAGCTCTCGGAGGAAATTGAGTTCTACTGCCGGGAACAGTACCTGTTCGACCGCCAGTGGAGGGCGCTGCGTGCCCACGCAAATAGCCGTGGGATCCGCCTGTGGGGGGATCTGCCCATCTATGTGGCCGCTGACAGTGTGGATACCTGGGCCAACCGGGAACAATTCGATTTGGACGAACTGGGAATCCCACGGGAGGTGGCGGGCTGTCCTCCGGACGCCTTCAGCGCCACAGGGCAACTGTGGGGAAATCCACTCTACCGGTGGGATCGGATGAGGGAGGACGGCTATGCCTGGTGGAAACGCCGCATGGGCCGCACGCTGGATCTGGTTGATGGGGTACGAATCGACCACTTCCGAGGATTTGAACAGTACTATGCCATCCCCTACGGGGAGGAGACCGCCCAGCTGGGCCAGTGGCGGCTGGGACCGGGGAAGGAGCTGTTCTTGGCCCTCCAGGCCCAATACGGCCCTCTGCCGGTCATTGCAGAGGACCTGGGGATGATTACCCCCCAGGTCCATCAAATGCGCCAGGAGCTGGGCTACCCGGGGATGAAGATCCTCCAGTTTGCCTTTGACAGTCCGGAGAGCGACTACCTGCCCCACCGGTACCCCCAGGATGGCAACTGCGTGGTCTATCCCGGTACCCATGACAACGATACCCTCCAGGGGTGGGTGGACCATGCCCCGGATTGGATGATCCAACGGGCAATGAACTATCTCTCCCTGGAGCAGCGGAAGGAATTGCCCCGGGCGCTGTTGGCATGCGCCTTCCAAAGCAGGGCCAGGTGGGTCATTGTGCCCATGCAGGACCATCTGGGGCTGGGTTCCCAGGCCAGGATGAACATCCCGGCAACGGTGGAAAACAACTGGCAGTGGCGGATGTGCCCCGGGGTGCTGACTCCGGCGCTGGCCCAAAGGATGCGGGAGATCTCCCGCAGGCCGCAGCAATAGTGGGAGGGAAAGCATATGGTGAAAATTGGAGCGGTCCAAGGGCGCTTTCAGGGCCTGCACTATGGCCACATGGAGTTTCTGCTCCAGGCCAAAAAACGGTGTGAGTTTTTGATCGTGGGGATCACCAACTACGATCTTACAGCGGACTTCCTGCGGGAGGATGCCTCCCTGGCCCGCTTCCACCGGCAGGCAAACCCCTTTACCTATTTTGAACGGATGGTCATGATCCGCGACAGCCTTATGGAGGCAGGGGTGGATCTGGACCGGTTTGTGGTGGTCCCTTTTCCCATTGAGTCCCCGGAAAAGATTGCCAACTTTGTGCCAGAGGACGTGACCTTTTTTCAGACCATCTATGACAGCTGGGGGACCTATAAGGTGCAGCTGCTGCGAGATCTGGGGTATCAGGTGGAAGTGATGTGGACCAGGACCGATGCGCAGCGTTTTTCCAGCGGAACCCAGGTGCGCCAGTGGATGGTGGAGGGCAAGGATTGGAAAAGCCTGGTGCCACCGGCGGTGGCCCGCTATGTGGAACAGCACGGCTTAACAGAGAGAATCCAAAGACTGGAGCAGAAGCACGCTCTGGAAGGGGTGGGAGCTGGTCAGTAACCATAGCAGGTGAAAGACCAGAACGAAAATCGGCGGGAATCCATTGGATTCCCGCCGATTTTTCAGGAGGTGTTCTATTGAAAAGGAAAAGAAATTAGGCAATGTTGGAAAGTGGTTTGACCCCATCACTGTTCTGCAACTTGGAGGCATCGTCCTTCCGATAGGAGAGCTTGAGCAGAATGGGGGTGACAATGGAGGTGGCCACCACCATCAGGATGACAGGGGCAAACAGAGCGGAATCCATCAGTCCGACAGCCGCGCCCTTCTGGGCCACAATCAGCGCCACCTCACCACGGGAGATCATGCCAATGCCGATGCGCACCGAGTCGGTGTGGTTGAAGTGGAACATTCGGGCAGCCAAGTAACAGCCGATCTGTTTGGTAACCATGGAGATTAAAATCAGCGCCACTGTGAAAATCGCAATAGAAGCGGTAAAGCTAGAAAGAACAGTCTTGAGTCCGATGCTGGCAAAGAACACAGGGCTGAAGATGCTGAAGGAGCTCACATCCACACGTTCCGCAATGGAGCCGGTAGATTTAAAGTTGCACAGCAGGATGCCGCAAATATAGGCGCCGGTGATGTCGGCGATGCCAAAGAACTCCTCCGCGCAGTAGGCAAAGGCGAAGCAGGCAGCCAGGCTCATAACCGTCATACGGCGCTTGTTGGGGAAACGCTGATCCATATATTTGAAAATGTAGTGGATGGCCAGCCCCGCCACCAGAGAGAACACCAGAAAGGCGCCAATGTTGAGCAGGACAGATAGAGGATTGCTGGCAGGATCCTTCATCCCCATGACCAGGGTCAAAATGACAATGCCGATCACATCATCAATGACGGCGGCTCCCATAATGGCGGTGCCCACCTTGGTCTTTAGTTTGCCCAGCTCCCGCAAAGTTTCCACGGTGATGCTCACAGAGGTGGCTGCAAGAATGACGCCGGTGAAGACACACTGTAAAAACTCCGGGTCAGAGAGGCTCGGCATATGCCCAAGGTACAGCACATGGACAAAAAAGCCGCCAATAACAGGGTAGAGAACACCCATGCAGGCGATGACAGTGGAGGCAAGACCCTGTTTTTTCAGCTCCTGCATATCCGTCTCCAAACCGGCGCTGAACATGAGCATCACCACGCCCAGCTCCGCCATGGTGGAGATAAAATCAGTGTCCTGTACAATATTCAAACAGCTGGGCCCAATGATCAGGCCAGCCACAATGGCTCCCACCACCTGAGGGAGGGAGATGCGCCTGGTCAGCAACCCAAACAATTTGGTAGCCAACAGAATGATGGCCAGATCCAACAGAAACCCATACGATGTCATTGTCAAACACCCTTTTCCAATACAAATTCTTCTCGAAGGATATGCGGCCCAAACCATTTCGTTTGGACCGCATATGTAGAACCGATGAGAAATCAAACAAAAGACCCATGAGCAAAAGTTTTATATGGAGATATCATCAGGAGGTAAGGGGATCTCTTGTTTCATTTCTAAAAATTAGTATAATATAAGTTGCAAAAAAAGCATGTGATAAAACAAACATTGTTGGCAGATTCGATGTAAATTGTGCTCAAAAACAGATTAAATTTTTTATATAAAATGCTGCATTTTCAGGGTGGAAAATGGAATTTCAACCATATTTGAGGGACATCTCCAATTTTTTACCCCGCTGTTTGTGTGATAATAATGACACCAAGTCAGGCAATGGGAGGAATATGTAGGATGGGAACCCTATTTCAGTCTCTGGCAGGGAGTGATCTCTTCCAGGGTTTTACAGAGGCACAGGTGCTGGAGCTGCTCTCTGGTGTGCCCTATCAAATCCGGCAATATCGAGCAGGGGAGGTGGTTGCATCGGATACATCCCCTCACCCTGAGGATCCGAATTGGATTTATCTCATCCTGCAGGGACGTGTGACCCATATCCTAAGCTATGCCACCGACTATGAGCACCACCTGCGTTGGCTCCATGAGGGGGAGATCTTTGGAGAGGTGATTCTCTTCTCCCAAGTGGATCATATGCCCTACACCTACCGCACTTTGACACCAGCCACGCTGATGTTGCTGCCTAAATCCTTCCTAAAGAGCCAGGGAAAAGAATATCGAGGCCTCTATGGACAGCTTCTCCTTAATTTTTTGAAGATTTTAGAGGAGATGTGCCTCTTCCTGTTCCAGAAGATCTACTGTCTGAATGCCCAAAAAGTGGAAGACCGGTTGATCCGCTATCTGGCGGCGGTGAGCCACAATGGACGGCGCAGAGCCTTCCAGATGCCCTACACCCGTACAGATCTGGCAAACTATCTGGGGGTCTCCCGGGAGGCTCTCTCCCGGGAGCTGTCAAAACTGCGCCGGACTGAACTGTTAATCCTGGATCAAGAACACCATGTGACCATTTTAGACTACAATGGCCTGATTGCCCTATGTGGAAACCGGCTTCCCTCTGTCTATGAGATGGCACAGGAACAGGCTATCTTCGTCTCCGACCACCAGCTGGGAGGAGAGGCTGTGGATCAGATCGCCACATCCACCCTCTTTCATGGTCTGGAGCCCTGGCGGGTAAGCCTGCTGCTCCACAAAATTGGTGCAAAACTGACCCATTGCCCCAAGGGACAATTTCTCTACCGCAACAGCAACCGTCAGAATGCCCTCTATCTCATCCTCCAAGGGGAGATTGCATTGCTCTTGGAATTGGATGAAAAGCACCACCACATCATCTATCAGTTACACCCAGATGATTTGGCAGGGGTGACTCCATTCCGGCAGGATGGGCCTCAGTTTGCCTGCCGGGCCCTGACAGACTGTGAAGTGCTGATTATGGAGAAACAGCTCCTCTACCAGGCTTGTGGGGAGGATTTCTCCCACTACTACAAGGTGATTCAAAACTTGGTGGCCATCATCACCCACAAGATCGTCTTTCAGTGTAACAAGGTGTACTATCTATGTACCACCTCTTCCCAGATGCGGCTCAAGAAATACCTCTTGGACTGCACAGTCCTTCAACAGAGCAACCGGGTGCACATCCCCTTCACCCAGGAGGAACTGGCCAGCTACCTGGGCATCTCCCGCCCAGTGCTGTCCAAGGATTTGAGCGCGCTCAAACGCAAAGGAATTATCCGTTTGGATCGAGAGTGGGTGACTGTACTGGATTCGGATGCCCTTTGGGGCGACTGATCAGAATATTGGCAGCAATAAATGCCCAAAACCGGCATTTCAAAATGGTGCTCTCTCACCGGCAGCCACCCCTGCAAAAACTTTGCAATAAAAATAGCCGCTATATGCGGCTATTTTTGTAAATTGATGCTTTTACTTGTCCCCTAAGGAGGCGCCACACTTGGAACAGAATTGGCTCTCTTTGGGATTGGCTGTACCACACTGTGTACAGACTTTCACATCCCTGATCTCATTGAGCTGACCTTGCAACGCCTGCGCTTGTGCCTGTTTGTCAGCAATGCGTGCAAACAGCTGTGCATAGGGGCTGTCCGGTTGATCCTTCCGCGCCTGATAGACGGCTCTGCCCAGGGAGGCAAACATCTCGTCCAGTTCTCGGTTGATCCCTGCCAGCTGGGTGTTTAGCTTGGCCAACTGGGTGACCTCCTTGGACTTTTGGACAGTGACGTTGGCAACCTTGCCAAAGGTTTTTTCTAAATTGTCAAGCAGTGCCATAGAATTCCCCCTTTTCTACTGGAACAAATCAGAACATCGTATTTCTGATCCATTTGCCCCTCTTGTATTTTGGTCAAGTACTTCTGAGAGAGTGATTTTTATAATGCCCATTTTTGTAGCACAGCAAAACGCAGAGCGTGCAAGAACCCTTTTGGGGATCGCTCCGCTGCTATCATTATAGTCCCTTCTTGGTTTTTAGGCAAGATATGTATATTTTGAAATTATAAATGGATTTTTTGTTTATTTTTGCAGATGAGAGAAATAAAAAAATCTTTTTACATCTAGGTAACAAATTGCCCCTCGTAAAAAGGTAAAACTAGAATAGTATTTTTATGTGTAGTTGTTGGTTCCAGAAATTGTAATATTCTGAGGCCGTCAAGAAAGTGCTCTGTAGATCGAGCATGTTGATTGGACTGAAAAGCTGGCACAGTGGACACAGAGGGGGCAACATCTACGGCATACGATCGGGGGAAAGGTATGGACGGCAATTGGCAAGGGACAAAGTTCCAACGTTTTGTTGGCAGGTTTTCTACCAGTGTAGTCTTTGATCTTCTGGTACTCATCCTTGCAGGCCTGACGGTGGCAGGGTTGTTCTATACGGTACATATCAACAGCGTTGGGGAGGTGGTGGAGTTCCATCGGGATTCCCTGCTCAAGCAGCTGGCCTTTTTGTTGGCTTGTTGTGGTGTGGGGGCATGGTTCCGCCGCCGGGGCCATATGCCCAAGTTGACAGATCAAACCTTCCGCGGCCTGGTGGCAGCCCTTTTCTGCGGCTACACCTTTTGGATTCTGATGACACAGATTGTCCCCGACGCAGATCAGGGCCTTGTCTGGGGGTATGCCACACAGTTCCTGGATGGGAACTATTCTGCTTGGCAGCCGGGATCCTATATGTATCAGTACCCGCACCAGAACGGGATGATGGTGTTCTTTGCCCTGGTGCAAACAATTTTTGGGACGGATAATATTCTGATCCCCCAATTTCTCAATCTGATTTTTGCGGTCATATCTGTCTTTTTCATAGGGGCCTTGGTGAAAAAGATCCGGCTGTTTGACGGGGATCGGGGCGTCATCCTTGCTCTGCTGCTTTTTGCCCCCTTTATGCTGTATATCGTCTTTGTCTATGGGACCATCCCAGGGCTTGCCTTTGCGTGTGCGGGACTTTACTACCAGGCGGTATCCTTTGAACACAACCAGATGCGCTATGCCCTGCTGGCCGTCCTGTTCTATATTGTGGCAACACTGATCAAATCCAACTATCTGGTCTTTCTGTTGGTGGGTGTCGCTCTGTTTCTCTTCCACAGCATCTACCGCAAAGAGGGGCTGCATGCAATTTTGGCTGTGGCACTTCTTGGAGGATATCTCCTGAGCAATTTGCTGTTGACAGCAGGCCTACAGCTCATCACCGGGGAGGAGCTGATTGATAAAGGTGTTCCCAAAACTGCATATATCGCCATGGGCTTGCAGGAGGGTCCCAGAGGGGCGGGCTGGTACAACTCCTATGTGGAACAGTACGATGGAACAGATCCCCAGGCCATGGAGGAGCAGGCCAGCCAGGATATCCAGGAGCGCCTGCAGGCCTTTGGATCGGATCCCGCCTATGCTGCAACATTTTTTGCACAAAAGATTGTGTCCATCTGGGCGGAACCCACCTTTCAGAGTCTATGGATCGAACAGGTACGCAGTGCCAATGTGGAACGAACTGATTTTGTCAACTCCCTGCTGACAGAGGGCGGCGTCTGGAACAGCATCTACACCCAGGTGTATGATCTGGCCCAAAGTTTTATCTACAGTTTTTCCCTTGTCTTTTTGATTGCCGAGGCGCGGCGGCTGAGCATCTATCAGCTGATCCCTGGAATTGTCTTTTTGGCGGGATTTTTGTACCATATCATTGGGGAGGCCAAATCGCAGTACACCTTTGTCTACTTTATCTTTTTGATTCCTTATGCCATCAAAGGTTACCAGTGGGTGGTTCACCGCTTGGCCCGGCAGGGGTTGTCCTCAAGAAAGCGTAGAAAATAGAATGAATTGCCATGGAAAGGCTGATGGTATCCCATGTCTCTGTCAAAAGAGACATGGGACTTTTTGATGGCCGACGGATGCCGGCAGCCGACGTGGTATTGCCGCACGGGTGGGGACATGTATAAAATCTTGTCCCAGAGCATAGGTATGGAGCAAACGCAAAATGAAGGATGTGTGCATGAAATGCGGATTTCACGGGCAAGAAGGCCTCAGCGGCCAGGTTACTACAGCCGGTACCTCACCCATAGCCTGCGGGAGAATGCCACGGGTCTTCTGTTTGGCGGGCTGCTGTTGGGTGGGGTTCTGTTGGGTGTGCTGCTCATTGGCAAATTGGGAGAGGGGACCGTCCAGAGCCTGACCACCATGCTCAACGGTGCAGTGGAACAGAAGGTGGATCAGAGTTACCGGCAGATATTTTTGGGGACCTTTGCCTCCAATGCAGGCATTTTGCTGCTGCTGTTCTTCAGTGGATTCTGCGCCATTGGCCAGCCCATACAGTGGCTGGTCTGTCCCCTAAAGGGGCTGGGATATGGCCTCTCTGCGGCCTATTTGTTGACCCGGTATGGCACCGATGCGCTGCTGTATGTGATCCTCGTACTTCTCCCAGGAGGACTGCTCTCCTCCCTACTGGTGCTGAAAGGGGCATCCAGCGCCTTTCAGCTGTCAAAATGGGTTCTATCCCGTCTGCTGACCAACGGCAGGGAGGAGGAACACCGGGAGACGGGCATTTTGACGCTCAAGCGCTATATTTTGCGCTTTGTTACCCTCACCATTGCAGCGGCGCTGCTGGCTGCCCTGGATGGGGGGATTGTGGTGCTCCTAGCCTCCAAGCTTGCGCCGGCGGTGTAGGGAAAGCGCACCACATGGAGCATGATGAAAAAGGGGCCTCTGGGTCCCTTTTTTGTTTTGCACACCAAAAGGGCCTCTTTTTCGTATACTAGAAGGAATTCCCGATGGCCTAGGCCGGCTTTATGCCGGAACAACTTTTGAAATTTTGCCTCACAAGTTTGGCGCCTCGGGGCCGCAAGGGCAGCGGAAGGAAAGGAAGCTCTATGGGTGTTGGCTATTTACAGGTGGAGCTATATACGGGCCGTCAGGCATTGCCTGTGCCCAATGCAACTGTGATCATTCAAAAAATAAACATGGGCGAGGTTGTCTTTTGGGAGGAGATGCCCGTGGATGAAAATGGAAAAACAGAGGTGCTCCAGGTGGAGACGCCAGATATATCCATATCCATGCACCCCAGTGTCAGAATCCCCTATGAGACCTATACGGTCTCGGTTAGGGCCCTGGGTTACATCCCCACCAGGGTGACGGGCGTCCAGGTATTCCCCAACAACCTGGCGCTACAGCGCATTGAAATGGTGCCCCTTCCCGCACAAAATGGGCAGGAGGATCTGGAAAATATCTATGAGATTCCTCCTCACGTCATGTCGGCCTTCAACAATGTGGCAGTTCCCACCGTGGCTTCCAGGCGCAGACGGTGCCCCAATATTCCACTGCAGGACGGAAACCTCAACCGCTGCAACCACATGCTCATCAACCGGGTCTTTTGCTGCAACGACCGGAGCATCTTTCCCTTTGGTACCCACAACCCCTGGCCGGTGCACGACTACTACGACATGCAGGAGGTCTATCCGCCGCTGCTGGAATGTGTATGTGAACAGAGCCCCACAGATGCGCTGGATGCCCGTACCAAGAATTTTGAAGCGGTGGCCACCTTGGCGGATGTACCAGACATAACGGCGGTGACACCGCCTGGTCCTCCAGAGTATCCGGGCGGCGTGGGTTTTATTTTGACAGAGCCAAAGATTCCCCAATTCATCACCGTGCACCTGGGCAAACCCCAGGATTACGCAAAAAATGTCACCGTCAGCTTTGTGGATTACATCAAAAACGTGGCCTCCAGTGAGATCTATCCCACCTGGCCAGATGCGGCGTTGCGGGCCAATATCTATGCCCAGATCTCCCTGGCCCTCAACCGCATCTATACGGAGTGGTATCCCAGCAAAGGGTATGACTTTGATATCACCAACTCCACCGCCTATGACCAATATTTTGTTTTTGGCCGGGATATTTTTGAAAATATCAGCCAGATCGTGGATGAAATTTTTAACGAATATATCCGCAAAGGCAATCGTGTGGAACCCCTGTTTGCTCAGTACTGTGACGGACGGCAGGTGACCTGTGACGGCATGTCTCAGTGGGGCACGGTGGATCTGGCAAACCAGGGCTACTCGCCCCTGCGAATTTTACGCTTTTACTATGGGAGCGATGTGAACATTGTCACAGGGGAGCAGGTGGAGAACATTCCGGATTCCTATCCCGGCACACCGCTGCGGGTGGGGGACGCAGGCCAGGCAGTGTTGAACCTACAGATCCAGCTCAACCGCATCGCGCGCAACTACCCCGGTATTCCCCGGATCAGTCCGGCCACCGGACAGTTTACCCCCGGCATGGAGGAGACAGTGCGCACCTTCCAGCGGGTGTTCAACCTGACGCCTGACGGCATTGTGGGCAAGGCCACCTGGTACAAGATCAACTACATCTACCTTTCAGTGACAAAGCTGGCGGAGCTCCAGTCGGAGGGCCAGCGGCCCATCTACCAGATTGGCGCCTACCCAGGCTATGTGCTGCGGCTGGGCTCCACTGGCCCCAAGGTTCAGGAACTGCAGTTCTACTTGGGCTCCCTTTCCAAATTTTATGAGGATCTGCGCATGCTGGAGGTGGACGGCGATTTCGGCGCTGCCACAGAGGAGGCTGTGCGCACCTATCAATGGCTGTTCAACCTGGTGGATGACGGCTTGGTGGGGGAGGTCACCTGGAACTCCATTTTTAATACCTTTTTGGGCACCATAGAGAATGTCCCTTCCACTGGAGGCGGGGGCGGGAACAATCCCCAGGACAATTACCCCGGCGCCCCTCTCCGGCAGGGTTCCCGCGGGGAAGATGTGACCCGCCTGCAGACCTGGCTGCGGCACATCTCCCTGTTCTATCCAGCCATCCCCAGGATGCGGGTGGACGGTATCTTTGGCCCAGCCACCCATTGTGCAGTGGTGGCCTATCAGGGCCGCTTCGGGCTGACCCCTGACGGTATTGTTGGGCCAGCCACATGGAATTCCATACGGGACACCTACACCCCCATTCAAGACACCACGCCCAGCTATCCGGGTGTCGCGCTGCGGCAGGGGGACCGGGGTGTGGAGGTGGAGCGCATCCAGGGGTATTTGAACACGGCGGCCCAGTGGTACGCCTCCATCCCCTCCATCTCCAACGATGGGATTTTCGGCCCCGGCACCAATCAAGCGGTGATCGCTTTCCAGCGGCTGAAGGGTCTGACGCCCGACGGCATTGTAGGCCGTGCCACTTGGAACCAGCTCTACCAGACCTATCTGGATCTGACGGCCTGATGTAAAGGTGTCCTTTTGCCAGGCATATGATTTCGGCTCCGCCAACTTGTGGCGGAGCCGTTGTTTTGAAAGAATTGGCAGATGGTGAAAAACACATTTTTACAGGTGGTCAAACAGACTCAGCTGTGTCCCCTGGACGGGCTCCCGCGGGAGCAGCGCCTGCTCCCGTACCAGATGTTCCGGGGGCAAGTCCTGTAAAAATTCAGATGGCTCAGGCCCCGTCATCAGGATTAGCTCCTCCTTGGCGCGGGTCATGCCTACGAAGAACAGCCGCCGCTCCTCCTGAGGATCCGTTGGATGTTCCTTGGACTCGTAGGGGATCAGGTCTTTCTCCACGCCGCAGAGGAAGACCACCGGGAACTCCAGCCCCTTGGAACCGTGTAGGGTCATAAGGGTCACAGCCCCAGAGGAGTAGGACTTGCTGGAACTGCGAGTCAGATCCCCCTCCTGTCCCAGCAGAAGGTTCTCCAGCAGCTGCTCTGCCTTTGTGTGAAAGACAGCGCGTTGGATGAGCTTTTCCATGGGCTCCTGCCCCTGCCGGTGGATGGAACAGGCCCAGTCCTCCAGCAGGCGGTAGGGCTTTTCTTTGGGGAGCCTGGGTAGGTACTCCTCCCAGAGCCTGAGGGGCTCCTGGAGAACGCCAACCTGGTCGTAGGCCCCTTTGAGATAGAGAAGCTGCGCCTCACTGGTGGAATAGGCCCCCTCCTGCAGCTGGGATACCAGGGACTGAATCAGATCTCTGGGGACAGACCAGAGGAGTTCCAGCGCCCGGGACAGCTGACAGAAGGCCTGGGGGTGGAGGAAAAAGAACCAAAAGGCAAGGGTGCCCTGTACGCCTGGATCCTGCAGGGCCTGCTCCCGGCCTACCACCACATAGGGGATGCCCTCCTGCCGCAGGCACTGCTCCAGCCGGCGGGCCTGGCGGTGGGTGCGGTAGAGGATGGCAATCTCCGAAAAACTCCACAAAGTGCGGTCCGTCTCCGACAGGTGCTGAGCATCCAACATATCCACGCCGCCCACCATCCGGTTGATCTCCTTGGCCACAAAGATGCCGGCCGAGCGCTCGCTCTCTGCGCGGATTAGCCGGACGGGAGCACCGCTGGGGCGCTGGGCCTGCAGGCTGCGGGCCGGGCCGGGGTTGCGGTTGATGATGGGCAGGGCACTCTCCACCACCTGCGGGGTGGAGCGGTAATTCTTCACCAGCCGGATCTGCTTCATCTGGGGGAAGTGCTCCTGCAGGCGTTCAAAACAGTCCGCGCTGGCGCCCCGGAACCCATAGATGGCCTGGTCGGCATCTCCGATGACAAAGAGATCCCTGCCCTTGGCCGCCCACTGCAGCACCAGCTGATACTGCACGGGGTTGATGTCCTGGAACTCATCCACCAACAGGTGGGTAAAACACCGCTCCCGTTTGCCGTTTTCCTGGCAGCGGTGCAGCTCCGCCAGCAACAGATCGTCAAAATCCACCCAGCTCCCCTGGCGGCAGAGGAACGCATAGGCCTCTATGGCGCTCTGGGGCAGCTCTGTCTCTGGAGAAAGGCCATTTTTACGCCGGGAGAGATCCTGGAGAAACATGTCTGGAGCCAGGTCGGCGCAGACCTGGTCCAGGGCCTGCCGGGCAAGATCCAGGGACACCTCCCTGGACAGTAGGTGACAGTCCTGTCCCTGTTTTTGCATCCGCTGCAGGCAGATGGCGTGAAAGGTGCCGATGGTCATGGCCCGCGCCTGGCGTTTGCCGCACTGCTGTTCCAGGCGCTCCCGCATCTCCTGGGCTGCCCGGTTGGTGAAAGTCACGGCTGTAATTTCAGAGGGCTTGGCACCCTGCTGCAATAGATGGACAATGCGGGAGATGAGGGTCTTGGTTTTGCCGGTTCCCGGTCCGGCCACCACGGCCAGAACCCCCTGTGGTGCAGTGGTTGCCGACCGCTGCTCCTCATTGAGCTCCTGGAGAAGATCCGCGCCTTGGGGGGCGGGCTGATCCAGTTTTGCAGCAGGAGTGCAGGCTCTGCGGCTGGATGCCCGGGGAGCCTTTTGTCCCAGGGGCAGGGGGGCGGCGGCCCCAAAGAGGCTCACCTGGCCGCTGAGCTCCTGAATCTCCTGAGGGCTCAACAGGCGGATGACGCCATACTCCCCGTCGAACCCCGGTTGGCGTTGGACCTGGCCGCACCGCAGGCGGCGAATCCCCTCCTGGACGCAGGGGCCGGCCACCTGGCCGATCTCATCCAGGGGGACGGTGCGCAGAATTTCGAACTCCGGCCCCAGGAGCCGGAGCATGGTCTCGTACTGCTGCTGTACCCGTTTGCTGGTGGCAGAGTGGCCCGTGGAGGCGCCGATCACCTCCGGCAGGGGCACCAGGCGCTCAAAGGGCCGGGCATTGGCTGGACGGTAGCCCTCCTGCCGGTCTGAGAGTTGGTCCACCCGGTGCTGCACCCCGATGGTGAGCTTTTTGCCGCACACAGGGCAGCGGCCATCCAATGCCTCGCACTGCTGAGGGGTCAGGCAGACGTGGCAGTTGCGGTGGCCGTCATAGTGGTATTTGCCCTCCTCTGGAAAGAATTCGATGGTTCCGTAGAAGCCTTCAGGGTTTCGCCCCTGGATGGCATCGGTGATCTCCCCATAGGACAGGCCGGTGTTCAGCAGGTTGGCCTCCCGGCCCAATTTGGCGGGGGAGTGGGCATCAGAGTTGGAGACCAGGGTGTATCCATCCAGGGCGGAGACCTGCCAGTTCATGGGCGGGTCGGAGGAGAGCCCCGTCTCCAGAGCGTGGATCTCCCCCGAAAGGTCTCCAAAGCACTCCTCCAGGGTGTCAAACCCGGAGAAGGCCCCAAAGAGGGAGAAGTGGGGGGTCCAGATGTGGGCAGGAATCAGTACCCCTTGGGGACAGCAGTCCAGGGTGATCTCCAGCAGATCCCGGCTGTCCAACCCCAGAATGGGGCGCCCATCGGAGTGGAGGTTTCCAATGGCCTCCAGCCGGTGGGAGAGTTCCTCCGCAGCCTCCAGGCTGGGCAGCAGGATCACATTGTGGACCTTGCGGACCTTTCCATTCTTTTTATAGATACAGCTGATCTCTCCGGTGACCAAAAATCTGGGGTCCACCCCTGCCGGCGCATCCGGCTGACGCAAGGATGCCTTCAGGCGGTAGAGTCCCTCCTCGGCGGGCTCCAGTTTCTCCCGGAGTTCCCCGCGCCAGGCGGGGTGGGTGAAGTCCCCGGTGCCCACCAGGTGGATCCCCTTGCGCCGGGCCCATAGGTCCAAAACCTCTGGCACACCGTCCCGGCTGGTGGCCCGGGAGTATTTGGAGTGGATGTGAAGATCTGCAATCAACATGGACGTTGCCCCTCCTTGTGTCAACTGTCCCCATTATAGCGCCCTTGATCCTGACTCTGCAAGGCGAATCTACCCTCTGTGTTTCCAGTAGAAGACAAAATTCGACAAAATAGAGGGTTGGGAGGGGCATTGCACCATTTTCTCTCTTTTGAATAAAAATCGGGAGATAGATTGGGGAAAAGGGGGCACATGTGGGCCCCTGGAAGGAACGGGGATTTTCCACCCCAGCATGGATCCATTCTACCCAATGGGAAGCAGGCTGTGGATGTTCCCCTCTGTTTTTGACTGGCAATCCCACAGGAAATTTCGACAGAGGTGGGGGTGGAAAACACAAAATCTCTTTCATTTTGCCCCCTCTTGTGCTATAATAAAAATGTAAGAGATCCTCTTTTTGACGTTTTTTCTGTGAAAAGTGGGGATCCATCGCTTGAAAGAGGTGTATGAACATGGCACAAGAAGGTTACTGGCTGGCGCCAGAGGTCCGCGAGACCATGGGCGCAGAGGTGGAGCTGATCGGCAGCCCCGTGCTGCGGCAGGTTGCTCCTCCCATTGAGGATATGGATGAGGCCCGCAAGATTGCGGACAAGCTCATCGAGGTGCTCAACAACTTGGACGGCGCAGGACTGGCCGCACCCCAGATCGGCGTCTCCGCCCCCATCTTTGTGACCCAGATCAAGAGAACCAAAAAGTTCCCCGATCGTGAGGAGTTCCCCCTGGAGGTCTTTATCAACCCCAGAATTTTGGAATACTCTGAGGACAAAAACTACGATTGGGAGTCCTGCTTCAGCGTGGCCGACCACATCGGGCTGGTTCCCCGCTCCAACCGCATCGTCATTGAGTATACCAACTACAACGGCGAGAAAAAGCATGTGGAGATGACCAACCCCGTCCAGTCCCGCTGCACCGCCCATGAGTATGACCACCTGCAGGGCATGCTGTACATTGACCGGTTGGAGAGCAAAAACCACTTCTCCTCCTGGAAATCCCAGGTCAAGTATGCCGACTACTACAAGCAGCTCAAGGACCGCATGAACGCCTCTGTGGGTGCCAAATAGGGTACCAGAGTCCTTCCTGTGGGCAGAACAAACTGCAAAGCTGCATACAAAATAGGAGCTCCATCTGGAGCTCCTATTTTTGTTCGTTCGATGCAAACGCCATGGAAAATGGCCGCCAGGGGACCATCCCATCCGGCGAGAGGGCATTGGACTATTTTGTCAGTTCTTCAAAGACCGAAAGGACATACTCTGCAATGGCGCAGTCCTGCTCCTCTGTGCCGCCGCCGACGCCGATCCCTCCTGCAATTTTGCCGTCCACAAACAGCGGATAGCCGCCGGAGACCAGGGTGATCCTGGGGTCGTTGGTCTGGATGGCCATGAGGGAACCGCCCTCTGCGGCACAGGCTGCAACATCCTTTGTTTTGCACTGGGTCACAGCCGCTGTATAGGCCTTACCCGGCACAAGGGTGATGCTCAGCACCAGGGCCTGGCCATACCGGCGGTAGACCCTGGGCAGGCTGTTTTCATCACAGTAGGTACAGCCCCTGAGTCTGAGGCATGTCAATGGTGCGGCCGGTGAAGCAGTAAAAGGTCAAATAGGGCAGCGGTGTTGGATGATTCCCCTGAAAGGGCGGGAGGGACCGGATCTGGCTGCATAACAATCGAAGCAGGTCTGTCATGTGTAATTCCTGCCTTCTGTCTTGGGCCGGCACAGGGATCCGCTGTGACAGTTGGAGAAATGCCATCCATGTCTTCTGGGAAAGGGGCCGGCCTGTGGGAAAATTGTGAAAGAACTGTGGCACGGTGGACACCCTCCACAGCTATTTTATTGTATCACACATTCAGAGGAAGGGGAACGCACACCGCTGCTCCCGGATGACACAATATGAGGGATCCATCCACAGGGGAACGGATCCCTCAGAGCCTTTGATACTGGGCTTAGCGGGCGGATTCAGCAGAAGTGGCAATCTCCCCGGGCGAGGGACTGTACAGCCTTCTGAGCCCTGGCCCGGACCTCCTTCCCGGTCTCTCCGCTGCGGACATAGGCGGCAATGTGCCGCTGCTCCTGGGGAGAGAGGGTGTTAAAATAGGCCATGGCCTGGGGATTGCGCATCAGGGGGATGCTCAACCCCTGGGGCATCTGAGCAAAAAAAGCGGACCGCTCCGTATTTCTTTCCATGGAAATACCTCCTTTTTGGCTTTGGTATCAGTTTGCCCAGTGGATGTGGCAATTACTCCCATAGTTGCATCTTGGGTTGATCGATGGTATTCTGAAAAAAGAAGTGTTGTAAAGAGGTGTCAAATATGGAAAAGGGTCGGGAGATCTGGGGCAAACGAGGGACCACATTCTCTATTTTGGCTTCCAGTCTACTCTATTTTGTCCTTGGACTGGTTCTGTTTTCTGCTCCGGTCTCCTTTCAACAGGTGGCCTCCCTGTTGATGGCGGGATTTCTGGTGGTAGACACGCTTCTCACCCTGATACAGGTGCTGTGTTCTTTGCCCAAGGGGTGGCGGAGCTTTTGGGCCAGCGCGGTGCATGGGGTGGCTACCGTGCTGTTTGCTGGTTGGATTCTCTCCCACATCTCTTTGGTGTGGGAACTGCTGCCACTGCTGCTGGCCCTCTTTTCTGCTCTTCTGGGCCTGTCCAGCCTGGTTAGCTTTTTGCAGTACCGCCGTGAGCGTACTGCCGGACCTCTGCGCTGGCTGTTCAGCGCGGTGATAGGCCTTGGTTTTTCCATCGCTCTGTTTGGTAATTTGCAGGGGAATGTGGGCACCGCCCTCAAAGTAGCGGGAGTTTATCTAATTCTCTATGGAGCCACACTATTTGAAGATTTTTTGGCGGCATTGTTGCCTCAAAGCAAAAAGGACAAGCTCAAACGCCGGGTGCGCATTCCACTGCCAGTGTTTCTGGCAGCCTTTTTACCCGTTAAGATGCTCCAGAGGATCAATCAATCCCTGTCCACCACTCCGGAGGAGGATCTGCCTTTGACACAGATCCGGCGGGAGAATCTGCAGCCCAATGTGGAAGTCTTTGTCCATGTGGCCCCAAAGGGGTTCGGCACGGTGGGGCATGTGGACCTGTGTGTGGAAGGCTGCTGCATCAGTTATGGAGGCTACAACGAGCAGGCTATGAAGTTCGGCGGCGCTATGGGACCGGGGATTGTGTTTCTCCACCATCGCAGAGAAGATTATATCCGCTTCTGCCAGGCCCACTCCCAAAAGACCCTTTTTAGCTTTGGCCTGATGTTTGATGAAGAGGAACTCTCAAAACTGAGAGACAAGCTTCAGGAGATCCTGCTGAATGCAGAGCCCTGGTATCCCGATGCCCAGTTGGTGGAGGAGGGGAAACTCCCACAGCAACCTTGTGAGGACTATGGCAGCAAGCTGTATTTGGCCACTGGTGCAAAGTTTTATCGATTCCTTCAAGGGCGGTTCCGCCACTATTGGGTGCTGGGTACCAACTGCGTGCGTTTTGCGGATACATTGCTGTATGCCTCAGGAACAGATACTCTGGCCACAGGTATCATTTCTCCGGGGACCTACTATGAATTCCTCAATCGTGAGTTTGAACGCCCCAATGGCCGCGTGATACGCCGCGCCATCTACCCCTGCCGGCAGTCTTCATCCTAGTGGAGATGGCATGTTCTGTGTTCCGGGGATTTTTGTGTAAAGCAGAAAGATCCCACACGGATGGATTGGAGATTTCATCCAATATCGTTGTATGAAATGCTGTAAAAAATCAGTGTAATTTGTGTGAATTGTCAAGAATGAACGTTGCCATAGGCAATTGGATGTGGTACAATGGGATGGAAGAAAAGAACAATATGGTGGGGATGTGTCCCAATGACCTCTATGGATGATCCGCATCCGCTTTGGACACGGTGTTCCCCAAAACACATCAGAAGGGAGTCGATGTTTGATGAGTATGAGAAAGACAAAGATTGTTTGCACCCTGGGCCCCGCATCGGAGAACCGGGAGGTTCTTCGGGAGCTGATGCTTGCCGGTATGGACGTGGCCCGGTTTAATTTTTCCCATGGGAGCCAGCAGGAGCACCTGGCAAAACTCAATCTGGTCCAGGAGTTGCGGGAGGAGCTGAACCTCCCTGTTGCCACGCTGCTGGACACCCGAGGTCCTGAGATCCGGGTCTGCCAGTTCCAGGATGGAAAGGTGGAACTGGAGAACGGCCAGGACTTCACCCTCTGGGCCCAGGACCGCATGGGGGATGCCACCGGCGTCGCTCTGACCTACAAGGAGTTGGCCGGGGATGTCTCAGTGGGGGACACCATTCTGTTGGATGACGGCCTCATTGAGCTCAAGGTCAAGGCCATCCAGGGGAAGGATCTGATCTGCACCGTCTGTAACGGTGGCCCCCTCTCCAACAACAAGGGGGTCAATGTGCCAAACGCGCATCTGTCCATGCCCTTTATCAGCGAGCGGGACCGCTCCGACCTGATTTTTGGTATGGAGCATGATTTTGACTTCATTGCCGCCTCCTTCACCCGCAGCGCCCAGGATATTTTGGAGATCCGCAGCCTCTGTCAGGAGCATCACTGCGACCACATCAACATCATCGCCAAAATTGAAAATATGGAGGGTGTGGAAAATATTGATGAGATCATCCGGGTCTCCGACGGCATCATGGTGGCTAGAGGGGACATGGGTGTGGAGATCCCACTGGAGGATGTGCCAGTGCTGCAGAAGATCATGATCAAAAAGGCCTATCGGGCTGGGAAAGTGGTCATCACTGCCACCCAGATGCTGGACTCCATGATGAAGAATCCCCGTCCCACCCGGGCGGAGGCCACCGACGTGGCCAATGCCATCTACGACGGCACCAGTGCCATTATGCTCTCTGGAGAGACGGCCGCCGGCAAGTATCCGGTACAGGCGGTGCAGACCATGGCGCGCATTGCCCGCCGCACCGAGGAGGACATCGACTATATCAAGCGCTTTAAGCAGCAGGAGGAGGTTCACTCCCCCGATGTCACCAGTGCCATCTCCCACGCCACCTGCACCACGGCCCACGATCTGAAAGCGGCGGCCATTGTCACCATTACAAAATCTGGCCGCACAGCCCGGATGGTATCCAAATACCGCCCCCAGTGCCCGGTGGTGGCCTGCACCACCTCCCAAAAGGTGCGCCGGCAGCTGAATTTGGCCTGGGGCGTGCTGCCCCTCTACCTGGAGGAGCTGGACACCACCGACGAGCTCTTTGACCGGGCGGTGGATTGCGCCCAGCAGGCCGGTGTGGTCAAGAGCGGGGAGCTGGTGGTCATCACCGCCGGCGTACCAGTGGGGGTCTCCGGCACCACCAATCTGATGAAGGTGCAGGTGGCAGGCCACATCCTGCTCACGGGAAAGGGTATCACCGGCCGGGCCATCCAAGGGCCCCTCTGTGTCTGCAAGACGGTGGAGGATGCCAAGAAAAACTTTCAGGATGGGGATATTCTGGTGGTTCCCAGCAGCAACAACGACCTGCTCCCCTACATCAAACGTTCCAGCGGCCTGATTGTGGAGGAGGGCGGCATGCACTCCCACGGGGCCATCGTGGGTCTGACCCTGGATCTGCCTGTCATTGTGGGTGCGGAGCATGCTACTGAGGTTCTCAAGTCTGGTGCGGTAATTTTGTTGGATTCTCAGCAAGGAATAGTTGCCTGCAACGAGATTTAGAGGTACAATAGAAAAAGTCGTAAGTCGGGCTGTCACCGCGCAAGCGATGGCAGCCTTTTCCTGTTTGGGGAGACATATCATCAAATAGAGGAGGAATTCCATGAAAATCATGCTCCAAATTGGCATCATCTTTGGTGTCTGCTGGATTGGGGAGGGGATCTCTATGCTGCTGCCCTTTCCGTTCCCCTCCAGCGTCATCGCTATGATCATTTTGTTCCTGCTGTTGTTGACCAAGGCCCTCAAGGTGGACCACATCCGTCTAAAGGCGGAGTTCTTACAGAAAAACATGGCCTTTTTCTTCATCCCAGCCAGTGTTGGCATTATGGAAAATTTTGATCTGCTCAAAGAGAACGTGGTACCCCTGGTGACCATTGCCATTGTCAGTACCGTGCTCACCTTTGGTGCGGCCGGTATGACGGTCAAATATCTCATGCGCCTGCAGGAAAAACTCAGAGGAGGAAAAGAACATGATCGAGTGGACGTCTAGTGCCCTATTTGGCATTTTGCTCTGCATTTTTACATATGAAATCGGCCTTTGGATCAACAAAAAGGCAAAGACCCCCTTGGCAAATCCTCTGATTATTTCTGTGATTTTGGTCATAGCAATCTTGCAAATCTTTGGAATCCCTCTGGATAACTTCCAAAAGGGCGGGGATTTTATCAACATGTTTCTGGCGCCGGCGACGGCGGCCCTGGCCCTCTCTGTCTACAGCCAGTGGGAGCTGCTCAAGAAAAACTGGATCCCCGTGGTGGGAGGCGCCCTGGTGGGCTCTGCGGTCTCCCTGGGTAGTATCTATGGCATGAGCAAGCTCTTTGGCCTGGATGACGTGATCACCGCGTCCCTCCTGCCAAAATCCGTAACCACCCCCATTGCCATGGAGCTCTCCACTGAGGCAGGTGGCATTGCGCCCCTGACAGTGGCAGCCGTGATGATCTCCGGCATTGGCGGGGCCATGTTTATGCCCTTCCTCATTAAGCTGTTCCGCCTGGACAACCCAGTGGCCCAGGGTGTGGCTTCTGGTACCGCCAGCCACGCCATTGGTACCTCCAAGGCACTGCAGCTGGGGGAGACTCAGGGCGCGATGAGCGGCATTTCCATCGGTGTGGCGGGCATCCTCACGGTGGTGCTGCATCTGATCTTCTTTTCGTAATTTTGTACCCCAAAACCGGCAGCATTGGGGGGCAATATTTGGGCTGAACGGTTTTGCTATGGGCCGTATCTGCCACAAACATTGGACGGAGTGTGGGAAAAGGTATGCTACAAAAGAACCAGGAGATCTCTATTGAGATCACGGGCCTGACCTCGGAAGGCAACGGAGTTGGCCGTGTGGAGGGGCAGGTGGTCTTTGTCCCCTATGCGGCGGTGGGAGACCTGCTGCGGGTGCTCATTGTCAAGGCGGCCAAAACTTATGCCTATGGGAAGATTCTCCAGGTGGTTCGCCCTGCCCCCAGCCGGCAAAAACAGGACTGCCCAGTCTACACCCGATGCGGCGGATGCTGCTATCGGCACATCCAATATGAGGCGGAACTGCAGGCCAAGGAACAGGTGGTCACGGAGAACCTGCGGCGTATTGCAGGCCTGTCTCCGGAGGTTCTGCCCATTGTACCCTCTCCCCAGGTAGAGGGTTACCGCAACAAGGCCCAATATCCCATCCGCATGGAGAGGGGAAACCTTCAAATCGGCTTTTTTGCCAAGCGCAGCCATCGGGTGTTGGACGGCCGGTTCTGCCGTCTACAGCCGGACTTCTTTGGGGAGATAGTACAGACGGTCCACGATTTCATTTTGGAAAAGGGCCTCACCGTGTACGATGAGACCTCCCACAAAGGCCTGCTGCGGCACCTGTACATCCGCTATGGTCAGGCCACGGGGCAGGTGATGGTCTGTTTGGTACTCAATGGGCGCAAGCTGCCTCACCATGAGGAGCTCATTGCACGGCTGAAACAGGTGTGCTCCTTGACCACCTTTGTCCTCAACGTGAACACCCAGAGGACCAATGTCATCCTGGGGGAGGAGTGCCAGCCTCTCCTGGGGGATGGGGTGATCTACGATGAGATCTGCTCCCGGCGCATTGCCATTTCGCCCCTCTCCTTCTACCAAGTGAACCGCGCCAGTGCAGAAAATCTTTACCGCTTGGCAGGGGAGATGGGCCAGATCCAGCCCCATGAGGTGGTGGTGGACTTCTACTGCGGCACCGGCGCCATTGGCCTGTCCCTCTGTAGTCGGGAACAGCCCCTCATTGGGGTGGAGATTGTGCCGGCGGCGGTAGAAAACGCCAGGTCCAACGCCCTGCGCAATGGATTTGAACGGGCCCGTTTTCTCTGTGCTGATGCTGGAGCAGCAGCCCAACAGCTACAGCAGGAGGGGATCACGCCAGATGTGGTGCTGCTGGACCCTCCACGCAAAGGGTGCGATGATACACTGATCCAGACAGTGGCCGCTATGGGGCCCAACCGGATTGTGATGATCTCCTGCAACAGTGCAACTGCCGCCAGGGACTGCGCCAGATTTCAGGCCTTGGGATATCAGTGCATCAAGGCCCAGCCGGTGGACCTGTTCCCCCGTACTTCCCATGTGGAGTGTATCCTTCTTCTCGTGCGGCAGAGCACGCCGTCCAATTTGTGTGTTCCAGATTTTGCTGGATAACCTCTGAAGGGCGCAGGATCCTGCTATGAGCTATCGCAGCTGGGCGGTATGGTTCTGGATCGTATCTCTATCTATTCTTGTGGTCAAGAGCGTAGAGGCTCTGCAACGACCTGCGGAATGGCGCTTTGCCCAGTTTGCTGGATCGGAGGGGCCCTCGATGTGGAGATACCGCAGTGCCGTGCAAAAAAGTGGAATTTTTCAAAGATAGAAGGATTTTGAGAGGAAGAAAAGCGCATGGAACAGATCAAACAGAGATTCACTTGCCCGGTGGCCAAGGGATGTGGGGGGTGCCAGCTACAGCACTTGTCCTATGAGGACCAGCTCCGCCGGAAGGAGCTGCAGGTCCGCCAACTCTTGCGACCCTTTGGCAAGGTATCCCCCATTTGGGGCATGGAAAACCCGCTGCACTACCGCAACAAGAATCATTTGGTGGTGGGATGCGGCCGGCACGGCGCGCCTATCCTGGGGATGTATCAGGCCAAAAGCCATCGAGTGGTTCCTGTTTTAGACTGCATGCTCCAGGATGAGCGAGCAAATGACGTATTTCACACCATCCAAGAGTTGGCATACTCCTTTCATCTCAAAGCCTATCAGGAGGATCTGGGGCAGGGGCTGCTGCGCCATGTGCTCATTCGCACAGGATTTTTCAGTGGGGAGATGATGGTGGTTCTTGTGACGGGGACGCCTGTCTTCCCCAACCGGCAGAACTTTGTGCGTGCTCTGGTTCAGCGCCATCCACAGATCACCACTGTGGTACAGAGCATCCATCGCCGGCGCAACAGCATGATTCTGGGAGATCAGGAGCAGGTGCTCTATGGCAGAGGATATATCACAGATACCCTGTGTGGAAAAACATTCCGCATCTCTGCCAGCTCCTTTTACCAGATTAATCCGCTTCAGACCCAGCGGCTCTATGGTCAGGCGGTGGCATTTGCAGGCTTGACCGGACGAGAGACGGTGGTGGACGCCTACTGCGGCATTGGGACCATCGGCCTGGTGGCCAGCGACGGGGCCAAACGGGTTCTCTGTGTGGAACAGAATCCTGCCGCGGTGCGGGATGCAAAAAGCAACTGCCGGGACAACGGAGCAGACCAGGTGCAGGTGATCTGCGGGGATGCCACAGAATACATGCTGCGTCTGGCCCAGAGGAGGGAACAGGTGGATGTGGTCTTTTTGGATCCGCCCCGTTCCGGCACCACCCAGGAGTTTGTGGAGGCAGTCTCTCGCCTGGCCCCCAGCCGTGTGGTCTATGTCTCCTGCAACCCAGAGACGTTGGCGCGGGATCTGGCCTGGTTTGCCCGCAAGGGATATGGGCTGCGGCAGGCCCAGCCGGTGGATATGTTTCCCTATACGGAGCACGTGGAGACGGTTGCGGTTCTATCTCGGAAATCCGCAACGAAGACTTTCATCCCCGTAACCGTCAGCCCGAAGGACATGGGACTGGATGAGGCCAAGGCGCAGCCGACGTACGAGAACATCCGAAAGTATGTGAAGGAGACGCACGGCCTGACCGTGAGCACCCTGAACATCGCGCAAATGAAGGCCGAGTGCGGACTGGAGATGGAGTGCGACCGCTCGGGCGGCAAGCAG
>CAJFOV010000005.1 GCA_904397835.1 Candidatus Aristotella avistercoris
AACAAGGGCAAACAGATAAGGTTTGAATGAAAAACAGGCGTGAAGCCTTGAAAAATCAATGGTTTTTGAGGATTAGATAGTTAAATGGAAATTTTTCAGGCGTATCTGGCGGCCATAAAAAATGAGGCGCACCGCTGCCGGATGGGGGAGGTACTCACCTGGGTCCAGGAAACCTTTCCGACCCTGGAGCCCAAGATGGCATGGAACCAGCCCATGTTTACCTACCACGGGACCTTCATCATCGGGTTCAGTGCCGCCAAGGGACACCTCTCCGTCGCACCGGAGGCACAGGGTTTGGCCCCATTCTCAGAGGACATAAGGGCATCGGGCTACAGCCAAGGGAGAAACCTCTTCCGCATTCCATGGGATGTACCGGTAAACTTTCCACTGCTGGAGCGCATCATCCGTTTTAATATAGAAGACAAGAGAGCGTGTGCCACCTTTTGGAGAAGGTGATGTCAGGTGGAACAGAGTAACCCGGCATCCATTGGGCCCGCCCACTGCGGCAACGCCATGTTGGCAGCGATCCAAATAACCAGGATCTGAGGGAGGCCGTTTGATCCTGCGGCCTGTTGGAGCCATCCAGCCGGACCAAGGGATAGCAGGGGGCTGTTCCACACAGATTTTGCTCCCACAAGCGGAATAGGTCCTCCCTGGGGGCTGGCAACTCTGTATCCGTCTGAATTCGGGATAGGGGCGGCCAGATCTTCACCAAATGGGCCGCTTTTGGATAGAATAGGGCAAAGATGCCCTTGAGAGAGACAAAATTCCACCAAACGCAAAAGCCCCGCAGCACACGCTGCGGGGCGGCGAGGGGCAGGGGATCATCAGGAGGTCAGTGCCCGGAGCTCCCGCCCCTGTTCCAGGTGGCGGCTGTAACAGGTGAGGATGGCATCCTCCAAGTCGGCACGGGTGGAGGAAGAGATGGGGTGCACAATGTCCCGGAAGATGCCGTTGTTGTCCTTGCGGCTGGGCATGGCGATGAAGAGCCGCTCCGGTCCCTCAATCACCTTGATGTCGTGGATGGCCAGTTCATCGTTGATGGTGACGGAGACCAGGGCACGCAGGCGGTTGCTGTCGTGGTAGGTCTTGCGAATTTTGATATCCGTGATGTTCATGCTGTTTCCTCCTTGGATGGAATGGTGTGTGATTCTTGCTGGTAGTATGGGTCCCTCGGTCCCCTCCCATACAGACAATCCAAACAAACCGGCGCTTTTTTGTGGGATGCTGGTGCAGATTCCTGTTTATTTTTGGTGGGAAAAGCAATATAATAAGGATGGCACCGTCAAGGGCTTGGCCCAATTGGATGGTTCCGGCGGAGTGTCGCCCGCCGTTTTTCCATAGAAGCAAACGAATTTTGGAAAGGGTGTTCCCATATGCTGAACAACAAAAACCTGGATTTGAATGATGAGACACTGCTTGCAGATAAAAAGCACTTTCACTTTATTGGCATCGGGGGATCGGGCATGTTCCCCCTGGTGCAGATCCTCCATGCCAAGGGGGTCTATATCACCGGCTCCGACAACAACGAGACCGATACCCTGCAGATCGAGCGGGAGATGGGCATTCCCATCACGCTGGGGCAGCGGGCGGAGAACATTGCTGGGGCAGATGTGATTGTCTACACCGCGGCCATCATGGCAGACAATCCGGAGCTCATCGCCGCCCAGCAGTCGGATGCTCTGTTGTTGGAGCGCAGCCAGCTGCTGGGGATTCTCAGCCGCCACTACAGCAACTGCATCTGTGTGTGCGGCACCCACGGTAAGACCACCACCACAGGGCTGTTGACCCAGCTGCTGTTGGAGGGCGGGGAGGACCCCACTGCAGTCATCGGCGGCAAGCTTCCGCTGATTCATGGCAGCGGCCGGGTGGGACACACCGAAACCATGGTCTGTGAGGCCTGTGAATTTGTGGACACCTTTTTGAAGCTGGCCCCTGACGTGGCGGTGATTCTCAACATCGACGCGGACCACCTGGACTACTTTAAGACAGTGGAAAACATCGTCAAGTCCTTCCGCAAGTTTGCCTCCATGACCACCAAGGAGCTCATCATCAATGGGGACGACGCCCGCACTCTCAAAGCGGTGGAGGGGTTGGAAAAGCGGATCACCACCTTTGGCTTTGGGGAACAGAACGACTACTACCCCGCCAACATCACCAAGGGAGAGGGAGCGGCCCGCACCTTTGACCTGATGCGCCGGGGGGAAAAGATTGCCCATGTGACCCTGCACATCCCTGGGGAGCACAACATCTACAACGCCATGGCGGCCATGGTGGCGGCCATTCACACGGGCATTGACCCCCAGACTGCCGCCGACAGTGTGGCCCACTTTGGGGGAACCAAGCGCCGGTTTGAGATTTTGGGCAAGGTCAAGGGATTCACCGTGGCCGACGACTATGCTCACCACCCTGCGGAGTTGAAAGTAACCCTGACGGCGGCCCAGGACATGGGCTTCCAACAGGTGTGGGCGGTGTTCCAGCCCTTCACCTTCTCCCGCACCTCCATGCTGCTGGAGGAATTTGCCCAGGTGCTGCCCATTGCGGACCATGTGGTGCTCACCCCCATCATGGGTTCCCGGGAGAAGAACACCTACGGCATCCACGCCACAGATCTGGGGCAAAAGATCCCCGGTTGTGTGTGCCTTGGCAGCTTTGAGGAGATTGCCGACTATATCCTCCAGCATGCCCAGCCGGGGGACCTGGTCATCACCCTGGGCTGCGGAGATGTGTACAAGTGCGCCAAGCTGATTTTGGAGCGGGGAAAATAGGAATCCAGTGCCACGCACCATGACGTGCCGTTCAAACAGCGATACAAAAGCTGCGCCCGAAGCGATGAGAGACATCGCTTCGGGCGCGTTTTTGCAGCAGGTTTTATCTATGGATCCGGGGAACCACAGATTCTTTGGATGGAGATCATTCCTCCCGCTCAAAGACCAGGTCTATGGCCAGAGGCAGACCATTGGAACTCATCAGCGTGGGGATCATCCCCACATAGCGGTAGCCCTGTTCCGCCTGTTTCTCAATCACGGCCCGGTGCTCCTCCAGGCTGGCAAAGCCAATGCGGCCGGTATCATATTTTACAGGAACAAATTTGTACGCTCTCATGGGGACACTTCCTTTCCAACAGCAGATGAATGGTTTTCATTTCCATTTTACCATGGCAGGCACACTGTTTCAAGAAAAGGAGGCGGGGGAAATTTGCTAAAATTTTATCACGCCTCTTGTCAGAAACGCTCGGATATGGTACGTTGTTACCGTTGGATCAGTTTGCGGCCTGCCCTTTTGCAGGGATGGGCAGAATTCTGCCGGAAACAGAAAATGTTTGAAGAAGAAAAGCTCTTTCCAGCGTTCTATCAAAGGGAAGGACAAAAATCCCTTCAGATGCCGTGCGTGCGCTCAACCGGACGGCGGGAGCGGCCGAATGGTTGTGCCGGGATCTATCTGAGGGGACGGGCTTCCAATCCTTGACCTGTGAGGTGTCAGCATGAAATCCCTCCTGCGCTATGTGCGCCAAACGCCGCTGCTCTGGATCCAAGGCTACTGGATCTTCTATTTCATTGGATTTTTTGCCCTGGAGCAGCTACAACTGAACTATACCATCATCCGCTGCCCTTTGGATGACTATATCCCCTTCCACGAGGCCTTCATTATCCCCTACTGTATGTGGTATGTCTGGATGTACGGGGCCATCCTTCTCTTCTTCCTCAAGGAGAAGGAGGACTACCTGCGCCTGTGCTTCATCCTGTTTGCGGGCATGACCATTGCCCTGATCTGTTATGTGGTCTGGCCCAATGGTTTGGATCTGCGGGAACCTGTCACGGGAGACAACATCTTTTGTGACCTGGTGCGTCTCATGCGGGTGTTGGACACCCCCACCAATGTCTGCCCCTCCATCCACATCTCCAGCACTGTGGCCATTGCTATTGTGGGCCTGCGCAGCAAACTATTCCGGGGCAAGTGGTATGTCAAGGTGCTCATCTGGGTGATGACGGTGCTCATTACCCTCTCCACAGTGTCCCTCAAGCAGCACTCGGTGGTGGATGTCTTTGCAGGCATTGCTGTAAGTGTGGTGTTGGCAGTGATTGCCTACCGGATCCCTTGGGACCGGTGCTTGGCCAAACTCTCCACACGGGCGGTATCTGTGGAGGCAGGGCCCCAAAAGGGCAGTTCCACCAAACTGGCCTCCGACTAGTGCCCCTGTAGCGCCGGTTCGCCGAACGAATCGATGGCCGCCTTAACATGGTGCTGCTTGCAACAAAAGATGAGGTGCGCCCCGAGCTGATTTTGGGACCTTTGGGGTGCTTTGGATGTTTTTGAAAGAGCTTCCCTGGGAGAACGCGTCTCCCAGGGAAGCCTTTTTCAATGGTTGGTTTCCGATCCCCCTAACCCATGGCCTGCTGGAAGAAGTCGGCCATTTTGTCAAAGGGAATCACATCGGTGTTGTCATACAGGTCAGTGTGAACCGCTCCGGGGATAATCAACAGCTCCTTATTGCCAGCATGGGGGTTGTCTTTGACCATGTTGGCGTAGGCATCCCGGCTGAAGTAGCAGGAGTGGGCCTTTTCCCCGTGGATCAGGAGAACGGCGGAGCGGATCTCATTGCTGTACTGCAGGATGGGCTGGTTTAAGAAGGACATGCAACCGGTCACATTCCATCCGCCGTTGGAGTTGAGGGAGCGGGGGTGGTATCCCCGGGGCGTCTTGTAGTAGTCGTGGTAGTCCTTGACAAAGAAGGGGGCATCTGCCGGCAGGGGATCCACAACACCGCCGCCAAGGGCATAGCCGCCGTCCCGGTAGTCCGCCAGCCGCTGGGCGTTGAGCGCCTGCTTTTTGGCGTAGCGGGCGTCGGCGGAGTCCTCGGCGTCAAAATAGCCCTTGGCATTGACACGGGCCATGTCATACATAGTGGAAGTCACTGTGGCCTTGATGCGGGTGTCCAGCGCCGCAGCGTTGAGGGCCATGCCGCCCCAGCCGCAGATGCCGATGATGCCGACCTTCTCCGGATCCACATCCTCCCGCAGGGAGAGGTAGTCCACAGCGGCCATAAAATCCTCCGTGTTGATGTCCGGGGAGGCCACATACCGGGGCATTCCGCCGCTCTCCCCGGTAAAGGAAGGGTCAAAGGCGAGAGTCAAAAAGCCCCGTTCCGCCATGGTTTGGGCGTAGAGGCCGGAGGCCTGTTCCTTCACCGCGCCAAAGGGTCCACAGACGGCAATGGCCGCCAATTTTCCGACTGCATCCTTGGGCCGGTAGACATCCGCAGCCAGGGTGATGCCGTAGCGGTTGTGAAAGGTCACCTTGCAGTGTTCCACCTTATCGCTTTTGGGGAAAGTTTTATCCCAATCCTGGGTCAAAGTCAGTGTCTCATCCATCATGAAAACCTCCATTTTACCTTATATCTTTTCCACAGGAGGAGCCCTCAAACTGGTCCGTGATATTGGTGGACCCCCATCATCGGCCAGCAAAGACGATGCCGCAACAGGTAGGGATCTCCCGCTGATTCTATTGTAAGGGACCAGTGAAAAAAGGGCAAATACCTGTTTTTTATCCGCTGCGATGCCCGAAAAGCATAGATGTAGTGGAGTTCACATCCTTTTTTCTGGAGGTGGGGAGGAAACGGAAACAGCGTCCAACCCCCGTTTTGTTCTGTCGAGGGTAGAAAAAGAGGAAGAAATGCAGTATACTAAAAAGAAAACAAGGATGCCGTCCTCCTCCAACGGGGAGGGCCATCTTCTGATGGGAGGAACTGCCATGGGAAAGAGCAGAGCGGTCAAGGTGGGCCCTTTGACAGTGGGCGGCGGGGCGCCGGTCACCATCCAATCCATGCTCAATGTGCCGGCCCACGACATTGCCGGATCCGTCGCCCAGGCCAGGGAACTGGAGGCGGCGGGCTGTGAGATTCTGCGGGCGGCCATTCCGGATCTGCAGGCGGTGGCACTGATCCCCGCCATCAAAAGCGCAGTTGCCATCCCTCTGGTGGCGGACATTCACTTTGATTACCGTCTGGCCTTGGCTGCTGTGGAGGCAGGGGTGGATAAGATCCGCATCAACCCGGGCAATATCGGCTCGGATGAGCGGGTCAAGGCGGTGGTGGACGCCTGCAAGGGGCGGGGTATCCCCATCCGCATTGGCGTCAACGGCGGATCGCTGGAAAAACACATCTTGGACAAGTACCACGGTCCCACCCCCCAGGCCCTGGTGGAGAGCGCCCTGTACCATGTGCGCCTGCTGGAGCGGTTCCATTTTTATGACATTGTCATCTCCCTGAAGTCCTCAGACGTTGCAACCATGGTGCAGGCCTACCGGCTCATGGCCCAGGCCTGTGACTACCCCCTCCACCTGGGGGTCACAGAGGCGGGGACGGAGCGCATGGGCCTCATCAAATCGGCGGCGGGCATTGGATCCCTGCTGTTGGACGGCATTGGGGACACCATCCGGGTCTCCCTGACGGCGGATCCAGTGCGGGAGGTGCTGGCGGCCAAGGATATTCTCAAGGCCCTGGGCCTGCGTAGGGAGGGGGTACAGGTCATCTCCTGCCCCACCTGTGGCAGAACCCGCATCGACCTCATTGGCCTGGCCCATCAGGTGGAGGAGTTGCTCAAGGGCTGCCCCAAGCAGCTGAAGGTGGCGGTCATGGGCTGTGCGGTCAATGGTCCCGGAGAGGCCCGGGAGGCGGACTTGGGCATCGCTGGAGGGGATGGCTGCGGCCTGATCTTCTGTCGGGGAAAGATTCTGGAGAAGGTGCCGGAAGATCAGCTCCTGATCCGGCTCAAGGCCTATGTGGATGCCTTCCCAGAGCTGCCGGTGGAGGGAAAGTGATTCCCCGGCTTTGTACGCTTTGAGCGGAGGAGTCCAATCTGTCACAAAGAAAAAATCTGATGCGGGCGCGCCGGAAGGGCCGCCGCCCGGCATCGCTTCGTCTATGGACAGCACCGCCGGTGGAATTTCCCACCGGCGCACTGGTCCGGTCCAGCCCTATGGGGTGGGGACCGGTCGAAAAATGAGGTGAATCCGTGACAAGTTTTGAACATGCCTTTGGCCCCTATCTGCCCCAGGAGCTGCCCGATGCACTGCTCCAGGGGGAGATTCAGGCCATGAATTTGATGACGGAGAGCCGCCGGCTGCAGTTGGAGCTCTCCCTGCGGGCTCTGGTGCCCCGCCAGGCGCTGCACCAGGCGGAGCGCTCCCTGGAGCAAAAGCTGCAGCTGCACCAGGCCAGATTGCTGCCCCGGTACGGGCAGGAGCTCTTTGCCCCGGCATATCTCCCGGAGCTGGTGGCCCAGGTGCGGGAAAAGGGCCTGCCGGTCAACGGTTTTTTTCAGGGCGCCCAGTGTGAGCTGCAGGGGGGTACCTTGCTGATCCATCTGCCCAGCGGCGGCAAGGAGCTGCTGACCCAGTGCCGCTGCTGTGAGGAGATGCAGAAGGTGATCTTGGAGGAGTTTGGCCGCTCCATCCAGATCCAGCTGGAGGGGGAGGGGTGCGTTGACCCCAACGGCGAGGCCTATCAGAAGCAGGTGGCCAGCCACTGGACCCCGCCTCCGGTTGCTCCAGGGCCCAAAAAGGAGGAGAAAAAGGCGGGGAATGCCGCCCCTGCCCTACGGCAGCGGAACTTGACCTTTGATGCGCAGGGACTGCCCTTTGTGGAGGGCACCATGGCCGTCCTCAGCGGCCGTCCCATCAAGAACCGTCCCATCCCCCTGCGGGAGGTCCGCCCTGACTCGGGCAACGTCACCGTGTGGGGAGATATCTTTGCCATTGACTCCTTTGAGACAAAGGACGGCCGGTATCTCATCTACTCCATTCAGTTCACCGATTACACCGGCTCCAATGTGCTCAAGATCATCACCGGCAAGGATAAGACCCAGGTGGTGGACGCCCTGAAAAAGGGCATGACCATTGTGGTCAACGGGGAGGTCTATGACGACCGGTATGACAAGGAGATGAACATCAAGCCCAAGGACATCTCCACCGTGGAGAAGAAGCTGCGCACCGACAAGGCGCCCAAAAAGCGGGTGGAACTCCACGCCCACACCACCATGTCCGCCATGGACGGGGTGGCCCCGCCGGATCAGCTGATTCAGCAGGCTCACCGGTTTGGCCACAAGGCCATTGCCATCACCGACCACGGGGTGGCCCAGGCCTACCCGGACGCCATGAATGCTGTGGCGGCCATCCAGAAGGAGGACCCGGACTTCAAGGTCCTCTATGGGGTGGAGTGCTACTTTGTGGACGATATGATCCAGGCGGTGGTGGGCCCGGACGGCCGGGCCTTTGACGGGGAGTTTGTTGTGTTTGACCTGGAGACCACCGGCCTCTCCCCGGTTCACGACCGGATCACCGAGATTGGCGCCGTGAAGATGCGGGGCGGGGAGGTGGTGGACACCTTCTCCACCTTTGTGGACCCGGAGATGGCCATTCCTACCAAGATCACCGAGCTCACCGGCATCACCGACGCCATGGTGGAGCACGCCCCCAAGGAGCGGCAGGCACTGGAGGAGTTTTTGGCCTTCTGCGGGGAAAACCCGGTGCTGGTGGCCCACAACGCGCCCTTTGACACCTCCTTTGTCAACGCGGGCCTCAAGCGATGCGGTCTGGAGTGCAGTTACACCTTCATCGACACGGTGCCCATCTGCCGGTCTATGATCGCCACCCTCTCCAACCACAAACTGGATACGGTGGCCAAATATTTTAAGTTGGATGCCTTCAACCACCACCGGGCGGTGGACGACTCCCGGGTGCTGGGGGAGATCTTCCAGCGCCTCATGGGGCTGATGGAACAGGATCTGGGGATCCACTCCATCGACCGCATCAACAGCTCCTTAAACCGCACGGATGTGAAAAAGCTCAAGACCTACCACATGGTGCTGCTGGTGAAAAACTATGTGGGGCTCAAGAATCTCTACAAGCTCATCTCCATGGCCCACATCGACTACTTCTACAAGAAGCCCCGCATCCCCAAGAGCCAGCTGATCCTCCACCGGGAGGGCCTGATCGTGGGCAGCGCCTGCGAGGCTGGGGAGCTGTTCCGGGCTGTGCTCGCCGGCAAGAGCTTTGGTGAGCTGGAGAAGATTGCCGAATTCTATGACTATCTGGAGATCCAGCCCCTGACCAACAACGAGTTCCTCCTGCGGGAGGGGACCGTCAAAACCAGGGAGGAGCTCCAGGACCTGAACCGGACCATTGTGCGTCTGGGGGAGCGCATGCACAAGCCTGTGGTGGCCACCTGCGACGTGCACTTCATTGAGGAGAAGGACGCCATCTTCCGGGAGATTCTCATGGCGGGCCAGGGCTTTAAGGACGCCTCCAACCAGGCGGGGCTCTACCTGCGCACCACCGACGAGATGCTGCAGGAGTTTGCCTACCTGGGCCCAGAGAAGGCCATGGAGGTGGTGGTGGAAAACACCAACCGCATTGCCGACCAGATCGAGGCCATCCGCCCCATTCCAGAGGGCACCTATACCCCCTCCATCGAGGGGGCGGAAGAGGATCTGCAGCGCATCACCTGGAACCGGGCCAAGGAGATCTATGGGGATCCCCTGCCAGAGATTGTCCGCACCCGCCTGGATAAGGAGCTGACCTCCATCATCAAACACGGATTTGCCGTGCTCTATATCATTGCCCAAAAGCTGGTGGCCAAGAGCGAGGAGGACGGCTACCTGGTGGGCTCCCGTGGCTCCGTTGGCTCCTCCTTTGTGGCCACCATGGCGGGCATCTCAGAGGTCAACCCCCTGGCGCCCCACTATGTCTGCCCCAAGTGCAAGCACAGCGAGTTTATCACCGATGGGTCCTATGACTCCGGTTTTGATATGCCAGAGAAGGCCTGCCCGGTGTGCGGCACCACCTACCGCCAGGACGGCCAGACCATCCCCTTTGAGACCTTTTTGGGCTTCAACGGTGATAAGGCCCCGGATATTGACCTGAACTTCTCCAACGAGTACCAGGCCCGCGCCCACCGGTACACGGAGGAGCTCTTTGGTTCCTCCCACGTGTTCAAGGCCGGCACCATCTCCACGGTGGCAGACAAGACCGCCTACGGCTATGTCAAGCGCTACCTGGAGGAGCGGGGCCTGGTGGTCCACCGGGCGGAGGAGAACCGCCTGGCTATCGGCTGCACCGGCATCAAACGCACCACCGGCCAGCACCCGGGGGGCATGGTGGTCATCCCGGCGGACCATGAGGTGTACGACTTTACCCCCATTCAGAAGCCGGCGGACAGCACCGATTCGGTGGTCACCACCACCCACTTTGACTTCCACTCCCTCCACGACACCATCTTGAAACTGGATAACCTGGGCCACATTGTGCCCACCATGTACAAGTACCTGGAGGATCTCACCGGCATCAAGGTCAACGATGTGCCCATGAACGATAAGAAGGTCTTCAGCCTCTTCTCCTCCCCCCAGGCCCTGGGGGTCACGGAGCAGGACATCGACTGCCCCCTGGGCTGCCTGGGCCTGCCGGAGATGGGCACCCCCTTTGTCCAAAAGCTGCTCATTGACGCCAAGCCCAAGCGGATCTCTGACCTGTTCCAGATCTCCGGCCTATCCCACGGCACGGATGTGTGGCTGGGAAACGCCCAGGATCTGATTCAATCGGGCACCTGCACCATCTCCGAGGTCATTGGAACCCGTGACAGCATCATGACCTACCTGATCCAGAAGGGCCTGGAGCCGGGGATGGCCTTTAAGATCATGGAGATTGTTCGTAAGGGCAAGGCGCCAAAGCAGCTGACCCAGGAGCATGTCCAGGCCATGAAGGACCATGGTGTGCCCCAGTGGTACATTGACTCCTGCTTTAAGATCAAGTACATGTTCCCCAAGGCCCACGCCGCGGCCTATGTCATCAGCGCCATCCGCCTGGGGTGGTACAAGGTGTACCGGCCATTGGAGTTCTACTCCGTCTACTTCACCCTGCGTGAGGGGGATTTTGACGTGCAGGCCGCCCTGGGGGGCAAGGCCATGGCCCAAAACCATCTGGAACCCCTGAAGGCAAAGGGCAATGAGCGCTCAGTGAAGGAGGAGGACCAGTTCACCACCCTGCAGATCATCAATGAGATGCTGGCCAGGGGCTACGGCTTTTTGCCGGTGGATCTCTACAAGTCCCATGCCAAGGACTTTTTGTTGGAGGGGAACAACCTGCGCCTGCCCTTTACGGCGCTGAAGGGTTTGGGAATCTCAGCGGCCACCAGCCTGCAGGAGGCGGGGGAGAAGGGGGAGTACATCTCCATCGACGATGTGCTGACCCGCTCCGGTGTCTCCAAGGCGGTGATCGAACTGCTCCGGGAGGCTGGCGCCCTGGCGGGCCTGCCAGATTCCAGCCAGATGACTTTCTTTTAAAGACGGCCAAAGGATGTGCATCTATTGAAACAGTGGAAGATCCTGGGCCTCCTCTGTCTGGCACTGCTTCTCTGTGGCTGCTAGCGGCAGGCTGTCCAGGAGGGATCCCTCTTTGCGGTAGCGCTCCAATGGGAGGGTGATATCCCCCTCTATGGGGTGCGGGTGGAGTACCACCTGGATCAGCAGCCGGTGGGGGGACAGGAGGTGTGGGCCCACCCCAAGCTCCGGGAGCCCTTTTCGGCCGGGGAGGATGTGACCTTTCAGTTTCTGGAGCAGGACTTTCCAGAAGGGGTGGAGGGCAAAACCTTTGGCCTGGCCGTTTTTGCGGTGCTGGAGGGCGGGGAGGAGCTTCTAGCCCAAGGCCTGTGCCAGTGGCGTGCCACAGCGGGAGAGACCTACCCCTTTGTCCTGTCCCTGGGTGGGACGGGGCAGGCCCACCTGTCGCCCCAGGGGACGGGAGACGTCACTGTCACCCCGTGGCAGGAGCTGCCGGAGACGGTATATCCACCGGAGAAGTCACCTCTCATGTGAGCGGATGATTCAAATCATACATCAGAAGGGAGGCGTGTCCATGGAACAGCAGAAGGAGGGGGTGACTCTAAAGGTCATTGCCCACATTCATACCGATTTTCCCACCAAGTTTGGCATTCCCCGGCAGAGTGGTCTGGTTCCGTCCCTCAAGAGCACTCTGGTCTTTACGCCCCCCTACCGCAACCCGGACGCCCTGCGGGGGCTGGAGGGGTTCTCCCACCTGTGGCTCATCTGGGAGTTCTCCCAGGCGGTGCGGGAGCACTGGTCCCCCATGGTCCGCCCGCCCCGGTTGGGGGGCAATGCCAAGATGGGGGTCTTTGCCACCCGTTCCCCCTTCCGCCCCAACCCTCTGGGCCTGTCCTGTGTGGCACTGGAGGGGGTGAAACAGCATCCCCGTCTGGGGCCGGTGCTCCACCTGACAGGGGCCGATCTCATGGACGGCACCCCGGTCTATGACATCAAGCCCTATCTCCCCCATGTGGACAGCCACTCCCAGGCGGCGGGAGGATTTGCCCTGCCGGCCATGGATCATATGCTGCAGGTGGATTTTCCCCCCGCGCTGCTCCAGCAGGTGCCGGAGGGGCTGCGGGAGGCCCTCTGCCAGGTGTTGGAACAGGACCCCCGCCCCTCCTATCAGCAGGAGGAGGCACGGGTCTACGGTTTTGCCTTCGCCCATCTGGAGGTGAAGTTCACCGTCTCCAACGGGGTGCTCCATGTCTGTGAGGTCCAGCAGCGGACATAGTCTTTTTGGCTGGGAACCCCTTGGCAGGGGCCAAAAAGGGTGATACAATCCAAGAAGAAGGGCCCGGCTTCCTAGCCGGGCAGAGAAAGCGACAGAGAAAGGAAAGGTGCGCCATGGACGAACTGGAGATGCTGCGGGGGATTTTGAACAGCTACCCCTACCCCATTGTCTTTGTGGACAACGATTTTTTCATCCGCTATATGAACAACAACGCCAAATACCACTATTACCAGGAGCGGGGCTATGAGGATCTCATTGGCAAGAGCCTCTTTGATTGCCACGACAACCCCCAGTCCCGGGAAAAGATCAAGGCCGCCTATGATGGCATCCGCCGCAACGGCAAGGAGGTCTATCTTGGGGTCACCGCCCGCAACCAGCGCTACTATATGCAGGGGGTACGCAACAGCAAGGGCGAGTGGATCGGCTTTTTTGAGCGCTTTGAACTCAACCAGCAGAAATAGGGGACGGCGGACCTGTGGATGATTGGAAGCTGTTGGAGGACTGCACCCTCTGCCCCCGCAACTGCCATGTGAACCGCCTGGCGGGGCAGCAGGGGTACTGCCGCCAAACCTGGGCGCCCATGGTGGCCCGGGCGGCCCTGCACCCCTGGGAGGAACCCTGCCTTTGTGGAGAACGTGGCTCAGGCACGGTCTTTTTTTCCGGCTGTTCCCTTGGGTGTGTCTACTGCCAGAACTGGGACATCTCCCGAGGGGAGCGGGGGCGTGCCATCACAGTGGAGCGTTTGGCAGAGATCTTTTTGGAGCTCCAGGCACAGGGGGCGGCCAATATCAACCTGGTTACGGGGGATCACCATGTGGTGCCCATCTGCCAGGGGCTGCGCCTGGCCAAGGAGCGGGGGCTGACCCTGCCGGTGGTGTTCAACTGCGGCGGCTATGCAAAGGCATCAACGCTGGCGATGCTCCGGGGATTGGTAGACATCTACCTGCCGGATTTTAAGTATTGGAGCCCCCAGCTGGCAGGGCGGTACTCCAATGCCCCGGACTACCGCCGGTGGGCCCAAAGGGCCCTGGAGGAGATGGTTCGCCAGGTGGGTCCCTGCCAGTTTGAGGGGGATCAGCTGATCCGCGGGGTGCTGGTGCGGCACCTGGTGCTGCCAGGCTGTGTGGCGGACTCCAAGAAGGTGCTCTATTTCCTCCACCACACCTATGGTAGCCAGATCTACATCAGCATCATGAGCCAGTATACCCCCCTGCCTTGGGTGCAGGGGTATCCGGAGTTGGACCGGCATCTGACCCCGGCGGAATACGACCAGGTCGTCCAGTTTGCCCTGTACCAGGGAATTGAAAACGGCTTTGTTCAGGAGGGGGAGGCCGCCAGCGAGAGCTTTATCCCCCCATTTGATGAGACGGGGGTTCTGCCCCAATGACCAGAGAGAGGAGGAGACGCCATGTTCCATACCTTGTTTGCCAGCCTGTCTGTGCTGTTGGGGCAGCGGGTTGTACTGGATCAGCCGGGGGCCAATCCAGTGACGGGGGATTCCTTTCAGCCTCTGCTGTGGATCGGCATTCTGGTGGTCTGCGCGGTGATCATTCTGATTTTGCTGCTGACCAAGAAGAAGGACAAGGATCCCAGTCAAAAACAATGATTTCCAAGCTATCATTCCAGGGCCTGTCAGCAGGCCCTTTTCGTATGCTCCACATCACCTGGAGAGGGAACGCTCCTGCCCTGCTGGGGCACAGCAGGGGGACATTGGTGCGTTGGAAAATGACACCTTCTGCAGTTGATCGTTGCCTTTGTCCACAGCGGCTTCAATTTTTACAGTGTGCAGAGAAGAAGAGACAAAATTTTTGTCGAATCCTCAAAAATGTCCCACAATCATAGAAATTCCATAACAATAGTGCTAGAATAATAAAGTTCCGAGGGAAATCCCCATTTTTCCCCCGATGCAAGAATCAAGAAAGGGCGTGGGACCATGGAAAAGAAAGAAATGATTTATGAAGGCAAAGCCAAAAAAGTGTATGCCACAGAGGACCCCAATCTGGTCATTGTGGAGTACAAGGACGACGCCACTGCTTTCAACGGCCTGAAGAAGGGGACCATTGCCGGCAAGGGGGTCATCAACAACCAGATGAGCAACCGGATGATGGCAATGCTCCAGGAACACGGCATCTCCACCCACTATGTCCAAGAACTCAGTGAGCGGGAGACCCTGGTGAAAAAGGTACAGATCGTTCCGCTGGAAGTCATTGTGCGCAACGCTTCCGCCGGTTCCTTCGCCAAGCGCTATGGCATGGAGGAGGGGGTGCGCTTTGAGGAGCCCACGGTGGAGTTCTCCTACAAAAACGATGCACTGGGGGATCCTCTGCTCAACGATTCCCACGCTCTGGCTCTCAAGCTTGCCACCCGCCAGGAGATCGACCAGATCCGCTCCATGGCCTTGGCCATCGACCGTCTTCTGACCGAGTTTTTCCGGAGCATTCATGTGGATCTCATTGACTTCAAGTTGGAATTTGGCCGCCTGCCCGACGGCACCATCGTCCTGGCGGATGAGATCTCCCCTGACACCTGCCGCCTTTGGGACAGCGACACCCACGAGAAGTTGGATAAGGACCGCTTCCGCCGGGATCTGGGCCACGTGGAGGAGGCCTATCAGGAGATCATGCGCCGCCTGACAAAGGCGAAATAAAGCCCTATGGGATGGCTTCCGTCCGTTGGGTGGACTGCAGGAATAGCCCAACAGCCCTTGGATTCTCGATGGATCCAGGGGCTGTTGTTGTATCTTACAATGACCAGGCGTTTCAGAGAGACCGCTTATGCTACGGGTTGTTGCATCATGGGGGATCACTTCCATTGGAAAAGGGAGTAATTGCCGTCCTGTGGGGGAAACTACTCCTGTTCCCACTCTACTGCTAGCTGAAGGAGGCAAAGCCATGTGTACCTGTATCACCTACCAGACCGACCGGTTCTATTTTGGGAGGAATTTGGATCTGGAATGTTCCTTTGGGGAGCAAGTGGTCCTGACGCCCCGTAACCACCCCATCCCCCTGCGGGAGCAACCTGCCCTTCGCCGCCACTATGCCATGCTGGGTATGGCCACTGTGATGGAGGACTATCCCCTCTATGCTGAGGGGTTCAATGAGAAGGGCCTCTGTGTTGCAGGGTTGTATTTCCCAGGCAACGGAGTGTACCACCCTCCAAGGGAGGGGTGGATCAATCTGGCTCCCTTTGAGCTGATCCCCTGGCTGCTGGGAAAATTTCAATCTGTTCAGGAGGCAGAGCCGTACCTACAGCAGATAAATCTGTTGGATATGCCCTTCGGCCCGGGGGTTCCCGTAGTCTCCATGCACTGGATGATGGCCGACAAAGACCGCTGCCTGGTGTTGGAACCTATGAAACAGGGCCTGTGTGTCTATGAAAATCCCATCAACGTGTTGACCAACAATCCACCCTTTCCCTTTCACCGGCAAAACCTCAACAACTACCTGAGCCTAACTGCCCATACTCCAGAGAACCGCCTCTCCCCGCAGCTGGATTTGGAGCCCTACGGCCAGGGGATGGGCGCCCTGGGGATGCCAGGGGATCCATCCCCGGCCTCGCGGTTTGTGCGAGCGGCCTTTTTCCGTTTCAACTCTGTCTGTGAGCCAGGGGAGGAGGCTGGTGTCACCCAGTTTTTTCATCTCCTGGATGGAGTGTCCATGGTGCGGGGAACGGCCGCCTCTCTGGAGGGAAAGTTGGACCACACCATCTATTCCTGCTGTGCCAGTGTGCAACAGGGGCTCTATTACTACAAGACCTATGGGAACAGCCGGATCCAAGGGATTTCTCTATACCGTGAAAACTTGGAGGGGGAGAATCTGACCTGTTTTCCCATCGCCAGGGAACAGCAGATTCAGTTTGCAAACTAATTAATGGCGATGTTGTATCCCTCTAAAAAATCCCCGTCCATGGCTGTCCATGGACGGGGATTGCGTTGCAGAATCAGGGACCCTATTTCTCCGATTTTTTAGAAGAACCCACAATAAGACGGACCATAATGGCAATCAGGGCGATTACCACAAAGACCCCGAGCCAACCTTTCCAAAGGAGCTCCAGCGCGTGGGAGAGATCGGTCTGATTGATAGCGAGCAGTGCGTTGAACATCATTGATTCCTCATTTCTCCGGCAAAGAGAGAGCACACTCCACCGGGCCGGACAGGATGGAGCAATGTTGTATGTAGTTGTTTTACAGCATACCGGGCACCAGACCGAGGATGATACCGCCAGCGATGACCGAAGCGATCTGGCCAGAGACGTTGGCGCCCACTGCGTGCATGAGCAGGTGATTCTGGTTGTCCTCTTTGAGGGCAAGCTTTTGTACCACACGGGCACTCATGGGGAAGGCGGAGATACCTGCGGCGCCGATCATGGGATTGATCTTGTTGCGCAGGAACAGGTTGAGAAACTTGGCAAACAGAACGCCGCCCACGGTGTCAAAGAAGAAGGCCAGCAGGCCCAGGCCCATGATCAGAAGTGTCTGCAAGCTGACAAAGTTTTCAGCCTTCATGCTGGCAGCAATGGTGATACCCAAGAAGAGGGTGACCAGGTTGGCCAGCTCCTTTTGTGCAGTCTGAGAGAGAGAATCCAGCCGGCCGCACTCCCGGATCAGATTGCCAAACATCAAGAAGCCCACCAGAGAGACAGAGGAAGGGGCAACCAAACCGGCGATAATGGTCACGAAGATAGGAAACAGGATTCTAGCCCGCCGAGAGACGCTGGCAGGACGATAGGGCATACGGATCTGCCGTTCCTTTTTGGTGGTGACCAATTTAATAGCCATAGGTTGGATGATGGGTACCAGAGCCATGTAGGAGTAAGCTGCCACGGCGATGGGCCCAATGTAGTTGCTCCGGAGCACCTGGGAGACTAGGATGGAGGTGGGGCCATCTGCCGCACCGATGATTCCAATGGCGGCAGCATCCTTCAGGCCAAAGCCAAAGAGCACTGCCAGAATCACAGTGAAGAAGATACCAAATTGAGCGGCAGCGCCAAAGAGGAACATCTTAGGGTTGGAGAGCAAGGGACCAAAGTCGATCATAGCCCCGATGCCCACAAAGAGAATCAGAGGCATGGCTTCAGAAGCCTCAATGCCAACATTGAAGAGCCATTCAATGATGCCATTGACCTCGCCGACACCCTCCATAGTCTGGTTCATGACACCTGACAGGGGCAGGTTTACCAGAATGGCGCCAAAGCCCATGGGCAGTAACAGTGCAGGTTCAAAGTCCTTTTTGATGGCCAGGTAAATTAGAATTCCGCCAATCACCCACATGATGACCTCTTTGTAGGTAATGGCGAGAATTCCCTCCACGAGAAATTCCAACAGAGACACTCCTTTTTTTTGAAATCAAAATCATCCCCATTATACTAGGGCAATTGGAATTTTGCAATCGGATTTTCCCTGAATTTTAGCAAAAAGGATCGAATTTTCACAGGGAAGATCCCTGATACATCAAATCATGAAGGATCTGTTCAAAAAAGCCAGAAGAACCCAAGAGGGATGCCGAACAAAAAGAGAGAAAAGGAGCCGGCAGTAACTGCTGGCTCCTTTTTGGAAAGAAACAATCATTACATGACGCAGAAAATAGAATTAACTTCCAACCGTCCTGTATCGGTCTAATTTAGCAGGCGGCTCAAGTTGGTATCACTCTCAAAGGAGGAGAAGCAGTAGAGCAACAGAACTTGATCAAAGTCACCAGTTTGGATCAGCTCATTGAGTCCGGCAGGCAGATAACGCAGATCCACCACAACCACTTCGTCAAACTGATAGGTGAGGAAAGGCACCATGCAATTGGAGAAGGAGTCCTTGATGACAAGAACTCTGCTGGTTTCTCCCTCAACATGGTTCAGGTTGTTGTTGCTGCGAATGGTGGTGACTCCGTTGTTGCCATAGAGAAAGGCAGCATATTTATCCCGCTTGTCAAACTGCTCGTACTGATAGAGGGAGTTGACCGTCTTCCCATTGAACTCCATGGAGGTGATGGGAATGTCATAGTAGGTGATGGTGTCTGCAGGCGTGTTGGTCTTTTTGCACCGGGAAAAATAGGTTCCATAGAAGTCCTGTACCTGGTGGGCCGTCAGGGTGCTCAGATCCACCGGCTCCATCCCCAACGACTGTACATAGGCCGAATAACCCAGATAGGCCCCGTAGGTGGTCCAGTGGTGATCCGTGCGGTAGTAGATATAGTCCTGGTTGTGGGCCTGCAGGGGAGCAACCAGGTCCAAAGTTTGGGCGGATGTGGCGGAGAGTTGCTGGTAAATCTTTTGAATGTAGGCCTTTTCATCTAGATTTTGGAATCCAACCGGCCATTTGTCCTCCAAGATGGCATAGGAGTTGGGGGCAATCCCCACGGTCAGAGGAATATCCAGCCCTTGGGCAAAGGATTGGACATATCCCACGTTGCGGTCCAGCCGCTCCTGGTTGAGAGTGTTGTATTTTTCAAACAGGTACCCATCCTTGCCGTAGGCAATGTTGTTGTTTTCGATTTTCAGTAGAGCTGTCTCGCTCTTGGATTTCAGATCGATCCACTGATCCCGCAGGACAAATTGGTCACTGATAAACGTTTCATAGCTCTGGGCAAAACCAGTGGAGCTGCTGTCCAGTAAACTGCGCAGGGTCAGGGCTGGCCGCTGTTGCAGATAGCGGTTTTCTAACTCGGAATATTCTTGGGGCGGGGTGATAAAGTCTGCCAGGGTGAAGCCAAGAATAAACAGGCCAAAGAGTAGCACCAGAGGATAGTGAAAAATCTTTTTCATAGAAAGAGATCACCGCCTTTCGAATACAGTGTTAAAACCGGAAGTAGAGGAAGGGGTTGTAGGTGGCGTCCACCAGATAGGCAACCGAAAGCACCAGGACTGCACCGATCAGTAGAATTTTTAACCAGGCGTGTTTACAGATGAAGCGCTCATACCAAATTTTGATCACCGGCGTGGAGAAGAAGATGGCAGCCAAAAAGGTGACCCCATAGTTGCGCAGGTAATAGAGCCAATCCGTCCCCCCCTGGAAGGAGAAGAGCTGCTGGAAGAAGATCCCCAGCTGCTGGAAGTCAGTGATGGCAAACAGTGCCCAGCTCAGGGGGAGCAGCAGACAGACATAGAAGTGGGCTGCCACATGGTGCCGCTCCAAAACTGGCTTCAAGAAAGCTTTTTCCAGAACCAGGAAGGCAAAGAAGAATAACCCCCACAGTACAAAATTCCAGCTGGCTCCATGCCAAAATCCGGTGAAGGCCCAGACCACAAAGAGGTTGAAATACATCCTAGGTTTGCTGACGCGGTTGCCGCCCATGGGGATATACATATACTCCCGGAACCAGGAACCCAAGGTCATGTGCCAGCGGCGCCAAAATTCTGTAAAGCTGCGGGAGATGTAGGGAAAGTTGAAGTTCTGGGGGAATTCGAAGCCCAACATCTTGCCCAATCCTATGGCCATCAGGGAGTAGCCGCTGAAATCGAAATAGATCTGAAAGGTGTAGGCCAGAATGCCCAGCCAAGCCAGGGGCATGGAGAGATTGGCAAATCCGATGCCCTCCACCTCGGTCCAAAGGGCGCCGATGGTGTTGGCCAGCAGCACCTTGCTGCCCAAGCCCATGATGAACAGCCGAACGCCATCCTCAACTTGAGGTAGGGTGATGGTGCGGCTCTTGAGCTCACGGTTGATGTCCGAATATTTGACAATGGGACCTGCGATCAACTGGGGGAACAGCACCACGAAGGCGCCAAAGTCGATGATATTTTTCTCCGCCTCCACTTTGCCCAGATACACGTCGATGGTGTAGGACATGATTTGGAAGGAGTAAAAACTGATGCCCAGAGGCAGAGCAATGTCCAAGGGTTGGAAGGTGGTCCCCAACAGTGCCCCCAGGTTGCTCAGGAAAAAGTTTGTATATTTAAAGAAGAAGAGCATCCCCATGGTGAAGATGATCGAGAGCACCAGGAGTGTCACTCTGACTTTGCGGTTGTGACCAAAGCGCTTGATGCCAAGGCCAGCTGCATAGTTGACCAAAATGGAGGCAAGCATAATGGGCACGTAGCGGGGCTCCCCCCAGGAATAGAAGAAGAGGCTACAGACAAGAAGTACAAAATTTTTGAGCTTTTTCGGCGCCAGATAATAGGCCAAAAAGGCCACCGGCATGAACCGAAACAGGAACATGATGCTGCTAAAAACCAATGGGATACCCCCTTATTATTCTGAAAAACCGTCTCCCGCTTCCTGTTGGAAACAACCCAGTGGGCTGGAGCAAGAGAGGGGCCGGATCAGGGCCCCTCATTGCGATATTTCATCTTCGAGCACAACTATAAATAATCTACCAGATTCTTCTCCAAAATTCAACCAGAAGCCGGCAAAGAAAGAAAACTTTCAGGATTTCTGTATGCCGCTCCAGGAGCCGCGGCCAGAGCTTGGACTGTGCAGCCAGGCGGAGGAATTTTTCTTCCAGGAAAGGCATGTTCTGCAGTTCACAATCAGTTGGTGTCACTACTTCGGTGTTCTGGCTGAACTGCCATAGCTCTACAGAACCTGCTCTGGCAGATCCAACAACTTCTGTTTGGAAACCAGCCCCACACTGCACTGGACCTCCTTGCCATCCAAACATAGGATATGATATTTTCTTCCTGTCATACTAAAATGAGCATCATCCGGGGCTGTAATATTTGGCTTAGTCGTGTCATTTTACAAAAAATGGAATTTCCACCAGAGAAAAACCAAAATTTTAAAAAAGATGCTTGACATTTTCAAAAAGTGCGTTATAATAAATAACGTTCGATGCCCGATTGTGTAAGGGTAGCACGACAGACTCTGACTCTGTTTGTCTGGGTTCGAATCCTAGTCGGGCAGCCATTGAACAAACTTTGCGGCCCGCTTCATCTGAGGCGGGCCGCGGTTTATCTCGAGGTGTAGCTCAGTTTGGTAGAGTGCTACGTTCGGGACGTAGATGCCGCAGGTTCAAGTCCTGTCACCTCGACCAAATCGCCGCAAGCGTTTTATCGCTTGCGGCGATTTTTTTATAAAGGTTTTGGGCACACACAGATCATTGGGTCTCCTCTCCACATAGGTTTTGCATGTTGAATCGGCTCAGCCGCAAGGGCATTCGCGACAGTTTTCTGCCGCCATCGGCCTTTGGCAGGCTCAAACCCAACAGCAAAAGGATGAAGTACCTCTTGTTGCCTGTCTACAAAGCTGCTCCGTGTGGGACGGCTTGTTATCTTTGGAGCGTAGGATATCTCTCACCCCATTTGAAGTGCATGTTCTAATTCGCAGGGAAATACATGATGTGTCCGGTTCACAGAAAGATTGCCGCTCTTGCAATGACAAATGCTTGTTACAATTTGACGGGAGAATCGCCCTCTTCTGAACTGATCTTTCTATGGTCCCGATGGCCGGTGTAATTTCGAAAGAGGGAGTGTTTGAATGTGATCCTCTGCTGGAATCAATTGACCGGATACAACTTTTAAATCAGAGCCCAATTGATTGCAATTGTACAGGATGTATTGTAAAAGATAGTTAAATCATTATAACCAAAAGTAAAAATGCTATATTTTTCAAATTTTTTGTCATCAAAATGGTGATATACATCCTGTGATGGGTGGCGATGCAGAGGACTTGTGCGGTAGATTTGAACCCTTTGGGTCAATCAACAATATCACAGTTCCGTCCTTGTCAGTTTGGGCGGGTGAGCCGGTCGAGGCCATCATTCCACAGATGCGTTCCAATTGACAGATGCTGTTCCTGTAGGGATACCATATAGAAATGGGGAGGAGAAAATGGTGACGACTTTTCGGTGCAAAATGTGCGGTGCTCCATTGCAGATCAACGGAGAGCAGACAACAGCAACATGTGAATACTGCGGCGCAGTACAAACATTGCCCAAGCTCAGCGATGAGCGCCGTGCGCAGATGTATGACCGTGCCAACCACTTTCGGCGCAACAATGAGTTTGATAAGGCCAGCGGGATCTATGAACAGATTCTCAATGAAGATCACACCGATGCCGAGGCCTATTGGTCGCTGGTCCTATGCAAATATGGTATTGAATATGTGGAGGATCCCTCCACCCATCAGCGGATTCCCACGGTCAATCGGACACAGATGACCTCTATTTTTGACGATGAAAACTATAAGTCGGCCCTACAGTACGCCGATGGGAGCCAGCGCTCCATCTATGAGGCGGAAGCCAGCGCCATCAATGAGATCCAGAAGGGGATTCTTGCCATCTCCCAGCAGGAGGAACCCTTCGACGTCTTTATCTGCTATAAGGAGACCGATCGGGATGGCCAACGCACCCGAGACAGCGTGTTGGCCCAGGACCTGTATTATGAGCTGACCCAGATGGGACTGAAGGTTTTCTTCAGCCGCATCACCCTGGAAAATAAACTCGGTACGGCCTATGAGCCCTACATCTTCGCGGCGCTGAATTCCGCAAAGGTGATGGTGGTGTTGGGCACCAAGCCGGAATATTTCAATGCAGTATGGGTGAAAAATGAGTGGAGCCGCTACCTGGCTCTCATTGAAGGTGGCGCCAAAAAGGCCCTGATCCCCGCCTACCGGGATATGGATCCCTATGATCTGCCAGACGAATTTTCACACCTTCAGGCATTGGATATGAGTAGGCTCGGTTTTATGCAGGATCTGATTCATGGAATCAGGAAACTGACAGAGGATGATACGGAACAAACGACGGTGCAGGAGACTGTGGTTGTCAGTGGTGAGACTGTGGAACTGGCCCCGTTGCTCAAACGGGCCGCCCTCTATTTGGAGGATGGGGACTGGGAAAACGCGGACACCTATTGTGAACGTGTTCTCGACCGTGACCCGGAAAATGCAGAGGCTTACCTCCTCAAACTGATGGCCGAGCTGCAGATCCATACCAAGAATGACTTTTGTACTGTGGCAAAACCTTTTGATGCCTCTGGAAACTATCAAAAGGTGCTACGGTTTGGGGATACACAGCTGCAGGCTCAAGTGATCCATTACGCCAAAATGGCAGAGGAAAACCAAAAGAAAGATCAAATACTGCTTCAAGCATATCAGCTTGTGCGCCGGAAGGCGCCCCAGTTGGAAGAACAGATGGCGGATCTCACACAGGCCATCTCCAAATATGAGCTGATCTCTGGGTGGCGGGATGCGGACACGCAGGCGGCCAACTGCCGAAAGCGGCTGAATGACCTTCAGCTGCTTCAGCAGCGCAAAGCGGAAGAAAAGAAAGTCGCCGCGGAAAGGCGTAAGAAAATCATCAAAATTGCCACTCCCATTGCTGCAGTGGCTGCAGTTTTTGCTGTCATTCTGATTACTGTGATTCTCCCCAGCAAAAGATACCAAGATGGGATCGATTTGCTGCATTCGGGGGCATACACAGATGCAGTCGGCATTTTTACCGATCTTGGCAACTACAAGGATTCGGCCACATACCTCGATCAGGCCAAATCGGCGGTGTACCAGCAGGCGCAATCCCAAATAGGGGAGGGAGATATCGTAGGGGCCATTGTGTCCCTGCAGACGATTCCTGGATACCAGGATTCCATGGCCCTGCGCCAGAGCCTCTGCCAACAGGCGAAGGGGGCTATTGCGGCGGGCGGCGACCATACCGTCGGCCTGAAGAGCAATGGCACGGTGACAGCAGTGGGTAGCAATACATTCGGCCAGTGCAATGTATCGCGCTGGAGAGGGATTGCCGCCGTTGCAGCAAGCGACGATTATACCCTCGGCCTCAAAAGTGACGGCACGGTTGTGTTAGCGGGTATCATGTCCCATGAGAGCGACATGGAGAGCTGGAGCGGCATTGTGGCCATTGCAGCAGGCAGCAACCATGCGGTTGGTCTGAAGGGTGACGGCACCGTGGTGGCCGCAGGTTATCGATGGGATGATCAATGCGATGTGGAAAGCTGGAGGGACATCGTTGCCATTGCGACGGGCAATTATCACACAGTTGGTCTCAAGAGTGACGGAACCGTCGTGGCAGTGGGCGAAAATACAAACGGTCAGTGCGATGTTTCGAACTGGAGGGACATCGTTGCCATTGCGGCGGGCAATTATCACACAGTTGGTCTCAAGAGTGACGGAACCGTTGTGGCGGTGGGCAAAAATGAGGATGACCGGTGCGATGTTTCAGACTGGAAGGATATTGTCTCCGTCGCGGCGGGCAGTTATCACACAGTTGGTCTAAAGAGTGACGGCACGGTTGTGGCAGTGGGCGACAATTGGAATGAACAGTGCGAAGTATCAAATTGGAAGGATATTGTTGCCCTCTCAGCAGGCTCTTCCAAAACGGTCGGCCTCAAGAGCGACGGCACCGTGATAGTGGCTCCGTCGCGCACCTATAGCGATTATGATGTGGGAGATTGGACAGGAATCCGGCCGCCTCAATAAAGTTCTAAAAGAACTGATCGCTTCTAAGATGAACATGTCTCTTGATGCGTTTCCGTTTTATTTGTTTTTTTGGTGATTCTTGCGTCCCAGCTTGAAAAATGATAGACTAATATATCATCAATGGATTCACAGGGAGGAGATACCATGGATTCGCTCATCAATAAAATAGGCGTAGGATTTTCTATCTTTGCCATTTTTTCGATTGTCATGTTTGTCTTGGTGATCGGAATTATCCTATTTGTGCTCATCAAAGGCGTCAAGCACTGGAACAAAAATAATCGTTCGCCCAGACTAACTGTTCCAGCTACTGTTGTGGCAAAACGTACGGAGTTCTCCCACCGTCACCGTGGCACAAGTTCGGATATGTTTGAGTCAGACACCTCTACTTACTATTACGTCACCTTTCAGGTGGACAGCGGGGATCGAATGGAGTTTTATGTGGCAGGCCATGAATATGGCCTGTTGGCGGAGGGCGATCGGGGAAATTTGACTTTTCAGGGTAGCAGATACTTGGACTTTCAACGGGTATAAGGAGAATATTTCCAATACAGGACCCTAGAAAATGCCATCTCTTATCCTAAGACCATTTAGGGGTGTTTCCAGCAATGGAAGCACCCCTTTTTGCATCGCTGTCCAGTGAGGATGGGCAGTTTTCTGGCGGTATATAGGCTCTATTTGGCCGGCAATTTGAGCACCTGGCCCACAGTGAGCAGGTCGCTTTTCAGGTTGTTCAGACGGATGATCTCTGCATACCGGTTGCCGGAGCCCAGGTAGGTTTGGGAGATCTTCCACAGGGTGTCGCCGGCCTTGACGGTATACTGCCGGGCGGTGGCTTGCCCGCTGTTGCTGCCGCCACCGGAGCCGCCCGGTGTACTGGGTGAGGTTCCGGGAATCTGCAGCTGCATACCTGGGTAGATGTTGGTGCCAGTCAGGCCGTTTAACTGCACAATCTCCGGGTAACGGCTGCCAGAGCCCAGATGAGTCTGGGCGATACTCCAGAGGGAGTCTCCCTGTTTGACGGTGTATTGGAAGGAGGCGCCGCTGTTGTCGTCTGCACTGCCGCTGCCGCCGGCATCCCCTGTGCTGTTGTCTCCAGAGGCGGTTCCCGGGATTTTTAGCAGCATACCGGGATGGATGTTGGTGCTGGTCAAGCCGTTTAACTGCATAATTTCTGGGTAGCGGCTGCCAGAGCCCAGATAGGTCTGGGCAATCTTCCACAGGGTGTCGCCCCGCTGGACCTCATGGATCCGATATCCCTGGGAGGGATCGGAGGGGCCAGAGCTGCTGTCCCCCTCCAGCCACTGGTCGTAGTGTTCCCAAATGGTGGGGTCCTCCTGCCCTAGGGACCAGGCGCCGACTCCCTTGAGGTCATACTTTTCCACCAGCTGGAATTTGGCCTGGTAGGAGTCGTCGTTTTCAAACCAGGCCACATATTTCCCCGGTTGGAGTACCTGGTTCCATCCCACAGTGAACTGGGGGCTGGAGGCGGTGATCTCAAATTCTGCCCGCACCGATTGACTGGTCTGGTCATAGGTGACCGTGGCAGGACACGCTTGCAGAATCTGCTGAATGGTCCTGGTGCTGACCCCCTTTCCAGTAACGGATCCGCCATCCGTGCTCCAGACACGGCCATAGAAGGGGACGCCAATGACGATCTTATCCGCAGTGGTCCGCTCCAGGGCGTATTGGATGGAGCGCTCCACAAAGCCAATGCTGGCCACGGGTCCAGCCTCGCCGCCCTCATAGTGCTCGTCATAGGCCATAATGAGCAGATGGTCCGCATAGGTGGCCAAGGCAGCATAATCGTAGGAGCCGTGCCAGCCCGTCTGCCAGTTGTTGGGGTTGGCTGCCACTGCCACAGAGACCTCCTTGTGCCGGGGAATCTTCTCCCGCAGTAGTTTAACCAGCTGGGTATATTGATCCCTCTGGGCATGGGTCACATTTTCAATGTCCACATTGATGCCATCCAGATTGTGCCGTTCCACCGCCTGGGCAATCTGGGTGGAGAGGGTCTCCACATCCTGCAGGGCCAGGATACCCGCGTTGCGGTTCCAGTGGTTGCTCAAAAAGGGCACCACCTTAATCCCCTGCTGGTGCATGGTATCCACAAAGGAGCTGCTGATGTTGTTCTGTTTCAGACTACCGTCCTCTTGGATGTCAAAATAGCTGGGAGAGACGGTATCCAGAGCGCCATTGGTCTGGTTGACAGATTGGATCTGCTGCTCCTCTGTCCCATGGTACAGGTAGCCCATGGTGTACTTGTCGGAGGCTGCAAAGGCGGACAGGAAGGAGGAAAAGGCCATGGTGGTAATGAGCACGCCGGAGACCAGGATCTTTACGCTGCGGATTTTGGCTCGGTCTGCATAGGCGCGCACCCGTTGCATGAGAGATTTTGGAGGCTCCCCCTGGGTGGAGATCAGCTCCTTGGCAAATTCTGCGTCTGCGCTGGAGTACTCCAGACACAGGTCGTAGGTTCCATCCCCGTTGGGGAGCAATCGAATGACAGGAAACATTGGTACCTCACCTTTCTTTGTGGAAATCATTTTCCCGTGTTGCCGGACTTTGGCTTGCTATTAGTATGGGTTTGGCAGGGTAATTCATGCCTAATTTCCAAGAGGGAGGGGCATTTTCCTTTGACATTCTCAGGTTTCGTGGCGGAATTTTCTGCAGGTCAGAGCCTAGGGCGGATCAACAGAAAAGGCCCGCACCCTTCAGTGAGAAGGGGCGGGCTTTGACGGATCAGGATGGCATGGAGCAGCTGTTGTTTACTCCTGTGACGACAGAGGAAAGGCCTGTTCCAAGGCCCGCTTGAGGATGGGGGCCAGATTGGGCTCCGGCTCTAAGGCGCATTGGAACATAGCACTTTGCAGCAAAAAAACCAGCTCCAGGGCGGTCTGTTCTGCATCGCCGGCAAAGGTCTGGCTGCGGCGCAGCCGTGCGGCAAGGGCGGTCTGCAGCTCTTGCCTGTTTTTTACAATGAGCTCCTTGATCTGAGGCATGGAGAGGGCAAGGGTCTGCAGCATAAGCAAAAACTGTGCCTGTTCCCGGTTGGAGAGCAGCTCCTGGAGTTTTTCCTCTCGCTGGTCGGCCTGGCGGGCGTGGAGCAGGTCCTCCAACAAGTTGGTGATAGAGAGCAGGGAGGCATCCGCCATCAACAGGAGAATCTCATCCTTGCTGGAAAAATAGTGGTGAACCAATCCAGTGGCGATCCCCGCCTGTTGGGCAATGTCCTTGACAGAGGTGGATTCATAAGACCCGTTTTGGATCATACAGGTCTGCAGGGCGCGGCCGATTTCAATGCGCCGCTGTTCCGAAATAGAGGGTCTACCCATGGGTACATCTCCTAGCAGTTGTAGTGATATGGTGATGGAAAATAAAAAGAGAAACAGCACCTACAGGAGGGCTGTCCAAAACCCTATGTATCATCATACCATAGGCAAAAGAAAAAATGAAGTTCAAATTGGCAAGCATTTTATTTTCCATCCCGTGCGGCAGAAGGAATTATATCCCCACAGGACAGTTTTTGTAAGGGCAATGGGATGGGATTCCAGGAAACGAACCTATGGCCAAAACAGCAAAATCCAAAGGTCCCCTTCATGGAAAATGATGAATTATTTGGTCGTTTGACCAATTTATATTGACTTTCCAAGAATGGCGTGGTTTACTGAAATCGTAAATTGGTTGGCTGACCGATAAATAAAATTGTTGGGACAATTGGATCAAGAGACACCATGCGCCTTCAACAGCGCTCAGAGATCTGCGATACCCCTTGAGACGGCGGTGCTCTTTTTCGAGCAGGTGGGCCTGCCAACAACCCAGAGTGAGGAAGATGCCATTTCAAATCAAGAGAACAGAGATGTACATCGCAGCATCCATATAACCATTGGTTTTTCCAATCCCTGAGATGGGGCGCCAAAATGGCGCCTTGTATCCATAGGAATAGGGCTTGCGGCCCCTGTTCACGGTGGATTTTGCAGTCCTGCGGGCTGTGATAGCTGTTGCTGGGGTCATTTGACCTTGCGAAACCTCAAAATGGATTGAGCGCTCTATGCGCAAAGAGCTGTTGACAGCGGCCCGCCCTCCATGGTTTACTGGGGCTGATCCCAGGAAACGGAACTGGGAGAGGCTACACCGCTGCACATCCCATGGGGGAGGGAAAACCATGAAAATCTTGTTGATTGCAGTTCCACTACTGTCCATATCCATCGGAGCTGTTGTGTGGGTCAAACTCCACGGCTATTGGCGGCCGGGCAACGGGCCCCAATATGACCCAAAGCATGTTTCACCAGTCCCTGACAGTCCCCTGCGGGGGAAGGTTCTATTCTGTTTGGGCTCCTCCGTCACGGCGGGCATGGCCTCGGGAGGCATCTCCTTTGTGGACTACCTGCGGGCCATGGACGGGTGCCGGATCATCCAGGAGACGGCCTCTGCCTCCACGCTGGCGGACCGGGGTCCCAAGTCCTACCTCAGGCGGCTGCGTGCCAACCCTGCCACCAGGGAACCGGTGGATCTGTTCCTCTGCCAGCTGTCCACCAACGACGCCACCTTCCGCAGCGAGCTGGGGAAGGTCAGCGACAGCCGGGACCCAAAGGATTTTGACACCAAAACCACGGTGGGCGGCATGGAGGCCATCATCGACTTTGCCCGAAGGACCTGGAACTGCCCCATTGTCTTTTTTACCGGCACCAGGTATGACAATCCCCGCTACCACTATCTGGTCAACCAGCTGTTGGAGCTGGAGGAAAAGTGGGGGATCACCGTCATCGACCTGTGGCACGACCGGGCCATGAACCAGATCTCCCCCCAGGAGTACCGGCTGTATATGAACGATGGGGTCCACCCCACCAAGGCCGGTTATTTGCTGTGGTGGACACCCGCCATCCAGCGACAGCTGTACCACATGTTCCTCAAGGAGACAGAGGCGCCTGCGGGGGAGTCATAAACAATCAGTGTGGAACCAGGAGCCCACTTCCTTGGGTTCCTGGTCTTTCTCTATGCCATGAAAGGATGTGTATGCCATGGAAGGCGCTTTGGAACTGCTGCGGCGGGGTGCCCACCAGGACCCGCAACGGATCATCTACGATTTTTTGGACTGTAGTCAGGAGCCCTTTGTCCACCATCCCATCAACATGGAGTCGCTGTACCGACGGGCCACAGCGGTGGCGGCCCAGCTCCAGCAGAAGGGCGCAAAGCCTGGGGACCGGGCCATTCTCCTCTCCCTGCAGGACGAGGGGACCCTCTATGGCGTGCTGGGCTGCATGTTGGCGGGGGTGGTCTTCACGGTCATACCGCCCCCCATTGACGAGGGCAAGCTCTCCCGCTTTGTGTCGGTACTGCGCTCCTGCAACCCCAAGTTTTTGATCTCCAACGCCCAGATGGAGCAGGAGTCCAACACCCGCGTCACTGGGACGCTGCTGCGCCGGGCCTTTGGCCAGGTGCTGGCCCTCAAGCGCATTTACACCGACCGGATCCCGGCCTACGAGGGGGAGGAGATCTTCCACACCTACGCCTCCGATGAGCTGCTGTATCTGCAGTACACCTCCGGCTCCACCTCTGCGCCCAAGGGGGTCATGGTCACCTATGGGAACCTGACGGCCTGTGTGGAACAGTGCCGGGAGATTCTGGATTTTACCCGCGGCGGCTACAACCTGGCCTCCTGGGTGCCCTTTTACCACAACATTGGGCTGGTGGTCTCTCTGCTGCTGCCCCTGTGGGCCAGGGAGGGCGTCTCCTACCAAATCCCAACCCTGCAGTTTTTGCAAAAGCCCACCATCTGGCTCAAGGTCCTCTCCGACTACAAGATCAACGCGACTGCCGCCCCCAACTCCGCCTACGATGTGTGTGCCAAACTGGTGTCCCCAGAGCAGGCAAAGGCCTATGACCTGTCCCATGTGACCCACCTGATCAACGGATCGGAGTTCGTCAACCTCAACACGGTGCGCCGGTTCTGTGAGCGGTTCTCCATCCAGCCCAACGCCTTCACTCCGGGATACGGCCTGTCTGAGTGCGTGTGTGTGGCGACGGTGGCCAGCCAGGACTTCCGGTCGGTCTCTGTGGATCCGGACGCCTACCGCCAGGGGAAATTCTGTCCCACAACCCAGGGGGGCAAGCCCATCGTGGGGGTGGGTCGCACCGCGGGGGACACACGGATCGTGGCCATCCGCCCCGATGGAACCCCCTGCGCCGATGATGAGATCGGGGAGATCTGCATCAGCGGCTCCAGCGTCTGCCAGGGGTACTGGCAGAACCCCCAGGAGAGCCAGCGCTTCCATACGGCGATCCCCGGCTACAATGGGTTCTTTTACCGCACCGGCGACATGGGCCAGATGTACCAGGGTCAGCTGTATCTCACCGGCCGCATCAAGGAGATGATCGTGGTCAGCGGCAAAAATATCTTCCCCAGTGATATCACCCTTCTCCTTTCGGAACAGGGGGTGGATTTGGGAATGGATGGCGTGGCCGTGTTCTCCCTCCAACAGGATAGCGGGGAAAAGCCCGTCTTCTGCGGGGAGTGCAGCCAGGGACAGGACCTGGAGGCCCTGGCCGCCCAGATCAACCGCCTGGTGGCCCAGCACTTTGGGTTCTCCTTCTACGAGATCCTCTTTGTTCCCACCGGCTCGCTGCCCCGTACGGACAACCGCAAGGTCCGCACCCTGGCCACCAAAGCACAGTATGAGGACGGCACCCTGCCGGTGCTCTATCGGACCGGGACTGGAACAGCCGCGGGGCGTGCGCCGGAGGCGGCCCCGTTGACCCTATCCGCATCCAGCACGCAGGAGGAACTTCTGACAGCGGTGCGGGAGCTGTTCCGCCGGGTGCTCCCCCAGCACCAGTTTGGGGATCAGGACAGCTTCTTAGAGCTGGGCGGGGACTCCCTGCGGATGATGGAGCTGGTGTGCGCACTGGAGCAATCCTTAGGGGTCAGTTTGGACCTGCGGGAGATCATTGCCAGCCCCACTGTGGCCGGGGTGGCAGAGTACCTGCGCAGGGTTCTCAAGGGGGAGGCCCAGGGGAGAAATCTCTCCCTGCGGGAGGAGTGCTTTTTGGATCCGGCCATTGTGCCCCAGGGGGCGTACGCCTGCCTGCCCCAGGACTGTGACCAGGTCTTCCTGACGGGGAGCTCCGGCTTTTTGGGGGCCAATCTCATCCGCTCCCTGTTGGAACAGCGCAAGGGACGGCCCATCACCGTCTACTGCCATGTGCGGGCCAAAACCGTCCAGGAGGGGATGGAGCGTCTGGAGAAAAATATGCGGCACTTCGGCTGCTGGCAGGAGGCGTTCCGGGATCACATGGTTCCTGTTTTGGGGGATCTCAACCTGCCCCGCCTGGGTATGGACCAAGAGACCTATGACATGCTGTCCAAACGGGTGCAGGTGGTCTATCACAACGGGGCGGTACTGAACTTTGTATTCCCCTATGAGCAGCTCAAACGCACCAATGTGACAGGGACCCAGGAGTGTCTGCGTTTTGCCTGCGCGGGCTCGCCAAAGTATTTTCACTATGTCTCCTCCTACAGCGTCTTTGACACGCCGGCATACTTTGACCGGGCCGTGTTGGAATCGGATTCCTTGGAAAATCCGGAGGGCTACTTCCTGGGCTATTCCCAGAGCAAGTGGGTGGCGGAAAAACTGGTGAACATCGCCCAGAGCCGGGGCCTGCGGGCAGCCATCTACCGCCCGGGGGACATCACGGGCGCGCTGCGCAACGGCATCTGGAACCTGGGGGATCTCATCAGCCGAGCCCTGGTGGGCTGCATCCAGCTGGGCTGTGCCCCTCAGATGGATGTCCAGCTGCCCCTGACGCCGGTGGACTTTGTCAGCGACGCCCTGGTGCACATCTCCTTCCAGGAGGGATGTTGGGGAAAGGCCTTCCATCTGCTGAACCGGAGGATCATGCCCCTGGATCAGATTGTCGCCCTCATTCAAAAGGCCGGCTATCCCCTCCAGGTGGTTCCCTACGACCAGTGGTGCCAACGGCTCACCGCCTGCACCGTCCAGGAGAATGTCCTGCGGGTTCTTGCAAACCTCTTTACCGATCAGCGCAGGGCGGGGGAGCGGCTGGCGGAGCGCTATGGCGTCCATCAGGCCCAGCTGGATACCAGCAACGCCCAGGCGTTTCTGGCAGGCTCCGGCATCAGCTGTCCTCCAGTGGGCAAGGAGATGCTGCAGGCCTATCTGCGGTATTTCCAATCCTGCGGATATCTGCCAAGTCCCAAGGGGCTGTTCAGCCGCCTGTTTGCCGCCAAGGGAGCAAAACAGGCCTAGAAGTATCTCACCATCAAAAATGCCGGAGGCCATCCCGTGGGGTGGTCTCCGGCTTCCTAATAGCAGAAAAGGAGGAACATTGCTGGCACGCCGCAACAACTCCTCTGGAAGAAAATATACTGTGGCGGGAACAAAACACAGGCCCACCATCGCTGCCGACCTTGGATCAAAAGAGCGAGGTGTTCTCCACCTTCACAGGTGCGCGTCTGCCGGCCAGCTGTCCCGCCGCTCTACAGTAGGCTGTGTCTGCTGGCGCTGCGCTCCTCCCGCTCCCGCTTTTCCACCCGCTTGAGATAGCCGCAGATGATGCTGATAAACTCGCTGTTGGTGGGTTGATGCATGATGGGGTAGTGGGCCATCTGGCTCAAAAGCCTGCGGTTGCCGTGGGTCCAGCAGTATTGGACCACTGTGCGCAAATTCCGCTCCACACACTGGGGCGTAGTGTGTAAGATTTCGGCAACCTCCGGGTAGAGACGCTTTGTGACCAACAACAGCCGATCCTCGTCCTCATAGCACAGCTGAATGCAGATCTTCAGCGCATTGTGCCCGTGGTAGGTGGTTGGAATCCCTAACGCCCAAATGATATCGGAAATGTTCACAGCAGCCCCCGTCCCTTATCCAATGATTCTTCATAGATCATAAGGGAGGAAAAGGAAGAGACTCGATTTTTAGACACAAAAAGACATTTTTCGACGAAATTTTAGCGATGCACGCTGTTTTTCACTAAAAAATTATGGATGGATCGTGGAAAAAGTCGAGAATAGAAGATCGATTTTTGAAAAATTATGGGTGATTAATAGGAAAAACTATTGATTTGTAGCGGCGGAACCCCCTCCATCGCAGGCCACATCACAGGGAGATGACGTGGCTCCGGCAGAGAGATTCCCCGGCACAAGGCGGCATTTCTGCCAGGGTGGTGGAGGCCTTCTGCGGGGGCGTGTTGTGAAAACTTTGGGAGAATCAACGGAGCATTGCCCCTTTTATTTCCGCCCAAAAGGTGCTATACTATGCTTATCATCGGATCAAATGACAGGAGGAACGGAAAGATGAAGGCATATGATACCATCAATAAAGTGGAGCTGGAAGTGACCACCCAGGAGCTGCTCCGCCTCATGAAGGAGGAGAACCGCCAGGTGGACCTGATTCTGCCGGAGAAGAAGACCGACAGCGACGGCTACCTGACCTGGGATGAGGAGCACTGGAGCAGCGTGGATGACCGCCGCTTCATCCGCTATTACACCCTGGAGGGCCGCCAGCTGCGGGACAGCACCACCCACAACATCTATGATGTGCGCACGGACTTTTTGCCTGAGGAGGCCAAAGAGGTCCGCCTGAGCTAAGGGCAATTGGATCCGGCTTGCAAGAGGGAACTGCCAGGGGGCGGCTCCCTCTTTTTTCGATGGGTTCCCTTGGAAGAGGGATCCCGCCGTTTGGCAGACCCTATGCCTGGCGGCCACCCGCCAGATAAGAGACGGGGAAGGGGATCTTGGACCATTGCAAAATGTATGTTCCAGCAGAAGAGGGAGGATGAAGATGTCAAACAAAGGAGCACCGCCGACAAAAATTCTGATCCGTGGCGCGCGGGTCCACAACCTCAAAAACATCGATGTGGAAATTCCGCTGAACCAGATTGTGGGCATTGCCGGGGTGTCCGGCTCCGGCAAATCCTCCCTAGCCCTGGGGGTGCTGTATGCCGAGGGCTCCCGGCGATATTTGGACGCCCTCTCCACCTACACCAGGCGCCGGATGACCCAGGCCCCAAAGGCACAGGTGGATGAGGTGCTGTATGTGCCGGCCTCCCTTGCCCTGCGCCAGAGACCGGGGATTCCCGGCATCCGCTCCACTTTTGGCACGGGGACCGAGCTGCTCAACACCCTGCGGCTCATGTTTTCCCGCCTGGCGGAACACTGCTGCCCCAATGGCCACTATCTGAAGCCCACCTTGGCGGTTGCGGCAGGCCAGGAGCTGGTCTGCCCGGTCTGTGGGGAACATTTCTACGCCCCGTCTGCCGAGGAGCTCTCCTTCAACAGCCAGGGGGCCTGCCGCCGGTGCGGCGGAACGGGGATGGTTCGCACAGTGGACCGCGCGACCCTTGTGCCCGATGACTCCCTGTCCATCGATGAGGGCGCTGTGGCGCCTTGGAATTCCCTCATGTGGTCTCTGATGACCGACGTGTGCCGGGCCATGGGGGTGCGCACGGATGTGCCCTTCCGAAACCTGACCGAGGAGGAGAAGGCCATTGTCTACGACGGTCCCCCGGAGAAGAAACACATCCTGTACAAGGCCAAAAATTCCAACCAGGCAGGGGAGCTGGATTTCACCTACTACAACGCCACCTATACGGTGGAGAACGCCCTGGCCAAGGTCAAGGATGAGAAGGGCATGAAGCGGGTGGAGAAGTTTTTGAAGGAGGATCTCTGCCCGGAGTGCGGCGGTACCCGCCTGTCAAAGGAGGCAAGGCTGCCGAAGATCCGCGGCATCTCCCTGGACCAGGCCTGCCAAATGACCTTGACAGAGCTCAGAACCTGGGTGCGGGAGACCCCGCTCCACCTGGCCGAGGAGATGCGGGCCATGGCAAAAAGCATCTGCGACTCCTTTGAAACGGTGGCAAAGCGGCTGATGGACCTGGGGCTGGGGTACCTGACGCTGGATCGGGCCAGCGCCACCCTCTCCACCGGGGAACGGCAGCGCATGCAGCTTGCCCGGGCTGTGCGGAACCGGACAACGGGGGTCCTCTATGTGTTGGATGAGCCCTCCATCGGCCTGCACCCCTCCAACCTGGTGGGCCTCAGCGGGGTGATGGAGGACCTGGTGGCAGATGGCAACTCGGTCCTCCTGGTGGATCACGATACCCAGGTCCTCCGGCAGGCAGACTGGATCATCGAAATGGGCCCTCAGGCGGGGGCCGCAGGGGGAACTGTCATTGCCCAGGGGACCGTTGAGGAGCTGGAGAAGAACCCCTCCTCCCAGATTGGCCCCTTTCTGTCAGGCAGGGAAGGGGCGCCCCTGGGGAGCGGGCAGAGGGAGGATCTCTTTTCAGCCGGGAAAATCCACCTGTCCACCGGCCCCATTCACACCGTCCAGCCGTTGGAGGTGGACCTCCCCAAGGGCAAGCTCACTGTGGTCACCGGGGTGTCAGGCTCCGGCAAGACAACCATGGTGCTGGAGAGTCTGGTCCCCGGGCTCCAGGCGGCCATTGGGGGCCGGCCCCTGCCGGCGCATGTCCGATCGGTGCAGGCGGATGACATTGCCCATGTCAAGCTGATTGACGCCACCCCCATTGGCATCAATGTGCGCTCCACCGTTGCCACCTACGCCAACGTCCACGACGAGCTGCGGAAGATCTACGCCAGGACGGCAGATGCAAGGGAACACGGATACAAGGCGGGGGATTTTTCCTACAACACCGGCGGTCTGCGTTGTCCTGTGTGCGACGGAACGGGGGAGATCAGCCTGGATGTCCAGTTCCTGCCGGATGTGAACATCCCCTGTCCAGAGTGCCGGGGCTCCCGCTATGCCAAGGCGGCCTATCAGATCAAGCATACAAATAGGGAGGGGCAGTCCTGCTCCCTGCCGGAACTGATGGATATGGATGTGAACACCGCTTTAGACTTCTGCAGGGATATGAAGACGGTTCAACCCAGGCTGCAGGTCCTCCAGAGCCTGGGCCTGGGGTACCTGACCCTGGGGGAGGAAACCCCAAGCCTCTCAGGGGGAGAGGCCCAAAGGCTAAAATTGGCCAGTGAGATGGGGAAGGCCCAGTGGGACTCGGTGTTTGTGTTTGATGAGCCCACCATTGGCCTGCACCCGCTGGATGTACAGACCCTCCTAGGAGTGTTCCGCACCCTGATGGAAAATGGGGCGACCGTCATTGTGATTGAACACGACCTGGATGTCATTCGCAGCGCGGACTATGTTGTGGACATGGGCCCCGGTGGCGGCAAGGAGGGCGGCAGGGTGGTTGCCTGCGGCACGCCCTGGGATATTGCCCACAATCAGGCGAGTGTCACCGGCAGATACCTGTAGTACCATTAGTACCATATATGGGATGGGAATTTTTCCATCCATGAAAAACATCGCGGAACTGCTAGAACGTTTTGATTGAGTCTGGCATATATCCCCCAGAGGCGTCATATGCTATAAGGGGAGATGATAGACGATGCAGTTTTCTTTGCGCCGCCTGCTTTGGAACCTGGCCCTGCCCCTGACCGTGGGTGGACTCTCCGCCCTGATCACCAGGGGAAGCATGGAGCAGTATCAGCAGCTGAATCAGCCGCCTCTCTCACCGCCTGGGGCAGTATTCCCTATCGTTTGGACGGCGTTGTTCCTGCTCATGGGCATTTCCACCGATCGGTTGGGCAGCCGGGGACACACGCCCCAGTGGGGCAGTGCCTGGAAAATCTATGGCGCCCAACTGCTGGTGAATTTCCTTTGGCCCATTTTTTTCTTCCAGTTGGGGTGGTATCTCTTCGCCTTTTTCTGGCTGATCCTTCTGGCTGTTCTGGTGGTATGGATGATCCGCCGCTTTTACCGCCTGGTTCCGCTGGCCGGTTGGCTCCAGATCCCCTATCTGCTCTGGCTGCTCTTTGCCGGGTATTTGAATCTGGGGGTCTATCTGCTAAATTAGCTCCCTGAATAAAGACGCACGGCCCCAGTTGAACCGGGAGCCGTGCTTGTTTTTTGGCTGAGATATTCATTTTGTTCCGTGGCGTCATTCCGGAGATACACCGGTGGTGGCCGAACGGACTTTTAACAACACTACAGATCAAGTCCGCAAGGGGAGGCGCTCCTCTGGAAAAGCTGGAATGTGGCGAAAAACTGGATCGCAAAAGAACCCCAAATGTTACAAAAAACTGCGACAGATGCCCTTAGGCTTGCCGCAGTTCCGTTCAGGGAATGAACAAAACCCGCTCCAGCAATACTGGAGCGGGTTTTTGGCTGGGCTGGCTGGATTTGAACCAGCGGATGCAGGAGTCAAAGTCCTGTGCCTTACCCCTTGGCGACAGCCCAATAAAAATGCTTGTAAGAAAAAAAGGCCGAAGCCTTTTTTTCTTACAATTGGGGTGGATAGTCGGATTCGAACCGACCGCCTCCAGAGCCACAATCTGGCGCTCTAGCCGAATGAGCTATACCCACCATAAATAAAGGGTTACGTGGCGCGCCAGAAGGGACTCGAACCCCTGGCCTACTGCTTAGAAGGCAGTTGCTCTATCCAGCTGAGCTACTGGCGCACATTGAAAATAACTGGAGCGGGTGATGGGAATCGAACCCACGCGACCAGCTTGGAAGGCTGGGATTCTACCATTGAACTACACCCGCACGCCTTGACAACGTGATTTATTTTACCAAAAAAGAGACCCTTTGTCAACAGGAGAAAGGGGAGAAATTCTTTCTTTTTGGGGGATTTTTATATCAATTGGTTTGCCTGAAAATGGCGATTAATTTGAAACTTTTTGGTTTATTTTTACTTGACTTTTCCCATTAGCTGTCGTAATATGAAACTATAATATACGTTTTACTCAAACATTTCAAAAAACATCGTAGCAATCTGGTAAAGTTCCCAAACAGGTTTCCACGCCGCAGGTCTCTTGCAGAGGAGTTGGTGTGTAATCTGTAGTGCAGCCAAATGGAAGCTCAGTGCAAGCAAAAATTATTGGAGGTGACAGTTGATGTCAAATCAGAAAAACGCAATTGTTGAACTGCCTGGCTACGAGTTGTCCCAAAAGATCCATGCAAAGGAGGTCTCCTGTGCAGAGGTTATGGAGGCTTTTTTGGATCAGATTGAAAAGTTTAATCCCATGGTCAACGCCATTGTTGCCCTGCAGGATCGGGATGGCCTGATGGCCCAGGCCAAAGAGAAGGATGCCCAGCTGGCTGCCGGCAACGACAACGGCTGGATGCATGGTTTCCCCCAGGCCATCAAGGACCTGGAGGATACGGCTGGTATTGTCACCACCAGCGGCTCTCCCATTTTTAAAGATCGCGTTCCCACAGTGGATGCGATGATGGTCAAACGCATGAAGAATGCCGGCGCCATCATCATCGGTAAGACCAACACCCCCGAGTGGGGCTATGGCTCCCAGACCTACAACCCTGTGTATGGTCCCACTGGCAACCCCTATGATCCCAGCCGTACCAGCGGCGGCAGCAGCGGCGGCGCCGCCTGCTCCCTGGCGATGAGAATGCAGGCCGTTGCCGATGGCAGTGACTTCATGGGCTCTCTGCGTAATCCTGCAGGTTACTGCGGCGTATACGGCTACCGTCCCTCCTGGGGCCGCGTTCCCGCCCCCGGTGTGGAGCTGTTCCTGAATCAGTGCGGCGTCAAGGGCCCCATGGGCCGCCGTGTGGAGGATCTGGCCCTGCTCCTGGGCACCCAGTCCGGTTACAGCAGCATGGTTCCCCAGAGCCTGGAGGACGACCCCAACCTCAAATCCCTGACTCCCGAGAATGTTCAGGAGAAACTGAAGAAGGATCTCTCTGGCCGCAAGGTCGCCTGGCTGGGTGACTGGGATGGCTACCTGCCCATGGAGGATGGCATTTTGGAGACCGTGGAGAAGGCCCTCAAGAAATTCCCCGAGTTCGGCGTCTCTGTTGAGCCCATCAAGCCCTTCTTTGATCCTGAGGTGTTCTGGAACAAGGTTTGGCTGCCCTTCCGCCACTATGGTGCCATCAGCCTGAAAGCCCACTATGACAACCCCGAGACCAGAAAGCTCCTGAAGCCTGAGGCCATCTATGAGTATGAGGGCAGCCTCAACTACTCCATGCAGGATCTGTATGCTGCAGCTGTGGAGCGCAGCAACTGGTACAAGGCTGTGCAGAAGGTCTTTGAGACCTATGATTACATCGCTGTTCCCACCGCGCAGGTGTGGGCCTTCGATAAGAACTGCCATTGGCCCAAGGAGATCAAGGGCAAGAAGATGGATACTTACCATCGTTGGATGGAGGTTGTTACCCACTGGACTTCCTGCGGCAGCCCCGTGGTTGCAATGCCGGTTGGTCTGGGCGACAACGGCCTGTCCATGGGCGTGCAGATCATTGGCAAGCCCCGCAGTGATTTTGACCTGCTCCAGTTTGCCTATGCCTACCAGTCGGTCAACGATGTGGTGGCCAACAACCGCCCCAAGATCCTGGACAAATAAGCGTGATCGAACGTGTAACATCAATGAGGAGAGCCCCGCGGGGCTCTCCTCATTTGTTGTACCACAGCATCTGGGGGGTTCCCATTTAAAATCGACGACAACAAAAAGGAGGGGAAGCCCCCTCCTTTTGTACGATGGTTCCGGCTATTGCAGCTCGTAACTCTTGCTCACATGGACCTTGCCTGTGGAATAACGCCATTTGCAGTACACAAAGAACAGAATCAACGCCCCAAGGGTGAAGCCGATGAGAACCGGCGTCAGATCCCGAGCCGAGAGCAGGATCATCCCCAGACGCAGGCCAATGGAGATGCACATGACAACCTTGAAGAACGCCATAGGATATTTGTAGTACCGGTTGTCCCAGGCCCCTTCAATTTTGGCAGGATAGCGCCAGATGGCGATGAAGGCCAACAGTTCGCCGAAGGAGTCGATAAAGATATTGTTGTCCACAATGGTGCCCAGGGGGATCCCCAGCAGAAGGGGAATGATGCCCAGCACATAGATAAAGGTGTAGAGGATATAGGGGATGCCGTGGCGGTTGGTCTTGGCCAGCTTCTCGGGGAACCACCCATCCTGGATCATCTTCATCCATGGGGTGCCGTAGATGGCAAAGTTGGAGTTGATGGTGGTAAACAGGGCCATAATGGGTCCCCCCACAATGAAGGCATAGTAGAGGGGCTCCGGCATGATCTCCCGGGCTACGACAGCCAGGTTTTGACCGGATACCTCACTCAGGGGCAGCGTGTTGCAGGTGACGAACCCCACGCAGGTGTAGATGACAAAGATGATACCAGTGGTGATGAGGATGGCCTTGGGGATGTCACGCTTGGCATTTTCTGCATCCTTGCTGAAGTTGATGACGTAGTAGTGCCCGGTGGTGGAGAACATAAACAGCACCACTGCCGACAAAAAGCCGCTGAACCCGGCGGTGAAGAGCTGTTCCTGGTTGGCGGCAATGACGGCGCTGTCCAGGTTCAAAAATCCGGTGAGGATGTAGAGGAAGAGCCCGACCATCAACAGAACGGACATGACATCCTGTACCTTCGCCATGGTTTTGACGCCAAAGAGGTTGGTGATATAGAACAGGGTGATGACCACCACAGCCGCAATGTTGACATCCACGGCAGGGAACAGCACATTGATATACATGCCCATGGACAGGCCAAACAGGCTGATGCAGAACATGTTCAGCAAAAAGCACAACCCATAAAAACCGCCCCAAAAATCACCCATAATGGCGGAGACAAAGGAATAGTTGCCGCCATTGGCCCGCACGGAGCTGCACAAAAAGATGTAGGGTACAACCTGGGTCAGGCCAATGAGGACAGCCACGCCATAGGCGATCCAGGCGGAGTATCCCGTGGTGGCAATGGCCGGGCCGATGAGTGTGACAATTCCGGCGCCAATGACGGTGCCGGTGGCAATGGAGACAAGATCCTTTAATTTTAGCCCATTTTGCATGACAGATTTCCTCCTTTGCAATCGGATTGATTTCGGTGGGGGAGCGGCTACTGAACCGTTTCGATGTGGGCGCGTTTGAGGGCGTAGTCAGAGAGCTCCTGGCCGATGCCCGGCAGATCCGGCACGGCAAAGTAGCCGTTTTCGGGCTGGTAATCATATTTACCCATGCAGGTGATCTCCGGCAGCGTGTTGGAGACGTGGTGCTCATGGATGATGAAATTGGGAATGGCCGCCTCCACCTGCAGAGCCGCTGCCACGCTGATGGGGCTGTTGCAGGTGTGGGTCTGCACCGTCACATCATATACATGGGCCATGTCACAGATCTTTTTACATTCTGTGATGCCGCCGCAGTTGCCCACGTCCGGCTGTGCCACAGAGAGCGCGCCGTTTTCCAGCAGCGGGCGGAAGCCCCAGCGGCTGTAGATGCGCTCACCGGTGGCCAGAGGAATGGAGGTGGAGGACGCCAGCTTTTTCCACAGATCCGCATTGGTGGGGGTCAGGGCCTCCTCCAAAAACAGAATGTCATAGGGTTCGGCAATGCGGGCAGTCTGCATGGCGGTCATGTAGTCGGTCATGCAGTGGTTTTCTACAATGATATCCACATCCGGGCCACAGATTTTGCGGGCCAGAGCCAGGCGCTCCTCAAAGCGTTTGCGCACCTGGCGGGAGAGGCAGCCGGTGGTCTCGGTGTGGAACAGCTCCCCGCCCTCCGGCTTTTGGCAGAAGAAATTGACCTTGATGGCGTCATACCCCTCCTCCATGGCGTGTTCATAGGAGGCCTGGTAGGCATCAAGGCAGCCAGGCTGTGCAAACTGTTTGTTGTGGTAGCCAAACTGCAGCTGGCTGATGTAGGTGCGCAGTTTATCCCGGTGTTTGCCGCCCAACAGCTCGTAGACAGGTTTGCCAAAGTATTTGCCCTTGATGTCCCAAAGGGCCGTGTCAATGGCGCTGATGGCAGCCATGATGATGGCGCCGTTCCCCTGAGCCCAAAAGCTCTCCTTGTACAGGGTTTCCCAGATGACCTCGTGGGCCAGAGGGTTCATCCCCAGGATCATCTGACCATAGTCCCGCATGAGTTCAAAGGCGGCTTTAGCGCCGCTGACGATGGCCACCCCTGCCTCTCCATATCCATAGATCCCCTCATCGGTGCGGATACGGCAGCATACGGGCCGCAGGGCCATTTTTTTGATCTCCTCCAGGGCGATGAGATCCACTGCAACAATTTTCATACGACAGACCTCCTTCGAATCAATACATATGTACTTGTCAGACAAGTTCTTGTATTTCAATCTTACTCCCATCCTCTAGAAAAAGCAAGGGAGGAGGAAAACTTCGGCCTTCTGCCCCAAGGGCTGGGATATTTTTGGGGCAAAAAACACAAAACCCCCTGCCACAGAGGGCAGAGGGTCCAATCCAAAGGGACGCTATACAATGTTTCCGATGGTCAAAAGCTGTTCGCACCGGCCATAGTTCTTGTCGCGGAGGGCCAGGGCCAGCTCCCGATGGATGTCACAGTATTCATCTGGGTGCTCATGGTACAGCTGGACCAGGTCCCGGCTGCCCTCCAACAGAAAGCGCTCATAGAGATCCCGCGTCATATAAAAGATTTGTTCCAAAAAGGAATTCTTGGCCGCGTGGACGATGCTGGCATGGAACCGGAAGTCCAGGCTATGAAAGGCCTTTTCGTCCCGCTTCTGCAGGCAGCGGTCCATCTGGCCTGCGATTTCAAACAGCTCGTCCAGCTCCTGGGGGGTAATCCGCTCCATGGCCAGGCGCACAAAGAGCAGGTCCATCTGGACCCGGTACTCATTGAAGTCGTCCTTGTTCTCCTCCGTAATGAGCACATCCGAAATTTGGTTGAAGAGCGCAGCCAGATCAAAGTCCTTCACATAGCTGCCGTCGCCGGCCCTGGTCTCCACCAGGCCCAGCACGGCCAGCCGCTGGACGGCACTTTTCACCGATGGGCGGCTGACCCCCAGCTGGGCACACAGCTCATTCTCTGAGGGTAGTTTGCTGCCCACAGGAAAGGTGCCGTCCAGAATGGCCTGCTTGAGCTCCCGAAAGACCTGGTCGGGGATGCTCTCCTTATGAATTCGCTTCACACACACACGCTCCTCCTGCCGCGGCACAGAGGTCCGCGGGTAGACTATCAAAATCTTACCCCTTTTCCCATGAGATGTCAAATGTCAGACCGGTGGCATCCGAGGCGGATCAAAAACCGCCGCAGGTCTCTGGCAGCTACAGCACCAGATTCCCCAAGAGATAGACCAGGAAGGAGATCCCATAGGCCCAGGCGAAGTGGAGCAGTGCACTGATGATGGGCCACCGGATGCCGCCCAGCTCCCTGGCCATGGTGGTCAAGGTGGAAATACAGGGGACATACAGCAGGGCGAACACCAGAAAAGCCGCGGCAGAGGCCGGTGTGAAGGCCCCCGATAGACCGATGGCCAGGGCCGCTCCAGCACCCCCATACACCAGTTGGAAGGTGCTGACCATGGCCTCCTTGGCCACAACTCCAGCACATAGGGCCATGGCCGCCTGCCAGAACCCAAAGCCCAGGGGAGCAAACAGCGGGGCAAGCTCCCGGCCCCACAGGGCAAAGAGGCTCTGGGTGAGGGATTCGGTCCAGGTGAAATGGGGGGTCAGGTGCTGCAGCAGCCAGACCAGCAGGCTCATGACAAAGATGGTGGTACCCGCCTTGACCAGGAAGCCCTCGCACTTGATCCACAGATGCTTCCAGATGACCGCCGGAGTCGGCAGGCGATAGGGGGGCAGCTCCATGACAAAGCTGGCGGGGTCCGTCCGGGTGTAAAAGGAGTCCTTGAGCAGCAGACCGGTGCAGATGGCGGCGGCCAGCCCCAGCAGATAGAGGAGAAAGACCACCAGTCCCGCATGCTCCGGAAAGAAGAGGGTGGCAAAGAGGCCATAGAGGGGCAGCCGTGCCCCACAGGACAGGAAGGGAATGAGCAGGACCGTCAGCCGCTGGTCCCGCTCATTGGCCATGCCTCTGGCGGCCATCATGGCGGGCACGGAGCAGCCGAAGCCCATGAGCATGGGGATGAAGGATGCGCCCGTCAGACCGATTTTTCGCAGGGGGCGGTCCATCAGAAAGGCGGCCCGGGCCAGATATCCGCTGTCCTCCAGCAGGGAGAGAAAGAGGAAGAGCAGGGCGATCTGGGGGAGAAAGGCCAGCACGCTGCCCACCCCACCCAGGATGGCCTCCAGCAGCAGACTGCGCAGCCAGGCGGGGGCGTTCCAGCGGGTCAGCAGAGCACCCAGAAAGGCGGCCAGATCCTCCTGCAGCAGGGACTCCATGGCCTCCTTCAGATGGCTGCCAATGGGCCCAAAGGTGATGAAAAAGACGGCGAACATCACCAAAAAGAAGAGGGGAATGGCCAACAGGGGGTGGATCACCACATCGTCCACCCGGTCGCTCCGCCGGTGCTTGGGCGCCTGTGGAGTCGTGCTCTTCTGTCCGGCCTGGGAGAGCACCCGGCCAATCCAGCGGTAGCGGGCGTCGGACAGCATGGTCTCCCGGTCGGCATAAGCGCTGGTGGACTCGTAGGCCTGTGCCACCTGCTCCAGCTGGTCCTGGCGCTCCTGGGAGAGGTGCAGCTCCCGGGCCAATTCCGGGTCCCGCTCCAGCAGCCGTCCGCTGGAAAAGCGCAGGGGCACCTGCGCACCGCAGCCGCTGGCCTGCAGAATCTGGCCGATGCCGGTCAGGGCCGCCTCGGTGGCATAGTTGTAGCTGGTCTTCGGCCGACTGGTTCGCCCACCTTGCAGGACCTCCTGGATCACCTGCAGGAGTTGGGGGATCCCCTCCCCCAGCCGGGCGGAGATGCCCACCACCGGCAGGGAGAGGGCCGTCTCCAACTGGGGAAGGTTCCAATCCAGCCCCTGGGCCGAGACCTCGTCCATCATATTGACGGCAAGCACCATGGGGCGCTCCAGATCCATCAGCTGGGCGGTGAGGAAGAGGTTGCGCTCCAGATTGGTGCCGTCCACAATGTTGAGGATCAGATCCGGCCGCTCCTGCAGCAGATAGTCCCGGGTGATCCGCTCCTCCAGGGAGTAGGGGGTCAGGGAGTAGATCCCCGGCAGGTCCAAAAGCGTTCCCTCGCCGTGTTCCAGGGGGAGGCGCCCCTCCTTTTTTTCCACCGTCACGCCAGGCCAGTTGCCCACCTGCAGGCTGGAGCCAGTCAAAAGATTAAACAGGGTGGTTTTGCCGCAGTTAGGGTTCCCCACCAAGGCGATCCGATAGGCCATATCCGTTCCCCCCACGTCGCTGATTTTGCCACCTCCCCACAGGGGGAAGGAGCCTCCCTTCAGTTTATGCGTAGGGCTGCATCCATATGAGTTGGGCGTCCTCTTTGCGCAGGGTCAGCTCATACCCCCGCAGATGGACCTGGATGGGATCCCCAAAGGGGGCGGCCCGCCGGACCCAGACTGGGGTTCCCGGCAACATCCCCAGATCCGCCAGGCGGCGCTTGATGGCGCGGGGGCACCGCAAGGCTTGCACCACCCCGCCGCTGCCAGGCCGGAGTTTGCTCAGGGGACACAGGTTTTCTGACATGGTTTTCACCTCCCGTGGTGCTGGATGTTCTCCCCCAAAAATGTAGGAAGTCTCCCCCTATCCTATGAATTGGGGCCAGAATGGGGTTCCAACTGGGGCCCTGTTGCACTGGGGATAAAAATTGAGTATACTGGGGCAAAAAGGGGGATCACCATGGCCGGATGCGGCGGTCACAGCATGTTCAAAGGGGCGGGCAGGTGTCCCATCCCTCTCAGCGCCCTGGCTCTGTTTCTGGCGGGAGGGGCCCTTGGGGCTTTGGCCAAATGGCTGGATGTGACCAGCACCTTTTGGGGGGACCTCTTCTCTCAAATGTCTGTCTGGGTTCTTCTGGGTGTTCTGATGGCGCTGGCCAGTGCCACACCGGCTCGGGCGGCGGTACATGTCCTGTGCTTCTGTGTGGGAATGTTGCTGGCCTACTACTGGTTGGCACAGCGGCTGCAGGTGGGGTATTCCCAGACCATGTTCGCCGGATGGCTGCTCTTTGCACTGTTCTCTCCAATCTTTGCCGGCCTGGTCTGGCATGTCAGGAGGGGCGGTCCGTTGGCTCGGCTGCTGTCGGTGGGCGTGCTGTTGTTCCAAGGGGGCGCATCCCTTTTGCTCTTCGGCAAGCTCCATGTGACAGACTGGGTCTGCATCCTTCTGACCGGTTGGCTGCTGTTTTTTGGCGCCAGAACAAAATGTTTGGGCCGGGCCGCAGAATCCAAGGATGGCATTGACGAGCCATAAAAAAGGTGCTATAATAATTAAGTTCAATGGATCTGCGCCAATAGCTCAGCTGGATAGAGTGTTTGGCTACGAACCAAAAGGTCGGGGGTTCGAGTCCCTCTTGGCGCACCAGGCTGAGCTTGGACGCATGTTGCGTTCCAGGCTCGGCTTTTTCTTTTACCTGGCCCCTCGCGTCTAGGTTCAGGGGATGATCTTGTCAACAGTTCTCATATCGGAGCAAGTGCTAAATTGGCTGCTCCGATTTTTTCCATCAGAAGGATACATATGCCGCTGTTCTGCCTCCTCTGCAAAGGAGAGCTCCAGGTTGCCCCCGAATGTAGGTGCCCCTGTGGGGGATTCAATGCCCGCGGCTTTTGCGACGAGAAGGCGCCGCTTGCGTCTTCCTCCAATGGAATCAAATCCGAACCTTTGTCCGATGGGAGTTGGGTTCGGATTTTCTGTCTTCTTGCTTTTGTAGAACGGAAGAGGCGGCACGGAACGGCGGATGGGGCCAAAAAACTGCCGGCAAGTTGGGTGGGATGCAACATGTGTTGCATCATGCCCCTGGTGTGCCCCGCTTGGTCCGATCATCCCCCGGGAGGAGGCGGCGTAGGAAAATCTGTGGAGGTTTTTCCGCACCTCATGTACAGCGGACCGGCAAAGGATGCGGGGAGATGGGCATTCCAGCTGCATTGCCGTTCTGTCACAACAAATTGGGAAGGAGTGCGCCCATGCCGAATATCATTGAGATCACAGATCTCTCCTGCCCGGAGCTGGATCTGTTTGCCCGGTTGACCCAGGCCCAGTTGCGCAACCGCTTGGAGCCGGAGAAGGGAATCTTTATTGCAGAGAGTCCCAAGGTCATTGGCACGGCCCTGGATGCCGGATATGTGCCCGTTGCCCTGCTGATGGAGCGCCGGCAGCTGGCTGGACAGGCCCAAAGCATTCTGGCCCGCTGTGGAGAGATCCCCGTCTACACCGGGGACCGGGAGCTGTTGGCCCAACTCACCGGCTATGCGTTGACCCGGGGGGTGCTCTGTGCCATGAGGCGGCCCACGCTGCCCACAGTGGAAGCCCTCTGTACAGGCGCCCGGCGGGTGGCAGTGCTAGAAAATATTGTGGACTCCACCAACGTGGGGGCCATTTTCCGCTCCGCCGCGGCTCTGGGGATGGATGGCGTGCTGTTGACGCCCTCCTGCTGTGACCCACTCTGCCGCCGGGCGGTGCGGGTCAGCATGGGGACGGTCTTTCAGATCCCCTGGACCTACCTTGGGGAGGATCCCGCCCACTGGCCCCACCCGGGTCTGGAGCGCCTGCGGGAGCTGGGATTCTGCACCGCTGCCATGGCACTGGGGGAACGCACAATCTCCATTGCGGATCCCCGCCTGGCCCGGATGGAAAAGCTGGCCATCGTGCTGGGAACGGAGGGGGACGGCCTTGCCCCCGCCACCGTTGCGGGGTGTGACTACGCGGTGAAAATCCCCATGTCCCACGGGGTGGATTCCCTGAATGTGGCGGCAGCCAGCGCCGTGGCCTTTTGGCAGCTGCGGGCCGGAGAGATGGAACGGTAGAACCCAGTCCCCTTGGGTGCGCCAGTGCGATGAGCGGGCAAAAGCCGCCCCGCAGAGCCATCGCTGCTATGACACAAACACCAGCAAAAAGAGCCGCATTTGCGGCTCTTTTTTACGTTGCGGCACCCTTGGATGCCCAATATATTTGGAGTGGGGGCAACCTGCTATGGCACCGCAATGGCCACCTTGATGACCCCGTCCTGCCGGTTTTCAAAGAGGGCATAGGCCTCTTCAATCTGGGAGAGGGGATAGGTGTGGGTGATCAGAGGCGTGGCGTCGATCTTCTGTTGGGCGATGAGCTGTAAAATCTCGTCGCAGTCGCAGCCGTCCACGCCACCGGTCTGAAAGATCAGGTTTTTTCCGTACATCCGGGGGAGGGGGAGCACCTGATCCCGGTCATAGAGCGCCACCACCGTCACAATGGCATTGGGGCGGGCGCACTGCCAGGCCAGCTGGAAGGTCTCATCGCTGCCGGCCACCTCCAGGACCCGATCGGCGCCGCCGTGGCTGCTGTGCTGCCGGCAGGCTTGGACCACCTGTTCCGGCCCCACCACCAGCACCTGGGGATAGTGCTGCCGGACAAACTGCTGACGCAGGGGATCCTTTTCACAGACAATCACCTGCCGGGGCCCCTGGAGCAGGACGCAGAGGAGGGTGCAGATGCCGGTGGGCCCTGCTCCAAGGATCAGCACCGTGTCCTGGGGATCAATCTTTGAGATGCGGGTGGCCCAAAATCCCGTGGCCAGGAGATCCCCCACAAAAAGGGCCTGCCGGTCCGAGACCCCATGGGGAATCCGGTTGAGCCCCTGATTGGCATAGGGGACCCGGACATACTCCGCCTGGCCGCCGTCAATGCGGCAGCCCAGGGCCCAACCTCCGTTGGGATCGGTGCAGTTGTTGACAAAGCCATGTTGGCAGAAAAAACATTTGCCGCAAAAGGTCTCCACATTGACGGTCACCCGATCCCCTGGACGGACGGCCGTAACCGCGGGCCCCACCTGTTCCACCACGCCGACCATCTCATGGCCCACGGTGATTCCGGGCACCGCGCGGGGCACGCTGCCGTGTTTGATGTGCAGGTCGCTGGTACAGATGCTGGCCAACGTCACCCTGACGATGGCATCCTGGTCCTCCAGGAGGGTCGGTTTGGGTTTTTCTACCGGTACAAATTTACCCGGCGCCACATAGGTGTAGGTGAACATGTGCGTACAACCTCCCTTTCTTTGTCTCCAGTATATGAGAAAAAGCAGAGCGGTTCAAGGGGCCCCATCGGGCAGGGAATCAAAAGATCGGTTGACTGGAACTCGTTCTCTGGCCGGTGTCAGTCTAGGTCCACAGAGGGCCAGGAAGTCTATTCCAAACTTATGAATATTTTGTGCCAATTCATCTGGCGATTTGATGCAGCATCTGATATAATAAAACATAAAGTGATTGCTCCTGCGGAGCGATTTTGTGATCCATCTTTCTGACACATCGCTTGTCCTGCCAGTCAGGCATTCCAATCCGGAGTGGACGGGCTGTGCCATATGGAGGAGGAGGGGATGGCATTGGGGTGGAAAAACACGGTTGGACAGACCAAGGAAGCACCCTCTGGAAGGGTCTGCCTCCTTTTCTCTCTTGCCTCAAAGTAAAAATTGCCCTGTGACAGCCCGCTTTTGGGACTGCCGCAGGGTCTTTTGTCGTTCTTTGGTCTCTTAACAAGAAGATAAACCTATGCCCAATCTTCTATGGTTGGGATACCACGCGTGGCCGATCTGTGAAGGATATGCCACAGAGGAAATAAATTTGGAGGAGAAAAAATGGTGGACTTTACGCTCAATATAATATCCCATCTGTTGGGAAGTACATCAACCTTTTTGCGCAACAACTGGTCCCTGCTTCTGGTACTCATAGGGTTCCTGTTTCTGCTGGGTGCGCTGTTCCGTTGGAAATGGATCTGCGATCCCCAGCAGGAGGACCCCGACAGCTGGAAGGGCAAAACCTACCGGGCCGTTGGAGAAAAGGGCTATCGGGTTGTCATGGGCGGTCTGGGGCTTGTGATGCTCTCTGGTGGGGTGGCCTGTTGGATATTGTTATAGTTTCTGGTTGGAGCAATGCGAGAAATATCAATTGGCCGCTCTGGCAGGGGAATCTTGCCAGAGTGCTTTGAAAGATCTGGGAGGATATGACCGATGAATCTGATAGAGCAGCTGGAAATTTGGCAGGAGCGGGGACAGTATGACGCCATCATCCGGGCGCTTGAGTCTATGGGGGAGGCCAGCCGTTCCCCGGAACTGACGGGTCTTTTGGCCAGAGCCTATGAGAATGCGGCCAACGGCGACGAACATCTGGAGTACCACAAGAGGGCCCTCCACCTGCTGGAGAGCGCCCCCATGGAGGAGGACCCCAATTGGAATTTCCGCATGGGCTTTGCCCTCTACTGGCTGGAGCAGTGGGGGCAGGCCATCCCCTATTTGGAGCGGATCTTTGCCCAGATTCCTCAGGATCTCCAGACCCTTGCCTTTTGGGCGGATGCCAGGGAGCTGCTGGAGGAGTGCAGAGCACATGCAGGCCTGGTGGAAAAGGACGGCCCCGGTTTACAGCCCTATTCCCAGGAGGCACTGCAGGCCCTTCAGGATCATATCCACACTCACTTTGGCCTCTACACCCGGCTTTATCACGATCAGGGTACGCCAGGGGAGCCCGCGGTTGACCTCCTTTTGGTGGCGCCCACGGCGGAACATGACCACTACACCCTGTTGACCTTGGGAATGGGAAGCTACCGGATGCATGTGCCAGAGGAGCTGCGTCAATACCACCTGGAGCGGGCAGAGTTGCTCCTTACCCTGCCGGCAGACTGGAATTTTAAAGTGGATGACCCTATTTGGACCTGGCCATTGGAATGGCTGGAGCTGTTGGCAAAACTCCCCGCAAGAGAAAACTCCTGGTTGGGATGGGGCCATACCGCATCAAATCCCAGCGAGGGTCCTTTTGCTAGAAACACCCAGTTCACTGGCAGCATCCTGCTCACCCCTGGCTCCTATGCCCGTGAGGCGGCAGTCTGTCAGCTGCCAGATGGGGAAGAGGTCAACTTCTATGAGGTTATCCCTCTCTACCAGGAGGAGATGGAGTATAAGTGCGCCCATGACGCAGAGGCGCTGCTACAGCTCTTTGAGGAGGAACCGGAGGAGATCTCCCTGAGCCCTCTGGATTTGAATCGGACAAATGTCTGTGCCTGGAGGAAAAAAGACTACTGTATCCCGCCAGAGGATCTACAAAATCTCCTCCCCAATTGGAGCGGCCCCCAGGGCTGTTATGTCACCGACCGGGTCTCTGTGGACGGCTGCCCGGTGGGATTCTGCTACCGGGTGGAGCCTCAAGAGGAGGATCAGAACTGGGACAGCGGCTGGCGTTTCCTTGCTGGTGATCAGAGGGAGGAGGACCTACAGGATCGGGATCAGATGAGTGTTTTTACCCTCAACGCCGCCTGTAACTACGCGCCAGAGATCATCCCTCTGCTGCGGGCGCCCTATGGCAGTGCCTATCGCCGGGACGGGCAGGGAGTTTTTCAGCCTCTGGGGGATGCGCCGGTGATGGTTGTCCCGCTGGGAGAGCCGCTGTTGAGTCCCAAGGACCTACAGGTGTTGGAGTCCTTCCAGGAGGGCTCCTCCGCCTACTTTGGCCGCACGGTTCAATACCTCGATGATTTGATTGAACGGGGCCTGGAGGAACACCGCTTTACCCAGGAACAGGTCCACCAGGATTTGGACATTGCCCTCTGGTACGCCTATGCCTGGAACAACATGGATGACTATGAACACTACTACCGCACCACCCAGTGGATGCCCGCCTCTGCCTGCAATGCCAAGGGCTGTGGGGCCTGGTACTACCGGTACGCCTGCGCACTGCTCTACTGCGGCCGCCTGGAGGAGGCCCGGACCTATGCGGAGCAGGGAATCCTGGAGGAACCGGATTACCCCTGGGGCTATCTGGAGGTGGCAAAGCTGCGGTGCCACTTTGGGGATATTTCAGGCGCCTTGGAGGCGGTGGCCCAGGGACTGAAATTGGTGCCAGGGGACTATGAGTTTGTCACCCTGCAGCAGGAGATTCTCCAGGGCCGCTCCCTGGAGGAGATGGAGTACCACTTTATTGACCCCGGCCACGATCGGGATCTGCAGAAGGGGCTCTCCCAAGAGCAGCGGGATAAACTGCGGGCTGTCTCCGGCATTCTCTGCAACAGGGAGCGGTTGGAGGAGATCAAACAGATCTTTGCCCCCTCCAACTGGCAGGCGGACCATCCCTTTTGCACCTGTTGTGTCTCCGTGGGAGAAAGAACGCTATCCCTGGAGTTTCATATGAACGAGGCGGCCCTGTCCAAGATGGATCCGGCCCGACTTCAAGCGCTTTGGACCCGGGTGCGGGAGGAATTTCTGCAGCGGCAGGAGCAGGAGATGCTTTATGATTTGTACGCCGTGACCGTTTTTTGGAATGGCGAGGTGGAGCTCCTCTATCGCGCCTGTGAAAGCGATCTGGGCCTGCAGGTCCGCCTGACCCGGGGGGGAAATGCAGGGGACGGGGTTCCATTTCTCCTGGAGAACAAGGAGGAGCAGGAGGAGGATCCGGAAGCGATCCCCGTGCCATCCTTGCCGGAGGTCCTCCGATTCTATCGCCGGCAGGGGACGGAGACCCAGTACGGATGGTGCTGGTTGGATCGGGATCACCAGGCCCTTGTGGAGTACACCGGTACAGTGGGTGCGGTGGGCCAGCGGCGGTATATTCCGTGGAATGGGACGCCGGAGCAGGGGCGCAGCCTGTTGGAGCAGGCCGGGACCCGTCTCCGGGAGCGGGGCTACAGACCTTGGGCCCCCCAGGAGGAGATCTGGCTGGTGGTCCAAATCCCCATCCCCAAAGTGGAGTTCTGTGGAGATATGCTGTTTGATGTCAAGGGGCTTCAGCAGCAGGTGGAACAGTTGCTGGCGCAGTCACTGGATCAGTTGGGATTGGGCTATCTGGACAACCAGGAGTTCGGTCCCAGCTCCGATATATCCGATGCCTATGTGCTCAATTTCTACTGTGTGGCAGTGGACCGCGACCGGGGCACGCAAGGGGTGTGCAGTGCCCTTAAAGAGCTGGCGAATGCCCCGCAGTTCAAAGTGGCTGCCATGTCACCGGAGGAGGAGGACTATGCCCTGGCCTACTCCTCCGACGGCAACCGGACGTTTTGTCTCTAGTTTTTATAAAATTGTACGATGTTCCAAAGGGCAGGGATGGTTCTGTTGCCATCCCTGCCCTTTTGTTTTGCATTCCCCAAAAGAACATTAGTTTGACATTTCACCCCATCATATCGAGAATGATAGGCGCACAGGGGAAGAAAAGGCACTTCTGAAATATAACAAAAAAGTGATTATTTACACTTTGTGCAAAAAGCTACTTGCGTTAGAGTGTACTTCAAATGATATAATTAAGCCATATTTTTTGCTGTAACATCCTGTGGCCAATTGTGCAAACCCACCCCTGCAGGCAGGTTCTGCTGCATTTGGTGGGAAAAAGGATACAAAAACATATCATACCAAGAACATATCACACTTTGGACCTTTGACCACAGAAGGTCCGCTCGGTTCATGAGAAAGAGGGGATTCGGCCGATGAAGCGTCAAACCGTTGTAATTGCATTGGTCTCCTGTATGCTGTGCGGCATGCTGCCGCTGTCCGCTGCGGATGGCCAGGAGGAGAACCTGCTTCCCATATTGGAGCAGGCGGAGATTGAACCAATTTTTGCAGGCAGTTCCTCCACCATCAACTTGGAGGGAACCAATTTTTATCCCATCCACGTGCCGGAGCTGTTGCGCACGGCCTATGCCTCCCAGGACGGGATCCAGCCAGGGGAGCGGGACGAACAGGTCCAGCAGATCAAGACGCTGCTGGCGGAGAAGGGAGCGGTGGAGTTTGTCGCGCACTCTCAGCTGCGCACAGAGGTTGCAGATCTGTTTGACAGCCACCTGCAGGTGCTGGTGGAGACGCTGTACGACTTCTGTGGATTGGATCAGGAGGCCAGCTTGGATCCGCTGACCCTCTATCTTTTGGAGCAGCTGCCGGAGCTCCCCCAGGAGATGCAGCAGGATGTCTATCAGGTCTATAAGGCACGCATGATCCAGGCGGGAATCGACGGCATCCTTCTGCGCAATGGGGAGAGCCTGGGGCTCTACTACATGGCGCAGACCGACCCGGACTGGGCAAGCTTGCCTTTTACCAATCTGGATAATCCCCGGGAGGCAGATGACACCATGTATGACCGGGCCTGTGGCGTCATGTCCATGACCATGGTGGCCTCCGCCTATCTCCACCAGGAGGTGGATCCCCTGCCTTGGATCGACTACGTGGTGGAGAACGGATACCGGGTCTCCGTGGCCGGGGTGGATGAGCGGTTCTTCCAGACAGTGGCGGACTTCTACGATCTGCCGGAGCCGGAGATCTCCTACCAGACTCCGCAGGAGGGGCAGTCTGAGATCGACTGGGACCGGGTGTGCACTATGCTCCAGGAGAACAACGGCCTGGCCATTGTCCACATGTATCCCGGCGGGGGCTTTACTGCCATTCAACACTACATGGTGCTGGCTGACTATCAGGTGATTGACGGAGTGGGCTACTTCCTGGTGGAGGATCCCTTCCAATCCCGCAGCAGATATGACGCCTGGGGCACAGATGCCATGTTGGACCCCGGCCTGGGGGAGGAGGGCATCACCTGGGTCACTCCGGAGGAGCTTGCCAACACCTGCTATGCTGTCACCCTGTTTCCAGAGGATTACACCGTCTGGGATGTCAATTGTCAATCGACAGCTGCCACCCTGCTCCCACTGGGAGAGTAGGATGTACCTCCCAGCGCATAGGACAGAACGGCTGGTGCTGGATGCTATACAGCACCACAGGTTGAAAGAGAGGTTGAATTGACAGTGGTAAGACGAAATTCCAAAAAGAAATGGCTGATCCTGGCTGGGATCCTGTTGGTGATTGTGGCCGCAGTCGTTGTATTTTTGATCTATTCCAATCGGGAGGTCACTTTGACCGATTGGTCCCAGGGGAATGTCACCCTCCAGTACCCGGAGTCCATCAGCGAGATCCATGTGCTGGACGGGGAGAACCTGCGGCTGGAGATTGTGCCCTCCAGTGGCTCGGATACGGTGCCGCGCATCGATGTGCAGCAGGTGGATGCCTCCACCCTGGATGGCGCCGCTGGGGAAGAGAGCTTCTCCCTATTGGCAACGGCTCTTTTGCAGCAGTACTTTGAGGGCGGCGTAGATGAAAGCCTCTTCTCCGTGGAACAGGTGCTCCAGGAGAATGGCAACACCCGCGCCGTGGTTCAGGTGGGCGCAACAGAGAGCTCCCCCGCCATGCAGGCCCAGGTGACCCTGGTTGGAACGGGCTCCTCCCGCCTGCTGGGGATTCTGCTGCTGCCGGATGACGCCAGCCAGGGGGACAGCTGGATCGCCTGTCTGCAATCCCTCTCTCTGCAGGAAGGTACCAACTGACTATGTTACGCCGTGGAAAAGGTTGGATGGCCGTGGTTGCCCCCTCCCTTTGCCATACCCACGGATCGAATGTTTCTCCATTTTGAAAGAGCGGCTTTTTAAAATGGGTCTGTGAGGAAAGTACAATCCGTCTGGCTCTGGATTTTATCCAGAGCCAGACCTGCTGGTTGAGAGGCGATAGAGACAGCGTATCTTAGCCATTGCAGGGGAGAGATAAGGTTTGAGGAATAGGGGAGCGCATGGAAAATCGATCAGCAAGCAGGGGCTTGACTACCAATCAGTTAAAAGTGATTGCCATTGTGGCAATGGTTATCGATCATTGTACCAGCATTTTTGCACCAGATGATCTCCACGTGGTCGTCTATCTTTTGCGTACATTCGGAAGATTTACAGCGCCGATTATGTGCTTTCTGATTGCGGAGGGGTACTACCACACCTCCAACCTCAAGCGGTATATGGGCCGTCTGCTGGTGATGGCCGTTCTCTCCCATATTCCCTTCGCCCTCTGTTTTGGCTTTGATCCCCTCCGATTTTGGGAGTCCACCGATGTGTTGTTTGCCCTGCTTCTAGGGTTGGTAGCATTGGCGATCTATCACAATGACAAATGTTCGACCTTGGAAAAGGTACTGGGTATCTGGATCTGCTGCCTGCTGGCCTACTCTGCGGATTGGAATTATATTGCTGTGTTGTGGATCTTGAGTTTTGGCGTCTTTCGAGGCTACCGGCGCAAGCAGCTGCTGGCCTATGTGGCCGTGGCGGGGCTGTACCTGTTGCAGGCGCTTCTATACCACAATGGAATTTACTCCCTCTTGATGCGTGTCGGCGTATTTTTGGTGCTTCCTATCATCTGGAGTTACAATGGACGGCACGGCAAAAAGAGCCGGCTGATCAAATGGGGATTCTATTGGTTCTATCCGATCCATTTGCTGTTGCTCTATTTCATCCAACTCTGGCTGCGCTGATGTTGCATATGCCTGCTATCCGATTTGGGCCGGCTGATTTTGAAAACCGATACCCTTGGAGTTACCCCATGCAAAGGCGCCCTTTCCCTCTTGTGCAAAAAGAGAGGAGGGAAGGTTGACAAATTGCGGTTTTTGTTTTATACATAAAAGGAATGGATTTGTTGTATCGGCGGTGTAGACCATTGTTCTGCACTGTCAGAACAGATGGAGAGGGAGGATTTTATCATGCATCAGAAGTTTTATATCTGTGAACACTGCGGCAATATCATTGCCTTTGCGGAGAACAAGGGTGTGCCTGTCATGTGCTGCGGCCAAAAGATGAAGGAGCTGGTTCCTGGATCGGTGGACGCTTCCCAGGAGAAGCATGTTCCCGTCATCACCGTGGAGGGAAATCTGGTGAAGGTCCAGGTGGGTTCCGCTGCCCATCCCATGACAGCGGAGCACCACATCGCCTGGGTCTCTTTGGAGACAAAGGAGGGCAACCAGCGCAAGCTGCTTCATGTTGACAGTGCACCGGAGGCGACTTTTGCCATCACTGAGGGCGATCAGGTGGTCTGCGCCTATGCCTATTGCAACCTCCACGGCCTTTGGAAGGCAGAGTGGAATCAGTAACGGTTCTTGAGAGAGAAATGCCCCCGCTCCTCTTGGAGCGGGGGCATTTTGCGCATCATTTTATCCGCTGATATCGTCAAACAATGTGATTGTGTAGGCCAAATCCGGTCAAGCCTCAATCTGCCAGACGGTTTTTACTGGAGAGGAATGGCTGGAATAGCACAAGAATTGATGCCGGTCTATATGTGGACGCATATCTTGCTGACTTTTGGCACAACCTAAGGAAGAAGCTCCACTGGCCTCAGGGTTTAATAGGAATATCTCTTGACAAGGTATTGATTCTTCAGTATAATATAGAAAAACAATAATTGTTATTGATAAAGGAATATGCCATGGAGAAGTCAAGGAGATATTCAAAACAACGGCAACTGATTATGGAGGCGGTCCTTTCCAGCAAGAGCCACCCGACAGCCGACGAGATCTATCACCAGCTCAAGCCAGAACACCCTGAATTGAGCCTGGGGACGGTGTACAGAAACCTAAACTTGTTGGCTGAGATGGGGGTGATTGACCGCATGGGCTCCCCCTATCCAAGTGAGCGTTTTGACGGCCGTCGGGATCCCCATCTGCACATGGTCTGCACCCGTTGTGGGCAGGTGATGGATGTGGAGATGCCCCCAGAAGAGATCGAGGGCTTTTTAAACGGTGTTCAAGCCCAAACGGATCACCATCTAGAGCAGGTCACAATCACGTTGTTTGGCCTGTGTGAAGAGTGTCAGAGGGAAAAACAGCAAACACAGAATTAGGCGGGGAGTTCCCCGCCCAGATAGAATGGAGGAGAATTTTATGCAACTCAAAGGTAGCAAAACAGAAGCCAACCTCATGACCGCATTTTCTGGCGAGTCCCAGGCCAGAAACAAGTACACCTACTACGCCTCCCAGGCCAAAAAAGAGGGATACGAGCAGATTGCCGCCCTCTTCACCGAGACGGCCAACAATGAGAAGGAGCACGCCAAAATCTGGTTCAAGCTCCTCCACGACGGAATCCCTGACACTGCCGCGAACCTGGCGGACGCTGCCGCCGGT
>CAJFOV010000006.1 GCA_904397835.1 Candidatus Aristotella avistercoris
CTCGGCGTTCCCCGATGCAAAAACTCTGTTTTTCCATCGGACGCCTGAGAGAACGTTGAAACATTTTAAGGAATCGCCCCTTCGGGGCTTTTTTATGTTATAACAACCTTTGCCCTAACGGGCAAAGAACGTTTTAACTTTTCAGGGAATCGCCCCTTTGGGGCTTTTTTATGTTATAGTAGGAGAAAAGATCTGATTTAGGAGGAAAACCATGAAAAAGTTCATCCAAGAATTCAAAGCCTTTGCCCTGCGGGGAAACATGATGGATATGGCCATCGGCGTCATCATCGGCACTGCTTTCTCTGGGGTAGTCACTTCGCTGACGAATAACCTCATCAATCCAATTCTGAACCTGATCCTCGGCGGGGCCTCCTACACCCTGTCCGATGTGGCTGGTTTTGCCTCATCTTTTCTGACGGCACTGGTCAACTTTTTCCTCATGGCCTTCGTGCTCTTCTGTCTGCTCAAGGGCATCAACAAACTGGCCTCCCTGGGCCACAAAAAGGCGCCAGCAGCGCCCACCACCAAACAGTGCCCCTTCTGCAGAAGCCAGATCCCCCTGGATGCCATTCGCTGCCCTCACTGCACCTCCATGCTGGTGCAAGAGGAGGACATGAAACAGACGAATGATATCTCCTAAAGTAGGAATCTGTTGAGACATCGGAAAAATACAGGCTCGTACCGTTTGCAAAAGGATCATCCTTTGTTTCCACATCTCTTTTCCCAACAGATGGGCAGCGCTTTTGCCGCAAGCCCTCTCACATACAGGAGCTTGTTTTGTTGCTTCTTTCGCAGATGCTTACAATAGAGCTCCCTGCCCTTTCCAGCAAATCCGGCGCTTCCGACTTGACAGACCCCACCAGGAAGCGGCTCCTCCTGCCCCTTGCGGCACGGGGACAGCCGGACAAAAATTTTGCGGCAGCTGCCCACAGAAATCATAGGGCGCTGCCGCAAACTCTTTATAACACAGGATTCGTCCTAACAATGAGATGCCTCTTGCCGCCTGTCTGGCAGGGATTGTTGACAGCAACCCAGCCAGACAGGACTTTTATTTTTGAGGCAACGCAATGGGGGAAGATGAATCCATTAATCCTCTTTTCTCCTGCGGACAACCAGCAGGGCCGTGCCGCCGGCAGCTGCCATGAGGGCAGCGCACAGAATCAGGCTGCTGTGGTCGCCAGTCTCGGGGACATCAGGATCCTCCGGAGGATCGGTGGGATCCACAGGAGTGGGCGCCAGAGCGTTGGCCACCGTTACCTGGTAAACATTACCATCCAGAGTGACATCGCTGTATGTGGCCTCCATGCCCTCAGGCGTTGCCTCTTTCACAGTGTAATTGCCCTCTGGCAGACCTGTAAAGGATGCTGTCCAGTTGTTTTCTGCGTTCAAAACAACGCTGTCAAGCTCATAGCCATCCGATACCAGGGTCACGGAGACCTCCTGGCGGAGCTCCTCAGGCACCTCAGAATCCCAAACCTTTGTCACCTGCAGGCTGTACTCCTCTGGTGTTTCTGTACCCGGATCGTAGGGAGCATCGCCGATGACAACACTGCCGTTGGAACCGATTCCAGCGCCACGATTTGCCGTGTTGCCGGTGATGACCAGAGCCGCGCGGCCCTTGGCGGCAGCTTTCACGTTGTCGCTGACCACTGCCTTGAGGGCGTAGTTCTGGCTTCCCAGATTCAGGCTCGCCCGGATTCTGGGGATCAAAGCGGGCGGATCCATCGGAGACGCCGAGATAGTAGGTACCGCCGACTCCATCCAGGCCATCGTCCTCCTTGTTGGTGGCATACACGCCGCCATCCACATAGTAGGAGGCCTGTCCGCCGCCGAGCATCCGCTCAGAAAGCTGGAACTCTGGCTCTTCGTCGTGCTGGACAAAGGCCAGGTCATCGCCTGCAGAACCGCTCTCGTCGCCGTTGGCCGTATTGTCAAACACGGCGCCGCCATTTTTGATGTACGTATGCACTTCTCCAGTGGAGCAGGTCCAGATTCCACCGCCGATGATGGTCGCTTCATTCTCATAGATGGCTGCATTGCGCAGAACCACCTCTTGGCCCCGGACAACGTAGATGCCGCCGCCCTGCCGGCTTGCGTCATTGTTCTCAATGCGTCCGCCGTTGAGCTGGATGTCCGCCATCCAATCGGTGTTTTGGACACCAGTCACAAAGATACCGCCGCCGTACCAGGCGTGGTTCCCGCTGATGGAGCCGCCGTTCATGGTAAAGCTGCCGCCCGGGTTTGCAACCACTGCCACGCCGCCGCCGTAGAAATAGCCCTCGTTGTCGGAGATGGAGCCGCCGTTCATGGTCACTTCGCCGTTGACGATATACACGCCGCCGGCATAATAGGAATCCCCGTAGGTGTTGCTGCTGATGGTGCCGTCATTGAGCGTAAATACAGCCTTTCCACCCGCGTCCTCATTGCTGCTGTTGCTGCCGACATAGACGCCGGTGCTCAGATTTTCGCTGATGGAGCCGCCCTCCATCACAAAGGTGTTCTCCCCATCCTTGTTGGAGACATTGACAACACCGGAAGCGCCCTGGGGATCCGCCACATAGTTGCCGGAGATGGCGCCGCCATTCATGGTGAACGTAGCACCGCCCGCCAGGTACACCACACCGTGATAGTTGCCGGCATCCAAGCTGTTCCCGTTGATGGACCCGCCGTTCATGGCGAATGTTCCGCCGTTGACATAGATGATGTTAGAGCTGGTGGAATTTGCACCATTGGTGAAATTACAGATTTCGCCGCTTTCCAGCACCAACGCGCCCTGCACCTCAATGGCACATCCAGTATCAGCTCCATATTGCAATTCCACGTTCTGGCCGTCAATTGTCACGCCGTCCAGGGTCAGGGTTGCACCCTGGGCCACCGTAATGGGAGCCGCAGCGGCCTCTGACCAGTCTGACGCAAGGGACAACGTGCCATTTCCGGTGAGGGTAACATCCTTGTCCACTGTCAGGGGCTGTGTCAGCTCGATGTTACCATTCACGGTCACCTCGCCGCCGGCTTCCACTGCCGCTTGCAGCGATGGTTCGTCCTGCGCCTCCGCGGCAAATGCCGTGAACGGCAAGGCGGACACTACCAGTGCAATTGCGAACAGTGCGCCAGCAGGCACCTTACTTTGCCTGTTTTCACGTTCTCTTCCTCCTTCTAAAATTTTATACGGCACAATAGAAACGCCGATTTGAAAAGGCGTACGCTTCCAAGTTTGATAGCACACCCTCTCACTGAACACTATATCACAAAAAACGGGTTTTACAAGCGCAAATTCGTGCTCTTTTCCTTATTTTATCAAGGTATACTTTTCCAATTTAAACTGAAAATTCATCCGTCAAATTTTCTATCGAATGGTTCCATATACCGATCCCCCAGCAGAAATATTTTCATAAAACAATGCTATCCGCTAAATATGAACATTTTTCAGAAAAGAATCGAATGTTCCCTGCCGGCAGCGCCGCAGCCGTTCACTCCGATCCACATGTTTAGAATCCCTTCAGCGAAGTAGGCCGCAGAAAGGTCATAAACAATCGCCCAGGCAAAAAATCCGAAGTGTCCCTCTAAAAATGGAGGAGCTCTTCGGATTTTTTCATAGCAATCGATGCGCTTGATCATACTGCTCAATCACAAGAAATTTTTTGTTTTGTACCAGATCCCCAATTTAAAATGAGAGTGCCATTGATTGGAAATCGAAAGAAAAATGCCTTGGCATGTTCCCGCATTGCTGGAAAGGGGAACTCTCCTACTGCCGCTGGAGGAAGGGCAGCACCTTGGGCTCCCCCTGGCTGACCATCCGCCGGCCCCGGGCAAAGACGGTGTGGATGGACCAATCCTCATCCACCAGTACCAGGTCCCCATCCATGCCCACGGCGATCTGCCCCTTCTCCTTCAGGCCCAGCCCCTGGGCCACATGGGAGGTGATGAGGGGCAGGGCCTGCTCCGCTGGCAGATCGTAGTTGGTGATCAAATGCCGCACCACCTGATAGGGGCCCTGCATGTTGCCCACCCCCAGGCCGATCATCTCACCCCGGTCGTTCCAGACGGGGAGGCTCCCGCCGGCGTCGGAACTTAGGGTGATCTGCTCCCAGGGCACCTGCTCCCGGGCTTGGAACAGCTGCCAGACACTCTTTTCGGGATCCTCCTCGGCGGTGAAGTCGATGCGGCCCCCCTGGGCGCCAAAGGCCAGGGCGCTCTCCAGGCAGTTGCCCACATGGGTGGGGCGGAAGTGGCTGATGGGCAGGTCGGTGTGCTCCAACACCTCCTGCACAATCCGCAGGCCCCCCTTGCCCCGGCCGGTGTGCAGGTGCACCACCCCCATCTTACCGGCAGTGAGAGCGCCAAGGCGCACCTGGGCGGCCACCTTGGCCAGCTGCTGCCACAGAGGCTGGCTGGAGCGGTGGTCGGCAATGGCCGCCTTCACCCCCAGCACCTCGCTGAGGAAGGCCACGTCCCGCTTCACCGACCCGGTGATGGTGGGGGAGGGCAGGTCGTAGGCCCCAGTGAGACAGTAGGCGGTGATTCCCTCCTCATTGAGGGCCTTGGTCTTGGCCAGCAGGCTCTCCACCGTGCGGGTGACGCTGTCGGTCCCCAGCACCCCCACCACCGTGGTGACCCCATTGAGGGTAAAGTCCGTCAGGGTCAGCTCCGGCACCCGGCTGCGGAAACCTGCCTCCCCACCGCCGCCGGTGACGTGGACATGCTGGTCCAAAAAGCCGGGCAGGGCCCGCAGGCCCCGGCCGTCCAACGTCCGCAGATCCGGCAGATTGGGCCGCAGGCTGCGGCCGATGGCCACGATTTTTCCCCCACACAGGAGGATATCCTGAACCCCCAGGTCCTCCGGAGCATAGATCTGGATGTTCTGCAGCAGCACATTGTTTGTTTTCATCTCCTGTCCCCTCCCTGACAGTTGCCGGCCCCCGGCTGGGGTCCTTTCCAAATTCTTCCCCAATTCTATCATTGCACTGGGGTGCCGTCAACGGATAAAAGGGAGAATCCCCAGGGGGAAAATTGTAGCTTTTCCCAGATTGGTGGAACAGGCCGTTGTATTTTCCACCGTGTTCTTCTATAATGGTGGAAAAAGAGCCTTGGATCCAAAGGAGTCCGGCGGGCCGTTGCAAAAGGAGCGGATAACCATGAAGGAGCTGCGCAGGAAGCGGGCCGTGGCAACTGCATCCCACATTGGAGAGGAAGTGATTGCCCACAAATAACGAAAGGATGATCCCATGAGCGCCATTCCCAGCCCGGATGTGGTATTCCCCAATGAATACGGCACCTCGGTCTTTTTGAAAAATGTCATCACCGCCCCCAACATCTCTGTGGGGGATTACACCTACTACGACGATGAGAAGGATCCCACCGCCTTTGAACAGAACAATGTTCTGTTCAACTATCCGGAGTTTGGGGACCGGCTCATCATAGGCAAATTTTGTTCCATCGCCAGCGGAACCCAGTTCATCATGGGCTCTGCCAACCACCGCATCAGCAGCGCCACCGCCTATCCCTTTGCCGTCTTTGGCGGTGCTTGGGCCCAGCGGGTGCCGCCCCACCTGGCCCAGCTGCCCTTCAAGGGGGACACGGTGGTGGGCAGCGATGTGTGGATCGGCCGCAACAGCGTCATCCTCCCTGGCGTGCACATCGGCCACGGCGCCATTGTGGCCGCCCAATCGGTGGTGAGCCGGGATGTGGAGCCCTACACCGTGGTGGGCGGCAACCCCGCCCGGCCTCTGAAAAAACGCTTTGATCAGGAGCTCATTGCCCTGTTGCTAGACTTCTGTTGGTGGGACCTGCCGCCCCAGGCGCTGCTGGACTGGCTGCCCCTGCTGTGTGACCCCGACCTGGAAAAGCTCCGCCGCGCTCTAAAACAGGCCCTTGCGGAGCGGGCTGTACAGGGGGTAGAAAAGCCTTCAGCAAAAGCCTCTATCCAGCCTTGACCCCAAAGCAACGGGGCAAATGCCATCGAAAGGAGCATACGCCATGAACATGGGCACTCTCATCACCGCCATGGTGGATCACTACCACGGCAGCCACCGGGATATCAACCACTTTTTAAAGGTCTACGGTTACGCCAAGGCCATTGGGGAGGGGGAGGGCCTGGATCCCCAGACCCAGGAGGTTCTGGAGGTCACCGCCGTGATCCATGACATCCCCTGCCCCCTCTGCCGGGAGAAGTACGGCTCCTCCGACGGAAAGTACCAGGAGCTGGAGGGCCCGGCCCTGGCCAGGGCGTTCCTCCAGGCGCTGGGGGCAAAAGAGGCCCTCATAGACCGGGCCTGTTTCCTGGTGGGACACCACCACACCTACACCGGCGTGGACGGGCCGGACTACCAGATCCTGTTGGAGGCGGATTTTCTGGTCAACGCCCAGGAGAAGGACCTGTCCAAGGAGGCCATTCTGGCCGCCCGGCAGGCGTTCTTCCGCACCAAGACCGGAATCCATCTGCTGAACGCAGCCTTTCAGCTGGGGGAGTAGTGCCCCAGCTCTACGGCAGGCAATCAAATATCATCGCAAAACAACAGCCCTGAAATCGTAAACCGATCCAGAGCTGTTGTTTTTATCAGGCAATTGTGAAACAGGCTACCGCCCCAGCTGGGTGGGGTCGTCCACCCGCACGGAGGCATAGCCGTTGAGGGACAGGTCCGCCAGGTTCCCTGCCAGATACTCGTAGTAGGCCTGGGAGCCGATCATGGCCCCGTTGTCCCCGCAGAGGGAGAGCTCCGGGAAGTAGAGCCGGTATCCCGCCTCCTGACAGGCCCCCTGCAGCTGCTGGCGCAGGCCGGAGTTGGCGCTGACCCCGCCTGCCACCACCAGGGTGCTGGCTCCCCGGTCCTGGGCAACGGCCATCAGGCGCTGGGTGAGAATCTCACAGACGGTGTGTTGGAAACTGGCCGCCAGGTCATTGACGTTGAGGGCCTGCCCCTTCTGCTGGGCGTTGTGGACCAGGTTGATCACCGCTGTCTTCAGGCCCGAAAAACTGAAGTCGTAGGGGGAGCCCTCCACCTTGGGCCTGGGCAGGTGATAGGCGTCGGGGTTCCCCGACTGGGCGGCCCGGTCGATGTAGATGCCCCCAGGGTAGGGGAAGCCCATGGAGCGGGCGGCCTTGTCAAAGGCCTCCCCAGCGGCGTCATCCCGGGTGCGGCCCAAAATCTCCAGCTTGGTGTAGTCGTGGACCAGGATGATGTGGCTGTGTCCGCCGGAGACCACCAGGCAGAGGAAGGGGGGCTCCAGCTCCGGGTGGGTCAGGTAGTTTGCCGCAATGTGGCCCCGGATGTGGTGCACCGGGATCAGAGGCTTTCCGGTTGCAAGGGCGAGGCCCTTGGCAAAGTTCACCCCCACCAGCAGGGCTCCAATGAGACCCGGGGCGTAGGTGACGGCAATGGCGTCCACCGCCGCCAGGGTGAGGCCCGCCTTCTGCAGGGCCTCGTCCACCACGGGGACAATGGCCTGCGTGTGGCGGCGGGAGGCGATCTCCGGCACCACGCCGCCATAGAGCCGGTGCTCCGGCACCTGGCTGGCAATGACCGAGGAGAGGACCCTCCTGCCGTCCTCCACCACCGCGGCGGCGGTCTCGTCACAGGAGGATTCAATGGCTAAAATCTTCAATGTCTTGTTCCTTCCTTCCCACCCTTGCTGGTTTTCCCGCTAAAATGTATGGGTCATGAGCAGGGCGTCCTCCCTGGGATGGGAGTAAAAGCCCTTGCGCCGGCCGGTGACGTGGAAGTGCAGGTCCTCATAGAAAGCGATGGCCCCCTCGTTGGAGGCGCGCACCTCCAGATAGATGGCCTGCATCTCCTGGTCCTTGCCGTACTGGAACAGGCTCTTCATCAAAGCCTGGCCGATGCCCTGCCGCCGGTGGTCCAGGGAGACGGCAATGTTGGTGATGTTCCCCTCGTCCACAATGTGGTACATGCCCACATAGCCCACCACCTGGCCCTCCAAAAGGGCCACCCGGAAGACCGCCAGGGGGTTGGAGAGCTCCTCCCGCAGGCTGTCGTAGCTCCAGGGCTGGGAGAAGCACTCCTGTTCCAGCCGGGCGATGCTCTCAATGTGTTCCCGATCCATGGGGACAATTTCCACGTCCTCTTGATGCCATAAATGAACATCCATTGCTGTATTCACACCTCATTCAACTGTTGTTGGGTTTGCATCTATTTTGCCTCATACCAGCTTTCGCCGGTGTTGACATCCACTTTCAACTCCACCGACAGGTCCATGGCGTGCTCCATCTCCTCCTTGACCAGGGCCTTGACCTGCTGGACCTCCTCCAGGGGGGCCTCCACAATCAGCTCGTCGTGGACCTGCAGAATGAGCTTGGCCCGCAGGCCCTCCTCTTTGAGGCGGTGGTACACCCGCACCATGGCGATTTTGATGATGTCCGCCGCCGTCCCCTGGATGGGGGTGTTCATGGCCACCCGCTGGCCAAAGGCCTTCAGGTTGTGGTTGGAACTCTTGAGCTCCGGCAGGTACCGCCGGCGGTTCAGCAGGGTGGTCACATACCCCTGCTCCTTGGCCCGCTGGACCGTCTCCTCCATATAGCGCTTCACGCCGGAGTAGGTGTCCAGATAGCTCTTGATATACTGGTCCGCCTCCGCCACCGAGACCCCGATGTCCTGGGAGAGGGAGTAGGCCCCAATGCCATAGACGATGCCAAAGTTCACCGCCTTGGCCCTGGAGCGCAGCAGGGGGGTGACAAACTCCGGCGGCAGGTGGAACACCTGGGCGGCAGTGGTGGTGTGGATATCCTGCCCGGAGCGGAAGGCTGCGATCATGTTCTCATCCTGGGCGATGTGGGCCAGCACCCGCAGCTCAATCTGGGAGTAGTCCGCATCCACCAGCAGGCACCCCGGCCTTGCCACAAAGAACCGGCGCATGTTGCTGCCCAGCTCGGTGCGCACGGGAATGTTCTGCATGTTGGGCTCCGCCGAGCTGATGCGCCCGGTGCGGGTCTCCGTCTGGTTGAAGGAGGAGTGGATGCGTCCATCTGCCCCCACCACCTTCAGGAGCCCCTCCACATAGGTGGAGCTGAGCTTTGCAAGCTTGCGGTACTCCAAAATTTCCCGGACAATGGGGTGGCGGTCCTTGAGGGACTCCAGCACGTCCACATTGGTGGAGTAGCCGCTCTTGGTCTTTTTCCGGGCCGGCAGGCCCAGTTTGCCAAAGAGGATCTCCCCCAGCTGCTTGGGGGAGTTGATGTTGAAGGTCTCCCCCGCCAGCTCGTAGATGTGCTGGGTGATCTGCTCCAGATCCCCATTGATCTGCTCCCCAAAGGACCGGATGCCCTCCACGTCCACGGCAAAGCCCAGCACCTCCATGGAGGCCAGCACCTGGGCCAGGGGCAGCTCCACCCTTTGGAACAGCTCCTCCTGACCGTTGGCCTGCAGCTCCTGGGCCAGCCGGTCGCACAGGGGGGAGAAGAGCCCTGCCCCCTCCACGGGGCAGTCCCCCTGCAGGGTGCGGGGCGTCATGTCCCGCTCCCCCGCCAGATGCTCCATCTGGTAGTCGGTGGAGTTGGGGCTCAGGAGATACCCTGCAATGGGCAGGTCAAAACAGATCCCCTGGGTTTGTAAATCTTGACGGGCGGTATACTTATAGTAGAATTTGCTCTGATCTACCCGCTTCGGGATGGGATCGCAGAGCACCTGGGTGAGCCACCGGGCGTGCTGCTCCTCCCCCTGGGGCACATACCAGAGCCGGTCCCCCTGGATCAGGGCAAAGTCCTCAGGCTCCTCCCCTGTCCAGTTGGCCAAAAGGTCCACAGGCTCCCCCTTTTCCAACAGGGCATCCAGATCCCCCTGGGTCAGGGGAGCACAGACCAGGGGCTGCTCCTGGACGGGGGCGGCCTCCACCTGGGGCAGGCCCTCCACAGGCGGAGTCAAGCCCAACTTTTTGATGGTGGAGAACATCTCCAGTTTTGCCAGCAGCCGGTAGGCCCGGTCGTTGTCCCGGGGGCGGGGGCGGTAGTGCTCCACCGTCTGATCGATGGGCACGTCACAGAAGATCTCCGCCAGCTCCCGGCTCAAAAAGGCCATGTCCCGGCCGGCCTCCAATTTTTTCCGCACCGCCGGGCGGATCGCCTGGCTGTCCAGGTTGTCGTAGAGGTTCTGCAGGGTGTGGAACTGCTGGATCAGGCTCAGAGCGGTCTTTTCCCCCACACCGGCCACCCCGGGGATGTTGTCGGAGGAATCCCCCATGAGGGCCTTCACCTCAATGAGCTCCTTTGGGGTGACCCCATAGTGTTCCTGTACCGTCTCAGGGGTCCAGGGGGTGTACTGGGCGGCCCCCATTTTGGTGGTGGCTAGCAGCACTGTGGTGCAGCCGCTCACCAGCTGCAGGGAGTCCCGGTCCCCTGTGGCCAGCACACACTCATAGCTCTGCTCTCCACAGTCCTTGGCCAGGGTGCCCAGGATGTCGTCGGCCTCATAGCCCTCCCGCTCCACAATGGCGTAGCCCAGGGCGTCCAGCAGCTCCTTGAGGGGCGCCAGCTGGCAAAAGAGCTCCGGCGGCATGCCCTTGCGGTTGGCCTTGTAGCCGTCGTATTTTTCGTGCCGGAAGGTGGGGGCCTTCAGGTCAAAGGCGCAGGCCACGCAGTCCGGCTGCAGATCCTCCAGCATGCGGGAGACAATGTTGATATAACCGAAGATGCCGTTGGTGTAGAGCCCCTCCTGATTGGACAGGAGCTTGATGCCATAGAAGGCCCGGTTTAAGATGCTGTTGGAATCGATGACGAGTAATTTCATGGCTCCTCCTTGTGTGGCTGGGTTTGGAAAAACCAGGGGAGGGCCCTCTTGCCGGCAGCCTCCCGCCCCCGTCCCATTTGGGACAGGGCACACCACTCCTGATATAGTATAGCATAAAACGCAAGGGGACACACCTATTTTACCATGGTCTTTCAAAAACTTTGCAGTGGAGGATCAATGGGGGCCCACGGTCCATCACAGCCACCCCTGTTACGGCGGCGGCCAGGGAATGCCGCCGCAGCCATTGAGTTTTCCACCGCTTTTTGTTAAAATAGAGAAATACCAAAGCCCCCTGCGGGGAACACAGGAAGGAGCAACCCACCTTTGCAAAACCGACCAATGATTGCGCTGCCCAAAACGGCAGCCCTGGCCCCTATGGCCGGGGTGACGGACCGGGCCTTCCGGGAGATCTGCCGGGAGTTCCATGCCGCCTATGTGGTCTCCGAGATGGCCAGCGCCAAGGGCATGACCTACGCCAACCGCCGCACCGGGGAACTGTTGGAGCTCTCGGAGGCGGAACGGCCCGCCGGGGTACAGCTCTTTGGCAGCGACCCCCAGGTGATGGCCCAGGGGGCCAAACTGGCCATGGCCCACCAGCCTGATGTCATCGACATCAACATGGGGTGCCCGGCCCCCAAGGTGGCGGGCAACGGGGGCGGCAGCGCCCTCATGCGGGACCCGAAGCTGGCGGGGGAGATCATGCGGGCGGTGGTCCAGGCGGTGCCTGTGCCGGTGACGGTGAAAATCCGCAAGGGCTGGGATGACAGCCACGTCAACGCCGTGGAGATCGCCAAGATCGCCGAGGATGCGGGGATCTCCGCCATCACCGTCCACGGCCGGACCAGGGCGCAGATGTATGCCCCGGGGGTAGATCTGGAGATCATCGCCGCCGTCAAGGAGGCCGTGTCCATCCCCGTCATTGGCAACGGGGACGTGGACAGCGTGGAGAGCGCCATCCACATGTATGAACAGACCGGCTGCGACCTGGTGATGGTGGGCCGGGGCGCCCTGGGGAGCCCCTGGCTCTTTGAGGACCTGCACCTCTGGTTCACCCAGGGGCGCCGGCTGCCGCCCCTGACCCTGCCCCAGCGCATGGAGGTCATGCTCCGGCAGATTCAGCGGGCCATCCAGTACAAGGGGGAGTATACCGCCATGCGGGAGGCCCGCAAACACGCCGGCTGGTATCTGAAGGGCATGCGGGGGGCCGCCGCCCTGCGGGCCCAGGCGGGAACCCTCAAGACCTTTGACGACCTGCGGCGTCTGGCGGACCGGGCCATCCAGGAGAACCCCGGCGCCTGATGCCGTTCCTGACAGGTCAAACTTGTTTCTCCGCTGAATGGGGAAACAGCCCAATCCATCCCCCTTTGATTCCAGGGGGCAGCAAAGGAGAGAAAACCATGGGAAAAATCGGATACATCCTGTCCCAGGTCAAGGGCATGGACTACTCCCGCATGTGGGAGACCGCCAAGACCGTCCACCGCCGCTGTGGAAAGAACACCCTGGCCGCCCTGCTGGACATTGCGTGGTGCGGCTACAAATACATGGCCGGATACATGGACTACCTGGTCTTTGAGTTTTACACCCTCAACAGCGCCCAGCGGGCCACCTACATCACCCGGGGGGTCAACAACCGGTATGTGAAAACCCTCAACAGCCCGGAATATTGGGATCTCTTTAACGATAAGATCGCCTTCAACAGGCGCTTCTCCGCCTATCTGCACCGGGATTGGCTGAACCTGCAGGAGGCAAGCCTTGGGGATTTTGAGGCGTTCCTCCAGGGCAAGGAGAAGATTGTAGCAAAGCCGGTGGACGCCAGCTGTGGCAACGGTGTGGTGATCCCCCAGGGGGAGGAGCTCAAGGACCCTGCCGCCCTCTATGCGCGTCTGAAGGCCAACGGCCAGGTGCTGGTGGAGGACTTTGTGGTCCAGCACCACAAAATTCAGGAGCTGTACGGCGGATCGGTAAACACCATCCGCATGGTGACCATCAAGGGCCACCTGGTGTTTGCCGCCATCCGAGTGGGCAACGGCAAGTTTGTGGACAACCTCAACAGCGGCGGCATGACCACGGTGGTGGATCTGAACACCGGGGTCATCCGCAAACCCGCCCTGGATAAGGCCCTGAACCTCTATGAGAAGCACCCCATCTCCGGGGTGTCCTTCCTGGGGTTTGAGATTCCCTTTTTCCCCCAGTGTGTCCAGCTGGTGGAACAGGCCGCCCTGGAGGTGCCCCAGATGGGCTACATCGGCTGGGATGTGGCCATCACAGAGGAGGGGCCCCTGCTCATTGAGGCCAACCAGTTCCCCGGCCACGACATCTACCAGTTCCAGCCCCATTTGGACAACGGCATCGGCCTGAAGCCCGCCTTTGACCGGGCCATTCAGCAGGGATGGTCCTCTCCTGAGGCCCAAACGCCAGCCTAATATCTGATCCTTCCGGGCAAATCCATAGGGTTTGCCCCTTTTTGCAACATTGGGGACGGTTTGCCCAATCCGTCGGAGAAATTCCCCATAAAATGCCGCTTTCCCAAAAGATTTCTGTTGACCTGAATTTTTTTGAGGACTATAATGGTACTTAAATATCTCAAAACTTTGAACTGGAGGGAACCACATGAAAAACGTAGGCTATTACAATGGAAAAATTGGGCCCTTGGAGGAGATGATGATCCCCATGAATGACCGCGCTGTCTTCTTTGGGGATGGTTGTTATGACGCAACCCTGTGCGCCAACCACATCCCCTTTGCACTGGAGGACCACCTGGACCGGTTTTACAACAGTCTGCGCCTGTTGGAGATCCCCTTCACCATGAGCCGGGCGGAGCTGACTGCCGAGCTCATGAAGGTCATGGATGCGGCGGATGACGATGAGGTCATGCTCTACTGGCAATGCTCCCGTGGCACCGCCTTCCGGGATCACGCCTTCCCTGGCCCAGAGGTCAAGCCCAACCTGCTGATCTATGCCCGTCCCTACAAGATTGTGCCCATGGACCGGACCCTGAAACTCATCACCATGGAGGACACCCGCTTCCTCCACTGCAACATCAAGACCTTGAACCTGATTCCCAGCGTCATCGCCAGCCAGCGCGCCAAGGAGGCCGGCTGTGATGAGACCATCTTCCACCGGGGCGACATTGTCACCGAGTGCGCCCACAGCAACGTCCTCATTCTGCAGAACGGCGTGCTGCGCTCCCACCCGGCCAACAACCTGATTCTGCCGGGCATTACTCGCAAACACCTGTTGGAACTGGCGAAGGAAAACGGTATCCCCACCAACGAGGACCCCTTCACCGTCCAGGAGCTTATGGAGGCCGACGAGGTGATCATGACCAGCTCCGGCGCCCTGTGCAACCAGGTGGTGGAGGTGGACGGCAAGCCTGTGGGCGGCAAGGCGCCTCAGCTGCTCAAGATCCTGCAGGATGCCTACACCAAAAAGTTCAAGACCTATACCAAGCAGATCTAACATGGTTTTGCCCCCGGCCTATGGCCGGGGGCCTTTTATATGTTTCCTTCCCCTTGGCTCCGCCCTGTTCTGTCCTATGGGTGGGGCATTCCTTTTTCCATCCAGTTTTCCTTCCAACTGTCCATTCTTCCCGCTCTGACAGGGGATCTTCCTGCGTCCTGTGCAGGCAGGACAAAGGCCCGCTCTCCGATGGAGAGCGGGCCTTTGCCGACTATTGGGCCGAAACGGTATCAGATTCCTGGTCGTGGTCGTGATAGGTGCGCTGGCTGGGCTTTTCGCCGGTCTTCCAGACAAACTTGCCAGTAAAGCCGTAGATGATGGCGATGATGGGGCAGAGCCAGCAGAAGCAGGCATAGGGGAAATACTCCAGGGTGCTGACCCCCAGGGTGGAGGTCATGTAGGCCCCGCACAGGCTCCAGGGGATCAGGGGGGAGAAGAGGGTTCCGCCGTCCTCCAGCGTTCTGGAGAGGACCTGGGGCAGCAGATCCTTCTTCTTAAATTCAGAGACATACATCCGTCCGCACACCACAATGGCCAGGGTCTGGCTGGCAGTGGCGGCCAGTAGGATGATGGAGGTGAAGATCACCGTGGTGATCAGGCTGCCGGTGCTCTTCATGAGAGGTTTCATCTTCTCCAGGAATGCGGTGAGCAGGCCCGTCTTTTCCATGATGGCGCCGTAGAGCATACCCAAAATACCCAGGGATGCGGTCCAGAGCATGCTCTGCAGGCCGCCCCGGCTCATGAGGGTGTCAAACTCTGTGACGCCGGTGTTGATGACAAAGCCCTCATCCAACATGGTGGCAATGGAGCTCACGCTCTGGCCCTGGAACACCATGGCCAACACCACAGCCGTGAGGACAGACACCAGCAGGGTGGGGATGGAGGGGCATTTTTTGATGGCCATGACAATGACCACCACCGGCGGCAGAAGCAGCAGGGGGTTCAGGTTAAAATGGCCCTCAATGGCGGACATGGTGCTGGCAATGGCCTCGGAGTTGACGCCGGAGGCGGAGAAGTTGATGCCCAAAACCCCATAGACCACCAGAGCGATGACATAGGCGGGGACGGTGGTGTAGACCATGGACTTGATGTGGTCAAACAGATCCGCCTCAGCAACAGCGGGGGCAAGGTTGGTGGTATCGGACATGGGGGACATCTTATCCCCCAGGTAGGCGCCGGAGATGATGGCGCCGGCGGTCATGGCCGGGTTGATACCCAGACCCGCGCCCACACCCACCAGGGCTACGCCCACGGTGCCCGCCGCGGACCAGGAGCTGCCGATGGAAAGGGAACAGATGGAGGTGATCAGGCAGGCCGTCACCAGAAAGATGGAGGGATTGATGAGCTTGAGGCCCCAGTAGATAATCAGGGGCACAGTGCCGCAGGCGATCCAGGAGGCAATGAGCACACCGATGAGCATCATGATGATGGTGGGGGTGATGCAGATTTTGCCCCCGTACTCAATGGCGTCGGCCAGATCCTTCCAGGGGGTGCCGCAGATGGCCGATACTGTCAGGGTCACTGCAATGGAGGCCAGCAGGTTGATGTGCACCGGGATATCCAGCCAGGCCACCGAGAGGATCATGGAGCCCAGCAAAAAGACAATGCAGAACAGTGCCCCGCCAAAGGGCATGGATTTGATCTCTTTCTTTTCCATTTAGGATTTCCTCCTCGCGTTGTGTTGCCTCCCCTTAAAAGAGGTATTTGTCCGCCACCTGGGCGATCCACTTGGCGTAGGCGTCGTAGCAGAGAATGCCCTCCTCTGCGGTGGCGTCCGCAGGATCTCCGATGTAGCCGGGGCTCTTGTCCTCCTTCACCGGGACATAGACGCCCACGGCGCCTCCATAGTAGTGCAGGCCGTCCATTTTGACCTGCTTCTCATCTGGGTCGGCATAGTAGGGTTCCACACCCTCCAGGTGGACCAGGCCCGGCACAGCTGCCATGACACAGGCGGTCTCATCCTCGCCCCCGTGGCCCTGGTGCTCCGCATTGGTCAAAACCGTGGGCCAGAAGTCGTTCATGGGGGGTACCCAGTCGGCCACCACGCTCTTGATGCCATGCAGATCCGCCAGATCCTTGGCCACCACGTGGAGGGCCGCGTTGTTCTCCGAATGGTTCAGGCACAGGACAAACCGGTTGAACCCGTGGCTGTGCAGGGCCAGGCACAGATCCTCCGCCATGGCAATAAAGGTCTTCTGGGTCAAATAGCAGTTGCCAAACAGGTGGTCCCGCTCAAAGTGGTTGGTCTCTACCCCAAAGGGCACGGCAAAGCCTGGGACACTCTTGTGGCCCAGGGCCAGCAGCTCCTCATATACTCTTCGGATCAATACATTGGCCTGGAAATAATCGGCCCCCATCGGCAGATGGACACCGTGGTTCTCAATGGCGCCAAAGGACAGGATGACGGTGTCTGTCTCCTTCATGGCCTCTTTGAGCTCCTCGGCAGTCATCTCCACAATGGATTTGGGGCCTTTGACCTCATACAACGTCTCCCAATTTTTCATGTTGTCTCCCTCTTTCCAGCAAATGTATTTGCATATTTATTCGAAAACAATGGATAGAATATACACCTATTGTCTCGGGCTGTCAAGGGGATCTCTGTCCTTTTATTCACAAATCGTTCATCTTTATATAAAATGGCCAAAATCATATTGCTTTATCACAAAATTTAGCGATTATATCCTGTTCCACCCGGCAAAGCCCTGGTGTGCGGCATCTTTTTTCAATATCACGGTTATCTGCCCTATATTCAGAGTTTACAAGAACAAATATGTCCCATTCCCAAATTTGCCTTCCAATTTTGGAGATTGCTCCTCTGGAGGATACAACAGCATGCGGGCTGCCCATTCATATGGCAGCCTCCCGCCCTCTGGGGAAGGCGGCGATCCGCTCCAGTTCCTTCCATGTCCGGAAAGCCCTCCTGTTCTTCAAAGGCACCACATAGCAACGCCTTTGGAACTGTTGGGCGTCGCACCCCTGCACCCCACTTTTTTGATGCTCTGAGATGCACCATGTTTCAGCCGGTCAAAAAATTTTTCTCCCACTTTTTCCATCATTATGGGGGATGTGCTCCTTATGCTGGAGGCAATTGGTTCCTCTGGGGCTTTTTCCCCTCCGTTGGGGATCGCACCGCCCCTTGGGCCTGTCATAGAATAAAAAGGAAATGGAGAACCCTGTTCCCCTGAACAAGAAAGGAGCGTGATCCCTTGGATCAATTTAGACAGTCAAACTGCGGGCCCAGGCACGCCCAGCAGTCCTGTACGGCCAACGAAGCCCGGAACCAGGCAAAACGGTCCTGTCTGGAGGGCCTGCCCCTGGCAATGGCCTATGTCCCCAAGCAGAGATGGAACACAATCTATGAGGCGGAAAAGGCCATCTGCCGCGGAACTGCGTTCCCGGAGCTGGATCTTCCCTTTGGGTGCTGAGGAGGTGGCGGAGATGAACATGCAGCAGTGTACCTCGGAACGGGAAAAGATGCTCTGGAAAATCCACTGTATCAGCTTCATGGTGGATGACATCAAGCTCTTTTTGGACACCCACCCCAACGACACCGCGGCGCTGGAGTGCTTTGAAAAGTACCGTGCCGCCCGGGTAAAGCTCCTTAAGGAGTATGCCGCCCGCTTTGGCCCTCTGACAGTGGATGAGGCCGCCTGTGAGAAGCATTGGAAATGGGTCGATTGCCCCTGGCCCTGGCAGTTGGAGGTGTAGCATATGTGGACATACGAAAAGCGCTTACAGTTCCCGGTGAACATCCACCGGCCCAACCCGGCCATGGCCAAAGTGATCATCACCCAGTTTGGCGGCCCCGACGGGGAGCTGGCCGCCTCTCAGCGGTACCTTTCCCAGCGGTATGTCATGCCCTACTCCCGTGTGACAGGCCTGCTCACAGACATTGGTAGAGAAGCCCCTGAAATGTTCCTTTCAGGGGCTAACGCTTTTTTTGACGCTTTTGCAACCGTATAGCTCCATTTCAAAGGA
>CAJFOV010000007.1 GCA_904397835.1 Candidatus Aristotella avistercoris
CCAGGCATGACAAAGCGGCCCCAGGATGCCGTAACATCCTGGGGCCATGCGTAGAACCAAAAACATCCTTATCAGGGCGGACCGATCCGTCCAGGGACTTTTTGTTGTCACTGCTTTTTTAAAGAAGGAAATCACCCTACATCTTCTCAGGCTCCGGATAGGAGACGCCAAAGGTATCCACCGTGACCTTCTTCATCCGCTCATCCCGCAGGGGCTTGTCGCTGTAGTTGGTGCGCACCGAAACAATCCGGTCCGCCTCCTCCATACCCTCCAGCACCTTGCCGAAGGCAGCATACTGCCCATCCAGGTGGGGAGCATCCTCCACCATAATGAAGAACTGGGAACCGGCGCTGTTGGGGCTCATGGCACGGGCCATGGAGATGACACCCCGGGCATGCTTTAGATTATTTTTTACACCATTGGCGGCAAACTCCCCCTTGATGCTGTAATCCGGGCCACCCATGCCGGTGCCGGTGGGATCCCCGCCCTGGATCATAAAGCCGGGGATCACCCGGTGGAAGATGGTTCCGTCATAGAACCCCTGGTTCACCAGAGAGATAAAGTTGTTCACCGTGTTGGGGGCAACCTCCGGGTACAGCTCCACCCGGATGACATTCCCGCTCTCCATCTCAATGGTTACAATCGGATTGCTCATGGTTATCACAACTCCATTTATTGAAAATTGTCAAAACGCATCGGCCATACCCTGGGCAGGCGACGTTTTTCTTCCTCCTATTATACCGGCGTCAGAGGACAAAATCAACCTACCCACACCTGGGTTTTCAGGTAATCCATCAGCTCCTGAAAATAGGGGTAGCCGTTTAGAAACCGGCCCTGCTGGATCATCCTGTCCAGCTCCCCTGGATCCACCCACATGGCCTGGGACACCTCGCTGGACTGCAGCTTTAATTCACCGGCCAGAACCTGGGTGGGGAAAATCCACACATCCACCAGACGGGAAAAGTGGGGCCGTGTCACCCGCAGCTCCCGAAAGAGAACCCCCTCCTGAGGCACAAGACAGATGCCCAACTCCTCCTGGGTCTCCCGAACAGCCGCCTGACGGCTCCCCTCTCCGGCCAACACAGCGCCGCCTGTGGCGGCCCACATTCTTCCATAGGACTTGTTCTGGGCCCGCTTTTGAATCAGCAGCTCCCCCTGTGCATTGTAGAGCCAGACATGGACCATCAAGGTGTACTCCCCCCGTCTCAGGCGTCTGCCCCGCAGAATGGTTTTCCCAGTGGGATGCTTGTCCCGGTCATAGATATCTAAAATTTCCACAGCTCCATCTCCCCCCTTACAACATCCTTCCCCATGGGCAGGCGGCCCCACCGATTGCCACCCACTACCATTATTATAGTGGATCCTTGACAAAATAAAAAGATTGCAGCGAAGAAAAAAGTATGATAGAATAATTCCGGAGTATTATTCCCCTCTTTTTTATCCAATTTGCACATTTTGGATGAGACTTCCTATTTCACATGGCTGGTGCAAGGCTCTGTGGATCCATCAAAGCGGGAATACACGTCAAAGAAATCCCTGGTCCCTGTGGCGGCTGTGTGGCTGCACAACTGCCATTCCGCGAAAATAAACAGAAAAGGAGCACGCTACGATGAAGTTTGACAACGATCTGTATGTGAAACATTTGCAGGGTATGATCAAATTCCCCACTGTTTCCAGCGTAGATCCAGAGAAGATGAACGTCCAGGCCTATCTGGACTTCCACAAGTACCTGGAGGAGACCTATCCCCTGGTGCATAAGACCTTGACCAAGGAGATCTTTGGCAAGGTGGGGCTGCTCTATCACTGGAAGGGCACCGGAAAATCCGGCAAACTCCCCCTGATGCTCACTGCACACCAGGACGTGGTGCCAGAGGGCGATCTTTCCATGTGGAAACATCCCCCCTATGAGGGTGTCATCGCCGATGGCCTGCTGTGGGGCAGAGGCTCCACCGATTCCAAGTGCAACATCCAGGCCTATATGGACGCTATCGAGGCCCTCATCGCCGATGGCTTTGTGCCGGACTATGACATCTACCTGGGATTTGGCTACAATGAGGAGATCATGGGCGGCCCCCACGCAGCTGGCGCCATCCTTGCCCAGGAGCTGAAGAACCGCGGTATCCAACTGGGGATGGAGATTGACGAGTGCGGCGGCGTGCTGCTCCAGGATGGCAAGTACATCGCACAGATCTATCCCTCGGAAAAAGGCTATGCAGACTTTGAATTCTCCAAGGAGGACGCCGGCGGCCACTCCGCATGGCCGGGAGAGCACAGCGCTCTGGGCATCATCGGCAAGACCGCCTGCATCTTGGAGGACAGCCCCTTCCCACAGCGCCTCATTGGGCCTGCCATTGAGCAGTTCCAGGCCATGGCGCCCTCTACCCCCGGCCGTCTGGGCGAGCTGCTGAAGGACCCCGAGGCCAACTGGGAGGAGCTCAAGCCTCTGGTGGCCAAGGACCGCAACCTCAACGCACTGACCCGCACCACCACGGCCGTCACCATGGCCAAGGGCAGCGACCAGGCCAACATCCTGCCGGAGCGCGCCTGGCTGGTCATCAACAACCGCCTCTTGGAGGGCGACACGGTGGAGGATCTGCAGGCCTTCTACGAGAGCATCGTGCCCGAGGGCGTCAAGGTGCGCCTGCTCAAGGGTCACAATATGCCCACCCCCTCCTCCACGGATACCCCTGGATACCGGCTCATCCAATCCATCATGAAAAAGAAGTATCCGGACATTGAGTTTATGCCCTCCCTTCTGACGGGCGGCACCGATGCCAGATACTACTGCGACCTCTGCCCGAGCCACAGTGTGTACCGTTTCACCGGCCTGCTCTACAACAACAAGTGGGGCGGCGCCCACCAGGTCAACGAGTGCATTGACTGCGACATCCTGGCGGACAACGTGGAGTTCTATGTGGAGCTCATCAAAGGCTATGGCTCTGCGGAATAATCTTTTACACCTGTTATAGCACCCAAATAAGGGGTTATACAGGCGGGCGCCCTTTCAGTCTGAACTGTCGATGTCCGGCAAGAGGGCCCCCCCTCTTAGGATCCGTAGTTCTGTCTTTGACAGAACTACGGATCCTTTTTTGCGGGCAGCCACGCTGCTGCTCGGCCCTTTGTTATCATCGAAACCGTCCATGAGACTTGGTTTGATGAAAATTTTTCCATTTGTCTTCCAGGAGTAATTGCACCTGCCGATGGAACAATAACAACAGATCCTTTTGCCCTTTGGCAAGAGCGGTCAAAAAAGCGATTGGAGTGAGAGGATGAACACCAACCACGACGAACAACTTCTGGAGGAGTTTTATAAAAATAGCCGCATGGGCTGCGAGACCATTGATCACCTGCTGCCGAAGGTGGACAGTGTGCGCCTGAAGCGAGAGTTGACCAACCAGCGTGCCCGCTATGAGTGCTACGCCAAATCGGCGGCCTCCATGCTGCGGGCCTCCTACCACAAAAAGCCCCAGGAGATCTCTCCACTGAAGACCGCCTCGGTGCGGGCAGGGGTGTTTATGAATACGGCCATGGACAGCACCCCCTCCCACATTGCAGAAATGATGATCCAAGGGGGTACCATGGGGGTGGTGGACCTGACCAAACAGATCAAGGAACACCAGCCCTGTGGCAGGGAGGTTCAGCAGCTGGGGCAGGATCTCCTCGCCTTTGAGCAAAAGACCATCGAGAACATGAAATCCTTTTTGTAGGAGGCGAATCTATGAACAAGCCCCACCGGCTCAAACGCAGCGCAGGCAACTACACCACCAGTCCCCAGGATCCAAACCCGGGCGCCTTCCGCACCCTGGCCATCACCCAGCGGGAACACCCTAACAGCCAGGATCTGACGGTGGATGAGACCCATGTCATTGCCGCCAAACAATTTGTGGAGGAGAATAAAAAGTGATTCTTCTGCCGCTTTTACAGATATCTCATCCATGGTGCTGACACGCAAAAAGAGAAAATCCAAAGGGCCCACAGACCTGCGGTCTGTGGGCCCTGCCTTTTCTCGTTTGATCTAAAGAATTTTGGCGGATGCCTTGTCCTGGAAGGCCTGCCGGTCCACAATATGGCGCACGTGGCTTCCCCGGCCGATCTCCTCCTTTTCATCATAGGCAATGACGTTAAACTCCACTCGACGGCCTTGAATGGCAGTGATGGTGGCCTTGGCCGTCACCCTCATTCCGGAGGGCGTGGGAGCGCTGTGGCTGGAGGCGATATAACTGCCCACAGAGGTCTGACCTGGCTCCAAAAAGGGAGCCATGCCCTCGGCGGCAGCGGCCTCCATCAGAGCCACCATGCTTGGCGTGGCAAAGACCTCTACATCGCCACTTTCAATGCACCTGGCCAGATAGTCCTCAGAGACAATCATGCTCTTTTCGAACACCATTCCACATTCCAACACGAACGTTACACCCTTCCTTTCTCCCTTCAGACGGGGACGGGCAAGAGCGGATACTCCTGCGCGAGAGCCTGTTCCAACGCTGTAACCGGCACAGCCATCGCATCTATGGCTCCGCAGTCGGAAACAACGCCGTCATGATGGCGGCCAAAGGGTCGGGAATTTGGCATTGCGCCGCTTGCCCCGGGCACCCCAGTTTTGGCTGCTGCCGCTATTATACCACACCTGGGGTGGGGGATCAAATGGATTCATTTTCCCGCAGGAGACAAAAGTCCTCCCGATAGTCCAACACCACATGGTCACCGGTGTGAATGGCCTCCTGGAGCACCTTCTCTGCCAGCAGATCCTCCACCTTGGTCTGAATCAGCCGTTTGAGGGGCCTTGCGCCATAGGCCGGGTCGTAGCCCTCCTTTGCCAGCTGTTCCTGGGCCCGCTGGGTGGCGTCAAACAGAATCCCCTGCCCCTGCAGCCGTTGGGAGAGCTGATCCAGCAGCCGGCAGCTGATCTGCTGCAACTCCTCCTGTCCCAGGGGCTGAAAGACCACCACATCATCCACCCGGTTGAGGAATTCGGGCTTAAACTGCCTGCGCAGCTCCGCCAGGGCATCCTTGCGTATGCGGGTGGTATCCGGTTTGCCGTCCTGGGTGGTCAAAAAGCCAAAATGATTTTCTCCGCTGATCTGCCGTGCTCCCACATTGGAGGTCATCACAATCACCGCATTGCAGAAGTTGGCCCTGTGGCCCTGGGCGTCGGTGAGAACTCCGTCCTCCAAAATCTGCAGCAGGAGGTTAAAGACATCGGGGTGGGCCTTCTCCAACTCGTCAAACAGCACCACAGAGTAGGGCCTGCGGCGCAGCTTCTCCGTCAGCTGCCCTCCATCGTCATAGCCCACATACCCAGGGGGAGAGCCGATGAGTTTTGAGACCGCATGGGACTCCATATATTCCGACATATCCAGCTTGATGAGGGCCTCCTGGGTGCCAAAGAGCACCTTGGCAAGGCTGCGGCAGACCTCCGTCTTGCCCACGCCGGTGGGGCCCAAAAATAAAAAGGATCCGATGGGCCGCCCTGGCTCCCGGACCCCTGCCCGGGAACGGCGGATGGCACGGCAGATGGAGGAGATCCCCTCCTCCTGGCCCACCACCTGCCGGTGCATGGCCTGTTCCAGGTTCAGCAGCCGCTCCCGCTGCTCCTGGGTGATCTCCTGGAGGGGAATCCCGGTCATGGAGGAGATGACCCGGGCAATCTCCTCCCGGGTCACAGTCAGGGCCGGGGGCTGCTCCTGCTGGGGGAGCTCCTGTTGAAGCTGGCGATGCAGCTGCTTCTCCTGATCCCGCAGCCTTGCCGCCAACTCAAAATTCTGTTTGAGCACTGCCTCCTCCTTGGCCTGCTCCGTGGCCTGGATCTCCTGGGCCAGCCGGGAGGGGCCTGCCCCGCCCTCCACAGCGGTCATACGCAGACGGGATGCGGCCTCATCCACCAGGTCGATGGCCTTATCCGGCAGGAACTTCTCCGGCAGATACCGCTGGGAGAGCCGTACCGCCGCCTCGATGGCGTCGTCAGAGATGGTCAGCTGGTGAAAGTCCTCATAGTATGGGCGCAGCCCCTGTAAAATCTCCTGGGCCTCCTGGACGCTGGGCTCTTCCACCAGAATACTTTGGAAGCGCCGCTCCAGTGCGGCATCCTTTTCAATAAACCGGCGGTACTCCTCCAGGGTGGTGGCGCCGATGACCTGCAGCTCCCCCCTGGCCAACTGTGGCTTGAGGATGTTGGAGGCATCCACCGCTCCCTCGGCGCCGCCGGCCCCGACAATGGTGTGCATCTCGTCAATAAACAGGATGATGCCCCGGTTGCCCATCACCTCCGAAAGGATGGATTTGAGCCGTTCTTCAAATTCCCCCCGGTATTTGGTGCCTGCCACAATGGTGCTCAGATCCAAATTGACCACCCGCCTGCCCCGCAGGGAGGGCGGCACCTTTCCCTGGACCATCCGCTGGGCCAATCCCTCCACAATGGCGGTCTTGCCCACCCCCGCCTCTCCAATGAGGCAGGGGTTGTTTTTGGTCCGCCGGCAGAGGATCTGGATCAGGCGGTTCAGCTCCTGCTCCCGCCCGATCACGGGATCCAGCTCCCCCATCTGGGCCGCGTAGGTCAGGTCCTTGCCGTACTTATCCAGATTGGGGGTACGGGTGCTGGCTGTGGCCGCCGCCTTCCCTCGCTTTGTCCCGCCAGAAAAGCTGCCGGCAGGCAGCCCCAGCTCCCCCATGAGCTCCGGCAGCAGATCCGCCGCTGTGACCCCCAGCTCCTTGAGAAAGATGTTCCCATAGCAGGTGGGTTCCCGCAGGATTGCCAGCAGGATATGTTCTGTCCCACACTGGGTCTGGCCCATGAGGTGGGCCTCCAACAGGGCAAATTCCAAGATCCTCTTACACTTGGGGGTCATGGCCTCCACCCCCACCTTGGTCTGCAGCCCACGTCCAATGACACGGACCAGCATTTGGCGCACCGCCTGCTCCGTGACGTTGTTCTCCGTCAGGACGGTGTAGGCCACCCCCGTCCCCTCCTGGAGCAAGCCCAGCAGGAGGTGCTCACTTCCTATATAGGTATGGCCCAATTCCGAGGCCTGAGAGAGGGCCAGGCGCAGGGCCTGTGCCGCTTTTTTGGTGTAGTTGCGTCTTTGCAGAGACAATGGATACCACCCCCAGGTTATTGTATGCGCCGCCCATGGGTGATAGTTCCTTCACCGGCAGGAGCACTTTTTATAATATTGACCCGGGCCTGTTCAATTATGCTTTTTTCTGGAACCACAGGGAGGGGTGTCACATAGTATAAGGTGAATAAACTTTAAGGAGGCAACACACATGAACTGTGGTATCTGCAACTCTTTTGGCGGCAACAACATCTGGTGGATCATCATCCTCTACTTCCTCTTCTGCGGCTGCGGCAACGATGGTTACGGCTATAGCAACAACGGCTGTGGCTGCAACAACTGTGGCTGTGGGAACTACAACGGCTGTGGCCGTTCCAGCTGTGGCTGCTGCGACTAACCCCAACGGGATGGGCAAAAGGAGTGGGTGCATGCACCCACTCCTTTTGTTTCTCCTGATCTTATTTGCCGTCAACTGCTGTCATACCACCTGCCCGCGGTACTGTCCATATGGGAGGGGGACCCGCAGCCCCTCTAGAGGAGGATACGGGTCTACCTGCGGGCAAAAAAACTCCCCTGCCGGCCTCCGGCCAGCAGGTCCCTCTCCAGTGCCCTGCACAGGGCCGCCGGCGCCCATCCTCAGTCCAGCGCCAGGGAAAAATATCCCTGGGCCAGGCTGGGCCGGGGATCCCGCAGATAGCGCACCATGGAGAATGGCGCCAGCTCCGTGGGGAAGGGATAGTCCCCTGCCGGCGCCAGCCGCACCTGTGCCCGTTCCCGCCGGAATTGGCGGCAGAGGGCATGCAGGCAGGCCTGTGCAAAATCCCCGCTGGCTCCCAGCTCCCGGATGAGCAGCTGCTCCCGCTCCACATAGAACACCGCATGGCCGGTGCCCTGAGGGCCGCACAACTTGCATACACCACCATGGAGCAGCTGAACCTCCCGCAGCTGGTACTGGAGGGCCGCCACATCCCACTGAACAAAGGGGCAGTTTCCTTGGAACTGCCCCTCCCGCAGCTGGAACAGTTCTTGGGCAGTGATGGGCTCCAGGGTGATGTGGGTCGCTTCTCCCGTGGGCACAAAGGCGGCGCTGCGCTGGGGAAATCCCTGGGCATATCCCACCCGCTGATAGAAGGAGAAGAGGGACGGCTCCGCCGGCACCAGAAGGCTTGCCCAATAGCCCCGGGCCTGCAGCACCTGATCCAGGGCCTGCAGCAGCCTGCTCCCTCTCCCCTGCCCCCGGGCTTGCGGGTGGGTGGCCACGCCATAGACGTAGGCCAGCGGCCCCTGCTCCCCGCCGGCAAACAGGGTTGCAGGCAGCCAGAAGAGCATGGCCTGCACCTGACCGCTCTCCCGCCAGACCAGGGTCTCTGTGGGAGAAAAACGGTGGTGAAAGAACAGATCCGCATAGGCCACATTGGCGCCGAAGGACCGCAGCCAGATCTCCCGGAGCCGGGGCAGGTCCTTCCATGTGGCCAACGCCGCCCCGCCTGTGGTGGCATTCTGCATGGTCATCATCTCCCATTCCAATTGCGATTTTTCTGAGCATTTGCTCCAACAAGGCTTTTGGTGTGGTGCAAAAAGGGCCTGCCCTCCTGGGGCAGGCCCTTTGTTGTGGCACGTTTCTGAGGCGCTGGGCCAGGGGACGGCCTCAGGTTAGGCCAGGGTCACCATAAACTTTTCCAACAGATAGGCCGGCTGGTAGGAGAGCTTTGCCTTGCGCAGGCCCTCATCCCCCATATCCTCCTCCCGGTTGATGTAGACAAATCGGTCCTCCAACGTCTGAACAAACAGCTGGTTGACCATGGGATAGGCCCCGGGCACATGGTACAGGGCCTTCTCTGCATGGATGACATAGGTGTTTTCATTGAGGGGTTCCCCAATCGTGAGGGCCACAGGCTCCCCCTCCACTGTCAACAGGCCCCCCTGCAGATGCAACACTTCGAAGGAGTCCAGCATCATCTGCACGGCCCCCAGTTCCTCGTTTAAATCCTGGGTGGTCAGTTCCCGGCGGGAATCGGCCCAGGCGCGCAGCAGATGCAGGCACTGGGACAGGTTTTCCCGGGAAATGGGTTCCAATTGGTGGCTTGGGTACAGCTGCCGGAAACGGTTGACATGGTTGCGTTTGGCGTGGAGCTTTTTGCCCGACAGGGTCTTGAGCTTTTGGGCCTCATAGATGTAGTCGGCAATATCTCGCACCGGCTGGATGTGAAACAGCCCCGGAAAGCCGGCGGACAGTTCCGGACACTGCTGGGGCAGAACACCGTGCATCTGAAAGGGGATCCCCCGGTCCTTGGCATCCTGCAGCAGGGCTGCCACCGGCTCCTGGAGAGGCCCCTCCCCCACAGGCATCAGGTAGGAGGTCCGGCCCCGGTGGGTGGTCTTGGCCAGATAGAAGCCCGCCACCTGGGCCACCTGGATGTGGTAGCTGTTCCTCCAACAGTAGTGGTTGGCAAAGGAAAATTCGCTCCCCTGGTAGTTGGCGCGGCGCAGCAGGGGGCAGATCCAATCCGCATCCTGCAGCGTAATGGGCGTAAAGAAAATCATAGACGCTCCGGTATCAAATGACTGAGATTTACGCACTCCTTCACCTGTTGAAAGATGGTCTCAATGGGATAGGGCTCCAGCCCGTCGCAGCAGGAGATCACCTGCCAACCCAATTTTTCGGCCGCATAGAGCCCCGAGGTCCGGCAGGCCATGAGATAGGCAAAGTCGGCCTCGTGCAGGTCCCGTTTGCTCTCATCCCCCTGGTAGCGGTGGCTCAACAGCCTGCGGGAGGTCTCCGGCTGCATATCCAGAAAGATCACCAGATCCGGCTTTGGCAGCCCCAGGCGCACATGCTCATAGTCCATGCTCCAGCGGATGAATTCATCCCACTGGTCCTTTGGAAGCTTTACCATCTGGTGGGTCAGGTTGGAGGTGCTGTACCGGGCCATGAGCAGGGTCTTGCCGGCGTGGTAGTCCTTGCTCCAGTCCTGCTGGTAGCTCACAAAACGGTCACAGGCATAGAAGCTGGAGGAGGCGTAGGCATTGATATCCGACGGATGCTCCCCCAGTGCGCCGGAGAGATACAGATCCACCAGCGTGCAGGAGGGGTGGCCATAGTTGGGGAAGGTCAAACTCCGGTAGGGCAGGCCGTGGGCTGCAAAGCAGGCGCACAGCTTTTCATACTGGGTGCTCTTCCCGCTGCCATCAATTCCGTCCAGTACTATTATGGCCATTTTTCCACGTCTCCTTCTGCTGCCGGCAAAATTCTCTGACCTGCTCCGCCCTGCCGCAGGACATCTTCCCCTCTGGGCAGGGGCCGTAGGCGCAGCTGGGGCCCGCTTTGGCAAAGACATTGGGCGCCACCTGGTAGACAAGCTCCAGCATCTTCCAGGCAAGATCCCGGATCTCCCACTGGGCCCGGTTGCAGCAGCGGTGGCGGAAGAAGTTCAGCAGGCTTCTGGCGTTCATGGTCACAATCATCTTGGTCTCACAGGCATTGGGCAGCACAAAGCGGGCATCCTCAATGGCCATCTTCTGGGCGGCCTTTTTGGCCGCGCCCTCCTCCATCCCCTGCTGGATCAGAGTCTGGGTGTGCTTTTCCTGCAGCAGGTCCGCCAATTTCTGATAGGATGCAGCGGCCTGGGCCATGGCCTCCTGGTACAGCTCCTGGGCCTGAGGAATGGCTTGGATCTCCGGCGGGGTGACAAACTCAAACCCCTTTTCCGAGACATACCGCTGGCTCTTGACGCTGTAGGAGGCAATGCGGTGCCGGGTGATCTGGGCCAAAAGGGAGCGGGACACCCCCTCTATGGCAAAGGTGAAGGTGACGTGCTCAATGGGGCTCTCATGGCCCATATTGGCCAGCATCTGGACAAAATCGCCGTTGTCCTTCTGGTCGATCTTTTCCATGAGCCGGTCCATGCTGGCGGAGGAGTAGCAGAGCTTTGCCGCCGCAGCGATGACCCGCTCCGGGTCCGGGGTGTGGGAGAGCAGTGTGACATTTGCAGCCATGGTAGTAACCTCATTTCTATTGCAGATGGCCCCGGAGCCATCCCAGGGCGTGGCATTGATTGTTCAAAGGTGTGAGCCAGCTAGCCCAGCACCTGCAGCTTTGCAAAGTTGGACATGATCCGTTTGGTGCCCACCCGGTCAAAGGCGATCTCCACCATCTGGTCGTTGGCCATGGGGGTCACGGATAGGACCGTACCCTCCCCAAAGACCTTGTGGCGCACCCGGCAGCCCACCGTCAGGTTCACCTTGGGCTCCAGCTTGGTGGCGTTGGACACCCCGATGGTCTTGGCCGAGGAGAGCACCTGGGCCGCATGGGCGTCGGGCCGGGGCCGGGCGGCATTTTGCATGCTGTGGGGGGAGCGCTTGGGGTAGATATCGCAGAGCTTTTCTGGGATCTCCTGCAAGAAGCGGCTGGGGTGGTTGCGCATGGTCCGGCCAAAGAGCATCCGCTCATAGGAGCGGGTCAGGTAGAGCTGCTTTTTGGCCCTGGTGACGGCCACATAGCAGAGCCGGCGCTCCTCCTGCAGCTGCCCAGGATCCGTTATGGCCTGGATGCCCGGGAAGATGCCCTCCTCACAGCCCACCAGGAAGACGTAGGGGAACTCCAGCCCCTTGGCGGAGTGGATGGTCATGAGCACCACATAGTCCTCGCTGTCGTTGAGGGAGTCCAGCTCGGTATAGAGGGCGATCTCCTCCAGATAGCCGGAGAGGGTGGCGTCCTCGTTCTCCTGCTCATAGTGGACCATGCTGGTTTTGAGTTCCTCAATGTTCTCCATGCGGCTCTGTCCCTCGACCCCCTGGAGCTCCAGGTACTTGGTGTACCCCGTCAGCTCCAGCAGCCGGTCCAGCAGTTCATCCATGGGCAGCACGTCCACATCGTCCATGAGGTCCTGCATCATCTCGGCAAAGGAGACCAGTGCGTTTGCCTTGCGCCCCAGGCGGGGGTAGCTGTCCGCCGTGCGGAACACCTCAAAGAGGGGGATATCCAGCATGTCGGAGATCTCCTGGGCGGTGGCCACAGTGGCATCGCCGATGCCACGCTTGGGCTCATTGATGATCCGCAGCAGACGCAGGGTGTCCGACGGGTTGTTGAGGACATGCAGGTAGGAGATCACATCCTTGATCTCCTTGCGGTCAAAGAACTTGTGGCCCCCCACAATTCGGTAGGGGATGCCGGAGCGGATCATAGCGCTCTCCAAAGCCCGGGACTGGGCGTTCAGCCGGTAGAGCACTGCATGGTCGCTGTATTTAGCGCCATGGGAGACATTTTCGTTGATCTGATCGGCAACAAACTTGGCCTCCCGCTCATCCCCGTGGCAGGTGACCACCACAATGGGGTCCCCCGCACCGTTTTGGGTCCACAGGGTTTTGCCCTTGCGCTGGGTGTTGTTCTGGATGATGTTGTTGGCCGCATCCAGAATGGTCTGGGTGGAGCGGTAGTTCTGTTCCAGCCGGATGACCCGGGTGTTGGAGAACTGGTCCTCAAAACTCAGGATATTCTCGATGGTTGCCCCGCGGAAGCGGTAGATGCTCTGGTCATCGTCCCCCACCACGCAGATGTTGTGGTGGGCCTCAGCCAGCAGGCTCACCAGTTCATACTGGGCGCAGTTGGTGTCCTGGTATTCGTCCACCATGATGTAGCGGAAGCGCCTTTGATAGTAATCCAGCACATCCGGCTGCTCCCGCAGCAGGCGCACCGTCTGCACAATCAGGTCATCAAAATCCATGGCGTTGTTGGCCTTCAGGCGCTTTTGATACTCCTCATAGATTTTGGCGATCTGCCCCATGCGGTAGTCGCTGGCATACCGCTCCAGCAGCGCCTTGGGATCCCAGAGCTTGTCCTTGGCAGAGCTGATCTGGCCCAACACGCTCTTGGGCGGAAAGGTCTTTTCATCCACCCGCAGCTTCTTCATGGCGTCCTTGACCACATGCAGGGTGTCCTGGGCATCGTAGATGGCAAAGCCCTTGTCATAGCCCAGCCGGTCCGCATACCGGCGCAGAATGCGCACGCAGCAGGAGTGGAAGGTCCAGGCCCCCACCTCCCTGGCCTGCTCCCCCAGGGCCACCGCCAGGCGGTCCTTGAGCTCATTGGCGGCCTTGTTGGTGAAGGTAATGGCCAAAATATTCCAGGGCTTGACCGGCCGATCCGCCAACAGTTCCTGCAGCCGCTGGGGATCCTCCTGCCGGTCCTGCAGGCAGTCCTCCAAAAACTGCAGGTCCTGCGCGCAGACAAAATCGGGCACCTGCTCGCTCAAATAGGCGTTGCCATAGGCGATCATGTAGAGGATGCGGTTAATCAGCACCGTGGTCTTGCCGCTGCCTGCCCCGGCCAGAATCAGCATGGGGCCGTCGGTGTGGACCACGGCATCCAGCTGCTCCGGGTTCATCCGTTGAAATTGTTTTTCGATCAGTTGTTTGCGCAATGAGAGGTAACGTTCCTGCAATGCCTTGTCCAAATTCATCCTCCGCTTTCTAAACGGTAAAAAAGAAAAGGGGCACGCCCTTTTTTATTTGACACGTTTCTGCTTTTACAAGTTTAGTATAACACATTTTTCTTGGTTCGTAAAAGACCCCTTTGTCCCTTTTTCTTGTTTACTGCGTATTTTAAAGCGGCCAGATTCGTTCTGAATCCGTGGTACATGTTCCTTCAGATTCTCTATAGAACTGGGAAAATATCAGCCACAGAGCGGGGTCATTGTTCGCTGAGGTGGCTCCATAGGGGCCAGGGCAATCATCCAACGACAAATAGAGGGGGCAGGGAGCCACCCCGGTTCCCCGCCCCCATGAAAAGGTGATTGTTACAGATCCTCCATGGCCGCCTGCAGCAGCTGCATATGGTGCTCCTCATCCAGCAGAATCCGGCGCAGCACGGCAGCAATGTTTTCATCCTCAATCTGCTGCAGACGTTTCTGATAGTTGCAGATGGCCGTCTGCTTGCCGGCAATGTCCTCCATGAGCTGCTTCTTCAGGGTCTTGGAGGAATCCACATAGGAGGCCCGCCAGTAGTGCTCCCTGCAGTTGAGGTCGATGACCCGGTACCGGGGGCTGACCCCCAGGAGATAGATCATCTCCCCCAGCATGTGCAGATGGCGCATGTCGTCCTGGGCAATCTGCAGGAACAGTTGGGCAACATCTGGGTTTCGCTCCTGGTTGTAGTAGGACTGGTAGCTGTACTGACAGACGCCCGTCAACTCCGAGGTGGCGGAGGCATAGTCCTGCAGCAGAAGCATGCCATACCGCTGGTTTGGCCCATCCACCTGCACCCTGGGATAGGGAATATCCAGATGAAAATTCTGATCACAGTTTCTCATAGCACAAAACCCCTCTACTCCGGTGTATTTTGCACCATCCTATGAAAAACCGGCAAAAAGGGTTCCCCTTCCCCGCCACATCTGCCCCAAAGGAAAAGAATTGCAAAAAACAGGGGCCCCGATGATATCGGGGCCCCTGTTCCAGGGATGGGAGCTCTTATGTAGTTGGCAAAGTTGTCTGATTTGCTCCCAGGCCAAAGCTGATGCTCAAAGCGCTGTTGACCCGCTCCATGGATTGGGGATCCAGGGATCCCATCTTCTCCTTGAGCCGGCGCTTGTCAATGGTGCGTACCTGCTCCAACAGGACGATGGAATCCTTTGTGAGCCCACACTTGTTCCCGTGCAGGGGGATGTGGGTGGGGAGCTTGGCCTTCTCCTTCTGGCTGGTGATGGCCGCCGCGATGACCGTGGGGCTAAAGCGGTTCCCCACATCGTTCTGCACAATCAGCACCGGACGGATGCCGCCCTGCTCGGAACCGACCACCGGGCTCAAATCCGCATAATAGATGTCTCCTCGTCTGACCAAAGGGAATTTCTCCTTTCTCTGTGCGAATGGAACAATCCTATTGTGGTCAATCCCCCATGAAATAAACGTCGAAAGGGGGCAGGGGGCATCTTTTTTCAGCAAGTTTGCCAAACATAATTCCCGTTTTTATAGAATATTCTGATAGGTGGTCCTCCAACAGCCCATGGCGGGGGAAGCCGATCCAGCAAAAATTCCCGGTATCCCCTGTGGAAATACCGGGAATGACGACTCTTTGGATTATTCGTTGGGACCGTCGTAGGGCTCAAACTCCCCAGGGAAGAGGAATGCCTCCACGATTTTGGCACAGTCGATAACACAGCCCCGGCAGCTGCGCAGCCGGTCGGTCTTGCCATCCGTCCCCCGCAGCACTTTGCACAGGGTGGTGGTGTTCCACTTGGCAAACTCCTCGGCCATGGAGCGGCCCAGGGCAAAGGTGGACAGCTTGGTGCCAGGTTTTTGCAGGTTTGCATCGCTGTTTTTCAATCCCGCCAAAAAGACCATGGCGCACACGCTGCCGCAGGTCTCCTGCATGCCGGCAACGCCCAGGCCAAAACCTTCTGAGGCCCGGAAGGCCGTCACCTCGTCCATCCCCAACCGGTCGCAGTAGGTACACACCACCGCCTGACAGCAGTTGTATCCATTTTGGTGCCGCTGTGCGGCCAAACTGACCCGACTCTTCTCCATCTTCACAGTCCCTCACTTTTCATTTTGTTAAAAGATTATTGTAGTTCCTCACCTGCATTTTGTAAAGAGGGCGGGTACATCAGCCCCTCTGGGGCCAGTGGAAGGTCCGGCTGGGGCGGTGGGGCGCCTGGATGCCCACCAGACACCAATGAAACCGCTCCGGCTCCTGAAAGTGGAAGGCGCTGCAGGCAACCCCCTGCTCCTCCAGTTCTCCCTCCTGGAGAAAAAGCTTGCCCCGGGCCCCACCGAGGACGGTCCCCTTCTCCCGCAGAATGGGGTTGTCCCCCTCCTCGCGCTCCCGAAACTGGGGGACGTGTCCCCTGGCAAGAGGTGGGCAGATCTGATAGTGGAGGCTGGCCCCGTGCTCCGGCCACAGGATCCCCGGCTCATTGGGATCCTGCGGGAGCCGCTCTCTGCGGCACTGGAGCGCCAGCTGATGAAGGGAGCCATCCACCGGATCCACCACATTGAAGCGGGCCCCCTCCCCCGGGGCGAGGGTAAAGTAGATCTCCATGGGCCAGAGCTTGTGCTCCTCCCCCAGGGTGAGATCCAGGGCCAGAGCCTCCCCTTGTGGGAATTCCTGCCCAGGGGGGCAGGAGAAGGTGCGGCGGCAAAACAGCCAGATGTGATCCTGTTCCAGCCCATAGGCCTGGAGCAGGGGCAGCAGATCCTCCTGGTCCTCCTCCAGGAGATCCGGCACCCACAGGCGGGAACAGCCGGACCCGGGCCGCCAGGATACGCCTCCGACAGCCAACTGCAGTCTCGGGTCCAACCGGAGGGGGTTTTGGGCCTCCAGCAGGTCACGCTCCACGGGGGAAAGCTCCGCCTCCCGCCCCCAGACGGACCGGTTGGCCTCATAAAACTGTGCAAAGGCCTCCCCGTCCATGGGAAAAACCAGGTCCAGGCCCAACATTTTCTTCTCCGGGTGGTAAAACAGGGCCGGAATCTGGCAACTCTGTCCCAACCAGTCAAAGGGCCAGTGGAGCCATCGGGATTCAAAGGGCGCAGAGAAGGGCTCCATGGGCTTCCAAAGGGATAACAACGTGCATCACCTCACAGGATTCTGCGGATAAAACCGCCGCTTTTCTTTCATCATACCACACGGCAACGGCAAAATCCATAAACTTGCCACGCCACGGCTGTTTTCAGCAGGGGACACAGCAAAGCCTTCAGATTGTAAACTAGATTAAAAATTTTAGTTGACAATTGAATTTGATTCCGGTATTATATGACCCAGGATATCGCTCCACATTGCTGCGCAGGTTGGGAGCTCCTACTTTTGCACACATCGTACCACCACAACACCCTCTAAATTTTACACCCAAAAGGAGAATTGCCATGAACCGTTCCAACAACCGCACCCGCCAGTGGCTCCTCTGCGCCCTCTTTGCCGCGCTGACAGCCATCTGTTCCCAAATCCAAATTCCACTGCCCATGGTTCCCATCAACCTAGCGCTCTTTTCCGTCCACATGGCCGGGGCGCTGCTGGGGGTAAAGTACGGCTCTATCAGCATGCTGATCTATCTGCTGCTGGGCCTGGTGGGCGCCCCCGTCTTCACCGGCCTGGTGGGCGGCGCAGGGATACTGTTTGGCCAGACCGGCGGCTACATTGTGGGCTATGTCATTGCTGCGGCCATCGTTGGGCTGCTGCGTCAAAAGTGGGGGGAGCGGTTCTTCCAGCTCTGCCTGGCCATGGTGCTGGGGGTGGCGGCCTGCTACCTCTTCGGGACCATTTGGTTCATGGTAATCACCCACAATCCTCTGTGGACCAGCCTGATGTACTGCGTGTTCCCCTTCCTGCCTGGGGATGCAGTGAAAATCCTTCTGGCGGCCACCCTGTGCCACAAATTGCTCCCCATCCTGCGACGGAACGGTTGGATCCCCGCCTAGGGAACCGTCTTTTGCCCATCGGCTGCCCTTTTCCGTCAGGCAGCAGCGGAGGGGAACCATCTGTTTTTCTCTTGAACACTTCACGGGCGCCTTTGAAACCCAATCCTATCTTCTCATGAAACAGCACACCCCCCACGGCCAGTGGCCGTGGGGGGTGTGCTACGTTGTGGGACTGGCGGATTCATTGCTGTCCTGGGAGGGACAGGGGCGAAATCTCCTATTTGCTGGCAGAGACCAGCAGCATCATGGGGCGGCGCATCTCATTCCGCATGCCGGGCAGATCCAACATGTGCTCCGGCGGCTGGGGTTCCACCACATGGTGCAGGGTGAAACCCTGGTTCAACAGGGTGTTCAGATAGGTGGTCAGGGTTCGGTGGTACTTGGTGACATGCTCCCCCAAAAAGAGGGCATCCCGCACCCCCTCATCATAGTAGTTGTCCACCGGGAAGTGGAGGATGTTCCCCTCCTGGTCGTAGTACCAATCCTGGCTGCCGTAGGCTGTAAAGACAGGGTGCTCCACAGAAAAGACAAAGGCGCCCCCTGGCGCCAGCCAGTTTCTGATCCGCTCCACAAGAGGGGCAAAATCTCGGACATAGTGGAATGCCAAGGAGCTGATGACCACATCCACAGATCCCTGGGGCAGCGTGAGATCCTCCATGGCACAGCGCCGGTATTGGATGGGGGTGCCGGCGCTCTTCTCCCGGGCCACCTGGAGCATCCGTTCCGAAAGATCCACCCCCAAAACCGAATCTGCCCCCTGTTCCCAGGCGTAGCGGCAATGCCAGCCGTAGCCGCACCCCAGGTCCAGCACCCGCTTGCCATGAAAATCCGGGAGGAGCTTCTGCAGTTCGTGCCACTCCCCCGCCCCCTCCAAACCCTGGACGGAGCGGCTCATCTGGCTGTATTTTTGGAAAAAGACTGGGTTATCGTAGGGATTTTCCTTCACGGTGTTTTTCCTCCTGTATGTCACATATTTCTGGGCGTATTGGCTCCGCAGCCTCCATTGCATTAAAAAATAGGGGCCTTTGTCCTGCGGACAGAGGCCCCACATTGGATTTTATTACGAGACAGAGCTCCCCTTGCTCCTGCCATTGAGCTTTGGCACAGTGACGCTCAACTTCACCGGCTGCTTGGATTCGTCGTAGACGATCTTGGGGCGGGTCCCCTTTTCCACACAATCCCGGTCGATGATGACCTTGGCGATGGTGGGGTTGGAGGGGGCCTCAAACATGATGGAGGTCAGGACATGTTCCATCATGGCCCGCAGCCCGCGGGCGCCGGTTTTGCGCTCAATGGCCTGCTCGGCCACCGACCGCAGGGCGTCCTCCTCAAACTCCAGTTGGATGCCGTCCAATTGGAACAGGCGCTGGTACTGTTTGAGCATGGCGTTCTTGGGCTTGGTGAGGATCTGAATGAGGGTGTCCTCATCCAGGGAGGAGAGGGTACTGATGACCGGAATACGGCCCACCAGTTCAGGGATCAGGCCATATTTCACCAGATCGTGGGGGACCACCTTTTTGATGATCTCATCCTTCTCCTTGGATTTGCTGCGCAGATCGGAGCCAAAGCCCAGGGCGGAGGAGGACAGGCGCTTTTCGATGATGGTCTCAATCCCCTCAAATGCGCCGCCGCAGATGAAGAGGATGTTGGTGGTATCGATCTGGATGAACTCCTGCTGGGGATGCTTGCGTCCGCCGTTGGGCGGCACGTTGGAGACAGTGCCCTCAATAATCTTGAGCAGGGCCTGCTGAACCCCCTCGCCGCTGACATCCCGGGTGATGGAGGGGTTCTCCGATTTGCGGGAGAGCTTATCGATCTCATCCACATAGATGATGCCCCGCTGGGCCTTTTCCACATCGAAGTCGGCGGCCTGAATCAGGCGCAGCAGGATGTTCTCCACATCCTCGCCCACATAGCCGGCCTCGGTGAGGGTGGTGGCGTCGGCCACCGCAAAGGGCACGTCCAAGGTTTTGGCCAGGGTCTGGGCCAGCAGGGTCTTGCCGGTGCCGGTGGGGCCCATGAGCAGCACATTGCTCTTGCCGATCTCCACATCGCTCTTGTCGTTGAAATAGATCCGCTTGTAGTGGTTGTACACTGCCACGGACAGGGCCACCTTGGCGTCATCCTGACCGATGACATACTCATCCAGAGCCTTTTTCAGCTCCTGGGGCTTGGGCAGAAAGACCTCCTTCTGCTCCTTTGGCTGTTTGCGCTTGGCGGGAATATATTCATCGTCCAGGACACTCTGACACAGCTCCACACACTCGTTGCAGATGCACACGCCCGGCCCTGCGATAAGGCGGGCCACCTGATCCTGCGTCTTTCCGCAGAAGGAGCAGCGCGGGATTCTGGGATCGTCATATTTTGGCATAGATACAACCTCCTACAAAGGTTCAAACCGTCCGGCACAACCGGCCGGACCCACTTGCCGCCGTCGGAGACCGGCGGCGGCAAGCAAAGTGATGCAATGGGTTAACGGTGGGTGATGACCTTATCCACCAGGCCATACTCCATGGCCTCCTGGGCGGTCATAAAGTTATCCCGCTCGGTATCCCGCTGGATCTCCTCCAAGGTGCGCCCGGTGTTGGCGGCAAGGATCTTGTTGAGGTTTTCCTTGATGCGCAGGATATGATCGGTGTGGATCTTGATGTCCGTCACCTGGCCCTGGGCGCCGCCCATGGGCTGGTGAATCATCACCTCGCTGTTGGGCAGGCACATGCGCTTGCCCTTGGCTCCGCTGGAGAGCAGGAATGCCCCCATGGAGGCGGCCATGCCGATACAGATGGTGGAAACATCGCACTTGATGTACTGCATGGTGTCATAGATGGCCAATCCGGCCGAAACGGAACCGCCTGGTGAATTGATGTAAAGGCTAATGTCCTTATCCGGGTCCTGCCCCTCCAGGTACAGCAGCTGCGCCACGACCAAGCTGGCGGACGTGTCGTTTACCTCTTCACACAGCATAATGATACGATCGTTGAGCAGGCGGGAAAAGATGTCGTAGGAGCGCTCTCCCCGGCTGGTCTGTTCAACTACCATTGGGACCAAACTCATAAATGCACCTCCAATTCATTATGTAGACGGTCCAGCCTTTGGGTGCCTTTTGAGATGCTAGGCCTTCTCCTCGGTGATGGCAGCGGTGTCCTTCACCAGATCGATGGCCTTGTTGACTTTCAGATCCATCTCCAGATCCTTAGTGGGCAGGAGCGCTTTGATCTCCTCCACGCTGCGGTTATAATCCTTGGCCAGTTTCTCATACTCGGCGTTGAGCTCCTCCTCGGAGACGGTGAGGTTCTCCAACTCCACAATCTTCTCCAGAGCCAGTCTCAGGCGCACGTTGCGCTCTGCCTGCTCGGCAAAGGACTTGCGGAAGCCATCCCGATCCAAGCCGGTATACTTGAGATAGGTATCAATATCCAGGCCCTGCATCTGCAGGCGCTGGCTGAACTCAAAAATCAGGTCGTCAATCTTGTTTTCGACCATAACCTGGGGCAGCTCCACCTTCATGTTGGCCAGCAGAGCGTCGATCAGATCGCTCTCCACCTTGTTGTCGGCGGCCTTGTTGTAGCCCTCGGTCTGGGTCTTGCGGATATCCTCCCGCAGCTCGGCCAGGGTGTCAAACTCGCTGACGTCCTTGACAAACTCGTCGTCCACCTCAGGGAGCTCCTTCTTGGTCAGAGCGTTGAGCTTGACCTTAAAGGTGGCAGCCTTGCCCTTGAGCTCCTCTGCATGGTACTCCTCCGGGAAGGTCACCTGAACCTCAAACTCGTCGCCCACATTGTGGCCCACGATCTGGTCCTCAAAGTTGTCGATGAAGGTGTGGGAACCCAGCTCCAGGGGATAGCCCTCCCCTTTGCCGCCGTCAAAGGCAACGCCGTCCACAAAGCCCTCAAAATCGATGTCAGCCGTGTCGCCGTTCTCAGCGGGGCGGCCCTCCACGGGGACCATGCGGCCGTTGCGCTCCTGGAGCTTTTTGATCTCGCCGTCGATGATCTCCTCGGTGACCTCAGTGACCTTCTTGGTGGCCTCCAGGCCCTTATATTTTTCCAGCTCCACCTCGGGCTTGACGGTAACGGTGGCCTTGAAGACAACGCCGTCCTCCTTGCTCATGGAGAGGACCTCCACCTCCGCACGGGAGACGGGCTCAATGCCGGCCTCCTCCACGGCGTCGGCATAGCTCTGGGGATACAGGCTGTTGACAGCCTCCTCAAAAAAGACCTCCGGGCCATACATTTTTTCAATCATGGCCTTGGGGGCCTTGCCCTTACGGAAGCCGGGGATGGTAATCTTTTTAACCTCTTTCCGATAGGCGGCATCGATCCCTTTGTTAAAATCCTCGGGGGAGATGCTCACCTCAAGCTCATAGGTGTTTGTGTCAGTTTTTTTTGCAGAAGTCAGACCCATTTTACTTCCTCCTATCATTTGGTACAGAAATTGCCGCCGTCCCCGGCCCTGACGCAAGGGCGGTCCTGTCCCCCTGCGGTCCCTATCCGTTGACGGGACAGCGGATTTGATGCGCCGCCGGCCGCCCCCTACAGAGCAGACCCCGGTTGGCACCGATTGAATTCCATACCGAAATCACCAATGCCCCACATCATATCTGAATGATTATAGCATAGTTCCCAGGAAAAAGCTAGAATAGAAACGATCAATTTAACCTTCGTTCACAACTTTTATGGGACGGAATTTGAGATAATCTGCCGAAACCAGCGAAAAGGAAATGCCCTCATAGATTCCATTGAGGGCCAGGTTGTGGCCATAGCCGTGGATGTGGCCGTAGTAGCAGCGCTTGACCCCATATTGGTGGAGCACCTGCAGAATCTCCGGGGAGACCTCCTCCCCAAAGACGGGGGGATAGTGGAGAAAGGCAACCCGCTCCCCCTCCAGCCCCTCTGCTGAGGAGAGGGACAGGGCCAGGCGCCCCGCCTCCCGGGCCAGGATCTTCTGGTCATGGGGCTCCCCCTTTTCAAAGAGCCAGCCTCTGGAGCCACAGAGGACCAGGCCCTCCCTCACAATGGAGTTATTATGGAGGATTTTGAGGGAGGATAAACCGTTGTCTTCAAAAAATTGCTCCATCTTGCTCTTGGAGTTCCACCAGTAGTCGTGGTTCCCCTTGCCCAGGAGCTTTTCCCCCGGCAGACTGTGGAGGAAGCGGAAATCCTCCAGGCTCTCCTGCAGGGACATGCCCCAGGAGATATCCCCTGGCAGCACCACGGTATCCCCCTCCCCCACCGTACTACGCCAATTTTCCTCCAGACGGGCCACATAGTTCTCCCATCCAGAAAATTTTTCCATGCTCTTTTGGGAGGAGAGCGAGAGATGTAGATCGGCAATGGTGTAGATTGCCATAAAGGACCCCCTCTTCCAACATTTTTCTACCGATTGCCGGCATCACCGCGCCGGCGGGAACCATACTATCTTTGTGCCCAATTGGGCATGGAACCAGCAAATGGAAGGAGATGAAAAACCATGGCTTCTCAATCTACCTCCCCCACTCCGCGCACGGAGATCCACTGCGACGTCTGCAACTGCGTCTACCATGACAGCCAGAACAACCGCTGCACGGCCCAGACCATCTCTGTTGGCCCGCACTTCGCCTGCTGCACCAGCGACACCATCTGTGCCACCTTCCAGCCGGAGTAACAGGAAATATGGTTCCAAGGGGCAAAAGGCGGAGCGCTGCGCTCTGCCTTTTGTCCATTACAGCCCCAGCATTTTCAGGACATATTCCTTCATTTGGGATTTACGGATGCACTGGTTAAACCGCACCTGCTTGTGGGCCAGGGCCTGAATGGGCCCTGGGGCCGCAAGACCCGTCACATCCTGCAGGATGCGGATGGTCTCAAAACCGTCCCGCATCTGCTCCGAGTGGCCCAGGGCCTTGAGCACGCTGTCGGCGAACTTAAAGGGGCTGGCAGTGGATGCCACAAGGGCCTTGGTAAAATCTTTTGTCTCCTGGCGGTACTCCTGCAGGGCGTGCAGCGCCACCGCCGTGTGGGGATCACACAGATAGGAGTAGGTCTGAAACACCTCTCCAATGACCGCCAGTGTCTGCCGGTCATTGCAGGAGCCTGCCCAAAAGTCCTGCTGGATGCGCGCCAGCAGATCTTCGGGGATGGTGTACTGCCCCTTCTCCCGCAGGTCCCGCATCCAGTGGGTGACCTTTTTGCTGTCCCGGCCGCTGGCCAGGTACAGCAGCCGCTCCAGATTGCTGGAGACCAGAATATCCATGGAGGGGGAGCAGGTCAGGTGGAACGGCCGCACCCGGTTGTAGGTTCCGGTGCGCAAAAACTCTGTGAGGACATCGTTCTCATTGGAGGCGCACAGGAGTTTACCCAGGGGCAGACCCATGGATTTGGCAAAGTAGGCGGCCAAAATGTTCCCAAAATTCCCTGTGGGAACCACCACATGGATGGTCTCTCCCGGGGCGATCTCCCCGGAGGAGACCAGGTCACAGTATCCACTGAAGTAGTACACAATCTGCGGCACCAGGCGGCCCCAATTGATGGAGTTGGCACTGGAGAAGCAAAAGCCCCCCATCTCCATTTTTTCCAGCAGGCCGCTGTCCACAAAGAGCTCCTTGACCCCTGTCTGGGCGTCGTCAAAGTTCCCCTCAATGGCGCAGACCCGCAGGTTATCCCCCTCCTGGGTCTGCATCTGCAGCTTTTGCATGGGGCTGACCCCATCCCTGGGGTAGAAGACCACCATTCTGGTGCCGGGGACATCCTGAAAGCCCTCCAGCGCGGCCTTGCCGGTGTCGCCGGAGGTGGCCACCAGGATCACCGTCTCCTCACTGTTGCCGCACTTTTGGACGGACCGCACCAACAGTTGGGGCAGCAGCTGCAGGGCCATGTCCTTAAAGGCACAGGTGGGCCCGTGCCACAGCTCCAGCAGATAGGTGTTGGGGGCAAGGCAGGAGATGGGCGCCGGGGTCTCATCGTCAAACTGATCCCCATAGGCGGCGTTGACACACGCCTCCAGCTCCTGTTGGGTGAAGTCCGTCAGGTATTTGGACAGGATCCACTGGGCCCGCTGCTGGTAGTTCATGGTGCACAGGCTCTCCAGCTCCCTGCGGCTCACCTTGGGGAGCTCCTGGGGCACATAGAGTCCCCCCTCGGGGGAGATGCCCGCCGCGATGGCCTGGGCAGAGGAGATCGATTGGCGCGGGTCTCTGGTACTTGTATATTGCATGATTGGGTTCCTCCATCCATGGTACCCTGCGAAAAAACCGCCGGAGGCTACTGGCCGTCCAGCTGTTGGAAGAGACGCAGGGCATTTTCGTAGTAAATCTTATTCAGGACGCACTCAGAGATGCCGTGGGCCAGCAGATATTCCGCCAGGTCCTCCAGTCCCCGGCTGCCCACCAGGCAGGGCGGGATGTTGGCCCCGTCAAAGTCGGAGCCAATGGCCACGTGGTCCTCCCCACCCAGCTCCAAAAAACGGGCGATGTGGCGCAGCACCTGATCCATATCCGCTTTGGCAGGGTCATCCGCCAGGAATGGCGCGTGGAGGTTGATCCCCGCCACGCCTCCGGCTCTGGCCAACTTCTGGAACTGTTCCTCCGTCAAATTGCGGGGCGCAGCGCAGATGGAGCGCAGGTTGCTGTGGCTGGCCAGGAAGGGGCGGGCGGCCAATTCTGCCACCTCGTCAAAGCCCCGGTCATTCAGGTGGGAGATATCCACCAGAATGTGGTTCCTCTCCAGCTCCGGAATGAGGGCCCTGCCGAAGTCCGTCAGGCCAAGATCCTCCCGGTCGTGGCCGGAGCCGATCTCGTTGGGGGCGTTCCAGGTCAGGGTCAGCAGCTTGACCCCCAGCTTCACCAGGTCTTGGACCCGCTCCATCTTTCCCTCCAGGACGCAACCGCCCTCCACGGACAGGATGGCGGCACAGCGGCCGGAGTCGTTGATGGAGGCAATATCCTTCCCTGCCCACACCGGGGCGGCAAGGTGCTCATACTTGGCCAGCTGGGCCCGGTAGTATGCATGGCTCTCCTGTAGATAGTGGAACGCCGAGGGACCCCGGTAGTTGTCCGGCACAAAGGTGGCAAACACCTGGGCCCACCTGCCTTTGGGCGGCCGGTCCAGGGAGACGTGGGTGTCGGGGTTGATCAGATCCCACTGCTGCTCCCAGCAGGTTTTGGTGGTATCACAGTGCAGGTCAAAGAGATTCATACCATTCCCTCCCGATGGTCATGCTATGTTGTCCACATCCCGTTAAGGATGTTCGTACCGCAGGATTAGAATACCGAGGTGTCAAAGGCGCCGGGCAGGTGGTCCACCCGGTCCAGCTTGGGCGTTCCCTGCTCCAGGTGAAAAAAGACCTGGATCAGATCAAACCGGGGCTGCAGGGTCGTGGGGTGTTCCTGAAGGTAGGTCTGGGCGGCCAGCAGCAGTTTTTCCTGCTTTTTGCGGGTCAGCGCTTGGGCTGGCGTATCCCAGGAGCGGCCGCTGCGGGCCTTGACCTCCACAAACAGGAGGAATTCCCCCTGTTGGGCCACCAGGTCCAACTCCCCATACCGGCAGGTGTAGTTGCGGGAGAGGATCCGGCAGCCCTGCTTCTCAAGATAGTCCGTTGCGACCGCTTCTCCCCATGCCCCCAAACTATTCATGGGTATGCTCCTGGAACCAACGCTTCAAAAAGCTGCGCCGGTGGACCGGGCTGGGCCCATGCTGGGCCAGGCAGGCGTAGTGGTCCTTGGTGGGATAGCCCTTGTGTTTGGCAAAGTGGTATTGGGGATAGATCTGATCCAGCTGCAGCATCAGGTGATCCCTGGTCACCTTGGCCAGAATGGAGGCCGCACCGATGGAGGCGGAGAGGGCATCCCCCTTGATGACCGTCTGGGTGGGGATGCCGAGGTCCGGGTCCTGATTCCCATCCACCAGGGCGGCGTCCGGCCGCAGGGAGAGCTGCTCCACTGCCCGGCGCATGGCCAAAAAGGTGGCCTGGAGAATGTTGTACTGGTCAATCTCCTGTTCGCTGGCCATGCCGATGCCGAAGGCCAGCGCCCGCTCCTGAATCAAGGGAAACAGAGCCTCCCGCTTTTTCTCGGTCAATTTTTTGGAGTCATCCAACCCCTCCACCGGGCGGTCAGGGTCCAGGATGACCGCGGCGGCCACCACAGGGCCCGCCAGAGGGCCCCGGCCCGCCTCGTCCACCCCGCAGACCAGGGAGAACCCCCGGTCCCAGAGGGCCTGTTCATAGTCCAGCTGATTCATCATGTTCCTCCAACGACGGCTGCCCCTTCGTCTGGGGGCGCCGGGGCTCCCCGGGCAGCTCCAGAGTGATGCGGCCGATTTTGCCGCTGCGGAACTCATCCAACACGGTGATGGCGGCCCGCTCGGTGTTGGCCTCGTTGCCGGGGAGCAGCATCCCCCGCCTTCTGGCGACCAGCTCCAGCAGGGCAGGTTCGTCCAATGTGTCCAGCTCCTCCGGCTGGATGCGGTACCGCTGGCAGAGGAGCGGGCCATACCGCTCCCGCAGTTTGCCCAGCAGGCGCATGGCCAACAGTTCCAGATCCAGAATATCATCCTTGATGGCACCGGTGTATGCCAGATATTCCCCCACCTCCTGGTCGTCAAACTTGGGCCAGAGGACCCCGGGCATATCCAACAGCTCCAGGCCGCTGTCCAGCTTGACCCACTGTTTGCCCCGGGTGACGCCGGGCCGGTCCTCCACCTTGGTCCGCCGGCTCTTGGCCAGGCGGTTGATGAGGGAGGACTTGCCCGCGTTGGGAATGCCCACAATCATGATGCGGATGGGCCGGCCCGCCATGCCCTTGCTGGCACGGCGCTGGAGCTCCTGCCCCATGACGCTGCGCACCGCCGGCACAAACTGCCCCAGGCCCTTGCCGCTCTTACAGTCCGTTGCCAGGGCAGTGATGCCCCGGCCCTTCAGATCCTCCAGCCAGGCGCGGGTGGCCTTTTCGTCGGCCTCATCGGCCTTGTTCAGCAGCACAACCCTGGGCTTTTTGCCAATGAGGCGGCCCAGCTCCGGGTTGCGGGAGCTCCTGGGGATGCGGGCGTCCCGCAGTTCCACCACCACATCCACCAGGGGCAGGCACTCCCGCATGAGGCGGCGGGTCTTGGCCATATGGCCGGGGAACCATTGAATGGAAGGCGCTTGCAGCATACCAAAGGCCTCCTTTCTTTCTCTCAGTATACAAAAATAGGGTGGGCACAGAGCCCACCCCGTCCGGTTGTTTGAAGGCTGTTATAGGGCTCCGATCCGGTTGAAGGGATAGATGCGGAACACCACCTTGCCAAGGATATACTTGGTGTCCACCATGCCAATGTCACTGTGGCGGGAATCCTTGGAGTTGTTGCGGTTGTCCCCCAGGACAAAGACATGCCCCTGGGGCACAGTGGCCGGGAAGGTGATGCCGCTTGCACCGGGATACTGCAGGTAGGTCTTCTCTTTGATGTAATCCTCCTGCAGCAGCTGGCCATCCACATAGACCTCGCCCTTTTCAAAGTCGATGTCCACCGTCTGGCCCTCTGTGGCGATAACCCGCTTGACCAGATGCTCCTGGACATCATCCTCCTGGGAGATGACCACAATATCCCCCGCCTCGGGCTGGTAGAAAAAGCTGGTGACCAACAACCGCTCCCCATTGTAGAGGGTGGGCTCCATGGACTGGCCCACCACCCCTGCCGGCCGGATGAGCACGGTGCTGATGAGAATGACCGAGACCAAGCAGAGGACAATGACCTCCAGCCACTCAAAGATCTCCTTGGCCGCGCTGCTCTGTTCCAGCGCCCCCTGGGGACCGTCCGGGTCCACCGCTGGGGAGCATTGGCCCCAAGCTCTCATGGCAAGCACCTCCTATCCAGCATAAAAAGGGGTAAAACAACAAAAAGGGACCGCAGGTCCCTCTTTGCCCTCTCGTTCTTACCGCAGCTGCTCCTTGACCTTGGCGGCCTTGCCAACCCGGTCACGCAGATAGTACAGCTTGCTTCTGCGCACGCGACCCTTGCGGATCACTTCCACCTTGTCCACATTGGGGGAGTGCATGGGGAACACGCGCTCCACGCCGCAGCCATGGCTCAGGCGGCGGACCGTGAAGGTCTCAGAGATGCCGCCATGCTTCTTGGCAATGACAGTGCCCTCAAAGGCCTGGATTCTCTCCCGATCGCCCTCCTTGATCTTTACGTGGACACGCACCGTGTCGCCCACGTTGAACTGGGGCAGTTGCTCCTTCATGCAGTCCGAAACCATATGTTTCAGTGCATCCATTCTTGTTTCCTCCTTTTTGGTCAGACATTCTTACCATCCTGTGGCAGAGGACTGTCCGCTTCAATGTCAAATGATTTGGCATTAAACCCCACTGTGAAGTAACAGCGGTCATTACATGCTTTAATAGCATACCATACCGGGGCAAATTTTGCAAGGGATCTACAAAAATTCCTCCAGACTTTCTGTCAAAATGGCCACCCGCTTGACGGAGAACCAGGGCCGCTCCATCCCCTGGCGCTGAAAGAGGGCGTCCAACAGAAGCATGGGGTTGATGTTGGTGTGGATGCCTGTGGCGCACCGCAGGGTCAAATACAGGGTATCCTCCCGCTGCTGGCAGTCCAACACCTGGACCAGCGGCTTGAGATCCACCTGCTGCTCCCCTTTCTTGCTCTTTTTGGTGACCAAAATTTGATCCTGGGCCATCAGCTCTTGAAAGACCTGCAGCAGCGGGGCGCGAATCTCCACCAGATAGTCCCCCCAGGCGATCCGCTCCGGCTTCATCACCGGCTGGGCCACCCGGGTCACCTGAATGTCCCTGGGCAGGCAGGCATTGATGCGCGCCTTGACCTCCTCAAAGGGGATCTCCTGAAGCAGGCGCACATCCACCGATTCGCAGGTGCTCTCAAACCCCAGGGAGAGGGCCAGGGCATAGGTCATATACAGGTGGGGGTTAAAGCCCTCGGTGTGCCACAGGGGCAGTCCACTGCGCTGAAAGGCCCGGGCCATGCAGCGGTTCAGATCCAGGTGGGAAATATACTTGGCCCGGCCGGTCTTGGCAAAAAAGATACGGATATTAATCAAAACATCTCCTCCCCAACAGCTTGTTGGCGCCGCAGCCGGAGCACTGCTGGCGGCAGTTCTTGGTGGTCAGGTTGGCGTGGGCGCGGCGGTTTTCCCGCACCATAAAGGCGTGGGAGACCCCATAGTCCAGGTGGCTCCAGGGGAGGATCTCCTCGTAGCTGCGCCGGCGGCTGGCGTAGAAGGCCGGGTCGATGCCGAACTTCTGGTAGGCCTGCTCCCAGCGATCCATGGAGAAAAACTCCGTCCAGCTGTCCAACCGGCTGCCCAAGCGCCAGGCCTCCTCCACCACGGGGCAGAGCCGCCGGTCCCCCCGGGCCAGCACCGCCTCCAGCACGCTGGTGGTGCTGTCGTGGTAGTTGATGCGGATCTTCTTGGAGGAGACCACCTCCAGCAGGCGCTTCTGCTTCTGCTGGAACTGCTCCTTGGTGTCCTGGGGCTCAAACTGGAAGGGGGTAAAGGGCTTTGGCACAAAGCAGGCCACGCTCACTGTCACCTGGACCCCCTTGCCCTTGGGTTTGTTGGGGTTTGCATAGTAGGCATCCACCACCTTTTGAGCCAGGTGGACAATGCCGTCGATGTCCTCCATGGTCTCAGTGGGCAAGCCCATCATAAAGTAGAGCTTAACGGAGGTATAGCCCCCCTCAAAGGCGGTGCGGCAGGTGTGCAGCACCTCCTCCTCGGTGACATTCTTGTTGATGACATCCCGCAGCCGCTGGGTGCCCGCCTCCGGGGCAAAGGTCAGGCCGCTCTTGCGCACCTTCTGCACCTTTTCCATCAGGGACTGGGAGAAGTTGTCCACCCGCAGGGAGGGCAGGGACAGGCTCACCTGATCCCGCTCAGACCAGGTGAGCATCTCGTCCAGCAGGGTCTCCAGCTGGGAGTAGTCGCTGGTGGACAGGGAGCTCAGGGAGATCTCGTCATAGCCGGTGCTTTGGCACAGGTCATATCCATTTTTGTTCAGCGTTCCCGGTTCCTTCTCCCGGAAGGGACGGTAGATGAACCCCGCCTGGCAGAACCGGCAGCCCCGGATGCAGCCCCGGAGCACCTCGATCAGGGCCCGGTCGTGGACCGTCTCCACAAAGGGCACCACAAAGCTCTCCGGGTAGTAGACCTTGTCCAGGTCCCGGATGATCCGCTTGTGGACCACCGCCGGAGCCCCATGGGTGGGGGTGATGGATTGGATGGTGCCGTCCTCCTGGTAGGCCACCTCGTAGAAGGCGGGCACATAGACCCCCTGGATCTGGGCGGCCTGTTCCAAATACTGCTCCTTGGTCCAGCCCTCTGCCTTGGCCCGCTGGTGCAGGTCGATGAGCTCCAGGTTCACCTCCTCCCCCTCCCCCAGGACGAACAGGTCGATAAAGTCCGCCAGAGGCTCCGGGTTGCAGGTGCAGGGCCCGCCTGCCATGACAATGGGCCAGAGGCCCTTCCGGTCCGCCGATCGCACCGGAAGGCCCGCCAGATCCAGCATGTTCAGGACGGTGGTAAAGCACATCTCATATTGCAGGGTAAAACCAATCATGTCAAAATTGGTGATGGGGTCCAGGCTCTCCAGCCCATAGAGAGGGATGCCGTTCTTGCGCATGAGCTGTTCCATGTCGTCTCCAGGGGCAAAGACCCGCTCGCACCAGATATCCTCCCGTGCATTTTTCAGGGAATAGAGGATCTTCATCCCCAGGTGGGACATGCCCACCTCATAGAGGTCGGGGAAGCAGAAGGCAAAGCGGGTCTTGACCATTTTGGGGTCCTTCACCACGCTGTTGAGCTCCCCACCGATGTATCGGGCAGGCTTTTGCACCTGCAGCAGGATTTTTTCCAGCTGTTCCTGTACCATGTATTTCTTCCTTTCGGATGATTTTTCCAACTATTTGGATCGCACATCGATGATAACATGAAAGAAGGCTCGTGAGAGCCGATTCCTTAAAATGTTACAATGTTCTAGGCGTCCGCGACGAAAATCCTTGTTTTCGAAGTGGGTAACGCTATTATAGCATACAATCACAGAATTTGCACACCTCTCCCGCCAATCTTTCCAATGGCAAGATAGACAACCGCCCTGCAGGAAAGCCATCGTCCTGCAGAGTGGTTTATGCCGCTGTTCCATGGTTAAAACAGCCTGGTCTGATCCGACCGGCAGGAGGTGAGCACCTTTTCCACCAGGACATCCCCCTCCCCCGGCCGGCCCAGAAGCATGGGGGAATCTGGGTCATGACACAGGGCGTTGTACCGGGCCTGGGCGCCACTTCTGGTGGCATAGCAGTACCGGCAGCCGTTGGTGCAGGTGTTGTAGACGCCAATGTCCACACTCTCCACACAGCCGCAGCCGGGGCGCTGGCCAGCATCCCTCTTGCAGGTCAGGGGGCAGCCCAAAAGGCCCTCCAACCGCTTTTGGTCGATACAGGCCCCTGGCAGAATGTCATAGGGAGCCAGGTCCATGGCTTCGCAGCAAGCCCGCAGCGTCAAGCCGTGGGCAGCGGCAATCTGGGACAGGCCTGCCGCCAGGCGCTCCATCTCCTGGGATGTGATGGGACGCATGCGGCCCCTCAGGTGGGGGTAGATGTCCACAAAGCTCAGGACACACTCGGCCACATAGCCGCTCAGCTGGTCACAGAGCCAGGCAAAGCGCTCCTCATGCCACTGGATGGTACACGTCTCATCCAGCAGGATGGGGTCGTACCGCCAGATCACCCGCTCCTTGCCAATCTGTGCTCCAAGGGATTGGAGGGTCCTGATCCGCTCACTAGTGGCGGGGAGATGCTCCTCCCAGTTGGGGCCATAGGGGGTCAGGGAATACTGGAACAGATAGGAATACCCCAATGCCCTGATCTCCTCCAGATGTGGCAGTAAGGAGGCCGGATGTTTGGTCCAAAAGACGATGGCATCCACCGTCTGTGGAGAAAAAATGAGGCGGGTCAGCCGGTGAGGTCGATAGGGGTTGGGAACCACCACCTCCCCTTGCCGCAGACGGCGGATCATCCACTCCCCATAGTGACAGGGAATGTCCGTACGGCGGCTTGCACTGAAGATCACGGGACCTCTCCCTCCCTTCTCTGTCCATCGGCGTGGGTCCATCAAAGGATCCCTGGCCGCTATTTTGACGCCATGACCGGGTCCCACTCCAGCCCTCGCCAACTGCATGGGCTCAGGGGATGTCAGACAAAGATCATTTGTTCTTTTAGTATACCATTCGCTTCTCTGCACTGTCAACGGATTCTCCTCATGCCCGTCGCCAAATGAGCTGAATGGTTAAAAAGAGAGAGGCGCAGACCATACCATAGCCCCTCCCCCGCAGGGCCAGGGCAAAGCTCAACCCATAGAGAAGGGCCAGTGCCAACCCTGTGACCAGATAGGCGGGCCACCAGCTGACGGCGCCCCGGCGCTCCATCCAGTAGTTCAAGGCCTGTCCCCCGTCCAAGGGGAGAATGGGCAAAAGATTAAACAGCCCCATCACCAGATTGATGGCGCTGGCCAATGCCCCGTTGGGCAGGCAGTAAAATATCCCCGCCAACAGGAGATTCACCAGGGAGCCCGCCAGAACGATGGAGATCTCCTTGCCGTAGCTCAGGCGGGTAGTGGTGGGTGTGGTGATACCGATGCCAAAGGGGGTCAAGGTCAGGCCGGTGATCCGCTTGCCCCACAGGCAGAGGAGCAGTAGGTGCCCCAGCTCATGAAAGAGCATGGAGAAGATCAAAATTGGGGCCAGCTGAAACTGGTCTTGGAGCAAAAAGAGGGCCAGCATCAACAGAAAGAAGAAGGAGACCCGTATCCGCGCCCCCGCCAGTCGAAACTCCATCGGTCCAATACTCCTTCCATGTGGCCGGATTTTTGTGTTGGCCATTGACCCACAGCTCAAAGTGCAGGTGGTACCCGGTGGAGTTGCCGCTGGTGCCCACTTTGGCGATCTCCTGGCCCTGGGTCACCTGGTCCCCGGCCTTGACACTCAAAGAATTGCAGTGGTAGTAGCGGGTCTCCACCTGGTTTGGGTGTGTGATCTGGACATAGTTCCCCTTCTCCTCGTCGTATCCCGCCTGGGAGACGGCGCCATCCATCACCGCCAGAATGGGGGTGTCCTCGGCCGCGGCAATATCCACTCCCGTGTGGACCTCAGCCTGGCCGGTGATGGGGTTTTCCCGCGCCCCATAGGCAGAGGTGATGATCCCCTCCAGCGGGAGCACCTGCCCATTGACCACTGAGTATCCGGCGTTCTGGATCAGCGTGCCCTCTGAACACTGACTGGAGGAATCGTCCTGCCAAAAACAGCCCCGCAGCAGGAGGAACAGACCCACCAACAGCGTTGCAAACCCCACCAGGACCATCTGCCGCAGAATTTTGACATTCCGCCGGACCCAGCGGCGGTGGCTGAGCCGTCGATTCCGTCTGGCCAAACTGCTCCCCCCTTGTTCTCTGATTTTATTTCTATTCGTCCCGCCGCCGGTTGATTCCTTCCTTGGCGTTGATTGTGACCCTGGCGGTGCCCATGGAATCTAAAAAGTGGGACAGAATTGCAATGCAAACCCTTCTGTCTTGATAAGCCCGCTCCCAGTGCGTCAGCGCAGGGGCGCAAGCTAACAACAACCTTTATCTCAGGATCAAAGCGATAAAAGGCGGCATCTCCAACTGGAGATGCCGCCTTTTGCGTTGCTTTCTCTGGATTGACTGGGATTGGGAGGAAGAGCCCTACGTTCTGCCTAAGGGGCCTCCTCCACGGTGATCACCAGCCGGTTGGGCATACAGACCGCCGTCTGATTCACCTGGGAGAGGAAGCCATACCCCTCACAGACATGATCTGGGCAGTCCACCTGTACAAAACGGATCTGATGATCCTTGAGCTCCACCTTGGCCGTTCTTCCGGTGACTGGCTCCAGATCCACCAGGGTGGATTCCTCATAATCCCCCAGGTCAAAGGTCAAAACCACCTGCCCATCCAACCAGACTTTGGCCACCGTTCCTGTCTCCTGCCGGCTCCTCTGTACCCAGAGCAGCACCAGACAGAGCACCACCACGGCGCACAGGACAACCGCCAAAATGAGGTTCAGACGGCGGGAGGGTCTTTTTTCATCTTGATTCTGTTCCATACAGGGCTCCTTTCCTCTGATGGTCCGATTGTAACACGGCGAGGCATCCGCCTTCAACCCCTGTATTGGCGGGTCCGGAGACAGCGGGCACAGCAGAATCATCCAATCGGGTGACAAGGAACAGCCCCTCCGCACCCCAATGCCAAAGCATCCCATTTTTATCGGTTACTTGAGAAAAGATTTCCTCCTTCAAAGGACTGCCCCTTTGGGCTCTTTTTATGATACAATAGATCCTGTTGCCACCGTGGTGTGTTTCCCATTTGATACGGAAAAAGGAACCAGTCCATCCGGCGGTACGCTCCCCCTGAAGACAGCTGGAGAGGAAGAATCCACATGACAATTCTATGGATCATTCTCGCAAATTTGGTGATTGGCGCCCTCATCGGGCTGACCGGCGTCGCCGGTTTTCTGCTGCCCATGCTCTATGTCTCCCTGGGATACGGGGTACAGGAGGCCCTGGCCTTGAGCTTTTTTGCCTTCTTCCTCTCTGGGACGCTGGGTTCCTACAACTACCACCGCAGCCGCCAGCTCAATCTGGCCAATGGCATGCGCTTGGGGATCCCCAGCCTGTTTGGTGCCATTCTAGGAGTCTGGCTCAACACCCGTATTGCAGAGGGTACGGTTCAAATTCTGCTCTATCTGGTGGTTCTGCTCTCTGGCATCTCCATCCTGCTGCGGAAGGACCGGGACCGTGGAACCAGCACCTTCCCCACCCTGCCGGTGACAATTCTGCTGGGGTTTGCCTCCGCTGTCATCTGCGCCCTCTCCGGGGCGGGAGGTCCCGTTTTGGTCATGCCCCTTCTGGTGGTGTTGGGGGTCTCTGTGCGGGAGGCCATCGCTCTGGCTCTGTTTGACTCCATTTTTATTGCCATTCCCAGTGGGATCGGCTATCTGCTCGCCTGCGATGCCAGGGCACTGCTGCCCATATTGGCCCTCTCCGGCCTGGCCCATGCCATCGGCGTCTATGTGGCCAGCTGCTACAGCAACATGGTCCCCCAAGGGATCATCAAAAGGACCGTGGCGATCTGCTCCATTCTTCTCGCCCTCTACAAGCTGTTTTTTTGAGTGGACGAAAGGGGCCATACGACACGAGCCATCCATTGCAAACGAACAGGGCCAACCAGCCGCTTTTTACCGTCTGTTCAATCAGCGATACGCCTTTGAAGAAAACAGGGCCAGTCCATGGGGACTGGCCCTGTTCTACTGTGTCACAAATTTGGGGCAGGTACAATGCCTCTGTCTGTTACCCCTGTTGTGCCGGGCGGGATACCGGGGAGGCCTTGCGGAAGGGGACCAGCCCGGTGCGGTTGAGGGCGACCATAAAGGCCGGAATAAACACCAGCTGCAGCACAATGCCCGGGATGGCCGTCAGGAAGGCCCCCGAGAGGAACATGCTCCAGGTGAAACCGCTCTCCCCCAGGCCCAGGAGCAGCACCTCCACCACGCCCCACACGACCCGGCCAGCCAACATGGCGGCAATCAGGCAGCGATAGAGGGCAATGACGCACTGCCAACGGGACCGCTCATAGAGCAGGCCCACCACCAGGCCGTAGGTCATGAGTTCAAAGGCCATGGCAATCCCGGTGGGGAAGATGGGCGGCATGCCAAACAGGAGGTAGCGCAGCAGGGGCAGAATAAATCCCACCAGGCCGCCATACTTCCAGCCGCAGATCAATCCGCAGAGGATAACCGGGATGTGCATGGGCAGCAGCATGCTGCCAATCTGGGGAATCTGGCCGGTAAAAAAGGGCAGAACCAATCCTGCGGCCAAAAACAGCGCCGCCAGAACCAGCTTTTTGACATTGTCTTTCAAGTGATTTCCTCCTCTTCTCATGTGGGGTTCTAACCATAGGCAGGTTTGCCCTACCTTGGTCTAAGAACGCAGCTTTTCGGCAAAATCCGCCATGGCCTCAGAAATTTTGATCTCCTGGGGACATACGGCTTCACAGCTGCGGCAGCCGATGCAGGCATCCGGACGCTTTTCTGGATCCATGGTGGAAACGACCATGGGCGCCAAATAGCCGCCCTTGCTGAAGCAGTACTCATTGTACAAGGACAGCAGCCTTGGAATATCCAGGCCCTGGGGACAGTGGCTCACACAGTAGTGGCAGGCGGTGCAGGGCAGGGACGTCTGGCCGACCATGCTGTCCGCCAGGGAGAGGAGCGCCCCCATCTCCTGCTCCTTCAAGGGCTGTTCCGTCTGGAAGATCTGTACATTCTCTTTGAGCTGCTCCAAGTTGGACATGCCTGAGAGGGTCACAACCACTTCCGGGATGGTCTGCAGAAAGCGGAAGGCCCACTCCGCCGCTGTGGCCTGGGGACGCAGCTTTTGCAGGGTCGCCTGCTCCGCCTCGGTCAGGCGGGTCAACCGGCCGCCCCGCAGGGGTTCCATCACCCAGACAGGGATGTTCCACGCCTTGAGAAGCTCCAATTTTGCCTTGGCGTCCTGAAAGCTCCAATCCAGGTAGTTCAGCTGGATCTGGCAGAACTCCATGGATTTTCCATAGGCGTCCAAAAAGCGCTTCATCACTGCAACACTCCCGTGGGCAGAGAAGCCCAGGTGGCGGATCCGCCCGTTCTCCTTCTGCTTGAGGAGATAGGGCAAAATACCATATTTCTCATCCAGGTAGGCGTCGATGTTCTTTTCGCACACATTGTGGAAGAGGTAGAAGTCGAAGTACTCCACCCCGCACTTTTCTAGCTGTTTCTCAAAGATCTCCTCCACTTTGTCCATATTGGCAAGGTCATACCCTGGGAATTTGGTGGCCAGATAAAATTGCTCCCTGGGATGGCGTTTGAGGGCCCTGCCCATCACCAACTCCGACTGTCCCCCATGGTATCCCCAGGCGGTATCATAGTAGTTGACGCCGTGCTCCATGGCGTAGTCCACCATCTCCTCCACGGCGCGCTCATCGATTCTGGCGTCATCCCCCGCCAAGGTTGGCAGGCGCATAGCACCCATACCAAGGGCGGAGAGACGCAGTCCCTGAAAATCATGAGTCACCATTCTTCTCACATCCCCTCTCTTTTGATGCCGGACCATCCGGTCCTTCTTTATTTTAATCCTTGAAGTACACTCGAAGTCAAGGGGCCCAGGCCCCCTTTTTCTTTCAAACATAGAGAAGGAAAGAAATTCTCCTTTTATCAACCCCCAGGGTACAAGCACATAGTTCCTCGCATCCAAGCGCCAGAAAAACGCCAGGGGAGGTCATAGACCTGCCCTGGCGATGTATTACAGAAGGTTCCTGCCAAAGCTTCTGACAGCTCCAAATCTGCTTCCAAGGTTCTCCGTCTAAAATCTGCAGCACACCGTCCGTGCGCTATTCTACCGGACGCGCCACACCACGAGAGATCTCCAAATATTGGCCATCGCTCACGGTGACATAGATTTTTTTGTCAAAGTTGTCGTTGGTGACAATATCATCAAATGTCCCTGAAGAACCGCTTAAGACAGCCATATAGGCATCATATTCCTCATCTGTAGGCAGAATCTCATACTCTCCGGCTGGAAGATCGTACCCTACCTTATAGATGCCTGCCGGATACTCATTGTTTTCCACCTGATAGGGACCCGCCAGATCCACCGGCGCCGCAACGCAGTCGTCCAGCTCCAAATACTGGCCTTCCTCCAAGGTCAAATATCCCCTGGCGTCCACATACCCGCTAGCAAGATAGGAATCCGAATCTCCAGTGCTATCAGAGGTCAAGCGATAATAGGCATAGATGGTTTTGCCCTCCAGGACATACTCCCCGGCAGGGAGATCCCGGCCGACCTTGTACATGCCAGGGCCATACCAGCCCTCTTCCACCACATAGCTGCTGTCCATCCACGTCTCTTCGTAGTTATAATATGTATCATCATTATAGGAGACAACAACCCCCACAAAGCCCACCAAAACAGCAATTGCGATGATGAAAATAATGATCCCCACCAAACAACCAGTCCGGCGTCTGGGTTTTGTGTGAGAGGGAACGCCAGCTGCCCCCCAATGGCCCCGTTGGCCATGCTGTTCAGCCGGTGGGACCTGGTATGAAGGCTTCCCCTGCTGTTCATAGGCCACCCTGGCCGCCGGATCTGTCAACACCCCGGTGCGCAGATCACAACTGCAGTTGGGACAGATCTCCTCATAGGTCTCCTGATGGCAAAAGGGACAGATTTTGGGCGGGCGAATATAGCCGCAATATTCGCACTCGTTTTTCTTGCCCATCTCTGCACCGCACTGTGGACAAATCATGCAACCACTCCTTCATTGACACCTCAATCAATCCGGCATTTTAGCCGCTCAAAAGCTAGCGGTACCATTTTTGCCGGCCTGTTCCAACGGTTCCGCCTGGATCTTTTGAAATTCCAACTGATAGCCGTTGGGGTCTTCAAAAAAGAAGGAGTAGACCGGGAAGCCCCCCTGTTTTTGGGGTGGGCCCTTGATCCGATCAGGGATCCTGGCCATAAGCCGCTCATACTCCCGATCCACCTCCGCCTGGCTGGAACAGTTGAAGGAGATGCATGCGCCTGTCCCATTGGGCCGCCCATCCCCATAGGCCACAAAGCCCAGGTAGCCATGGCCGCTGTCCAGGAGGATACAGTTGCCAAAATCCCGGTAGAGCCGCATGCCTACCACCTGCAGATAGAACGCACGGGTTTTTTCAAGGTCGTCACAGGGAAAAAAGACAACGCTGGATTCCATGGGTCACCCTCCTTCTGTTGATTCCACTGCCTTTGGCAGAGGAACACTTTGAATCTATTATACTATATAGATTCTCTGGAGAAAAGGGGCCCACTGTGGATATTTTTTGCAAGTTTGCTGCGATGTTGCTCCTCGAGCGACCGGCAAGTTCCCCTGCATCCGCCAGATCTGCATGACTTTAACAGGGGGCAGAACATATCATGGAGCGCAATCGAAACGTTTGTTCTCTACTGAAGGATCCGCGTCCCTATGCCACCCGCTTGCCACCTTTGAGGACACGCAGATGGGGACGGTCCGCCTGCACAGGGCGTCTGGCGCACCGGCGCGCGCCACCATATCCCAACAACAGCAGCGCAAGGCCAAAGAGAGACTGGACTGTGGCCTGCAGGATGGACATGTTGTGGATGGTCTCCGCCCCGGCAGTACCCAACAGCAGGAAAAAGCCCAAAACGCCAATGGCAACAAACATCAATCTCAGATACCGTCTCATGTTACAACCGCCTTTCCGCATCAAGAACATACATTCTTCTTGTCCTCATTATAGCAGAATGTTTGTTCTTTGGGAAGAGGTTTTTAAAACATTTGTTCGATTTTTTGTTTTCAAATTCTTTTTGTTACAAAACGACCAAATATTACAAGCAACTTTTTACGGTCAGAAACCACGATCTTCCCCTTGACTTTTTGGTCTACAAGAATTAGACTAAAGCCATCAGGTTTACAAAAGTTAAACCAAAAGGGGTGGTCTTATGAGTGTCTATCAACTGGGGAAAATGGAGATTCGTTTTGCGGAACTGATTTGGGAACACGCCCCCATTCCCTCCGGGGCCTTGGTCAAACTCTGTCAAGAGGAACTGGAGTGGAAAAAATCCACCACCTACACCATGTTGCGCCGGCTTTGCCAGAAGGGCCTTTTTGAAAACCGGGATGGCACCGTCATTGTGCGTATATCACCGGAGGAGTTCCGCGCTCGGCAGAGCAAGCAGTTTGTGGAGGAGACCTTTGACGGTTCCCTGCCGCGTTTTTTGGCGGCCTTCGCCAGCCAAAAGAAGCTTTCTCAGGAGGAGATTCAAGAACTGCAACAATGGATTGACCAGATGGATGAGTGAGAGGTGAACCCCAATGGAGGCATGTTTCCTCGGCGTTCTCAGCAAAAGTTGGACTGGCAGCCTGGTGATTCTGATTGTCCTACTGGCAAGACTTCTCCTAAAAAAGCTTCCCAAGGGCTTTTCCTACCTGTTGTGGAGCGCTGTCCTTGTGCAGCTGTTGTGCCCCTTTTCCTTTCAAAATCCGTTGAGCTTGCTCCCTGCCCGGTATCAAACCCTTCCTTCGCAGCAGGGTATTCCCTCCCTACAGACGGGGATTGGCAACATCTTTTCCGCGGCCTCGACCGTTGATTTGGGTTCTTCCCAACACTCATGGCTGTGGTGGCTGTCTATTCTCTGGTGTGCTGGCATGATCTTTTTCTTGCTTCTAAATTTTGTCCACCTGCTACTCCTCCGCCAGAAACTGCGTGGCTCCATCCGAATGGAGGGCCGGGTCTACCTTAGCGATGGAATTTCTACTGCGTTTGTCCTGGGTGTGTTCCGGCTCAAAATTTACATTCCATCGGATCTTTCACCAGAGGATCTGCCCTATGTGGTTCTTCACGAACAGACTCATATCAAACATGGGGATCCCTATATCAAATTGATGGCCTTTGCCGCCCTGACAATTCATTGGTTCAACCCTCTGGCATGGGTGGCGTTCTCCCTCGCCTGCAAGGATATGGAGATGGCCTGTGATGAGAGTGCCCTGCAAAATGCAAATTCAAAGGACCGGCGCGGCTATGTGCAGGCCCTTTTGAACCAGCTCTCAGGCCAGCGGATTGTCACCCTGTTCCCCACCGCCTTTGGCAGAACAAACGCCAAGGAGCGCATCAAAAATATTATGTCCTTCCGTCCCCTCTCCGCCGGAGTCAGGGCTTTTGCCTGCATTGCCCTGATGGTTCTGTGGATCGGTCTATTGGGACAGCCTCTGGCGGCCAGTGAGGACTTTTTGCAGTTCCCGGCCTATTCAGATGGTAAGACGGACTACAACGCTATGATCTATGAGGTGGATCCCTTTCGGCTGTATCTCCGCCTGCCAGACAACTGGCAGGTTCATCTGCCCCCAGAGGAGGAACGGGCCAACGCCCTGCTGTTTACCCCGCTCTACTTTTACGAGGGGGACAAGCTCATGGCCGTCTGCGGATACAATACCTTTGAGGCCATTGATCCCGCTCTGCTCCCCAGCGAGGAGTATTATAAGGCCGTCTACAGTGCCCTACGCTTGGGTAGCCTCTACCGATGGGACAACTATGAGCCCATTTCGTCCTCTGCACAGGGGGAAACCGCCCTGGCCGATGTATTTGTGGTGGATACCAGCAGCGGCACAAGTGCCGCCGCCTCCCCGGTGATGCAGGTGCCCGGCATCCTCTCCTATGACCGGCAGCTCCAGGTCTACATTGCCATCCAATTTTCCAATGAGGTTACAGAGGAGCAGGCGCAATCCATCGCTCAAAGCGTTCGTCTGGCGCCATAGGCAGGGGGCCCTGCTGCCCGTGCTTCGGCCAGACTCCCACGATTTTTTTCATATTGGGGGACTCAAAATGAAAAAAAGATGGCTTCATTCGCCTTGTTTCTCGCACAGTGCCGCAGAGGTAGGGCTGTTCTGTATGTTGATCTTTCTCCTGATGATACTTCGGTACGGGATCCGCTTCCCCCAAGGCTACCCTGTTTTGCAGCCTGCCGCCACCTCACAGGGCCCTTCAACCGGGTTTCATCCCTTTCAACTGCTGATGGGCCGGCCCATTGCAATCATACAGAAGGACAATTGTTCCACCGCAGCTGGAGGACTTGGGAGCGGGGCCCCCTATCCCGATATGGTGGGGCCAGGTTTCTCTCCAATGGAAGCGGACCAGGTGCAGGGGACCCTCTACCTCACCTTTGACGACGGCCCCTCCGAAAACACCGATGCCATCCTGGATATTTTGGATCAATACGGCATCAAAGCCACCTTCTTTGTGGTGCCCAACAGGAGCCAGGCCTGCATGGAACGGCTTCAAAAGATCCACGCGCGAGGCCACACCATTGGAGTGCACTCCTTCAGCCACGACTACACCGCCATCTATTCCGATGTGTCTGCCTTTTTGGAGGACTTTGCCCAGGCCTACCAGCTCATCCTACAGGCCACTGGGGAGCCGCCGGAACTGTTCCGTTTCCCTGGCGGCAGCAAAAATGCCTACAACCGGGATACCAGGCAGGCAATCATGGATGAGATGACACAACGGGGCTTCGTTTATTTTGACTGGAATGTCAGCGCCCAGGATGCCCAGAACGGGATCACCTGGGAACAGGTCTACCAGAACGTGATGGATTCCCTGGGACAGAAGCAGTTTGGGGTGGTGCTTCTGCACGACTCCTATGGCCGCCAGACAACGGTTCAGGCCCTGCCCCGTCTCATTGAAACGCTGTTGGCCAGGGGATACCGGTTTGACCGTTTGAGCAGCCAGGTTCCTCCCGTGCATTTTTAGCTCAAGTACAGAGAAAACGTTCCGAGCGCCAGCCCATCCCCTTCGTTCCGGAGACGCCCCTTCCCAGATTCATCTGTGAGTTTGCACCTGGAGACAGGTGCCTTGGAAAAAGAAAAAGTCCCGCCTCAACTGTTGGGGCGGGACTTCTTTTATCGGAACAATTACTCCACGTCGTAGAGTTTGGACAGACGCAGCAGGTGCTCATATTTGCCCTGTGCATTGGCCGCAGCCTTGTCAAAGAGAACTTCAGCGCGATCAGGGAAGAAGCGCTGCAGGGAGCTGTAGCGCACCTCACCGATGAGGAACTCCTTGTAGTCGGCCGTGGGAGCCTTGGAATCCAGCTGGAAGGGATTCTTGCCCTCCAGGGTGCGGCGGGGGTCAAACCGGAACAGGTTCCAGTAGCCGGCCTGGACTGCCTTCTTCATCTCCGTCTGAGCCTGGCTCATGCCGGCACGGATGCCGTGGTTGATGCAGGGGGCGTAGGCGATGATGATGGAGGGGCCATGGTAGCTCTCAGCCTCGGTGAAGGCCTTGATGCACTGGTTGTAATCAGCGCCCATGGCAATCTGGGCCACGTACACATAGCCATAGGTCATGGCGATGCCAGCCAGATCTTTCTTCTTAACCTCCTTGCCGGCCGCAGCAAACTGGGCCACAGCGCCAGTGGGAGTGGATTTGGAGGACTGACCGCCAGTGTTGGAGTACACCTCGGTATCAAAGACCAGGATATTCACATCCTCGCCGGAGGCGATGACGTGATCCAAGCCGCCGAAGCCGATGTCATAGGCCCAGCCGTCGCCGCCGAAGATCCAGATGGACTTCTTGGACAGATAATCCTTCTCCTTCAGAAGTGCCTTTGCCTCCTCGGAGCCGCAGGCCTCCAGAGCCTCAATGAGCTTGTCCGTTGCAATCTTGTTGGCAGCGCCGTCCTCCAGGGTGTCCAGATAACCCTGGGCAGCGGTCTTGAGCGCGGGGTTGGCCTCGCCCTCCACCAGCTTCTTGACCTTGGCAATGGCGCGATCTCTCAGAACCTTCTGGGAGAGGTACATACCGTAGCCGTACTCGGCGTTGTCCTCAAACAGGGAGCTGGCCCAGGCAGGACCGTGGCCCTCCTTGTTGACGGTGTAGGGAGTCGTGGGAGAGGATCCGCCCCAGATGGAGGAGCAGCCAGTGGCGTTGGCAATGAACATGCGGTCGCCGTACAGCTGGGTCACCAACTTTGCATAGGGGGTCTCGCCGCAGCCGGCGCAGGCGCCGGAGAACTCCAGCAGGGGCTGCTTAAACTGGCTGCCCTTGATGGTGCTGACCTTGAACTTGTCCACAACTGCCTCATCCTCAGGCAGGCTGAAGCCATAGGCAAACTTGTCCTGCTCGCCCAGCTGGCTGTCCAGGCTCTCCATGGTCAGTGCCTTCTGGCCCTTCTTGCCGGGGCAGACGTTGACGCAGGAGCCACAGCCGGTGCAGTCCAGAGCGGACAGGGTCAGGGCAAACTTGCGGTCGGGCATGCCGGTCATGGCGGTCATCTTCATGCCCTGGGGTGCGTTGGCGGCCTGCTCCTCAGTCAGAGACACGGGGCGGATGCAGGCGTGGGGGCACACATAGGAGCAGAAGTTGCACTGGATGCAGTTGTCCGGGTTCCAGACGGGAACATCCACCGCAATGCCTCTCTTTTCGAAGGCGGAGGAGCCCACAGGGAAGGTGCCATCTTCGGCGCCGTTGAAGGCGGAGACGGGAAGCTTGTCGCCCTGCTGCGCGTTGATCACGTTCTGGATGTTGTTGACATAGTCCACCACATCCTTGCGCTCGCCCTCAGCCACATGGACGGTCAGGCCGCCCTCTGCCTGCTTCCAGGACTCGGGGATCTTGACCTCATGGACCTCGTTGGCGCCCCGCTCAATGGCGGTGTGGTTCATGGCGATGACCTTGTCGCCCTTGTTGCCATAGGTGGCGGTGGCGGCATCCTTCATGTACTGGATGGCCTGATCCGCCGGAATGATGTTGGCCAGCTTGAAGAAGGCGGACTGCAGAATGGTGTTGATGCGTCCACCCAGGCCGATCTCACGGGCAATCTGCACGCCGTCGATGGTGTAGAACTTGATGTCATTCTCAGCCATGTAGCGCTTGACATCGCCGGGGATCCGCTTCTCAATCTCCTCCATATCCCAGCCGCAGTTGAGCAGGAAGGTACCGCCCTTCTTCAGATCCCCAACCATGTCGTACTTGTCGATATAGGAGGGGTTGTGGCAGGCCACAAAATCCGCTTTGTTGATCAGGTAGGTGGATTTGATGGGGCTCTTGCCAAAGCGCAGGTGGGAAACGGTGACGCCGCCGGACTTCTTGGAGTCATAGGAGAAGTAGGCCTGCACGTTGAGATCCGTGTGATCACCGATGATCTTAATGGAGTTCTTATTGGCGCCGACGGTACCATCGGAGCCCAGGCCCCAGAACTTGCAGCTGGTGGTGCCTGCGGGGATGGTGTCGGGGCTCTCGTCCTCTGTCAGAGACAGATAGGTCACATCGTCGTTGATGCCGATGGTGAAGCGCTTTTTGGGCTCCTGGGCCAGGGCATTCTTGTACACGGCGATGATCTGGGAGGAGGTGGTGTCCTTGGAGCCCAGGCCATACCGGCCGCCATAGACGGGGACGTTGGCAAACTTGCTGTCCTTGAGGGCCAGAGCCACATCCAGCTGCAGGGGCTCACCCAGGGAGCCGGGCTCCTTGGTGCGATCCAGCACGGAGATCACCTTCACCGTGTCGGGGATGGCGTCGATCAGGTGCTTGGCGGAGAAGGGGCGGTAGAGGCGGACCTTCACCAGGCCGGTCTTCTGGCCGTGGGCGTTAAGGTAGTCGATGGTCTCCTCAATGGTGTCGCAGACGGAGCCCATGGCGATGATGACGTTCTCTGCATCGGGGGCGCCGTAGTAGTTGAAGAGCTTATAGTTGCTGCCAATCTTGGCGTTGACCTTGTCCATATACTCCTGCACCACGTCGGGCAGCGCGTCATAGAACTTGTTGGCAGCCTCGCGGGCCTGGAAATAGATGTCCGGGTTCTGGGCGGAGCCGCGCAGAACCGGATGGTTGGGGCTCAGTGCATTCTTGCGGAAGGCCTCCAGAGCGTCCATATCCAGCATCTCTTTCAGATCCTCATAGTCCCACATGGCCACCTTCTGGATCTCATGGGAGGTGCGGAAACCGTCGAAGAAGTGGACAAAGGGCACCCTGCCCTTGATGGCAGACAGATGAGCCACCGCACCCAGGTCCATAACCTCCTGGGGATTGGTGGAGCAGAGCATGGCAAAACCGGTCTGGCGGCAGGCATAGATGTCCGCATGGTCGCCAAAGATGCTCAGGGCATGGGTAGAAAGGGCACGGGCAGAGACATCGATCACGCAGGGCAGCAGCTCACCGGCCATCTTATACATGTTGGGGATCATCAGCAGCAGGCCCTGGGAAGCGGTGAAGGTGGTGGTCAGCGCACCGGCGGCCAAGGATCCGTGGACCGAACCGGCAGCACCCGCCTCAGACTGCATCTCAATGACTTTCACAGGCTCCCCGAAAATGTTGGTCTTGCCATGGGCAGACCATTCGTCCGTCACCTCAGCCATAACAGAAGACGGGGTGATCGGATAGATCGCCGCAACTTCCGTAAAGGCATAGGAAACGTGGGCGGCTGCGTTGTTGCCGTCCATGGTTTTCATTTTTCTTGCCATACGTTTTTTCCTCCCTTTTCAATCTTGGGTTATTTTATGATGCCACAGGGATGGTTCCAACAATCCTTGGGGCATCAGAGGGTAACAAGATTTCTCTTTGGCCAAACAAGTTACTGCAGAGTATTACAAAATAATTTTAGCACGTTTACCTTTCTCTGTAAATAGACAAAACGGCCAAATAAGACTCATTTTCCCCTTATTTCGACCGATTTGGAAATTGACACGCCCCCTGAAATCCGCTATTATTATATACATTATATAGAAAGAAATTGGGCATCCCCCCTTTCTTTCAATTCAACAAAAAGGAGCTACATTATGGACCCTGACAGTACGCGATCGTTGATTCTTCTGCTATGCCTCATTCTCATCCGGGCCTTTTTCTCTATGAGTGAGACGGCCATCATCACCCTCAATGACAACCAACTAAAAAAGATGGCCGATGGCGGGAACAAAAAGGCAAAACTTCTGGTAAAAATGACCAGCGAACCCTCCCGTTTTCTCTCCGCCAGCCAGACCTGTGTCACTTTGACCGGCCTTGCTACGGCCGCCATTATGGCCATTGAATTTGCCCCCCACCTACAGGAGTGGATGCGCCCCACGGGGTTCCCCTCCGGCCTGTTGTATGGCCTGGCCCTCCTGCTGATCATCCTGATCTCAGCATTCTTTTTGCTGGTGTTTGGTATCTTTATCCCCAAGCGCATCGGCATGTACCACGCCCAGGGAGTGGCCTTCGCAACAGCAGTGCCCATCCGAGTCATTTTTACAATCATCCGCCCCTTTACTCTCCTACTGACAGCTGTATCCAACGGCATCCTACGCCTGTTTGGGGTGAATCCTCATCAGCATCCGGAGCAGGTGACGGAGGAGGAGATCCGCATGATGGTGGATGTGGGTGAGGAAAAGGGCGTCATCGAGCAGAGCGACAAGGATATGATCAACAATATCTTCGAGTTCGATGACCGCACTGCGGAGGAGATCATGACCCATCGCACCGATATGGTGGCTGTGGAGAGCACCGATTCCATCGCCGACGTGGTTCATCTGGCCCTGGAAAACGGCTACTCCCGGATCCCAGTCTATGAACGGGATGTGGATAACATCATCGGCGTGATCCACGTCAAGGATCTGTTGGTTCTGGTGGAACAGGAGCCGGAAAACCAGCCCAAAGACGTACGCCCCTTCTTGCGCCCAGTGCTGTATGTGCCAGAGAACAGCAAGTGCAAGGACCTGTTCCGTATCTTTCAGGAGAAACGCGCGCAGATTGCCGTGGTGTGCGACGAGTACGGCGGCACCTCTGGCATTGTCACCATGGAAGATCTGCTGGAGGCCATTGTGGGCAACATCCAGGACGAATATGACAACGAGGAGGAGGAGTTCTCCCTCCTGTCAGAAAACCTCTACCGCATCGATGGGTCCGCCTCTGTGGAGGATGTGGAGCACCAGCTCAACATCCAGTTGCCCAATGCGGAGGAGTTTGACACCATCTCCGGGCTCATCACCGATGCTCTGGACCGCATCCCCGAACAGGGGGAACACCCGGTGGTCACCTTCCCCGGTGTGGAGTTTACGGTACTCCATGTGGAGGACCGGCACATCGACCGGCTGCAGGCCCGATTGATCCCCGCAACAAAAGAAAATACTGAGGACGAGGAAGATTGATCCCCTCTCACCGTCCGAACAGATGCCCAGCGTGCACAACTGTGTGCACGCTGGGTTCTTTTTTGGAAAAACTGTATCATTCGTCCTCTTCCAAAGGAAAAACAATCCAATCTCTCCCAGCCCCCTATTCTCTCTGACGCCTTCCAGAGATTCGTCAAAATAGCCAAAAAATATGGGAAATAATCTAGTGATAAGCCCTTGACTTCCGGATGTATTTCGGATATACTTTGTCACATGAACAGATATTCATATAAGGATGTGAGCAAATGTCCCAACCCAAATTCAACGTTCCCTCTCCCACAGACCTTGGAGAAAATGGCGCCCCCCACCCCAACGTAGTGGAAACAGTGCGCGCTGACCTGCCGGACGACGAATTCCTCTATGATCTGGCGGAACTCTTCAAGGTCTTTGGCGATTCCACCCGTATCAAGGTTCTCTATGCCCTGTTTGAGAGTGAACTTTGTGTGGGGGATATCGCTCAGATCCTGAACATCTCCCAGTCGGCAGTGAGCCACCAGCTGCGTACCCTCAAGCAGTCCAAGCTGGTGAAATTCCGACGGGAGGGCAAGGTCATCTACTACTCGCTGGATGACGACCACGTGCGGTCCATCATCGCCATGGGCGCCGACCATATCGGGGAGTAACAGCAGTTCCAACGCGTATCCAATTTCAAATCATATCAAAGGAGAGATCATGATGCAAAAGAAATTCAAGATCGAAGTGGACTGTGCCAACTGTGCGGCCAAAATTGAGCAGGCCATCCAAAAGGTGCCCGGCGTACACAGCGCCACTGTCAGCTTTATGACCCAGAAGATGGTGGTGGATGCCGATGAGGAGAACTTCGATCAGATCCTGAAGGAAATTGTCAAAGTGGCCAAAAAGATAGAGCCCGACTTTGAAGTGGAGCTTTAACTCCATGATTACATAGGGTCCCCGGCATCCAGTCCCCGACGGAGCGCGGGGGCCTTTTGATTGCCCACATCCTTTTTGGGAGGCTTTTGTATGACAAAGAAACAGAAAAAAATGCTGTACCGCATCCTCGCTAGCGTCGTACTCCTGGTAGCTGTTTCCATTGCCTGTGAATGGATCCCGCTCCCTTGGTTTGTGCAGCTGATCCTCTATCTGATCCCCTACTTTTGCATCGGTTATGATGTCCTGCGAAAGGCGTTCCTGGGCATTGTCCACGGGGAGATCTTTGATGAAAACTTTTTGATGGCCATTGCCACGGTGGGCGCCGTCTTTATGCAGGAATACCGGGAGGCTGTGGCGGTCATGCTCTTCTACCAGATTGGCGAGCTGTTCCAGAGCTACGCCGTAGGCAAGAGCCGCAAGAGCATCAGCGATCTGATGGACATCCGCCCCGACTATGCAAATCTGGAAAATCCCGATGGATCCCTGCGACAGGTGGACCCCGATGAGGTGGCTATTGGCGACATCATTGTCATCCGTCCTGGGGAAAAGGTTCCACTGGACGGCGTGATTCTGGAGGGGCAAGGTACCCTGAACACCAGCGCCCTCACAGGGGAGAGCCGCCCCCGCAGCGTGCACCCCGGGGACGACGTGATCTCCGGCTGTGTGAGCACCGACGGGCTGTTTAAGGTCAAAGTCTCCAAGCCCTTTGCGGAATCCACCGTGGCCCGTATCCTGGATCTTGTGGAGAACTCCAGCCTAAAAAAGGCCAAGGCGGAAAACTTTATCACCAAATTTGCCCGCTACTACACCCCGGCAGTGTGCATCGGTGCTTTGATACTGGCGGTTGCCCCCTCCCTGGTCACCGGCCAATGGGGTGTCTGGGTGGGCAGAGCCCTCACCTTCCTAGTCATCAGCTGCCCCTGCGCCCTGGTCATCAGTATCCCCCTGACCTTCTTTGGAGGCATCGGCGGCGCCTCCCGCTGCGGCATCCTGGTCAAGGGCGGCAACTATCTGGAGGCCCTGGCAGAGACCAGAACCCTTGTATTTGATAAGACCGGCACTCTAACCCGGGGTGTCTTCCAAGTGAGCGACCTGGCCCCTGCCCAGGGCTTTACCCAGGATGCCCTGTTGGAGATGGCCGCCCTGGCGGAGTGCTACTCCAACCACCCCATCTCCAAGAGCCTGCGGGAGGCCTATGGCAGGGAGTTGGAGCCCAAACGGGTCACCAATGTGCAGGAGATCGCCGGCCATGGCGTGGTTGCCCAGGTGGATGGCCACACCGTCTGTGCAGGCAATGCCCGCCTCATGGAACAAAATCAGGTGAGATACCAACCCAACCAGTCCGTTGGAACGGTGGTCTATCTCTCTGTGGATGGGGCGTTTGCCGGCTCCATCGTCATCAGCGATCTGGAGAAGCCCACCGCCAAGCAGGCCATTGCAGGCCTGAGGAATCAGGGCATTCGCACCGTGATGCTCACAGGCGACTCCTCCACTGTGGCCGATCATGTGGCCAAGGAGCTACAGATCGATGAGGTCCATGCCCAGCTGCTCCCCGGTGATAAGGTGGACTGGGTGGAAAAGCTTCTGGCGCAAAAGCCTGCAAAGTCCACCTTGGCCTTTGTGGGGGATGGCATCAACGATGCCCCTGTCCTGAGCCGTGCGGACATTGGCATCGCCATGGGGTCCCTGGGCTCCGACGCCGCCATTGAGGCCGCCGACATCGTGTTGATGGATGATGATCCGGCCAAGATTCCCCTGGCCATGCGCATCTCCCGCAAGTGCCGGCGCATCGTCTATGAGAACATCGTGTTTGCCCTGGTGATCAAAGCGCTGTTCCTGCTGCTGGGCGCCATTGGTATCGCCAACATGTGGTGGGCCGTCTTTGCAGACGTGGGCGTCATGGTGCTGGCAGTGCTCAACGCCACGCGGATGCTCAACACCAAGGGTTATCAAAAACAGCAATAAATGACACAGAGCGCCGCCGGTTGGTCAACCGGCGGCGCCTTTTTACCCATTTACCCGAAATGCCATCTCCATTGATGATGTTCCATTGTGGGCAAAAGGAACACCTGCCACAGCCAGAGATACAGCTTCCATAAGGATTGTCTGCCACTGAAATCACGGCCCTGTCTGTGGATCTGATTGGGCGGATGAGCAAATCATTCTGGGAATTTGTCACAGAATCTTGAAAGGGTACCCACAGCCCCATAGGAACACAAACACCTCTTTGGCAAACTCCCGGCGTCAGGCACCAAGGGAGATTCCCTTTCTATCCCCCTGGTCAGAGGTATCACTGGCCTCCAGTAAAAATGGCCGGACCAAGATGGTCTGGCCATTGCAGTTTTTAGCAGGCGATGTAGAGGTAGGCGGTTAAAAAGTGCATCAGGCTGCCCAGGAGCACAAAGATATGGAAAATCTCGTGGAATCCAAAGGGCTGGGGCAGATTGGGCTTTTTGATCATATAGATCACCCCGCCAATGGTATAAAGGATTCCCCCTGCCGCCAACAGCGCCAGCGCCCCAGTCCCCATGGAGAGAAAGCCCGGCAGGTCAATGAGCAGGGACCACCCCATCAGGAGATAGATGCTGGTGTAAAGCCACCGGGGAGCCTGGAACCAAAAACATTTGATCACAATGCCAATGATGGCAAAGCTCCAGATAAACAGCAAAAAAGGGATTCTCTTGCTCTCATCCAAAAATTGAACACAAATGGGGGTGTAGCTGCCAGCGATGAGCACATAGATCATAGAGTGATCCAGTTTGCGCAGACGGAATTCCGTCTTGGGATCCCCCACATAGTAGTGGTAATAGGCGCTGGCGGAATAGAGGGCCACCAGCGACAGGCCAAACACCACCAGCGATAGCGTCGTACCAATGGGGTTGTGGCTGATCCATTGGGATTTGACCCAAAACAGCACTGTGCCGATCACCGATGCAACAGCGCCCCAAAAGTGGGTGCTGCAGCTCATAGGATCTCGGGGTGGGTGGCGTCGGCCAACGCGTCTGTGGGCGGTATAATAGGAGGTCATGGGCCGTTGGATCGCATCAGAGTGGTTCATAGTATCACCTCAGCTCTATTAAGTAGTTTTAAAAACTATTTTATATAAACATTATAACTACTATTCCGAAAATATCAAGTACATCTTGCAAAAATTTTTTATTTCATATATTATGAACTATAAGACCAAGTGACAATCTAAAACAGATGATACATCCCATTTTTGATGGAGAAGGAAGTGTTACCATGCCCACAGACCAGCCCAACCTCACACAGCTGTTGGAGGAGGTGCTCCACGACCCGGACATCACCCCCCAGGACCTGCCGAATTTGGACCTCTATATGGATCAGATCATCACCCTGTTTGACAACAAACTCCAGGGGGGCCGGCCGGGAGAAAAGCCCCTGACTAAGACCATGATCAACAATTACAGCAAGGAGCGGCTCATCAAACCCATCAAGGGGAAAAAATATTCCCGGGAGCAGCTGCTGCAAATTTTGCTGATCTATGTCATGAAGCAGAGCCTGAACATGCAGCAGATCAAAGAGGTGCTCACCGCCATCACGGACTTTGCCCAGGATCAACCCAGCTGCCAGGAGGAGGAGCTCCTCACACAGATCTATCTTGGCTTTTTGGAGAATAAAAATACCCAGCGGGCGCAAATTCCCGATCTGCTTGCGCAGCTGGATCTCAACTTAGCGGATGCAGCAAGCTTGCCCCAATTGGCCATTTTGGTGCTGGCCATGTGTGCAGCTTCCAACTATTTCAAACGTTTTGCACAGGCCATCATCAACACCTATTTTGCCCCACAAGAGGACTAGACCCTACAAAACCGCCGGCGTTTGAACCGAACCAGCAAAACATTCAAGAGACAAATCCCCCCTGATGTAGGAAAATGGAAGTCCTACATCAGGGGGGTAATTTTATGAACAAGCGGAAATGATACGCCGGTACAGGAGCTGCTGTCAGAGATCAAAGGGGCAGATTGTTTTCCATACTGTGCTCTAGAGCAAGTTTTTTTAATACACACTGGAAATGCTGCTCAGGCTGTCCTCCCATCCTGTGATCTGTGGTGAGAGGTGCCATCCCATATTCCCCACATCCATTGACGCCATGTCAAAAGGCCGGATGTGCTACCCTTGGGGCAGCACATCCGGCCTTTGCAACAAATCCTTTGGTTCCCGCTATTTGGAGCGAATGTATTCATCGATGGACTGGGCGGCGGACTTTCCGGCACCCATGGCCAGGATGACCGTGGCAGCGCCGGTGACCGCATCGCCGCCGGCATATACGCCATCCTTGCTGGTCTTGAGGTTCTCGTCCACCACCAGGCAGCCCTTGCGGTTGGCCTCAAGGCCTGGGGTTGTGGAGCGGATCAGCGGGTTGGGGGAGGTGCCGATGGACATGATGACACCATCCACATCCAACACGAAGTTGGAGCCCTCCTTTTCCACCGGGCTTCTGCGGCCGGAGGCATCCGGTTCCCCAAGCTCCATCTCCACACACTCGATGCCGCCCACGCGTCCGTTCCCATCGTCCAGGATGCGCACCGGGTTGCTCAAGGTCTTGAAGATAATCTCCTCCTCCTTGGCATGGTGGACCTCCTCCTTCCGGGCAGGCATCTCCTCCTCAGAGCGGCGGTAGATGATGTAGACCTTTTCCGCCCCCATGCGCTTGGCGCAGCGCGCGGCATCCATGGCCACGTTGCCGCCGCCCACCACTGCCACGGACTTGCAGTGCATAATGGGGGTATCATACCCCTCCTGGTAAGCTTTCATGAGGTTGACACGGGTCAAATATTCATTGGCGGAGTACACGCCAATGAGGGATTCCCCCTCAATGCCCATAAACCGGGGCAGCCCCGCGCCGGAGCCCACAAAGACGGCCTCAAAGCCCATCTCCTGGAACAGCTCATCCACAGACAGAACCTTGCCGATGACCATGTCGTTCATCACGTGCACGCCCATGTCCTCCAGGTTCTTGATCTCGTCAGCCACAATGGACTTGGGCAGACGGAACTCGGGGATGCCATAGACCAACACGCCGCCGGGTCGGTGGAAGGCCTCAAAGATGGTCACATCGTATCCCAGTTTTGCCAGATCGCTGGCACAGGTCAGTCCGGCAGGGCCTCCCCCCACCACAGCCACCTTGTGGCCGTTGGATGGAATCTTCTCCTGGACCTTGGGACCGTTGGCCGCATACCAGTCGGCCACAAAGCGCTCCAGGCGGCCGATGGCCACCGGCTCCCCCTTGATGCCCCGCACACATTTGCCCTCGCACTGGGACTCCTGGGGGCACACCCGGCCACATACGGCAGGCAGGGCGTTGGTGGTCTTGATGATCTCATAGGCCTTGGCAAAGTTGCGCTGCGAGACCTGCTCAATAAACTCCGGAATCCGCACATTCACCGGACAGCCGGAGACACAGGGCTTGTGTTTGCAGTGCAGGCAGCGGGTAGCCTCCTCCACCGCCATGTCCTCTGTATAGCCCATGGCCACCTCTTGGAAGTTTTTATTCCGTACGGTGGGTTCCTGCTCAGGCATGGGGACCTTTTTCAGCGACATATTTGGCATTACTCAGCACCTCCAAACAGACGGCAGGTGTGGCTGCGCTCCTGGGCCTCCTGCTCCTGATAGGTATTGTTGCGCTTCATCAGTTCGTCGAAGTCCACCTGGTGGCCGTCAAAGTCCGGTCCGTCCACACAGGCAAACTTGATCTGTCCGCCAACTGTGACCCGGCAGCCGCCGCACATGCCGGTGCCGTCGATCATAATGGGGTTCAGGCTCACAATGGTGCGCACATTGTAGGGCTTTGTGGTGGCGCAGACAAACTTCATCATCACCACTGGGCCCACCGCGAAGACAGCGTCGTACTCGTTGCCCTCCTCCAGCAGACGCTGGAGCACCTGGGTAACCAGCCCCTTCTCCCCATAGGTGCCATCGTCGGTGGTGACAAACAGGCGATCAGAGGCCTGTTTCATCTCCTCCTCCAGGATGATGATGTTCTTGCTGCGGAACCCTGCGATCATATCCACATGGACGCCGGCCTCATGGAGCTCCTTGGCCACTGGATAGGCGATGGCACAGCCCACGCCGCCGCCGATGACCGCCACCTTCTTAGCATTCTCCAAGGGGGTGGGGTTGCCCAAGGGGCCCACCAGGTCCGCGATGCTCTCCCCCTCCTGCTTCTGGGCGAGGAGCATGGTGGAACGGCCCACTGCCTGGAAGATCACCGCGACGGTTCCCTTCTCCCGGTCGTAGTCCGCAATGGTCAGAGGAATCCGCTCCCCCTTTTCATCCACGCGGAAGATGACAAACTGACCAGCCCGCGCCTTTCTGGCAATGAACGGCGCGGCAAAGTCCATGCGGTAGACCTCATCGTTCAGCTGCTGTTTGTGTACAATTTGGAACATAAGCATCCTCCCATTCTCCATCGACTTGTTCCAGACCCAAACTTATCCAAATTTGGCATGCCTATATGATTTTATTATACGAGATTGCGCCATAGATTTCAATGTTATTTTTTTGTCAAAGTTTATTTTTCCCTTTTCACCAAGGACTTTTGGGGAAAGACATGACCTTTGTACCGTTTAAACGAACCTTGATTGCACCTGTAAATGGACATGCTCCCCCCTTTTTTAAAGATTATCCGCAACCCGTTCCTGAACTTTTGGTTGTTCTGCCCGGAAAGTGGGTTCTAAGCTGTAAATTATGCGCATATCATGGGATTTATGGAAAAAGTTTTAGAAATTTGTTTTACTTTTCCCTGCCAATGGTGATATAATGGAAAAAGCTATATAACATTGCTGTTTGTCAATCACAAAAGGAGGTTTACATATGTTCGATCAGGAGATCCTCAAAAAAATTGACGCATATCTTGCGGAAAACAAGCAGGTCATTCTGGATGAGGTCGCCCAGTTGGTGGAGATCCCCAGTGTCTCTCACAAAAGTGACGAGTTTGGCAAGCCCTTTGGGGAGGAGTGCGCCAAGGCCCTTGGCGCCGTACTGGAAATTGGCGAAAAATATGGCCTGACTGCGCAGAACTACAACAATTACTGCGCCACCCTGACCATGGCTGGGGAAAACCCGGAGCAGATTGGCATCATTGCCCACACCGACGTGGTGCCCGCCACTGGGGAGTGGCACTATGACCCCTTCAAAGTGACCTATGAGAACGGCTACATGTTTGGCCGGGGTGTCGCCGATGACAAGGGTCCCTTTATTGCGGCCCTCCATGCGGCTCTGTGCCTGAAAAAGATCGGCCTTGCCCCCAAACACAGCCTGCTGTTCCTGCTGGGCGGCAGTGAGGAGACGGGTGACGACGACATTGGCTACTATCTGCGCAGCAACCCTGCACCCCGCTTCTCCTTTATCCCTGACACGGACTTCCCCGTCTGCTGCGGCGAGAAGGGTGTCATCCGGTGCGACCTGCTCTCCCAGCCCCTGGATGGCAACATTGTGGAGATGAAGGGCGGCACTGTGAAAAATTCCGTGGCAGACTTTGCCTATGTGGTGCTCAACGACCTGACCAAGGAGAAACTCCAGGGTACCATCCCCGATGAGTTTGACCTGGAGGACACGGAGGAGGGCGTCAAGATCACTGCCCATGGCCGGGGCAGCCATGCAGCTTTCCCCGAGGGTTCGGTCAATGCCATTTACAAACTCTGCGACATGCTCTACAAATATGATGTGGTTCACGGCCCCCAGATCACGGCTGTCAAGGTGATCCGCGACATGCTCTCTGACCACTACGGCAAGGGTCTGGATATTGAGATGAGCGATGAGCCCTCCGGCAAGCTCACCCACATTGGCGGCATGATTGATTTCCAGTACAAGCGCCTGGTTTTGAGCGTGGATATCCGTTACCCCGTCACTGTCAATGACGACGACATCATGATCCGTCTGATCCACCGGGCCTTCCGCAGCTTCTTTGAGATCCGCAACTTCACCAACACCAAACCCATCTATATCCCTGCGGATCAGCCGGAGGTCAAGGCTCTCAACGATGTGTTCAACTTTGTGATGGGCACCAACGAGGGCTGCTATACCACCGGCGGCATCACCTATGCCCGGCAGCTGCCCAATGCGGTGGGCTTTGGACCCCGTCTGCTCCATGGGGAACCCAATCCCTTCCAGGAGCAGGGCCGCGGCGGCCTTCATGAGCCTGACGAGTGCGTGAAGATCGACAAATTTATGGAGACCATCAAGATCTACGCCCTCTCCATCCTCAAGTTGGATAAAATTTTGTAACCTACATGCATCAAATAGCAGTGGGGACCCTCCTGGGAGGGTCCCCACTGTTTTATTGATTGGCTGCTTTCACAGCTTCCAATGCATCTTCCGGAGCGCTACAACCTTCTGCGGTACCAGGGGGAACAGTAGATCAGGTAGGCCAGGAGGAGTATCCCCACCGTTCCCACCAGCAGGTTGGTGCGGTTCACCGTCATAAAATTGGCCGATTGGCCCTGGGAATACAACAGGTGGTGGCAGAGGGTCCAATTGCCAAAGACATCCCCCTGGGTGGCGGCATCCACCAAAAAGTAGCCTCCCACACAGATCATCCCATAGAACAACTGCTTGGAGAGCACAGTAGCCAACAGTGCCAGGGCACAGAGGAACAGAGGATTGGGCAGCTCTTGAAACAGAAACTCCCCCAGGGAGATGAAATTCTCCTGGGACAGGACCTTCACAATCTGCCGGTGGCACCACACCAACAGGGGAATGTACACTGCCAGCCACAGCAGTACGATCCGCAGCCAGCGCACCAGCAAGAGTACAAAGCGGTTGGGTGGCAGCGTGTACAAAAAGGCACAGCCCCGGCGCTCAAAACTGCTGGAAAAGAGGTACAGCACCACCAGAGCAGGCATCAATGGCAGCAGGAGATCCAGATAGTAAAAGATCGCCCTTTTCAGCTCCATCTCCCGGGGATCGGGGAAAAAGAGCGATGGCATCAGCAGCATCCAAATCCAAAGGAGGATGGGCAGCACCAGCGCAATCAACAACATCTTTTAGCAGAGCTTGAAATCCACCCAAAACCTCCACCTGGGCCTACTCATAGTAGGCCCACAGCTCCCCAAGCGTGGGCTGAACGGCCTCCCCACGGGGTCCGTTGTCAGGATCTGCCAGTACGTAGCGGTACCGGCGGTGCTCCAGATCATCGATCTGACGGCCCAGCAGCCTCCCCTTCTGCTGCAGTTCCTCCAACTGGGCCTGGGTCGGATTCTCCAGCTGGAAGAAGCGGCCGTCCAAGGAGTGAACAAAGGCCTCATAACTCCCCTGGAAAGAGGCTTTTCCCTTGGATAGCACCACAAGGTGATCCGTAAACTCCTTAATATCCTCAATGATGTGGGTGGAGAGCAGTACGATCTTCTCCTTTGGAATCCGGCGGATGATCTGGTTAAAGTTCTCCCGCTGTTCCGGATCCAGACCGGCAGTTGGTTCATCTGCAATGATAAGTACTGCGTCCCCCATCAGCGCCTGGGCAATACCCACCCGGCGGTTCATGCCCTCAGAGAGGCTTGCCATGCGCTTGGTGGTAAACTCCGAAAGATCGGCCAGCTCCACCACGCGCTGAACCTCCTGTTCCAGGGCCGCGCCCTTCATCCCGTACTTGACCTCTCCGATATACCGCAAAAAATCCAACGGCGTCAGCGAGGGAAAAAGATCAAAACTTTGCGGTATGTAGGAGATGGCCGGCCTCACATTGTCCCGGCGGTAATCCAATTGGTTGAGCCGGATGGTTCCTTTTTGGGGGACGGTGATGGTCGCCAACATTTTGAACAGGGTGGTCTTCCCACTGCCATTGGCCCCCAGCAACACATTGATTCCACTGGAGAGTTCCAGAGAAAAATCCTCAAAAATCCGCTTGGAGCGGGAATAGGCAAACGCTAAATTCTGGATCTGTAACCGGTTCATAACGTTCCTCCTCACCGTCTGTTGGCTCCACCAAGGTATTCTGTATCCAAGGTGGCCACATGGGCTGCCCCTTTCTCCTCATCTTCCAAGGGAAAAGATATCTTGTGCGTTGTGCAAGTTATCTGTCGGGCAGTCATCGTTGCACCACATCAACCTCACCGAAAGAGCGTCTCTGCCAAAATACCCAGATCGTCAAAAATATAAGCTCTAAATGCATCATTATATGTGGCGGGTAAAATGAAATATCGATTTACCTGTTGGCCAACTTTCTCCTTAGGCCAGATAAAATCATAGGTCACTGGCCAAACTCCATAATATAGGTCTTCCGGTTTTCTTTCACCAAACTCTGAAAGATCAACCAAGTGATCAATCGCTGACAAAGAGCTAGGAGATCTCCACAGGAAAACCGAGGCCGTTACAGGCTTTCCATCCACCTCCCTGGTCTCAAAATAACCAGAATACAGGCAGATCCGCTGGGTGTTGCCCTGGAGTACTGTGGGATCCCCCCCACTGCGCAGGTTGGAGATCACCGGATTCCTGCTGGTCACCCGCACCTCGTAGGGGATCTTCTCCTGGCCATTCTCCAGCTGGGGATACCAGCAGAACATCTCCGGCAGGCAAGCACTGTTGTTGTCCGCATAGACCAACCGGACGTGGAGCCCATCCATGTAGTTGATCCGTCCCTCGTAGTCAATCTGCAGGGTTCCCTGTTGCCGCGGGGCAATGGTGAGGCCCTGCACTTGGAGGGTATCCCCTTCCTGGAAATAGGCCATGGGCACACCCTCATAGGAAACGCCCTTCACCTTCAAGCTCTCATCCAGCTTCAGTTCCAAGTTCTGTTGGAACGACTCCTCCCCTGTGTTGGAAAGGGTGATGCTGCAGGAGTTGGCAAGCGCCTCCTTGAGGGAGAGGTCCATGCTGTAGTCCACAATTTCCAGCCCAGTATACGCCTCTTTTACAGACAGAGGCCGGATCTTTTCTGGATATGGGTCCGCACCCTTCCACGTCCGATACCCCACATCGATATAGGTAGGGGCCGTGCGGATAAATCCGTACCCTGCGGCGCCCGTTCCCACCAATAGGACGAAGCTCCCCAGCATGCACAGGCCCTTTTTCCGATTGCCTGGGTTGCGCAGACACAGGACAACCAACACCAACATCCCACCAAACAGCAGGTAGAACAGCAGGTTGCACCACATGTTCCGGTTGAGCTCCGCCCCGCCGAAGTAGTAGGTGAGGTTGGAGGGGTTGTCAATGGAGAGGTTCAGCAGCCGCATCAACGCGTTGCCCGTGGACAAACCGGCAAAATCACTCCATTGCTCCTCCAACAGCACGGTCAAAAAGGGGCTCAGGAAGAAGGAGAGAAACACCGCAGCCACATAGGCCCCCTTGTTAGAGAACAGCAGCCCCAAGAAAAAGCCCAGTGGAATCAGAAAGGCCAAGGCCACCAACCAGTCCAGGGCGAATTTTAGGAGATAGCCCAGCACCAACGATAGTTCCACCGGCAGGAGGATCTCCTGCAGAAGGAAGCAGACCAGTGGTACCAAAAAGCCGATGGCGCCAAATGCCATCCCGCTGAGTATCTTTGTCAGATACAGTGCCGTTCTTGATTGGAGGGTTGTCTCCAGATCCCGGATGGACCGGGCTAAGTATACCCCCAGGATGATCACGTAGACGTTGAAATAGAGCAACAGATATCTGCCACGGTCCCCAAAGGATGCCACACCGTATTCCTCAAAGGAGTATATGACACCAATGGCGATCAGCGGTGCAAGCATGGCTCCCAGCCACCCGGAATGAACCAATGACTTCAATTGGACTTTGATGGTAGGCTGCATGGTGATCCCTCCTTTTGAGAAAGAGCCCCAAAGGGGCTCTTTATGAGTTGGATTTGGTGAAGCTCAGTGTTCCACTGACACTGCTACCCTCATATTCTACTGTGGAATAGTAGCGAGGGATTCCACTGACCTCAATGTTATACAAACTAAAGCTACCCGAGTTATCCATCTTTTGGACCGTTGCATCAAACAAAGATCCTGTAGTGGATTTCAATTTGTATGAGGCATACGAACCAGTTCTCAGCACATTTTTCCAATCGATTTTTGTTGACTCTCCAGTGGACCAACAAACATCGGTCGCTTTGTTGTTCCAAGAGCCGCTGCTCACAGAATAGCTTCTTGAGCCGTAGCCCATTGCTGAAATGCTCATACACAGGATGGATACGACCACCAACAGAACCAAGCCCAGGCCGATCAAACGTTTTTTCTTCGTCAACATTTCTGTCTTTCCCCTTTCTCTGTTTTGTACATCTCTTCTCAGGATCTCCAATTAAAACTGAAACATTGGAATCTTCTCCTTTAATTGTAAATATATCATACATTTTCCAACAAATCAATATATTTAGACATTTTTATTTTAAATATATTTATTTTTATATTTAAAATACACAAAGCATCATAAATTGTTAGATTTATCCTCTTTAGGATAAATTCACGTATTGAAATATCTCAAAATCCCGATTTGAGATATCCATGAACCCAGTGGTCCTTACTCCTCCCGCCGGCTCGCGCCAATCAAAATACCCACCGGCCAAGGTCAGGCCAGTGGGTATCAAATGGACAAAAATTCTATTCTCTCTGGACATTTGTGGAGTGCAGCCCTCTACGGTTCGGTTGCCGCCCGGGCCTCCAACGTGGGCATCTGCTTTTCCAACCGTTGAAGGTTGAGGATACAGCCCACTCCCATCACTGCAACAGTGACCAACATCAACCAATAGGCCGGCACATAGGTCCCCATGGCATCAAAGACTGCCCCCATAAAGATCGGTGTGAGCATATCCCCCAACCGCAAAACGGCGATAACCAGACCATAGATAGATCCATAGTCTCTGGAACCGTAGTAGGAGCGAATGAGGATGGGGAATCCCACCGATCCATAGGCTCCCCCAATGCCGCAGCAGCAGACCATGGGCACCAGCGCCGCTGGGTAGCGGGCCAGCGCCGCCCCAAACAGCCCGATGGCCGTACACACATAGGGCCACACGGTGGCACGCTTGGGCCCCATGCGGTCATAGAACTCTCCCAGCAAAAACTTGCCCAGCGCAAGGCTGCCCATGCACAGAGCAGAAATGTTGGCCGCAAAGGAGGTGCTGTAGCCGCTCTCGCTGATGTGAGGAGAGACATTGAGCATGAGCCCATTCATCGCGATTTCTGACAAAAAGGCAATGCCGCAGAAGGTCCAAAAACTTGGGCGTCTGACGACCTGCCCCAACATCCAGCCACTCTGGGACGGGGCCCCTGTCTGCGGATTTGTCTGTGGATAGCCCCCCAGTGGCTCCAAGCCCATATCCTCCGGCCGGGTTCTGAGAACAAAAAATACAATGGGCACCAGCAGGAAAAAGATGAGGGCCGCATGGATCTGATAGGTGGTGCGCCATCCCCAGCTCTCCAATAGCACGCCGGTGAGGGAGTTGAAGAGCATTCCTCCTACGCCGCTGCCCATGAAGGCCGCCCCCAGAGCCAGGCCCTGTTTTTCATGGAACCAGTTGCCAAGGATCATAGAGATGGGAACCATGTGATCCCACCCTAGGCAGACGCCCACCACAAAGGAGATCAGATAGAACTGCCACAGCTGGGAGGCAAACGAGTAACCCAAAAGGCCCACTGCCAAAACAATGGAGCAAATTTTCATAACAAACCGTGTTTCGAGTTTGGAAAAAATCCGCCCGCTGAACACCGCCGCTATCAACTGCCCCGCATAAATTGCAGTGGTGATCCACCCTGCCGCCTGGCGGCTGATCCCCAAGTCATCGCAAAGGGGTTTGACAAACAGGCTGGCACAGTTGGTCACAATGCCCATGGTGAGGGCCATCACCACAAAGCTGGCCCCTACAATGACCCAGCCATAAAAAAATTTTTTGGGCGTTCTCTGCATCTCTCTGACACTTCTTTCTCAAAGATGTTTTAGCTGCTTTATTATTGTACTCCAATTTGCTCTGTCCTGCAAGGGCATCCACACATAAGAACCACGTCTTTGGCCCCAGAACATGGCAAAAGGCCCTCTGCCAGGCCTCTGCCTTTCTTTATTTTATTATGTATTGTTTTGTTCCAATTTCAAAGCTGCCGCCTTGCCCTCCCGCTGGATCTGACGCAGATCCAGCATACAGAAGACGCCCATGACCAATGTAGTCACCGCCATGATCCAGTAGCCGGTGGTGTAGCTGCCTGTGGCGTCAAAGACCGCCCCCAGGAACACAGGTGTGATCATGCTGCCCAACTGCATCACCGCAGCCATGACGCCGTAGATGGTCCCATAGTCCTTGGAGCCATAAAGGGTGCGCACCAGGATGGGGGTGGCAACAGAGCCATAGGCGCCCCCCAAGCCACAGCAACAGACCAGGACCACCAGCGCCACTGGGTTGCGCACAAAGATGGCGCCCAACAGGCCCAAAACCGTGCACAGATAGGGCCAAAAGGTGGCCCACTTGACGCTCAACCGGTCATACAGGGTGCCCAGCAGGAATTTGCCAATGGCAAGGCTGCCCATACACAGCGCGGAGATGTTGGCTGCGAAGGAGGCACTGTAACCACTTTCACTGACGTGGGGGGAGATGTTCAGCATCAGCCCGTTCATGCACACACCCACAAGAAGGTTGATCACCACAAAGGCCCAAAAGCTGAAGCGACCGGATATCTGCGCAAAAGTCCTGCCCTCCAACTCTGCCTGGGGTTGATTAGAGGAGGCAGCGCGCTTGCCAGCGCCGTAGGGCTCCAGGCCCATATCCTCCGGCCGGGTGCGCAGCACCAAGAAGATGACAGGGATCAATACACAGAACATGATGGCAGCCAGAATTTGATAGGCGGTTCTCCAGCCCCACTGCTCCAGGAACACGCCGGTGAGGGAGTTGAAGAGCATCCCGCCCACGCCGCTGCCCATAAAGGCAATGCCCAGGGCAAAGCCCTGCTTTTCGTGGAACCAGTTGCCGACGATGATGGACAGGGGCACCATGTGGACCAGTCCCACACAGAGTCCCACCAAAACAGAGATCAAATAGAATTGCCACAGTTGGGAGGCCATGGAATACAGGAACCAACCGATCGTGACGCCAATGCCGCAGATCTTCATGACAAAGCGCACATCAAAGGTGGCAAATATTTTTCCACTGAAGAGGGATGTCACCATCTGCCCCGCATAGGTGATGGTGAGGATCCATCCGGCGGCCTGACGGCTCATACCCAGGTCGTCACACAGGGGTTTTGTAAACAAACTGGCGCAGTTGGTCACAATCCCCATGGAGACAGCCATCACCAAAAAGCAGGCGCCCACAATGACCCAGCCGTAAAACAGCTTCCTAGGTTGTTCCATTTTATTCCAACGCTCCTTTCCAACTCTATGATTCATTGTACCTTGTCCCAACAGGCATTTCAAGAAACTGTGATTCAACTCGAAAAGATTTTTTCTTTTCACCAATGGTTTTTTGTATTTTTTGTGCAATATTTTGAGGAGTTCTTTTATTTTCTTTGTTCGCATCTCCATATGATGGAAGTTTATCCAGATCTGTCGCGCACCTCCCCGCTCTATTGCCGGATCAATCCAAGCTGGCATGCACTCGTTCCATTTTCCTCGTTGCAGAAGGGGCTGCCCAAAGACAGGATAACCCTTGGCACTGGGAAACCTGTTTGATTTTTCTAGTACTTCTGGCAATTTTCTGGTATACTATGTTTATCCATTCGCCATCACACCCATCATCACAAAGGAGGGAACAAAACACCCATGTTGGATCTTCTGATTCAGAATGCACAGGTTGTCAACGGCAAAAACGAGGACCCCTATTGGGCAGACCTGGGCATTGTGGGGGACACCATTGTGCAGATCTGTAAAAAGCCAGACTGCAATGCCCCAACACCCCTGGGCGGTCAACCGGCCAAACGGACCATTGACGCCAAGGGACGCACCCTCACCCCCGGTTTTATCGACATCCACTGCCATTCGGACGCCATCACCTTCCATCCGGAGAAGAACCCTCTGCGCCTGCGCCAAGGCTTCACCACGGAGGTCATCGGCAACTGCGGATTGGGGGCCGCCCCGGTAAATCCCAAGTACCGGGAACAGCTGCGGGTCTACAACAACCCCTACTTTTCCAACATCCCCATCCCCTACACCTGGACCACCTTTGCAGAGTATCTGCAGGCCCTGGAGGAGCAGCAGCCCCTTTTGAACACGGCTGCCCTGGTGGGGCACGGCGCGCTGCGGGCGGCCATCTCTGGATTTGAGGACCGGCAGCTCACCCAGGAGGAATTGGACCGCATGAAGGGGCTGCTGCGGGACAGCCTACAGGCTGGGGCCTTTGGCATGTCCACCGGCTTGATCTATCCCCCGGGCACCTACGCCAACGACCAGGAGATCCTCCAGCTGACTCAGGTTGTGGCAGAATATGACGGGCTCTACTCCACCCACATGCGCAATGAAAGCTTCCACCTGGTGGAGGCGGTGGAGGAGACCTTGCGCGTCACCCGGACCACAGGGGTCAACACCGAGATCTCCCACCACAAGGCCGCGGGAAAGAAAAATTTTGGAAAAACAGCCGTCACGCTGGATATGATCCAAAGGGCCAACGACGAGGGATACCGGGTGAACTGCGACGTCTACCCCTATGACGCGTCCAGCACCCAATTCAGCGCCGTGCTGCCCCCCTGGGCGTTGGGCGGCGGCGTGGAGGAACTCCTCAAGCGCCTTTCTGACCCTCAGACCCGGGCAAAGATCATTGCGGATATCAAAAAGGAGCCCGCCACCTATGAAAACTTCTACCAGCACGGCGGGTGGGATAAGATCCTCATCAACGAGTGCTCCGTGGAGGACTATGTGGGCAAAACCGTGGAGCAGATCGCCCAGGAACGGGGTCGGGATCCCTTTGAAATGGCCCTGGATATCATCAAGGATAGTTCCAACAATGTGATGATGATCGTCTTTTTGCTGGATGAAAAGGAGGTTGCCAGCATCCTCAAGCACCCCTGCTCCATGGTGTGCACCGATGGGTTCCCCTCCTTTGGGCGGTACCACCCCCGCTACATTGGCTCCTTTATCCGGGTGTTGGAAAAGTACGTCAACCAGGAGCATCTGCTGACCCTGCCCCAGGCCATCTACAAGATGACCGGGATGCCCGCCGCCAAACTCGGCCTGACCGATCGGGGCGTCATTACAGAGGGAGCAAAGGCGGATCTGCTTCTTTTGGACCTGCCCAACGTGGCGGATCATTCCGACTATCTGCACCACAACGCTCCTGCCAGTGGGGTGGACTTTGTGTTCATCAATGGCGTCATCGCGGTGGATGAGGGGGTGCAGCAGTCCGTCTGTGCCGGCCGGGTGCTGCGCAAACAGTTGTCTTAACCGGATGAGGGAAAGCCAGCCTCTCCCCTTCCACTTCGATCACAATGCAAAAAGGCGGCGCCCCTTCCACAAAAGGGACGCCACCTTTTTATCTGTTATCAGGTCCTCAAAAGAGGAGTGCGAGAATCACACCACACACCAGGGAGAGCACCGCCACCACCAGGGCATAGGTGCGCACCAGGCGGTGGGAAAAGGCCTGGGCCATGAGGGTCACCTGGGGAATGGAGACCAGCATGCCCGAGAGCATAAAGGCCACCGGAATGGCGGTAGAATACCCGGCAATCACCTGGACCACCGGAGCCATGGAGTAGACATCCGCATGCATCAGAGCGCCGATGCACACTGCCACCACCAATGTGATGGGGTTATCCCCTGTCAGTAGGGTGGAGAGGGTTTGATCGGAGACAAAGGTGAGGATGGCCTCCGAGAGGATGACACTGAACAGCAGGGCATACCACACATGGGAGATGGTGTCCAGCGCAGAGACCAGGGCAAAAACCAGCCGTTGGGGAAGGTTCAGCCCGGAGGTGTCCTGATAGCTTGCCGCCCCCTCCAATCGGACCTGGGTTTCCCCACTGGCAAACCGGCGCACCGCCAGGGGAACCAGCACACAGAGCAACAGGGCGCAGACCCCATAGGGGAGGGCGACCGTCCGGGGATACAGGGCAAAAAGCCCCACCAGTGTGCTCATGTTCAGGGCCGAAGCCGCAGTGATAAATGTAAAACAGAAGGTCAGGGGCACCCCGATGGCCACGAACCCCATGAGCAAAGGGATCACTGTGCAGCTGCACAGGGGGGAGAGAACCCCCAACAGGATGGCCACCGCCATTCCCGCCGGTCCACGCAGCGCCGACAGCTTCTGGCGCATCTTTTCCACCGGCAGATAGGTCTGCAGGAAGGAGACCAGGAACAGGACGGCCAGCAGCAGCAGGAAGATCTCCAAAAAGGAGGTCACACTGTGCCAGAGCATCTCCCACAGGGCCCCACCCCAGGGGAGATGCTCCTGGAGCCAGGCCACAAAGGCCGGGTTTTCCCCTTCGTGTGTATGAAGCAATGCAATGGCTGACAAACAACCAACCTCCTTTGGCAGTATGGGCGGCCCTTCTCCCCTGGTACTGAGTAATTCCAGAAACTAGGAATCAGCAGGATCAGGCCGGTGCAAAAACAAGAGCAACCGGAAACGATTCCCCACACATCTTCAGGCCATGGCGGCATGGGAAAGGTTCCAATTGCCCGGATCTAAGAAGTATTTTGTTTCAAATTAAGTATAGCACACTTGGCAAGTAAATTTGAGATTTTTCTGTAAAATTTCCTTCTATTCCTTCAGGAAAAACCCGGGTGACTGCCCCACAATCTCCCTTTTCTGTCCCAGAAATTCCTTCCACAGCGAGAAACTCTTTTCATTCTCAGACAGACGTGATACAATACAACCAGAGCATTTTTCAAGTTTTTGGGCAGGTGGATGTCAACCACGTCCGTCTGATTTGGATTCTGCACCTGTTGTTCCCGGCGTATCCTCCGCATTCAGAGATGGGACAGATTGGTCCGGGATCAGCAGGGATTTTTTACGTCACACAACTTTTATGAGGAGGTAATCGCATGCAACAATCCAATTGCGCCCAGCGGACCTTGCAGAAAACCCAGGAGCTATTACCCCGCCAGCTGGCTCTGCTGGAGCAGTTTGCCGGCATCGACTGCGGCACAGGCACCCTTCCCGGCAACGCCAAGGTGGTGGAGCTGGTGTGCCAGGTCTTGGAGGAGATCGGCGCCAAAGTAGAGCTCACCGAGTGTCCCAAGACCGGCAAACACGTTGTGGCCCGCCTCAATGCTGGCAGTAAAAAGGGCAAGATCATTCTCAACGCCCACTTGGACACTGTCTTTCACCCGGGGGACACCCAAAAACATCCCTTCCATATCGAGGGAGATTGGGCCCACGGCCTGGGAGTTGCCGACTGTAAGGGCGGCGTTGTGACCTCCCTGTTTGCGGCCCTGGGCGCCAAAGAGTTGGGGCTGCTCCCCGATTGGGAGATTGTCTTCCTTTACAATGCGGATGAGGAGATCGGCTCCCCCACTGGCCGTAAGCTATTCCAAGCGGAGAGCAAAAACACCAACTATGCCTTTGTCTTTGAACCCGCCCGGGAGAACAACGGCATCATCACCTTCCGCAAGGGCATTGCGGAAATTGAGGTGCAGGTCCAGGGCAAGGAGGCCCATTCCGGTCTGAAATACCACGAGGGCCGCTCTGCCAACGTGGAGTTGGCCTCCAAGGTGTTGGAGCTCTATGGGAAAAATGACCCTGTCCATGAGCTGTATTACAACATTGGCACCATGCACGGGGGTACCACCACCGGGATCATCCCCGGCTTTGCTCAGGCTGCCTGTTCCGTGAGCCTAAAGGATTCCCAAGCCCTTGCGGTGGCCAAAGACCATGTGGCCTCTCTGGCGGATCACGCCTTTTTGGACGGATGCACCACCACAACCAAACTGGAGGTCCTCTTCCCGCCCATGGAGCGCACAGAGAAAAACCTGCAGGCCTATGAGCTGGTCCACCGGGCCGGGCTGGAGATGGGCTGCGATTTCCCTGAGTGCCACTCCTCCGGCTCCTCAGACGCCTGCTATTTTTCCAGCCTTGGGGTTGCCACAGTGGACGCCCTTGGCCCCTATATGAACGATATCCATACCCCTGCGGAGCGCATGTACATCCCCGGCCTGCTGGAGCGCACCCAGCTGTTTATGCTGGTGCTGGCCAACCTTCAAAAAGAGGCGTGAGGGACTGCTGAGTTTTCCATCCGCCGGGGCGAAGGATGAGAAAAATCAGAGCACGCCCAACCACGATTCAAAGGTATTGGAGGATTTTGTAATTTATGCTGTTGTATGATGAACTGCGGATTAGCCTGTTGGATGCCAAGCCCCAGCTGGACGATTTAAAGGTCGCTATGGGATATAGCAAACTGACAAAAGAGCTCAGTGAATTGGAGCAGACAACAGCGCAGGAGGGTTTTTGGGAGGATGTGGAACGCTCTCAAAAGATCCTGCGCCGCACCAAACAGATCCAGGAGCAGCTGCAAGCCTACGACCATCTGGTGCAGCGGTATGAGGACACACTGGTCCTCATCGACCTTGCCATGGAGGAGGAGGATCCCTCCGCCGATGTGGAGATCAAGCATGAGGTCTCCGGCATTTTGGCTGAACTGGAGGCACAAAAATTAGCTACCCTGCTCACCGGGGAATATGACGATAAAAATGCCATCCTGACCATCCATGCAGGTACTGGCGGCACCGAGGCCCAGGACTGGGCCCAGATGCTCTACCGTATGTATACCCGCTGGGCGGAACGCCACGAGATGAAGTGCAAAATTTTGGACTATCTCCCCTGTGATGAGGCGGGGATCAAGAGCGCCTCCATCCTCATTGAAGGGCTCCACGCCTATGGATTTTTAAAGTCTGAGGCAGGGGTTCACCGGCTGGTGCGGGTCTCCCCCTTTGACACCGCCGGCCGGCGGCACACCTCCTTCGCCTCGGTGGAGGTGCTGCCGGAGATCGACGATGACACGGATATTGTCATCGACGAAAAGGACCTGCGGGTGGATACCTACCGCTCCAGCGGCGCCGGTGGCCAGCATGTCAACAAGACCTCTTCGGCGGTGCGCCTGACCCACCTGCCCACGGGCATTGTGGTGGCCTGCCAAAATGAGCGCAGCCAGCACCAGAACAAAGAGGTGGCCATGAAGATGCTCAAAAGTAAGCTTCTGGAGATCAAGGAGCGGGAACACTACGACAAGATCGAGGACATCAAAGGGGATGTCAAAGAGATTGCGTGGGGCTCCCAGATCCGCTCCTATGTGTTTATGCCCTACACCTTGGTCAAGGACCACCGCACCGGCTATGAGAGCGGAAACATCCAGGCCGTCATGGACGGAGATCTAGATGGCTTTATCAACGCCTACCTCAAGTATGTCAACCTTGGGGAGGGCAGCCAAACATAAAATACCCTTCCCCCTGTCGCTTGCCTTTGATCCGGCGTTGCGGTCCTCGGCCACGCCCCTTTTCAGCGCCAGGGGGAAAGTTGTTCTTGGTAAGGTTTGGATAGATTGTGAACTTTTCACGCCCCCTCTTGACAGTTATATCAACATATGATATATTGCAATCAATGATATATCATAAAACGATATAGAGAGGGAGGCAAAGGAATCTTGGCAGAACTGGAACATCTGATTAAAACGTATATTCCCATGAGCGAAGCCAGCTTTTTGATCCTGAGCACCTTACAACACGAAAACCACGGTTATGGCATCATGCAGCAGGTTGCGCAGACGACACAACAGCGTGTCAACCTGGGGGCCAGCACCGTCTACACCATCCTCTATAAGATGGAGAGCGATGGCCTGATCGAGGTGGTTCAAGAGGTGGACCGCAGAAAAGTTTACCGCATCACATCCACAGGGAAAAAAGTTTTGTCTGCGGAAGCCAAACGAATTTTACAGCTGGCGGTCATTGCAGCAGGTATCGAAGAACACACGTCAAACCCGGTCCTATAACGGACCTATAGAAATTTTCAATTTGATTTGAGGAGGAAAATCACATGCCGTTCTTTTCAGAGGGCCAATGGCTGACCATCGCTTGGCTGATATTTGCGGTGATCTTGGGGGTTGTTGAGGCCTGTACCGTGCAACTGGTGGCCATCTGGTTTGCCATCGGCGCACTGGTCGCCATTGTGCCGGCGCTCATGGGTGCCACAATCTGGGTACAATTCTTTGTATTCATCGGCGTGGCCTTTTTGACCCTGGTGGCCACCCGTCCCTTTGTCAAAAAGGTGATCCATGTCAACCATGTACATACCAATGCAGATAGTGTCATCGGCAAAATTGGCATTGTCCAACAGGAGATCAACAACGACCTGGGCCAGGGCCGGGTCAGCGTCTCCGGCCTGGATTGGGCTGCTCGCTCCGAGGAGGGAGAGATCTTTCCCGTGGGAGAAAAGGTGCTCATCAAGGCCATCCACGGCGTCACCCTGACGGTTGACCGCTTGATTTAGCAACTGCGGAATGTTCCGTTGCAATACATGTTTGAGGAGGTCTATGTTATGTTGTTAAGTATTCTACCCCCTGCATTCACAACAGCCATTGTCATCATCATTCTGTTGCTGGTGCTGTTTGTGATTGTCTCCAACATCAAAATTGTTCCCCAGGCCACGGTCTATGTGGTGGAGCGCCTGGGCGCCTACAACGGCACCTGGCAGACCGGGATGCACTTCAAGGTTCCTTTCATCGACCGTGTTGCCAAAAAGGTGTCCCTGAAGGAACAGGTGGTGGACTTTAAGCCCCAGCCGGTGATCACCAAGGACAACGTCACCATGCAGATTGACACGGTGGTGTTCTTCCAGATCACCGATGCCAAGCTGTTCACCTACGGTGTGGAGCGGCCCATCTCTGCCATTGAGAATCTGACCGCCACCACCCTGAGAAATATCATCGGTGAGATGGAGCTGGACCACACCCTCACCTCCCGTGATATCATCAACACCAAGATCACTGCCACCCTGGATGTGGCCACCGACAAGTGGGGCATCAAGGTCAACCGGATGGAGTTGAAGAACATCATTCCTCCCCGGGACATCCAGGACGCCATGGAGAAGCAGATGCGTGCCGAGCGGGAGCGCCGTGAGACCATCCTGCGGGCAGAGGGTGAAAAGCGCAGCCAAATCCTTGTGGCCGAGGGTGAAAAGGAGTCCCAGATTCTGCGGGCCCAGGCCGAGAAGGAGGCTGCCATCCTCCACGCCGATGCCGTACGGGAGGAGAAGATCCGTGTCGCCCGTGGCGAGGCCGAGGCCATTATGCTGGTGCAGACCGCTCTGGCAGACAGCCTCAAGCTGCTCAATGAGGCCAACCCCAACGACCACGTGTTGACCCTCAAGAGCCTGGAGGCCTTTGAGAAGGCCGCCGACGGCAAGGCCACCAAGATCATCATCCCCAGCAATCTGCAGGGGCTGGCGGGGCTTGCCACCACCTTCAAAGAGGTTATCTCCCAGGAGTAGCAGAAAAGCCTTTATCACACACAAAAACCAGGGGAACGTGCCGTTCCCCTGGTTTTCTTTTGTCTGCTGGTTCCACAGAGAGCAGCCCTGCCCCATCGATTTTGAGGAGGATACTCCGCTCACAGAAACTGTTCTAGTTTGACCGCCAGCTGAATTGTTTCCACATTCCGCTGGTTCCAAGTCAATTTCCAACGGGATCACATGCGGATGCCCCAAAGAGCCCTATTTGAGTCTGCGGTAGCCCGTCTCAAAATCAATGATATTCTCCAGCTCCTGCCCGTTGAGGTAGGCGGTCAGGTTGCGGGCGCACAGATGGACAATCCGTTCCACCGTCTCCGGCAGGTTGTGGACCCCGGAGATATGGGGTGTAATATAGGCGTTGGGAAAGGCCCACAGGGGATGTTCCGGCGGGAGGGGTTCCGGATCCACCACATCCAGGGCGACCCCCAGCAGCCTGCCCTGTGCCAATGTGTCACAGAGGGCCTGGGTATCCAGGCAGGTTCCACGGCCCACGTTGATGAGCACGGCGTCCTCCTTCATCAGGCCCAACTGCTTTTTGCCCATGATATGGTAGGTCTGTGGGGTGGCCGGCAGCGTCAAGGCCACAACATCCGCCCGTGGCAGCAGGCGATCCAGCTCCTCGGTCAGATACAGCTCATCCAGATAGTCCGGCTTGTTCTGGTCCGCCCGCCGCAGACCGATGGTGTAGGCGCCCAACGCCTTGGCACGCCGGGCAAAGGAGCCGCCGATGTCCCCCAAGCCCAACACCAGGACGGTGGAACCCTCGATGCACTTGGCCTGGCCCACACACTCCCACTTGCGCAACTTCTGGTTGTCATGGTAGGTGCCCAGGTGATAGTAGATCTGCAGCAGCATCCCCAGCATATACTCACTGATGGCCAGACCATAGGTGCCAGTGGCATTGGTCAGAATGGTGCCCTTTGGCAGCACATCCCCCAGGTAGGCGTTGGTACCGGCACTTTCAATCTGCAGCCACTCCAAGTGGTCACATCCCTTGAGCATGGCCGGCGGCGGATTGCCCACAATGATGTCCGCCCACTGGACCTGCTCCGGCGTTACCGTCTCTTGGAGCGCAAAAACCATCTCCTGCCCTGGGGCAGCATCCACAATGGTCTGCTTCTGTCTCTCGTTCATTGAGATCAAAACAAGTATCTTTTTGACCATAAAATCTTCAATCCTCCCTGTTGTTCCAATACACACCGCTCGATCCACAGGACCACCCATGGACGCTGTTTCTAACCATGATTATATCACAGAGGCTGCACCAAGCCTAGCCCATTTGGGTGGAGAGATCCATCCATTTTGCGTCTTTGCATCTGCTTGGGAAATTCTTTCTCTACTCAACCCTTTGCAGGAGAGAATGGCCCCAACTATAAAAACAAAGGACTGCGGATGTTTCCACAGCCCTTTGTTCTTATTTTACCCCCATAAACCTCGCAGCAAAAGGATTCTTCCACACGGGCAGAAGATCCTCTTTTTTATCTTACCATATTTTTGAGCAAAGTCAAGAAAAATTTTATAATTAATTGTTATATTTTTATCAAAAACAAATAACATCCGTTTCCCTACGGATAGGTCACAGATGGAAAATATCTCGCCCTTTTTGGGCGGACATATTTCTTCCATGGTATGGCCTTCCTATTTATATAGCGTGATGTGACCCCCATCCAATGTCATTTCGTCTACAGCATGAGATCCCGCAGGCGGTATTCTCCCTCTCAGCCCACAAGAATTAGACTGCTGATCACGCCAGTACAATTTGCCGTAAGCAAAAACAACCGCCGGCCATCAAAAGAAGACCAGCGGCTGTTAGACTCTTTCAGGAGTTTAGAAGGCGGGCAGCACGGAGGCACCGTAGGTCTCCTCAATGAATGCCCGTGTCTCATCACTGGTGAGGGCCTGCATGAGAGCCTGAATCTTCGGGCTGTCTGCATCCTCCTTGCGCACGGCCACAACATTGATGTACTGGGTGGCAGCCTCAGAATCCAGCGCCTCGGTGACAACCACCTTGTCGATGACCCCTGCGCCCAGGGCGTAGTTGCCGTTGATGACGGCCATATCCACATCCGGCAGACTCATGGGGATCTGCGCGGCCTCCATCTCCTCAAACTGCAGGTTCTTGGGGTTGGAGACGATGTCCAGAGGGGTGGCCTCCAGGCCTACGCCTTCCTTCAGCTCAATGAGGCCCTGATCGGCCAGAAGGTTCAGGGCGCGTGCCTCGTTGGACGGGTCAGAGGGAATGGCGATGGTAGCCCCGTCCGGCAGCTCCTCAATGGTGGAGGTTCTGCCGGCATAGAGTCCCAGGGGTTCAAAGTGGACGTTGCCTGCACTCACCAAATCGGTGCCGTTGTTGGCGTTGTAGGTGTCCAGGAAGGGCTTGTGCTGGAAGTAGTTTGCATCAATCTCTCCGGCTGCCAGGGAGCTGTTGGGCAGCTGGTAGTCTGTAAAGGGCACAATTTCCAGTTCATAGCCCAGGGCCTCCAGCTGGGGTTTGATAAACTCCAAAATCTCCTCATGGGGCACCGGTGTTGCACCCACAGAGATCTTTTCCAACGTTCCAGAGGAGCCAGAGCCAGAGGAACCGTCACCAGAGCCGCAGGCCGCCAGAGAGCCAGCCAGGAGCAGCCCCAAACAGAGAGATACCAATTTTTTCATCGATCGTCTTCCTTTCTCATCGTTCTAAATGATTGCAAAGAGGGCTTTTATCGCCTCTTGAATCCAACAATTTTGGGGGCAGATCCCCCATCTGCCACTCGAATCATCAGCGGTTCTTATCGATCCGTTTGGACAGGACGTTGAACACCACTTGGATCAGCTGAACCAACACCACCAGAATGACAATGGTGGCCAGCATGACCATATATTCATACCGGTGGTAGCCGTAGCGAATGGCCACGTCCCCCAGGCCCTTTCCGCCCACGGTGCCAGCCATGGCAGTATAGCCCACAATGGTGATGGCCGCAATGGAGACGCCCCGCAGGAGGGAGGGCAGGGTCTCCGGCAGGAGAACCTTCCACACAATCTGGAAGTTGGTGGCACCCATGGCCCGAGCGCTCTCAATCACACCCCGGTCGATCTCTTTGAGGGAGGTCTCCACCATGCGTGCCACAAAGGGCGCCGCGCCGATGGTCAGGGGGACAATGGCAGCGGTGGGGCCGATGGCTTTTCCGATGATCAGCCGGGTCAGTGGGATCAGGGCCACAATAAGAATCATAAAGGGGATGGAGCGGCCGATGTTGATGATCCACCCCAGAATCAGATTCAGGGGGCGGTTGGGGGCAATGGAGTCCTTTTCACTGGTGTAGGCCAGCACCCCCATGGGCAGGCCCAGCAGATAGCTGAACAGGGCAGAAAAAAAGGTCATATACAGAGTCTCCCCTGTGGCCACCAGGAGCATCTCGCCATATTGATCCAAAAAGTTCATGCCAACATCTCCTTTCCAAAGAGGGCCTGGGTGACCCGGTGATTCTGCTGTTCGAGCACCTCTTGAACCAGACCGTTGTCCACCAGGACGCCCTCATCCAACACCGCCACCTTGTTGCAGATGCTGCGCACCACTTGGATCTCATGGGTAATGAGGACAATGGTGACCCCCAGCTGCTGGTTGATGCTCTGTAGCAGTTTCAAAATGGACTGGGTGGTCAGGTTATCCAGGGCCGAGGTGGGTTCATCACAGAGCAGGAGCTTGGGCCGGTTGGCCAGGGCCCTTGCAATGGCCACCCGCTGCTTCTGTCCGCCACTGAGGGTGGAGGGATAGACCTTCGCCTTCTCTGTCAGCCCCACCAGTTCCAGCAGCTGGTCCACCCGCTCCTGGATAACGCCCTTGTCACACTTGGACAGCTTCAAGGGAAAGGCCACATTTTCAAAGACTGTTTTCTGCATCAGCAGGTTATATCCCTGGAAGACCGTCCCGATGCTGCGGTAATAGGCGATCTTGTCCTTCCCTTTGAGATTGTGGATATTTTTCCCATCCACTAGTACCTCCCCGGAGGTGGGAGTTTCCAGCAGCCCCAACAGGCGGAGCATGGTGCTTTTTCCCGCGCCGCTCATGCCGATGACACCGTAGATATCCCCCTGGTCCACCTGGAAGGAGACCCCTTTCAGGGCCTGGAACTCCTGCTGTCCGGAGTTTGAAAACTCCTTGGTCAGATTTTTTACCTCAATCACTGTCTTACTCCTCCTCTACCCCACCGCTCTGCCGCCTGGCAGCCGGGGAATAACAAACCACTTGGAAACACGATCTCCTTCTGCCCAGGTCCCTATCGCAAGGGAAGGATCCACTGGATCCCTTTTGGGGAAATAAAAAAGCTCCCGTCCCATAAAAGGACGAGAGCCAAACGCTTCGTGTTACCACCTTTTTTTACAGGAACCTCGCGATCCCTGCCTCTTTGAGTACCAACATACTCTATCGCGCTAACGGGCGAACCCCGCTGTAGCCTAAGATTCCTCCTCGGTACAGAACTCCGAGACCATGTTCAGCCATCTCCGATTCCGTCCCCTCTCAGCCACCGGGGATTCTCTGTAGGAACATCAAAGGCCTACTCTTCTCTTCACCGTTTTTCCAGTTATTCGATTGGTTGTAATTATACCACCTTCTTCTACTCTGTCAAGTCTCTCAAGCAAGAGTTGTAAAAAACAGAAAAGTTTGCGATATAATTTTATTTTTCTTCACCAGTTTTTTGATAGACCAGCAGCAAAAACTCAATGGTGGTGGTCAAGTGCTGCAGGGCCGCCATCCGCTGCAGGCCCTCCCTGGGTGTCCGGTAAAAATAGGGGGTCATTTGAAAGAGGGCCTGGATGCTCTCTGCATCCGGCAGGGTGATCTGACCTCGCACCGGAACCTGTTCCTGCAGGCGAAAACCCGGCAAATCTGTCCCCTTTGGCTCGTTGTGATAGGGCGTGTCATAGACGGCCCTTTTGAGTTCCCACAGATGATCCGGGCCTGGGATCCCCAGTAGGAGCATGCCCCCATCCTCCAAAATGCGGTGGGCCTCATGGGCCTGAAAGGGGGCAAACAGATTGACCATCCCCTGGCAGCAGCCATCTGCCACCGGCAGGGCAAAGACACTGGCCACCGCAAAGTGGCAGGAGGGTATCTTCCGTTTGGCCGCCCGCTCCACCGCCGCCTTGGAGATATCCACCCCCAAAAAATCCACATTCCTTCCGCACTGTTCCAGTGCGGCCGCCATGTGGGCGGTGTAATATCCCTCACCACAGCCAGCGTCCAACAGAATCAAATGGGGAGCGGAGGTGCCGTCCGCCCACCGGGAGAGTACCTCACAGAGCGCCTGCACCAGCGGGGCGTAATAGCCCTGCTCCAAAAATTTCTGACGGGCCTGGACCATCTCCCGGTTGTCCCCCGGGTCCTTGGACCGCCTGCGATTGACCGGCAGGAGGTTGACATAGCCGCTGCGGGACCGGTCAAAACAGTGGTGGTTGCTGCAAGTATAGGTTCCTCCTTCCAGCTCCAGGGGTTCTTGACAGATGGGACATCTCCAAAACATCATCCATACGCCTCATTTCTATGCTAAATTGTTTGCTGGGAGCCAACGTCCCAGACCCAGCGCTGTTCTCTCCGTGATTTGAGGAAGGACAATGAGCTGCCACAGCCGTCAATATAGTAGAGCCCATTCCATAATATTGCCTTCGAGTTTTGATCGAATCCAAGACCCGCCAAATTCGTTTCTGCAGAAGGCAACTGCACCCAAGTAATTGGCAATACGCAAACCTCCGAAGGAGAGACTCCATGCATCTTACATCGGACGGCTGCAGGAGGCCCTGCCGTAATTTTAAAGAAAAGGTCTACACCACGTCCCCTCTTATGGGACATTTCCTTACCTATTATAATATAAAAGAGCCCTGAAAGGGTGATCCCTTGAAATGTTTCAACGTTCTCCCAGGCGTCCGCGACGAAAACTTTTGTTTTCGGAGTGGAGAACGCCGTGAGGTTATTATAACATGGACAAAGGCCCGTAGG
>CAJFOV010000008.1 GCA_904397835.1 Candidatus Aristotella avistercoris
AACCTCACGGCGTTCTCCACTCCGAAAGCAAGAGCTTTCGTCGCGGACGCCTGAGAGAACATTGTAACGTCAGAGGGATCGGCTCTCACGAGCCTTCTTTTATGTTATAACAACCTTTGCCCTATCGGGCAAAGAACGTTTTAACTTTTCAAGGAATCGCCCCTTCGGGGCTTTTCTATGTTATAATAACCCCGTGGTATGCCCGCGCCACACTGTGGGGAGGGGCGCAAGGGCAAAGAAAAACATTCCGCCGGCTCCGGCCGGAGGCGACACAAAGGAGGGAGCTTATGCACGATTTCAAAATCCGCCGTTCCAGAGAGAGCTGGAGGGCCATTGTCTGTATCATTCTGGCCTTGGGCGGCACCGCTGTGGCCATCTTCAACACCCTGATCTGTATGATGATTATGACCCGGGAGCGGTAGCCTCGGAGGCCACCCCACCCATTTTGACCCTGCAAAGGGAGCTGGCCGCTGGGCCAGCTCCCTTTTTGTGCAAAACTTCTCCTGCCACCTGGGCTGCTATGCCGCTGGAAATGGGCATTCCCCATCCGCCCACTTTATAGACAGAACGGGGCCAGATCTCAAAAATAGCGGCGCAGATACACCATATCCCGCAGTAAAACGCCCTCCTCCACAATGGGGTGGTCATAGTGCTGCAAAAAGAAATCCTTGACCCGATGGGAGTAGGAGAAGCCGCAGGCCTCATAGAAGGGCAGGGTCAGGGGGCTCTCTCCTGTGCCCACCTGGACGATGGCGCCAGGGTGGCCAAACCGGTCAAAGACAAACTGGACCAGAGTTCGCCCCAGGCCCTGACGTTGGAACTGTGGGAGCACGGCCAGGTTTTTGATCTCCACCAGGTGTTCCCCCTCCTGGGTCACCACACAGACCCCATAGGGCGTCCCCTCCTGCTGCAGCAAAAACATCTCCCCGCGATCCAGGTAGGTCTCAATCATCTCCTCCTGCTCATCCGCCAACAGCAGCAGAGGCAGATATGCTCTTCTATTCTCTGTCACTGGAACAATTTCCACAACACTTCCTCCTCTCCCATCAACCAAGGGGACTCATTTCTGGCCAGCGAGATCCCCTGCCAAGAAATCAACAGGGGCTCCAGCCCATTCCGGCCGGAGCCCCTGTTTCATCTCTCTGACAGCACTAGCCGTTGGAGGGCTGCACCTGATGCTGGGTGAGGATCTCCACAATCTTTTCCACCTGGTAGCCCTTGTCCTCCTCATACTTGGAGCGGCCCAGCAGGTCTTTGAAGGTCTTGAAAGAGATGAGCTCTCCCTGATTTTTGATGCAGACGAGCACCTTACTTCTCTTGCCGGTAAAGACCACATACTCATCCAGTGGCACCCGGTAGATCTTCTCCCGGGAGAGCAGATCCCGGATGATCATGGCCGTGGCATGGTTGCGGGCATAGACATTCTCCAGAAAATACTTGCGTTCCTTCCAGTAGCGGATCCACTGGTCAGAGTCCAGGTCACCGTAGTACTCCCCCGTGTCCTGTACGGCGCTCACCACCATCAGGCCGAAGCACCCCACCAAAATGGCATCGGCAGTGGCGGTGTTCTTGCCGTTGGTCAGGGGCAGATCCGTCAAAATCTTGTAGCCACGGATGGAACCGAACCGCTGCAGCTGGCCAGTCACCTTCTTTTTGCCGTACCGGTTGTTCTTTTTCAGAGAATAGTTGCGCAGCACCACTGCCAGATACAGCAGCACCAACACAACAAAGACAATCAGCACAATGGTCAGGATGGTCTCCTGAGACATTCCCACACTTCCTTTCTCATACCAAAGCGGCCCCATCCCGCTGGAAAGGGGCGCATAAATTCCTCTCTATCTTATCACAAATCCCATGGAAAGAAAATAGATTCTTCCCGCAAAGATGTATCAGAACTTTAGATGGAATGTGTCCGATCCTTAAACAATCCGCCCGGTTTCGGAAGAATTTTCCTTTTTCCTTGACACAGCGTCCAATCTCGTTATAATAAGAAACGAGTCATTTTGACACACCTCGCCCCGCTCCTTGGCTGGAGCGGCTGCTTGACAATTTGGACTGCATTTTTCTCTGACATCCTATCTCACTCCTTCTGAGGTAGGAATTTTTGTTCTCTGAATGGAGGAAATTTATGAAACGTTTTTTTGTTGCCACCCTTGCAGCGCTCATGGTTTTGGGCGCCGCCGGCTGCGGCCAGAGCAAGGCCCCCTTGGCGCTGGAGAGCTCCAGCTCCGCCATGGAGGACGCCTCCTCCGCCAACACTGCGGCCAATGAATCGGTCTATGTCCCTGGCGAATGTATCGTCTCTGAGGCGGAGCCACAGACCGCCCTGGAGGAGATCTACACCGCCGTGCGGGAGGAGTACCCCCTCATGGAGTTTGAGGATGTGACCGATACCGCGCTGCTGAGCACCCTTTATGGCATCAGCGCCGACAGCTTGGACAGCTTCACCATCCGCCGCTCCAACGGGAAGTTCGGCATCTCCGACGTGCTGATTCTTCAGCCCAAGGAGGGCCAGACCCAGACCGTGCTCACCGCCCTGGAGAAGGTCCAGCAGGACCTGGTCCGGCAGGTGGAAAACTACGATGTGTATGACGCGGTGGAGATTGCCTCCCAATCCATGGTCTTCCAGCAGGGGGACTATGTCATCCTCCTGGCTCTGAAGGACAACATCGCCGCCCGGCAGATTCTGGACAAGTACATCCCCTATTAACCGGTGAACCTCACAAGAAGGCAGATTCCATGGCGTTGGATCTGCCTTCTTTTTTGCAGCAGAAAGGACCCCCGCCGCAGCGGGGGTCCAATTTTTTGTTCCGCGGCCAGGGGCGGCACAGACCAAACGGTCTCTACTTACCGCCCTTGAGGGCCTTCATACGGTTGGCATGGCTCAAAATCCGCTTGCGGATCCGCAGGTTCTTGGGAGTGACCTCCAACAGCTCATCCTCCCCCAGGAACTCCAGGCACTCCTCCAGGCTCATATCCCGGTAGGGCACCAGGCGCAGGGCCTCATCGCTGCCGGAGGCCCGCATGTTGCTCACATGCTTCTTCTTGCAGACATTGACAGTGATATCCTCCGCCTTGGGGGACATGCCCACCACCATGCCCTCGTAGACGGGGGTACCGGCGGGGATAAACAGCTCCCCCCGCTCCTGGGCGTTGTACAGGCCATAGGTCACCGCCTCGCCGGTCTCAAAGGCCACCAGAGAGCCGTAGTTGCGCCGGCTGATCTCTCCCTTGTAGGGCTCATATCCGTCGAAGAGGGTGTTGAGGACGCCCTCCCCCTTGGTGGCGGTCAAGAACTCGCTCCGGTAGCCAAACAGGCCTCTGGAGGGGACCCGGAACTCAATGCGCATCCGGGAGCCAGCGGGGGCCATGTGCTCCAGCTGACCCTTGCGGCGGCCCAGGGCCTCCATGACCGAACCCATATACTCCTCCGGCACGTCCACCACCACGCGCTCCATGGGCTCGCACTTGCGCCCATCGATGGTCTTGTACAGCACCTGGGGCGGGCTCACCTGGAACTCGTACCCCTCCCGGCGCATGGTCTCAATGAGGATGGAGAGATGCATCTCTCCACGGCCGGCCACCCGGAAGCTCTCGGTGGTGTCGCCGTCCTCCACCCGCAGGGAGACATCCTTGAGCAGCTCCCGATACAGGCGCTCCCGCAGGTGGCGGGAGGTGACAAACTTGCCCTCCTTGCCGGCAAAGGGGCTGTCGTTGACGGAGAAGGTCATCTCCACCGTGGGCTCGGAGATGTGGACAAAGTTCACCGCCTCCACATGCTCCGGATCGCACAGGGTATCGCCAATGTTCACCTTTTCAATGCCGGAGAGGGTCACAATATCCCCCACGCTGGCGCTGTCAATGGGCACCCGGTTCAGGCCCTCGATCTGATAGAGGTTGACCACCTTGGCCCGGTATTGGACATCCGGCTCCTTGGCAGAGGTGACAACCACCTCCTGATTCTGGTGAATGGTGCCCCGCTCAATGCGGCCGATGGCGATGCGGCCCACAAAGGAATTGTAGTCAATGGAGGAGACCAACAGCTGCAGAGGGCCATCCTGATCGCCCTCTGGCGCAGGGATGTAGTCCAGGATGGTGTCCATCAGGGGTTTCAGATCCGTCCCAGGCTTGCTCAAATCCAGGGTGGCGGTGCCATCCCGGCCGGAGCAGTAGACCACCGGACTCTCCAGCTGTTCCTCATCAGCGTCCAGATCCAGCAGCAGCTCCAGCACCTCGTCGGCGATCTGGTCGGCTCTGGCATCCGGCCGGTCGATCTTGTTGACCACAATGATGATTTTGTGGCCCAACTCCAGGGCCTTCTGGAGCACAAAGCGTGTCTGGGGCATGGGGCCTTCAAAGGCGTCCACCAGCAGCAGCACACCGTTGACCATCTTCAGCACCCGCTCCACCTCGCCAGAAAAATCGGCGTGGCCAGGGGTATCCACAATGTTGATCTTAACCCCGTTATAGTGCACCGAGGTGTTTTTGGCAAGGATGGTGATGCCCCGCTCCCGCTCCAGGGCGTTGCTGTCCATCACCCGCTGCTCCACGGCCTCATTCTCCCGGAAGGTGCCGCTCTGTTTGAGCATGCCGTCCACCAGGGTGGTTTTGCCGTGGTCAACATGGGCAATGATGGCAATATTCCTCAAATCGTTGCGTACCAATTTTATTACTCCTTTTGATCCAATGATTTCGACTTCTTTTGAACTTATATATTATACAACGCCTTTGGCCAATTTGCCAGAAGTTGACCAATTTCTTTTGTTTTCTATAGACGAAAACCTATCTATCACCATATTTTTGTGGATTTTATCCAGGTTTTCCAGTCAAATTTCTCACAGGGGGCATTTTTCCCCATTCTAATGGGCTTTTGGGGACGGCCCCGCTCCCACATGCCATTTGTTCCACACCCGGAGAAGATGACTTGATCCCTGGAGTATGGTATACTGAGAAAATAGATGATTGGAGGATGTGGGATGATCCATTTTAAGAAGAGAACGCCACCGTCCGGCTCCTTTTGGACCCGCCAGCGGGAAAAGCTGCCCCAGATCCGGCAGCGCTGGCTGGCGGCACTGCCCACCATTGGGGTCTCCGTTTTTCTCCTGCTCTCCCTGTGGGCAATTTTTGGCACCCGGCATCTGATCCTTCCATCCTTTCTCACACTGTTCTTCCGAACCAAACACAACAAGGACTTTCACTTTGGGGATCTGCTGCAGCACGATGCCATGATGCTCCTGGTCTGCCTGTTGGCCTTTTTGGCCACCCAGCACCTGGCCCTGTGCATCGGGCTGAATCTGGTGGTTCCTTTTTTGCTGGGCTATTTTTTGAGTGATAAATTTAACCCCAAGGCCTACTTTGTCTATGGGATGGAGTTTGTCTTCTTACAGCTGGTTCCCATCTCCCTGGATGTACTACCCACCCGGATCATCGCATTGATCTACGGGCTGGTGGTGGTCAACCTGGCCCTGGGACTCTACAGCTGGTACAAGCACCGCCAGCCCCATGACACCCTGGTTCACCGGGGGCTGAGCAACCTGACCCTGCAGTTGGAAAAACTGGCCAGGGGGGAGGATATCTCCCAAGAGCAGGCAGCCCTGTGCCAGCTGATGCCCCGTATGAGCCAGGTGGTCTATGACTCCCGCCGCTACACCTATCTGGCCAACGGCTACGGCAAGATCAACTATCTGTTCCTGCTCTTCTTCCAGCGGTTCCACTACTTCACCGAGCGTTTCACCCATCAGGGGGATAGCCTCACCCCATCGGATCAGGCCTACTGCAGAGCCCTGGCGGCCCTCTTTGAGGAGGTCAACCACACGGCAAACCTCCAGGACAACCAGGACCTCATCCGGCAGCTGGATGCACTGTTGGAGGAGATGGATCTCTCTTCTCCCCAGGCCAAGGACGCCCTGCCAGGCCTTTTGGCGCCGCTGCGGGCAGCTTTGGTTCAGATGGAACACCTCTCCCTGCACCGGTTGGAAAAGGGCTGGCGGGTCCCCAAGGAGGCGGCCTCCGTGCGGGCCAAACATTTCCTGAAGCTGGATCTGTTCCAGCTGCGGTTCGCTCTGCGCCTCTCGGTGGTGCTGTGCATCTCCTTCACCTTCACCTATGTCTCTGGGCTGGACCACGCCTACTGGTATCCCATGAGCGCCTTTCTCATGCTCATGCCCTATGCTGAGGAGAGCATTCTGAAGATCAACAACCGTATCCTCGGCACCGTTGCCGGGGTGGTAGTCAGCTACCTGCTCATGAGCTCTCTAGCCACCACACCCCAGCGGATTTTTCTCCTGGTTATCATCACCTGCCTGATGTACTACGCCCCCATCACCTCCTGGACCATGCCCATGTACAGCACCTGCTACGCCATGGCCCTGGCCACCATGAGCCTGCACATCACCCAGGCGGTGCTCTTCCGGCTGGTCTATGTGGCCCTGGCCGCCGTGACCACCCTGTTGGCCAACCGGTTCCTGTTGCCCAACACGGCAAAGGCCGAGTTCCGCAAGAGTGTCAATGCACTCTTTTCCATTGACCAGCGGATGGTTCAGGAACTGCGCAACGCCTGCACCAACAGCGGGAACCGCAACGTCATGCGGGATCTGCTGATCAAATCCCACCTTCTGACCCAAGAGATTGAGACCTATATGAAAGACCATATGACCAAGGAGGAGCAGGGTTTTTACCGGCAGATGCTACCCACCAACCGGCGGCTGGTCTCCGAGATGGAACAGCTCAACGCCCATCTCCTCTACCGCATGGACATCCAGGAGCCGGCGGACAACCTGATTTTACAGCAGGTTTTTGCCAACCTGGAGGACGCCATCAAGCGGGTGCGCATGAGCTACCTGCGGCAGGACCTGACCACCTTCCGAGAGAGCGAGGGGACCTACAACAGCAGCGGGGTTCTAGCCGATCAGCTGTACTTCAACACCCTGGTGTTCAACTGTACCCGAAGTGTCCAAGAGCTCTCCCGCCTCTCAAAGCAGGCCCCCTCAGAGGAATAATGCTCCCCCTCTCTGTATGGGGCCAAACGCCCCTGCCCAGGGCCTTTCAGGATTTCCAAACTGCTCTCATGGCAGGATATTCCTTCCCATACAATATCTCTATGAAAGGGGTGTGGATTGATGGAGCTGCTGCAGAACCTTTTCGCCGCCGCTGCTGCGGATCTGACCGGGAGCGCTGGTCTGTGCCTGCGCATGCTGGTGGCCTGCCTGTGCGGGGCCTGTGTCGGCTTGGAGCGCAGCCGCCGGCAGAAGGATGCCGGTATCCGCACCCACATTATGGTGGCCCTGGGGTCGGCCCTGATGATGATCGTCTCTAAATACGGCTTTTTTGACGTGTTACAGATGGACAGCATCAGCCTGGATGCCTCCCGCATCGCTGCCAATGTCATCACCGGTGTGGGCTTTTTGGGCGCAGGGATGATCTTCATCCACAACGCCTCCATCAAGGGGCTGACCACCGCCGCCGGGGTCTGGACCACCTCTGGCGTGGGCATTGCCATTGGCGCTGGCATGTATTCCATTGGCATCTGCGCCACCGTTCTCATCATGATTTTGCAGTTTACCCTCTATCCCTGGTTCTCCCGTCTGGAAAATACGGCCAACGAGTTTACTGTCCTGCTGAAAAACACGCCGGACAGCGTAAAACAGTTCCGGGAGCTGCTGGTTGCCCACAACATCTGCATCGAGCGCTGCAAGATGACCCGGAACCCCGATGGTACCATTTTGCTGGACATCACCATTAAAAAGTCCCGGACCCTCACCATGGACGAACTTCTGCTTCTGGCAGAGCGGGACGGCAACATCCTCTCCATGGATTTTTAACGTGCGGCCAAACGCGATGCTTTTACGGTTTGCTTCCTCAAGGGCCGGTGCGGCCAAAATTGTACCGGCCTATTTTCTGTCTGCTGTTTTTTGCTCAATCAGGGGATCCCTCCTATCGCTCCCAGCGGTACCAACCGATTCCAGTTGCCAAGATGTGCTGGCCCACAGGAGACAAATTGGGTTCCCAGGGGCAACCTTCCTTTGGATGCTCTTTGCAGCCCCCCTTCCCTGGCCGGTTCTGCTCCTACGATGCAGGCAGGCCCTATTTTTCGCCCTCTAAGCACTCTTCCGCCATGCCGTCTCAAGCTCCTACACCACACCTCTGCCACCCATAGAAAAGGCGCCGCGGTGTCTCTGAACCGCGGCGCCTTCTTACCCTCTGGGCAGAATACCAGGAATATCCGTTCCCAACCCATTGGAGACTCTGGTTCTGGCGTCTGCTTCCCAGCGTGTGGGCGTCCTTGCAAGAGTGATCTGTTACAGGGAGATCAGTTCATAATCCCTGCTCCCCAGCCCCAACTGAGCCGCGGCTTCCACCGTGTGGATCCCATGGCGGGACTCCATCCGCTCAATGAGGGCCGCCTTGCCCGGATCCTCAGATCCCAGCACTGCGTCATAGCAGGCCTGGTCCACCGCCACAGGATCCAGAGAGGCAAACACCCCCAGGTCAGCCATCTCCGGCTCGGCAGGATGGGCGTCACAGTCGCAGTCCACACTCAGGCGGTTGGCCACATTGATATAAAGCATGTTCCGGGGGCCCTTGTAGTCGATGACCGCCTTGCAGGCATCTGCCATGGACTCCAAAAAGTGGTCCTGGGGCGGCAGGTTGTTGAACAGCTCCGCAGCTACCGTCGTCACACCGGCGGTGTGGATGTTGGTCTTTCCCCTGGTGGAGGCAATGCCGATGCTGATGTTCTTCAACGCGCCACCCAAGCCGGCCATGGCATGGCCCTTAAAGTGGGACAGCACTAGAATGCTGTCATAGTCCTTGAGATGTTCCCCAACAATGTTCTCTGTCAGGTGGAACCCATCTCTCACGGGCAGCACCATCTCCCCAAACTCATCCATAATGTCGCAGGGGGCAATGGACTGGAAGCCGTGCTGCGCAATGGCCTTCCAGTGCTTTTGGGGATCCTGGCGCTCTCCGCCATAGGCGGTGCAGCACTCGATGATGGTGCCATTGAGTTTTTGCACCAACTGGCCAATGAGCTCCGGGTGCAGATAGTTGTGGCCCCCTGGCTCGCCGGTGGAGATCTTTACCCCCACCTTCCCCTGCAATTCCTGGCCCAGGGCCTCATAAATTTGAATGAGGCTCTCCGGCGTGATCTCTTTGGTAAAATAGACCTTTGATTGACCCATGAGAACATCCTCCCTTTTTGATTTCTAACAATATTGTACAACCCTGGAGTAACTCCAGGTCAAGGTCTTGCAACAAAATTTCTGTTATGACCTGCGATGGGCCTGGCCGAAAGGAAACCATCTTTGATATGTTCCGGATAGTTTCCTCTCTCCTGCAGCATAGTTCCATAGACACCTCCTCTTGGCCATTAAGGGACTGATGCCAAAAAAAGGGGGAGCAGAACCTCCCCCAGGAGATTCTGCTCCATGCCATCGTTGATTTCCAATGATTTATCCACGTTCAAGTGCTCTCACCGGGGTTCGACCGCCACAGGCACCAGCTGGACGAACTCCTTGAGGAGAGCCACGGTGCGGTGGATCCCCAGTCGGGAACTGTCTACACAGAGGTCGTAGTTGTCCGCCTCGCCCCAGCGGCCATTTGCAAAAAAGTTGTAGTAGCTGGCCCGGCGCTTATCCGTCTTTTTAATGAGATTACGGGCCTCTTCCTCAGAGATCTGGTTGCGCTCCTTGACGCGGCGGATCCGATCAGCAAGGGGTGCGTGGATCATGATGGACAGGAGGTTCGGGTTCTCCTGCAGGACAAAATCTGCACACCGTCCCACAAAGACACAGGACTCCTCGCTGGCAATTTTGCGGATCACCTCCGATTGCAAGAGAAAGAGCCGATCGGTAGAAAAGGGATCATTGTAGAGCAGCATGCCGCTGGGCAGGGCCCGTCCTCCAGTGGCTAGAGAATAGAGCAGACTGTTGACAGACTTTTCGTCCACATGTTCAAAAAGCTTTTCGCTGATGCCGCTCTCCTGGGCAGCGCGGTGGAGAATCTCCTTGTCATAACACTTGATTCCCAGCTCCTCCGCCAGGCGGAAGCCAATTTCCCGGCCGCCGCTGCCAAACTGCCGGGAAATGGTAATGATGCGTCTTTTCATGCTCCATGCTCCTCTCTTTTGAATTTGCAAAGTATCTACTAGTAATTATAGCACAATTTTTTCTGTCAACAAGATGTTTTTTGTGATAAATAGATGGTGGCCCGATTTCACAGTGGAAAAATCGGACCACCATATTTGATACCACTGTCAATTTGATCGATGGTGCAATATCAGTGGGGCAAAAATCTGAAGAAAAAAGTCGGCAAGCACTTGTTCAAGTGCTTGCCTTTCATTTGAGGTGTGTTTTCGAGGAGGGTAGAGCAAATACCCAGAAACGTTGCGGCTACGTTTTCATTGGGTATGGTTTTATTATACACCACCGCCCAATTTCTTTGTGAATCCGCTGTAAATAAAGGTTAAACAAAGGGGTTGGATTGTTTGAACTTTTTTGTCTCAAGTGCTGTTATTTTTCCACAAACTCTTTACAGGGGCGTGGAAAATATGATATGATGAGAAAAACAAACACTTGTTCTAGCGAAAGGAGAAGCCCCATGGCAGAGTTAAGTCCAAAAGCCCAAAAGATCTATCAATATATCTGCGAGCGCCTGGTGGATGGGGTTCCGCCCACCGTCCGTGAGATTGGGGCATCACTGGCCATCAAATCCACCTCCACTGTCCACAAATATCTCAACGAACTGGTGGATGCAGGATACATCACCAAGCAGGAGGGGCTCAACCGCTCCATCCAGTTGGAGAACGCCACTTCCACCGTACGGGTCCCTCTGTTGGGCACCGTCACGGCAGGCGCCCCCATCCTGGCACAGGAGGAGATTGAGGAGTACATCCCCTTTAAGGGTACCAGCAGCAATGGTCTCTTCGCTCTGCGGGTGAGGGGGGACAGCATGGTCAATGCTGCCATTCTTGATGGCGATATCGTCGTGGTGGAGAAGGTCCCCGTGGCGGAAAATGGGGAGATTGTTGTGGCGCTCATTGACAATGAGGCCACGGTCAAACGCTTTTATAAGGAACATGGACACTTCCGTCTGCAGCCAGAGAATGACGCCTACGAGCCCATCATTGTGGATGAGGTGGCCATCCTAGGAAAGGTCAAGGCCGTCATTCGGGAGTATTAATAAGAAATAGAACACCCTCTGAATCCATTTCAGAGGGTGTTTTTCTCTCATGGGGCACAAGATCAACTGCGAGAGGATCCTAAAAGGGCCGCTCCTCCTCATGGTGGCAGTCATCACAGGTGGGGTCCTCCACATTGTCCCCCAAAAACTCACTGGTGCGCACCCGACGGCGGAGCTTTGCCTCCTCCACCAAGCGGAAAAGATCCTCTTTTACATCCATCACATGCTTGATATTTTCGACCACCAGTTCCCGATCGTTGGGGTCAGAGGAGGTGATGCGGATGCTGCCCACACCAAAGATTTTATTGGCAAGGGTACGCACCACATCAAAATCCGTCACCCGATAGAGAAGCAGCTCCCGGGTATGGCTGGTGAAGAGGCCCGTCTCCACAAAGAGGCGCTCCGCATCGTAGGAATACTTGGTAAACGTAACGGGGAGTCCACAGATGCGCTTGCGGTCCTTCCACAGAATATTCATGATTTCTCCTCCTTTGAAGGCTACATTCAGCTCTTTGTCTCAATATAACATAAAAAGCCCTGAAAGGGCGATCCCTTAAAAGTTAAAATGTTCTTTGTCCATGCGGGCAAAGATTGTTATGACATAAAAAACCAAAGAGGCGTTTCCTCCGAATGGTTCAATGTTTTCTCCACCGTCCGATGAAAAAGGGTTGCTTTTGAATCGGTCAACGCCGTGAGGTTAGTATAACATAGCAGCCATCAAAAGACAAGAGCGCCCTCCCCAACGGTCCCGCACCGCTTCGTCTGCTTCCGACACAAAAGTTTGAGCGCCTCAATTTCTCTTTTTTCCAGTATTGCCACAATTAGAGTGGTTTCGTATAATAAAGGAAAAGGAAGGAGGAAATGTACCATGAACTTTTATGACAGACTCGCTCAACCAGAGCCGGAGTGCCATGGACCGACGGAGGAAGAGCGCCTAGAGGCAGAAATCGACCGGTTGATGGAAACTGAAGAGATACAGAAGGCCGCAAAGGAACTGTACTGGGAGGTACGACGGGCCTGCCTTGCAGCCAAAGACCGTGGAGAGCGACGGATTTTTGGAGGGTTAGAGGTCTTCCGGGAGGAGGGGAGCGACCGGGACGGGTATAGTCTGCCGGTACACTATCAGGCAAATTTCATCCCCTGGGAGGGTGGCAACCCTCAATACCAGATAGATTGTAGCTACGCCCCGTGGAAAAACCAGACCTTCTTCTCGTTGGACAGCCTGCCAGAACGGCAGGCGCTGCTGGTGCTTGTAAATGAATTGCTGCTGGATGATGGCTTTCCCTTTGGGTGCGTACTGCCGTTCAACCAGGTGGTTGTCTATCATGTGGCAGAGGGAATGCCCAAGGGCTGGTCAGACAACTACTACCCCGGTATGGTTATCAAAACATGTGACAGCTACATACTGCAAGCCAACATCTCCTGGTGAAGGCAGGAGCGTCCCTCAAAATATGACAGAAGAGCCCTCCGTATTTCATGAGATGGAGGGCTTTGCCTTTGGAGATGAGTCTGGGCAGACAGCAAAACCAGCGGAGGTCAAGGTGTCGGTCGCCCTAGTCAAGTGCTCCTCTTTGACAAAGATGTAGTCCGTGTTGTAGGTTGACACGACAAAAATCCCGATTTGCTGTTGCGCCAGCAGGGTGGAGATCTCCGCAAGAACCCCAATCAAAGAAAAATCCAAAACGCCTGCAATGCGCATCCCTCTCCAACCGTCGTCCCGAACCAACACATTGTCCGGCACATACTCCGTTGGACAGATCAGGGATTTCTCCTCATCGGTGTCTCCAAGGAAGCAGAGGCCTCCACTGAGATCCACCTGAGAAAAATCATGCAACTTACCGATGGAAAAATGTTCGTTCAATGTTTGAACCACCAATTTCATGGCGATGCACACCCCTTTCCACGAGTCCAGCAATGTTCCCTCTCATATCGTACTGTGAAAAAAGCCAAAACCCGCCCTTGCCAGTTGTGTGGGAGGGCGGTTTCGTTACAGGCATTGGCAGCGGTTTTGACCTTGGGGGGCCTCCCAGGGGGAT
>CAJFOV010000009.1 GCA_904397835.1 Candidatus Aristotella avistercoris
AGCAAAGCCAGGTCTGAACCCCCTTAGCGCAAAGTGAACCCCCTAACGCCAAAGGGGGTTCATTTGTATCACAATTAGGGTCATTTGCCAGGCTGAGCCTGGACGCAAATCGCGTTCCGGGCTCAGTTTTTATTTTACCTTTTCACTCGCGTTTATGGCGGGGATCTTTTTTGTCAACACTTCTCACACCTGCGGTGAGCAATTCGCGCACCGCAGGTTTTTCTTTATTTTAAAGTTTTGTGCCCGCGCTTGTAGCGGGGATCTTTTTCTTCAATGCTTCCCAATCCGGATCAAAATTCCTCCTCTTTTACAAAAAGTCATGCCCAGCTCATCTGTGCGGTTTTAAATTCCCTCACGACAACTTCATGCCACTACCAACTGATTGTGAGCTCGATAACCCAGCTCCCATCGCCAGAATGCCGCAAACACCTTTTTCACGGGGCTTAAATATCTTTGCCACCGGCAACTTGTTATAAGTTGCCGGCGGCATTTTATACTTGACGTTTTGCGCAATTGGTCATAAACTAAGAACAGATATAATAAGTAAACATATAATAAGGATACTCATTATGGAGAGCTTACACTATTTATTGATGAAATCCCATGGGATGTTCTCCCATAAGATTTTGCTAGAAGCAAGTAAAATCGGGCTAACACCTGGACAGCCAAAAGTGTTGGATTTTCTGCTGAAATACCAGGAAGCCGACCAAAAAACCATTGCTGCTTACTGTGAAATTGAACCTGCAACGGTTGGCAGTATCCTGCTGCGCATGGAACAGGCTGGATTGGTTGTCCGCAGACAGAAGGAGGGCAACAGACGCTCCCTCTATGTCTCTCTGACAGACAAGGGGATGGAAGCCGCCAACAAACTGACGGATATTTTCCAAGAGATAGAGGGGATGGCCACAAGCAGGCTTTCTGCTGATGAAGTAGAGAATTTAAAAGAAATTCTTTGCAAGATATGTGACACCATACAATCCGAGCCGCAGAATAAGAGGACAAACAGATGAATCGAACAAGAGCGCATAAAATGAATCATCTCATCAAAAGGCTCCTATTATTGTGTACCGGCCTTATCATCATGGCCTTTGGAGTAGCCTTTTCCATCAAAGCAGAGCTTGGCACTTCGCCAATTTCCAGCGTTCCATATGTAACTGCAGCTATTTCTGGATTATCAGTGGGTGAAACCACCATTGTCATGAACTGTTTTTTTGTAGTGATCCAGATTGCGATTCTACGCAGACAGTATGATTGGTTCCAGCTGTTGCAGGTGCCGGCGGCAATCTTGTTCGGCGTCATGATCGATGTGGCTGAATATGCCCTGCAGACTCTCTCTTGTTCCAATTATCTGCAGCAATGGGCCTTCTGTATACTGGGAATCTTTTTCATCGCATTTGGTGTCAGTGTCGAAGTGATGGCAAATCTGGTCACTACGGCTGGCGAAGGTATCGTGTTGGCAATCTGCAAAGTGGCGCCTATTAAATTTAGCAACATGAAGATGATCTTTGACATCACATTGGTCTGTATTTCCATTTCACTATCCCTTGCCTTTCTTGGATATCTGGACGGCGTGCGGGAAGGCACAGTGGCCGCTGCCATTCTTGTTGGTTTAATTACCCGACAAACCAATAAATTGATGAAGGGGATAGAAAACGCTGTACTAACATGAGAAAAGAACAATCGTCTCTCGTTGGCAACAATTTTGTTGAACGACAAAGTAATATCAGACCACATTGACCCCTACAGAGCAAAAGGCACGACATACGTCGTGCCTTTTGCTCTGTTTCCCGCCGCCTAGGGGGTCTCCCTGTACGCTTGTTGGAACATGCCACCAAACTACGGGGCCTCCAGCATGAAGTCGAAGGCCCCGTTTGCATGGATGTTCTTCTTGTTCACCAATAATCCCCCTAGGAATCTCAAAGGGGTTACAGGGGGCTATGCCCCGACGGCCTGAACACGCACGGATGACACCGAATCCAGCTGCTCCAGCCACTCACCCCCTGATTCCACGGTCCCCAGGGGGATCAAAGACTGGGATGGTCGAAAGTCCTGGTAGAAAAAGCACAGGTTGCCCCAGGGAATGTAGTAGCACAGGCTCCCCACATCCGGGTCACAGCTTGTTGGGGCGCCCTCTGTGGTCAGTTCCTCGGACAAATAGGCGATTTTTTCTGTGCCGTTAAACTCCTCAAAGGTCAGTTCCAGCGGCAGCCTGTCATAAAGGTCCTCTGCAGCAGGATTGTCCTGGAGGAGGACCACAATCTCCGCCCCGTTGTCCAGCAGAAATTGAATCCTTCTCTCCGCACTCTGTGCCTGCTGGGGCGTCTCCGGGCGCTGAACCTCCTCTTCCAAGGTGTCCTCATCTGTCAACGTGCTCTCGGGTGATTCCTGGGAAATCCCCGTCTCAGATCCATCTGAATGCAGGCCTGTTCCTGCAGGATCCCCATTGCAGGCGGCCAAGGCAAAAAGCATCCCCAGGGTCAGGAGCAGTGCCAACCATCGTCTCATGTTAGATCCTCCTTTTGTGGGATATATCACACTTTGGGCAGCAGTTTCGGCGTCGTCTATTGAAGTCCGCGCCCCAGGTCATAGGCCATCTGTGGATAGGAGGAGCGCCGGGTCATGGCAGGCGTGCCACATCCCCGGCCTAGAACCATCCCCACGTCCTTGAAGTTTAAATAGTGGACCAGGGTTTTGTAGTGGGCTTGAAGCGCCTCAAAAGTCCAATTATCCCCATTCCAAGCGGCGGCAAGGAGGGCAGAGCGCATCCCCTTGCGCTGGATGCTGCTGTTGAAGGCGCAAAAGCGGTCCAGCAACGTCTTCAGCTGGGCGGACATTCCATAGTAATACAGGGGGGTGACAAAGACCACCATATCCGCCGCCAGAATCATTGGGCGGAACTGCTCCATATCGTCCCGCTGGACGCAGGGCCCCTCATAGCCGCAGCGGACGCAGCCGGTGCAGGGGTGAATATGGCTGTGGGCGGCATCTATCACTTGGACTGTGTGCCCGGCGTCTTTCGCCCCCCGGATAAAAGCATCCGCCAGCAGGTTGGAGGACCCCTTTAAATTGGGGCTGCCCTCCAGCACCACGATCCTCACAGCTGCTCCACCCACTTCCGCAGGGATTCCACCGACATACCGCTGTGGAGCATTTTCCCCTCTTTCAGCGTTGCGCCGGGGCAGCTGGGGGCCAGTTCCTGGGCGGTTTTGCCCAGCCCGCTTCCACCAGAGGTGGCAAAGAGCACGATGGTCTTGCCGGAAAAGTCATATGCCTCCAAAAAGGTGTTGATGATGGTGGGCGCCACATACCACCAGATGGGAAAGCCCAGCAGGATGGTGTCATAGTCGGCAACGGGGGCGCTGTGGTCGGCCAGTTCCGGCCGGAAGGTGCGGTTTTTCATCTCCACCGAGCTGCGGGAGGTGGAATCTGTCCAGTTCAGATCTGCCCAGGAATAGGGAACGGCGGGCTTGATCTCATACAGATCCGCACCGGCGGCCTGGGCCAACTTTTGGGCCACTTTGGCGGTGGTCCCACTGGCAGAAAAATAGGCGACAAGGGTTTTACGCATGGTGAAAATCTCCTCTCTCATGATATGGTGTGGCAGCCTTCGGGAACGGAAATAGGCCCCCGAAGGGTTCGGATAGACCGATTATTTGCCGTATGTTGCGCTGCTCTATGGGAAATCTTATGGATGAAAGACCCACATTGCCCCAATGGCGCAGGCGCTGCCAAAGCCACTTTTATGCTTTATTTAGCTTTGTGCATTTACCCAGTACATTGCCAGTTCCAAGATATTCATAGGTGGGCATCTCAAATAGCACGGGCTTCAGATTGCGGTAGTCAATTTTTTCTTCCTCGTTCAGCAGGTCCTCTTGAACATAGGTGGCGGCAATTTTACAGATAAAGCTTTCAAATCCAGGTGTTTTGTATGTGTCATCCACCAAGCAGGCCATGGATACTGGGGCCTCATCAAGGATTGGTGCTCCATTCTCACCAATCTGGTAAGCGAATACCTCGCTTTTGTCCATGTTGTTGCCGCTGACGCAGCCCACATAGTCCGCTTTTGACAACATCGCTTCATCCACAATGTTGATGGAGAGGACTCCGCTCTCTCGGATGCCCCGGTTGCTCCAGTGGGGAGTTGCCATACTCACCATGACACGATCATGGCCGATGATGCCCAAGTGGCCCACCAAAGTCCAATTGGGTTTGCCATCCACCATGGCGCCTACCACCACGAGTGGCATGGGATACAACGCCAATTTGGCGCCAACATTCTTTTTCACGATTACATTCCTCCCGCTCTGATGATTGTTCCAAATGTACCGGCTCAAACAGCCAGCCATGCCTTTGCAAATTTCAGTAAGGCCCCCTACCGTACTCTGCCCCACAGTAATTGATTGGGTCCCAAAAAGATACGGACCGTTATTTTTTCTCCTGCTTCTTTTTGCGCAGGGCATGCCGCAGGTAGTCCAAACGCTCCAGCTGCCGCTCCCGGAAGTGGATCTCATCCAGGGCAGCATGCCGTTTGCGATCCAGCATCTGCAGCCGTGCAGCGTCGGAGTCCTCCTGTTCCAGCAGCAGGCGCATGTAGGTCTCCACCTCCCCAGTGGTAAAGCCAATGTCGTGGAGGGTCATAATCATACTCAGCCGCTCCAGATCGGCGTCATCATATTGCCAGGCACCCATCACCTTTTTGACCGCCCCACACAGGCCCCAGCTCTCGTACTCCTTGAGAATCTGTAGAGGGATCTGGTACCGTTCGCTCGCCTCCTGGATGGTCATGTCATCACTCCCAAAACAAAAAATGTAGGCATCCCTTCGGATGTCTACATTTTAAAAGCAGCGTGCAAAAATGTAAAATACTTATCTTGCATCCCAACATATGCCTATTCCGTATGGTTAATCTGGTGAAGGAACTTCTCCGCTGCAGGGGCATGGGCCTGATCCTTCTTCCAGACCAGAACAGTGCCTGTCTCCAATGGAGGTGTCAGGGGAACAAAGCGCAGCTCGTCAGACAGGTTGCCGATGAAAAATCCCAGGGCCACCCCCACCCGGTTGCGCACCATGTTGGCCGCATTGAGGATGAGATTGAAGGTGGCCGCCACTTCAATCTGATCAAAGTCCTCTCCAAACCAGGTGGCCAGCTCCTTCTGCACCAGCTCCCGCTGGGCGAGCAGCAATGGAATGCCCAGCAGATCCTTGGCGGTCACTGCCGCCCTCTCTGCAAGGGGATCGTCCCGGCGCACCCAGATGCCCCATCGGTCCCGCTTCGGCATACGGATAAATTCATACCGGCCAATGTCCACCGGTTCCGCCAACAGGCCCAGATCCAGCAAGCCCTTCTCCAGGCGGTCCTTAATGTCATCGGCGGTGGCGCTGTAGAGGCGGAAGCGTACCAGAGGATGCTCCCTCCGGAAGGAGGCCATCTGTTGGGAGAGAACCGTCATGCTGTTGGACTCCCCCGCCCCAATGGCAATCTCTCCGGTGAGCTCCCCCTCCTGCCGTTGAAACTCCCGCTCGGTCTTTTCCGCGAGATCCACAATCTCCTGGGCCCGGCGTCGCAGGAGAACTCCATCATCCGTCAAGGCCACACGGTACTTTCCCCGCCGGAACAGTTTGACCCCCAGCTCCTCCTCCAGCTGCATCAGCTGCCGGGAAAGGGTGGGCTGGGTCACATGGAGCAGGGCGGCTGCCCTTGTGATATTTTCCTCCCGGGCTACTACCAAAAAATACTTTAACACCCGCAGTTCCATCCGGACTCCCTCCTTTTCTTTTTTTAGGATAACATGAGGGGAGCAAAAAGGCAATTTAAAAATGCCTTGACTCTATGATTGAAGATAGAAAATAGGTATTCGATATTTTTCCCTCCACGTGTTAAGCTAACAAGGGGAGGATACCGGGCGAACGTTGGTAAAATATACCCATGCAGCAGTATCTCTGCGATTCCGATGGCTGGCAGGGGCTGCGGCCCCGGCCTACCCGTCTGTGTCTATAATCGAGAAAATAGGAATCAGAATAGGAGGTTTTTCTATGGAATACACAACCCTGGGCAATTCTGCCCTCGCAGTGTCCCGCATCTGCATGGGGTGCATGGGCTTTGGAGATGCCGCCAACGGCCAGCACAGCTGGACCGTGGATGAGCCCCACACCCGGGAGATTGTCAAACGGGGGCTGGAGCTGGGGATCAACTTCTTTGACACGGCCATCGCCTACCAGAGCGGTACCAGCGAACAGTACCTGGGCCGCGCGCTGCGGGACTTTGCAAAGCGTGATCAAGTGGTGGTGGCCACCAAATTCCTGCCCCGCACCAACGAGGAGATCGCAGCGGGGGTCAGCGCCCAGGAACACATCCGACGGATGCTGGACCGAAGCCTGCAAAATTTGGGGATGGACCATGTGGATCTCTATATTTACCACATGTGGGACTATCAGACGCCCCTCTATGACATTTTGGAGGGACTCAACAACGTGGTCCGGGCGGGCAAGACCCGGTACATCGGCATCTCCAACTGTTTTGCCTGGCAGCTGTGTAAGGCCAACGCTCTGGCAGAGCGGGAGGGCTTTGCCAAATTCATTTCAGTGCAGGGGCACTACAACCTGATCTTCCGGGAGGAGGAGCGGGAGATGGCCCCCTTCTGCCGGGAGGAGAACATTGCCATGACCCCCTACAGCGCTCTGGCGGGCGGACGGCTGTCGAAACACCCCGGAGAGACCTCCAAGCGCCTCCAGGCGGACAGCTATGCCCAGCTAAAGTACGGCGGCATGGCACAGCAGGACGCCCCCATCCTGGCCCGGGTGGCGGAGCTGGCGGACCGGCACGGCGTCTCCATGACCCAGGTGGCCCTCTCTTGGCTCCTCACCAAGGTGACGGCCCCTGTGGTGGGAGCCACCAAGCCGCAGCATGTGGAGGAGGCTGCAAGAGCGGTGGATCTGCACCTCTCCCAGGAGGAGTGCTCCTATCTGGAGGAGCTGTATGTCCCCCATCCTCTGGTCGGTGTCATGGCTCAAAACACCCCGGATGCCGCCAAGGGACAGCATGTCTGGTCCACTGGCAGTCAAAAGATCTAAAAATCATGTCCCTGATGTCAGGTGCTATACGCCGCTGCACCGCCTTTCCTCTTCTGTTGGGAGCAGGCGACCCCTGGAAGCTGATCCCTGGGACTTGCCCGCCCAAGAATCCCTTGGCAGCAGAACCGCCACTGGAAGCAGTCAACTTCCAGTGGCGGTTCTTTTTTTCACAAATTCTGATTCTAGAACTGCAACAAGGGCGGGAGTTCGCCTGATCCTTTTGTAAGCGATGGCGCCCGATCCAGCTGGTTTTAAGCGTTCAATGGAGAGCAGCAAACTGTCTCAAACTCCGGTCACTGTGCCGTCAAATCCTTTGATCCCAAGGAGCTGATGGTACCGAGCAAGCACTATATTTGAGCACATCTTAAACCAGCCAGCCCCAGGGGCTCTGCAGCCGTGGAATTCCAAATACAGAGATGAGATCGACGGCTGATCTCTCTTCTTTTTCCACTGCGCACCGCATGATGTGGCGGCTGATCCTCGTATAAACAGTTGCCAACCAAGCGGGTGGGATCGCTCTGCCGGGGCCGTCTGGCCAAGTCCAGCGCTCCATGTGCTGCGCCATTTGCTTATCTGGTATGTTGCCGCTTCCAGACAGCCTGTACCAGACGCTGACCCACCCAGCCGGATAGAAGGCCCAGCAGGATCCCTGCCAGCACATCCGTGGGATAATGGACATAGAGATACAAACGGGAAAAGGCAATCAAGCTGGCCAACGCCAGTGCAGGAGCCCATAAACGGCTGCCACTTGTCCCTAGGGCCGCAACCGCTGCAAAAGCGGCCCCGGTGTGTCCAGAGGGAAAAGAAAAGTCCATTGGCCTGGGGATTAACAGAGTTACAGACAGGTTGATATCACAGGGACGGATGCGGCCAATCAGGGGCTTTAGCAGAAAGTTGCAGCACACCACTTCAATTGCCAGCCCCACCGCCACGGCGGCTCCAACCCGGCGAGTTTTGGGGTGGAGCAGCAGTGCGCCAGACAAGAAAGCCCAACAGATCCCGCCATCCCCCAACCGGGTGATCAAGGGCATCACCATATCCCCAAACCCACTGGCGAGATGCGCCTGGATCCAATCCAACACCGCCCAATCAAAATGCAACATGGTCATCACCTCTCCTATCAGAGTTTCTCTTTGGATGGGCTTAGTATAACCGACATCTTTAAACCATGCCTCTGAAATAGTTAAAAAGAGCATAAAATGGACGGAGTGTCCTTTGAACACTCCGCCCATGGAGGAATGCAATCGTCCTGCTGCATCTCACAATAACATGGCCAATGTACCCGCTGTAATGAGCGCCAGTCCACTACCTGACCGAAGAGTCAGTTTTTCCCGGAATACCAGATAGGAGAAGGCCACTGTCACCAGGATACTCAACTTGTCAATGGGAACTACCACACTGGCTGGCCCCTCCTGCAGTGCGCGAAAGTAGCACAGCCATGAGGCACCAGTGGCAAGGCCAGAGAGACAGATAAAAGCCAGCTCCCTGCCAGGGACCTGCCGCACCTGTTGGATCTTGCCCGTCACCAACACCATTCCCCATGCCATCACCAACACCACAGCAGTACGGATGGCTGTTCCTAGGTTGGACTCCACCCCCAGAATGCCCACTTTACCCAAAATAGCAGTGAGGCTGGCGAACAAGGCGGATCCAAAGGCATAGACAATCCAGGATCGCCCACGGGGTGCAGCGGTTGTTCCCTGGGATTTTTTCTCGATCATGAGAGCTGTTCCCACGCCAATGAGAAGCACACCAATCCCTTGAAAAGGGCCAATGGGTTCTCCCAGCAACAGAAAGGCCAACAAGATGGTCAAAACCGTGCTGGATTTGTCAATGGGCACCACCTGGTTGATGTTACCCAACTGCAGAGCTTTAAAGTAACACAGCCAAGAGGCCCCGGTGGCAAGGCCTGAGAGAATCAAAAACAGCAATGTTTCCCCCTGGATCTGCCCCATATCCCCCTGAGATCCTGCAACAAACACCATAATCCATGCAAATACCAGCACGATTATGGTGCGGATGGCAGTGGCCACAGTGGAATCTGTCTTTTGTATGCCACATTTGGCCAGAATGGCCGTCACTCCGGCAAAAAAGGCGGAGCCGGCAGCGTAAAACAGCCACATCTGCTCTCCATCTCCTCCCGTTTCTACTGCCCTTTGAGCCGGTAGCCTGCGCCCCACACAGTTTGAATATACTGGGGCTTTGCGGGATCCTTTTCGATCTTTTCGCGGATGCGATTGATATGTACTGCCACTGTGGCATTATCCCCCATGGCATCCAATCCCCAAATCTGTTCATAGAGCTCTTCACGGCTAGAGACCACATCCAGATGGAGCATAAGAAATAACAACAAGGCATACTCCTTGTTCTTCAGCTCCACCTCCCGGCCATCCACTTGAACCCGGCGTGTCTGGGTGTTCAGCTGAATCCCCCCCACCTGCAGCTGTGCGCGCTGCTTGCGGCTGCCTGTCAGCCGGGCATATTGGGCCAAATGAGCCTTGACCCGAGCAACCAGTACACTGGGAGAAAAGGGCTTTTCAATATAGTCATCCGCCCCCAAACCCAGCCTGCGGATCTTATCGATGTCCTCCCTGCGGGCGGTTACCAGCAAAATGGGCACGTCTGTCTCTTCACGCAGCCGCCTACAGATAGAAAAGCCATCCATTCCCGGCAGCATCAGGTCCAGCAAGATCAGGTCAAATTCTCCGCTGAGCCCTCTGGCAAGCCCGGTTTTTCCATCGGCGGCGACTTCCACCTGGTAGCTGTTCAACTCCAGATAATCCCGCTCAATGGTTGCAATATCCTCATCATCCTCAACAATCAGAATTTTTTGCATGTGGCATCTCCTCCCTGTCAAAGGTCAGTTCAACTGCCGGCCCCCTGCTGCCTGCGGCTTGGCCCTTCCCACCAGCTGAGCTGCCGCCATCCCCCAAAACCGGAGCCCAATGCATCGCCAGCTGGGCCACACCAGCACGTGGTAGCTCCACAATATCAACAACCAGTGATATGGGCGCAAACAACAGAATATTGGGCCCCAACAGGTCTTTGCCAATGGCCGCTGCGGGGCCGCCTTTGGAGACATATAATAGCCCACAGACACACAACAAGGGTGCGCTGCATCGGTTTTTAGTTGTAGCACCCGGTCCTCTCTTATCATAGCACAATCTTTCCAAGGAATCTTAAACTGTGGATAAACTCATGGCTACAGGGCCGTCCTTTTGCCGCTGTCTGCGTTTTCTCCCAGGCCTCCCACAACTTCTCACCACCGATGCTCCACACCTGGGTGATGCCCTCTATGGATATGGCTGTCGGGATTGACCAGCCTGATCTGAGGGCGGCGCTGACACAGCACATGCCTTGGATGGGACAAACCAGCCATACCTGCCATGGCCCTCCAAAGGGCCGGTTCGCCTGCAATTCCAAACGATGGTTGGTTCATCGCTCTGGGGATACGCCGGTTTCCCAGCAGCCTCTTTGGCCGGCCATGGGATCTGTCCCAGCGCATCCCCACTCCCATTGGGCCATTAGATGGTGGCAACGGTTTCAAATTCATTTCTACTTCAAAAATCATTTATCTTTGGTTTAAGAATGGCAGCAGAAGAAAGAATAAAATAAAAGATATGTGACGGTGGGCCCGGGGCTTCACCAGGGCTTTCCTTTGGCCCCAATCCCCTCCAGCATCTGTGGGCCCTGTCCAGTTTTGCCCCCGTGGTTCTGTCTCTGATAATGAACCCCTTTGCCCTATAGAGATGGGGCTTCGCCGGACAGGCCCTTATCTGTTGTTCCATCGCATCCTGAGGAGGTCCTGCCCTTGAACCGCTACCAAAAACTCATCTCCAACACGGCGCTGTTTGGCATCAGCACCTTTGCGTCCAAATTTTTGACCTTTCTCCTGACACCTTTTTATACCCGTGTGCTCTCCAGTGCGGAGTACGGGGTGGCCGACCTACTGGTGCAGACCGGCAATCTGCTGATCCCCCTGGCCTCTATCGGCATCGCCAACGGGGTGATCCGGTTCGGGTTGGAGCGCAGCAGCAACAAAAACGGCGTCTTTACCACCGGGATTGTGACCACCCTGGTGGGATTTTTGCTGCTGTTGGCCTTTTCGCCCCTACTGGGACGGCTGGAATTTCTCTCAGGCAATCTGTGGCTGGTGCTGCTCTACGTGCTGATGGCCAACCTGCACTCCGTCTGCAACCAGTTTGCCCGCGCTATGGGGCATGTGCGCCTCTTTGCCGTGGACGGCGTACTGTGCACCGGCCTGGTGATCCTCCTGAACATCCTATTCCTATCGGTCTTTTCCATGGGGGCAACGGGCTACATGCTGGCCAATGTTCTCTCTGACGGGCTGTCAGCCCTATTTGTGTTCCTAAAGGCCCGTCAGTGGCAATACATCAGCCTACCGTCCCTTTCCAAGGGCGAGGTCTCCGGCATGCTCCGGTACAGTGCTCCCCTGGTCCCCAGCAACCTGTGCACCTGGATCATCAACATCTCGGACCGCTATCTGATCGCCCTGCTCATTGGCAACGCCGCCAATGGCATCTATGTGGTGGCCACCAAAGTGCCCAATGTCCTGTTGCTGGTCTCCAGCATCTTCACCTCTGCCTGGCAGCTCTCCGCCCTGGCGGACCAGCCCCGTCGGGAGAAGGAGCGGTTCTTTTCCAACGTGTTTTCCGCCTATTCCGCCATTGCCCTTGTGGCGGCCTCTGGCGTCATCATGACCGCACAGCTCTCCACCCAACTGTTGGCCGCGCCGGACTACTACGAGGCATGGCGGTATGTCCCTGTGCTCACCTTGGCTACGACCTTCGCCTGCCTGGGTTCCTTCTTCTCCTCTGTCTATATGGTGGAGCGGCGCAGCACAGCCACCCTGGCCACCACCCTGCTGGGCGCGGCTTGCAACCTCATTGGGAACCTGCTGTTGATCCCCGTCTGGGGCTCTATGGGGGCCGCCATCTCCACCTTGGTCAGCTATCTTGTGATGTTTGTAGTGCGGGCGGTCCATACCCGCTCTATGCTGCACATCCGTTGGAACTTTTTTAAACTGTTCTGCAGTGTCCTGCTGCTGGGCCTACAGTGTGCCCTCATGGAGCGGAACGTCACCCTGTGGCCCCTGTGGTCAGGGGTTTGTTTTGTGGGGGTTTTGGCCATCAACAGCGCCCCCCTATGGCGCGCAGTCAAAAAGTCCGTTGGGCGGTGAGGATGATCCCCGTTTGGCACTGCCACCCCTCTCCGCCCCCAAGGGAGAGTTGGCCACCGATGTGTCATTTTTCCAATATACAAAACAGCGCGCGGTCCCCATGATGGGGACCGCGCTATTTTATTCTTCCCCGAGCTCCACTCCGATGAAAGGTTTCAGCAACATCCAACACCGTCCGTCAATGAATACGGCACGGGGGAGGAGGTCCCTGCCCCTAGCATTTCCGGCGGCGGCGCATCCACCACACAATTCCGCCGGTTCCTGCACCTGTCAGGACTATGCCCCCAATCCACCAGTGGGCAGTGCTCTGCTGGTCCACCTCCACCGGTTGGAGGCGGGCAATCAGCACATTCAACCAGGCCTGGCGGAGGGATTCCAACAGTTCCTGGGCGCGCACCGTCAAATTTCCCTCATAGGAGGGGGATGCTTCCAGCCAGTCACCGATGCTCTCGTAGGCCGTCAACAGTCCTTCTTCACCGGTCAGAAGCGAACTCTCTATCTCCTCCGACCCATACCAGGATACCAGCTCCTGAACCGCCTCTGGAATCTCATAGAGGCTGTCGGCGTCCTCTGGGGAGGTCACGGCCCCCTCCAAAGCCTGTTCTATCCCGTAGCCAATCTGGAGGAGCAGCGTGTCCTCTCCAGCTCCGGCCAACAGCTCCACCCCCATGGGCAGCCCGTCGGAATCCATCCCCATGGGCAGGGATAGCTCCGGGAACCCGGTCACCGGCGCAAAAAGGCTGGTGTTGTTGTACAGCGCACTGGCGTCTTCCAGTTCCATCACCCGGTTGCGCATAGAGGAAAAGATCAAAACGTCCACCTGCGCCTCATCCATACAGGCCAGCAGGTGCTCCCGATACTCCTCTTTCTCCTGAGTCTGCCAGGCCAGGTAGTTGCTGCTCTCCACCTCCTGCACCGTATAGCCGTTGTTGTAATCTGCCAGAACGCGCAGACCTTGGGCCAACTGGGCAAAGCTGCGGATGGATGCGCTGGTCCCCTGGATATATTGGTCAAAGTAGGCTGCAAAGGTCCACCCGCTCATGGTGGCAGAGGGGATGTCCGCATATTCCGCCGTATACACCTCATCCAGGTAGACAACCTCTGCCCCCTGTTCCTCCAGGAGTTCCAAAAGTTCCAAAAAGCACGCCGAGACCTCCTCATCACAGTACAGGTCTCCATCGATGCCGCATAGCTGTATGACCACCCCGACGGTGAGTCCATCCAACACCTCCACGTCCAAATCCTGGACACAGTCCGTCCCTGCCAGCAGGTCATATAGGACGGTCAGATCCTCCATAGAACGGGCCATGGGTCCGGCTGTGTCCCGCTCATAGTCATAGGGCAGGATTCCCTCCTGGGAGAGGGATCCCTTGGTAGGCCGCAGGGCCACCACGCCATTGGCCACGGCAGGCAGGCGCAGGGAGGAGTTGGTATCGGTCCCCAGGGCCCCCACACACAAGGAAAGGGCCAGGCAGACAGCGCTGCCGCCAGAGGATCCATAGGAGGAGTAGCCAATTTGATAGGCGTTCTGCACCGTTCCATAGTCGCTCTCCGACCGGGAGGCCTGCATGGCCAACAGATCCATATTGGATTTTGCCACCACAATGGCCCCCGCATCCAACAGCGCCTGCACCACCGGTGCATTTTCTGCCGGATAGCTGTCCGCCAGGAGCTGGGTCCCCCCTGTGGTGGGCATGCCCACCACGTCAATGTTGTCCTTTACCACAATGGGCAGCCCGAAGAGCAGGCTCGTACGGCCGGATTGCTGGTACTGCACATCGCAGGCCCTGGCCTGGTCCAAAGCGGTGTCGTTGACGGTAATGACACATTCATATTCTGTCCCATAGGCCTCCAGCCGCTCCAAAAAGAGGACCATGATGGTCTCATAGGTCAACAGCCCATTGTCCACCGCCTGCTGCAGCTCCACAATGGACAGGTCCGTAATATCCACCGGCGCCTGTGTGGCAGCCTTCGCCCTGGTGGGAAATAGACAAAATAACATCAGTAGGGTGCTCACCACCGCAATCCATCGCTTCATTGGCGTCTCTCCTGCCTCTCCAAAATCCTCGTTTTTGATAATATCACGGATTAAGACAATCTTAAAGAATTGTTTTAAATTTTTTTCGTTTTTTGGGTGATGGATTTATGATGGTTGTATGAATTTCAGCTCTGACACTGCCCCCTACTGTTGCATTCCAGACCCGTTGGACATCAAAATGGAGCGGTGCCGCCAATTGCAGCACCGCTCCCAGAACAGTTTTAAATTGTGTATACCAGCCCTCTCTCCGGCATGATTTTTAGAGAATCTCCTACAGAAACATTGCAACAGCAACAGGACAAAGAAAGGTGAGGTAGGCTTTCATTCCTCTTTGCCCCCTGTCCTTGAGGAGAAACAAAGGGGGCTGGCTGTTCACCCATGGTTCATCCCCCTTGTCCATTTGCAACGGCGATTCTATTCCGCCGTTGCATGCACCTGGATCTGGTCCAGCGCATGGCGGAACTGATGGCGAAAGAGCAATGCGGTAAACACCACAGCCAGGGTGTCCGCAACAGGTTCCGCCAGATAGATGGCCGTGGTGGGATTCCCCGGAAGCAGGTAGGGCATGATGTAGATCAGGGGGATCAGCAGTACAAACTTGCGCACCACTGCCACTGCGATGGATGCCTTTGCGTTGCCCAGGGCGTTAAAGCACATCTGGCAGGCAATCTGAATGCCAAAGAGGAGGGATGCTCCCAGGTAGATCCGCAGCGCCGACTGAGAGAAAGCCACCAGTTCTGGCGAGGAGGTGAAGATCGCCGCAAAAAGCTGGGGAAACGCCATCACTGCCACCCACAGAATAGCCGAGTAACACAGGCTGGCTTTGAGCAGCAGTTGGAAGGTTTCCTTCACCCGCTGGGGGTTCTTGGCCCCGTAGTTGTAGCTGATGATGGGCTGGGCCCCTTGGCCCAGCCCCTGGAGGGGCAGCAGGGCAAACTGCATGACACTGGTCAGGATGGTCATGGCCCCCACAGCGATATCACCACCGTATTTGAGCAGAGAGGAATTGAAACAGACAGAGATGACACTCTCGCTGGCCTGCATAATAAAGGTGGCCAGCCCCAGGGCCAGGCAGGGAAGAATCACCTTGGGCTGCAGCCGAATATTTTTGATCCGCAGCCGCAGCATTGTCCGTCTGCCAAACAGGAAGGCCAGCACCCACAGGCAGGACAGGGCCTGGGAGAGAACTGTCGCCAGGGCAGCGCCCTTGACCCCCATATCAAAGGTAAAAATAAAGAGGGGATCCAACACAATGTTGCACACCGCCCCCAGCAGAACAGAGAGCATGCCGGTGCGCGCAAAGCCTTGGGCGGTAATAAAGGAGTTCATCCCCAGGGTCAGCTCCACAAAAATGGTCCCCAGGGCGTAGATATTCATGTAATCGGTAGCATAGCCAATGGTGTTTTCACTGGCGCCAAAGGCCATCAAAAACTCCCGGTTGTAAAGCAGGAGCACAGCGGTCAATACCACGGAGATGAGTATTTGCATGGCAAAACAGTTGCCCAAGATCGTTTCCCCATCCTGGTGGTCCCCCTTCCCCATGGCGATGGAGGCCCTGGGTGCGCCGCCGTAGCCCACCAGGGCCGCAAAGGCGGATACCACCAAAATGATGGGCATACAGACCCCCACACCGGTCAGCGCCATGGCGCCTACCCCCGGAATATGACCGATGTAGATCCGGTCCACAATGTTGTAGAGCATGTTGATGAGCTGCGCTGCCACTGTGGGCAACGCCAGCCGGAGCATGAGTTTTCCCACAGGCTCTTTGGCCAAAAAGTCCTTTTCTTCTGTCACAGCGGATGTCCCCTCTCTGGTTCTATCAATCGAACCGGGCAGCTCCATGGCGTCAAGGAAAACGTTGGGTTTCTTTCCAAGCCCACAGTGAGGTGCTCCGGGTCAAAACGTTCTATTTAGAACTATTTTACCCTATTATTTTAGCACCTTCATGTTGCCCTTGCAAGAAAAAAATAAGAGAAAATCCAATTATTTCTCTGCCTGTAACTGGTAAATCTTACAAATGCATACGCCAACTTTTCTGCTATAAGGCACAAATTTTTGCCACCAAACTTTCATTCTCCCCAGGAAGAGACAAACAGGAGACCCCCAAAAAGGGGGTCTCCTGTTTGTCCAAGTTCTTCTGTTATTGAAGCGGGCTCTTGCGGTAGATGATATCCTCCCTGCCGGGGCCGTTGCTGACCATTGTGATGGGGAAGCCGATCTGCCCCTCCACAAATTCCACATACCGGCGGCAGTTCTCCGGCAGATCCTCATAGCGGCGGATTCCACGGATGTCGCACTGCCAGCCGGGGAGCATCTCATACACCGGCTTTGCCTCCTTGAGCAGATGGGGCACTGGAAACTCCGTTGTGACCTGGCCGGCGATCTCGTACCCCACGCACACGGGGATCTGGGGGAGATAGCCCAACACGTCCAACACTGTGAGGGCCACATCCGTTGCCCCCTGCAGGCGGCAACCGTACTTGGAGGCCACACAGTCGTACCATCCCACCCGTCTGGGACGGCCGGTGGTGGCGCCGTATTCCCCGCCGTCGCCGCCCCGGCGGCGCAGCTCCTCCCCTTCATCCCCAAAGAGTTCCGTGACAAAGGGGCCGGCCCCTACCGCGGAGGAGTAGGCCTTGGTGACAGCCACGATGGTCTGGATGGCATAGGGCGGCAACCCCGCGCCAATGGCCCCATAGGCTGCCAGCGTGGAGGAGGAGGTGACCATGGGATAGATGCCGTGGTCTGGGTCCTTCATGGTGCCAAGCTGGCCCTCCAGAAGGATCTCCTTGCCGTCCCGCAGAGCCCGGTCCAAAAATGCCGAGACGTTGCCCACATAGGGCTCCACCAGATTGCGGTATCCCTTGAGGGTCTCCAGCAGCGCCTGGGGATCGATTGGCTCCCTGTGGTAGAGATGTTGGAGCAGGACGTTCTTCACCTCGCACACCTGCTGAACCTTCTCCCGGAGGAGTTGTTCGTCAAACAACTCGCTGACTTGGAAGCCAATTTTTGCGAACTTGTCCGAGTAGAAGGGGGCGATGCCCGACTTGGTGGAGCCAAAGGACCTGCCGCCCAGGCGCTCCTCCTCATAGGTGTCCAGCAGGACGTGGTAGGGCATCACCATCTGGGCCCGGTCCGAAACCAGCAGATGGGGCTTTGGCACCCCTTGCTGAACCAGATGTTCCAGCTCCTGGATCAGGAGCGGAACATTCAGCGCCACGCCGTTGCCAATGACATTGGTCACATGCCCATAGAAGACGCCGGAGGGCAGGGTGTGCAGCGCAAACTTCCCAAAGTCGTTGACAATGGTGTGCCCTGCATTGGCCCCTCCCTGGAAGCGGATGACCACATCCGCCTCCTTGGCCATCAGGTCAGTGATCTTACCTTTACCCTCGTCGCCCCAATTGGCGCCAACAACTGCTTTTACCATGGCTTTTCCTCCCATCCATCTGGTGTCGGCCCAACAGGCCTATTTTTTACACCCTTAGTATAGACAAAAAAGCCACATAAGTAAAATGAATATTTAAAAAGATAAAATTAGTATAACTTATCAAAATCAGACCCGGACCTCTCCCTGGGCCCCCAGCTGATCCCGATTTGCATCCAGCACCGGCTGGATCACCTCCTGCAGGAATCGCTCCACCTGGTGGACACTGCACCCCACGTACTTGGCAGGGTCCATACAGGCCTGGAGGGCCTGCTCGTCCAGCTGGAACATGTCATCCTGGGCGATGAGTTCCAGCAGGTTGTTCTCCCTGCCCTCCACCTTGACGTTGCGCCCGGCCTGCATGGAGAGCTCCCGGATGCGCTCATGGAGCTCCTGCCGGTCCCCGCCGGCTTTGACGGCATCCATCAGGATGTTCTCCGTGGCCATAAAGGGCAGCTCGCTCATCAGGTGCTTTTCAATGACCTTGGGGTACACCACCAGGCCATCCACCACATTCAGACACAGTTCCAGAATGCCGTCCACCGCCAAGAAGCCCTCCGCCAGGGAGATGCGGCGATTGGCGGAATCGTCCAAGGTCCGCTCCAACCACTGGGTCGCACTGGTGATGGCGGGGTTCAGGGCATCCACCATGACGTACCGGGCCAGGGAGGCAATGCGCTCGCTGCGCATGGGGTTGCGCTTGTAGGCCATGGCCGAGGAGCCGATCTGCTGCTTTTCAAAGGGCTCCTCCACCTCCTTCAGGTGCTGGAGCAGGCGGATATCATTGGACATCTTATGGGCGCTGGCAGCGATGCCAGCCAGCACATTGAGCACCCGGGTGTCCACCTTGCGGGAATAGGTCTGGCCGGAGACCGGGTAGCAGCCGGGGAAGCCCATCTTCTGGGCGATGAGGGGATCCAGCTGGTCCACCTTGGCCTGATCCCCCTCAAAGAGCTCCAGGAAGGAGGCCTGGGTGCCGGTGGTTCCCTTAGAGCCCAACAGTCGCAGGGAGGAGAGGACATAGTCCAAGTCCTGCAGATCCATGTAGAACTCCTGCATCCAAAGGGTGGCCCGCTTGCCAACCGTGGTGGGCTGGGCCGGTTGGAAGTGGGTGAACCCCAGGGTGGGCTGGGCCTTGTAAGCATTGGCAAACTTTGCTAGCTCCGCCAGCAGGCTCAGCAGTTTTTTGCGCACCAGCTTGAGAGCCTGGGCATGGATCACCAGGTCCGTGTTATCCCCCACATAGCAGGAGGTGGCGCCCAGATGGATGATTCCCTTGGCCTTGGGGCACTGCACGCCGTAGGCGTAGACATGGCTCATGACATCGTGGCGGACCTCCTTCTCCCGGGCTTGGGCCACCTCATAGTTGATGTCGGTGGCGTGGGCCTTCAGCTCGTCGATCTGCTCCTGGGTGATGGGCAGCCCCAGCTCCTTCTCCGCCTCTGCCAGAGCAATCCACAGCCTGCGCCAGGTGCAAAATTTCATATCCTGGGAAAAGAGATACTGCATCTCCCTGCTGGCATAGCGCTGGGAGAGTGGACTCACATATCCATCCGTATTCATCAAAAACAACCTCCTTACATCACACGGAAAACAAGTAGCAGCTTCCAACACGCAATGGTTCAAAGGATAACCCCTAAGAGCACGTCGTGCAATGTGCCACTAAGCCATTTTCCTTGGGTGAGACTGGTCACTTGCCCGTGTTCAGACGATCCCCACCCAAAGGGTGCATCGAATGATGAATGTGTCATGGGAGCCATGGAACACGGCGCACTGTTCTGTCAAATGCAAGGGCAGCGGATCTGGGACCCGCTGCCCGCAGTGCGCTATTTTTTCTTGTTGTTTTTCCGCGGGCCCCGCAACAGATACTGGACCAAAACGACCAGCACCAGACCGGTGGCGACCCCCATAAGCATCATCCAATTGCCTTCCATGTTCTCTCTCCTTTTCTAGGGACAATTTTCCCATTATGGTCTCTTAGGGATCCCCTGTCCACCCATGGGTGGAGATGGAATAGGTGTTGAAAACAAGGGGTTCAACACAAAACCATTGATTTTGATTCCATGGATCGCTATGCTTATTATAGCATGGATTCATCTATTTTTCATCTTTCTCTTAAAAGAAATCGAAAAACAAGGGGGATTTTTCTATGTTTTCTCTCGCAATTCCGGGGTGGGGCCAGCTGGACCTCCAACACCTGGTTTTGGATTACAATGGCACCCTGGCTCTGGACGGTGCGCTCATCCCTGGTGTGGCAGAGCAGCTGCGGGCCATTCACCAACTGGGGGTTCAGCTCCATGTGATCACCGCGGATACCAATGGCACGGTGGTCCGTGCCTGTCAGGGGCTTCCAGTGGATGTCCACGTCCACCACGGGGATGCGGTGGCTCTGGAAAAGCAGCATCTGGTGGAACAACTGGGGGGCAATCACACCGCCTGTGTGGGAAATGGCCGCAACGACCTGTTGATGTTCCAGGCTGGTGCGCTCTCCATCTGCGTCCTGGGCGGGGAGGGGGCCTTCTGCCCGGCCTTGGCAGCCTGTCATCTGGCGGTGACAACCATCACGGACGCCCTGGACCTTTTTCTAAAGCCCCACCGGCTGCGGGCATCTCTGCGGGGATAGACATCCACAGCGGCCTGATGCCTCCCCAAAGAAGCTGTGGCACTTCACCATGGGGAACACAATTGAGCAGGCATTAAGAGGTTACACCGGCTATCTGTCTTTAATGTAAAGACAGATCATCTCCCAGAAAGGTCAGTTATAAAATTTTCTCCGGTTAAAACCAATTATTTTCGTCAAGTTGACAAATCGGAACAAATCCGGTATGCTAGAATCAAATTTGATCTTCCAGGGACTCACCAGGTGGTTGAAGGATTCTTCGGGGCAAAATATCCTTGAAAGAGGCTTCGGTCCGCCTGTCGACCGGACAAAGGAGCTGTTTGCATGAAAGTAATTGACCTCTCGCAACCGTTGGAAAATGGCATGGTGGTATTTCCGGGGGCGCCCCATCCCTCCTTTCAGCAGATCACCAGTCTGGAAGCTGGCGATGTGTACCAGATCACCCAATTTCAGATGACCACCCACACCGGCACCCACATGGACTGCACCTCCCACGTCAAAAAAGGCGGGTACTACACCGACACCCAGGATGTCTCCTTCTTTGTGGGCAAGGGGATTGTACTGGACTGCTCCCGCTATGGGGAGGGCCAGGAGATGGGCATGGAGATCTTTGATGGGGTCGATCTCAGTGACAAGGAGTTTGTGCTTCTCTACTGCGGCTGGGACAAATATTGGGGCCAGGAGCAGTTCCTTGGCAACTATCCCTATATCTCCAAGGAGGTCTCTGCATTTCTCTCCAACCACCCAACGGTGCGGGGCATCGGTGTGGAGTATATCTCCCTGGATCCGCTGCCGGACGAGCAGTTGGGGATGCACCAGATCTTTTTGGAGCATGAGAAGACCGTGGTGGAGAACTTGACCAACCTGGATAAACTCCTGGGGAAGGACTTTACCTTTGTGGCGCTGCCGCTGAAAATCAAGGGTGGAGACGGCTCCCCTGTGCGCGCCGTGGCCCTGCTGGACGAGTAGTGATATTGATTGGTAGAACCATAAGATCCCCAGTGCAGACGGACAGCCTACACTGGGGATCTGTTTCTGTTGCTTCTTGAGGTGGCTGACAGGAATCTGCCAGAGGCGCCTGCACCACAGGGAAGATGTGGAAGATCCTCTGACAGGGACAAAACCGATGGAAAACAAGCCCCACTACGAAAGAAGCGGGTTGGAAGCCCTGGATCGACCATTGCGGTCCGCTGTCCGGTGTTTACGGCGCCTGGCCCACCGCAGAGGCTGCTGCCGGCTCACCTTTGCCACCGTGCCTGATAGATAGAGTACTGCCACCAAATTGGGCAGGGCCATCAGCCCATTGAAGGTATCTGCCAGGGCCCAGAGGGCCGCCACATTCACAAAGGGACAGATGAGGGCAATGAGGAGATACAGGGCGCGAAAGATTCTTCCAGAGCCTTGGGGATTCAGATATTCCAGCGCCTTTTCTCCATAATAGTACCAGCAGGGCATGCTCACCAGCGCAAAAAACAGGATGGAGAGGGCCACAAAGATCTCCCCCGGTCTTCCATAGGCGGCACGGAAGGCCATGGCCGCCAGACCGCTGCCGTCCCCCTGGGATTGGTCCAGCACACCGGTGGTCAAAATGGCATAGGCAGTGACGGTGGCGATGACCACCGTATCAAAGAACACCTCAAAGGCGCCGCACAGCCCCTGTTTGACGGCGGGCGCGTCGGTGGCCGCATGAACAATGGGGGAGCTGCCCATGCCCGCCTCATTGGAAAAGATCCCCCTGGAAAACCCATAGCGCAGGGCCCTGGAGATGCCATATCCCATGGCGCCGCCGCCCACTGCGGACAGGGAGAAAGCACCGCGGAAAATTTCCACCGTCACCGGCAGAATCTGTTGGGCATTGAGCAGACAGACCCCTACCCCGCCCACCAAAAAGAACAGGGAGATCAGCGGCGTCAACAGCGCCATGAGCCTGCCGGTGCTGCCGATGCCGCCCCGTGTGATCCAGGCCACCGCCAGGGTCACCATCGGGGCAGAAAGATAGAGGGGCACCTGGAAGGTCTCCTGGAGCGACACCGTGATAGAGGAGACCTGTGCACAGTTGCCCACCCCCAACAGACAGGCCCCCAGGCAGAACACGCAGAAGGCCGCGGCAAAGGCTCTGCTCTTGAGCCCATCCCGCAGGTAGTACATGGGGCCGCCCACCTGCTCCCCTTTGGCATTTCTGCGCCGGTATTGGCCGGCCAGCACGATCTCAGCATATTTGATGGGGATGCCGATGAGAGCGCTGACCCACATCCAAAACACCGCCCCCGGTCCTCCGGCGGCCAGGGCGGTGGAGACTCCCACAATGTTCCCAATGCCGATGGTGCCTGCCAGAGCGGTGGCCACCGCCTGGAAGGAACTGATGGTCCCCTGCTCCCTCTGTTCCCGGCGGGGAATGACGGCGCAGAGGATATCCTTGAGGGAAAAACGGGCAAAAAAGCGGGTGCGCACCGCCAAAAAGATGCCGCTGGCCAAAAGAAGAACCACCATGGGCACACCCCACACAAAGGCGGAGATAGCCTCATTGATGGTTCCCGCCATCTGTACGATCTGTTGCAAAGCGTTCCCCCCTCGACCCCTTTTCCTGGAGAAGATTTGTCTCCCAAAGAAAAGTATGATAAAATAAAATATTAAGCATTCTTATGGCAAAATAGCTGCCTGCTTTATTCTATTCTGCAGAGGAGGTACTTATGAAAAAGGTATTAAAGCTGCTGTTCAGCCGGATGGTCATTGTGGGGGCCCTCCTGCTGGTGCAGGTTGCGATCCTCATTGTGGCCATCTGGAGGCTCAACGAATATTTCACCTTCTTTTATGCCATATCGGTGCTCCTGAGCCTGGTGGTGACCCTCTGGGTCATCAACAAGGATGACAACCCCTCCTATAAACTGGCCTGGGTGGTGCCCATTCTGCTGTTTCCACTGTTTGGCGGGGCCTTCTATCTCCTCTTTGGGCGCAGGCACTCCCCCAAGCGGCTGAGCCGGTATATGGAGCAGACGGTGGAGCGCACCCTCCCCTATCTGGAGCAGGAGGAGCAGGTGATGGAACACCTGGAGCAGGCGGACCTGCACATTGCCAAACAGTCCCGCTACATCTTTGACCACTCCCACTTTCCGGTGTATGAGAACACCTACACCGAGTACCTCTCCCCCGGGGAGGTCAAATTTGAGCGGCTGGTGCAGGAGTTGGAGAAGGCGGAACACTTTATCTTCCTGGAGTACTTCATCATCCAGGAGGGGATTATGTGGAACACCGTCCTGGAAATCCTGGAGCGCAAGGTCAAACAGGGGGTGGATGTGCGGGTCATCTATGACGACATCGGCTGCCTGACCACCCTCCCCCACAACTACCATCAGATTTTGGAGAGCAAGGGGATCTCCTGCATGGTCTTTAACCCCTTCCGCCCCGTCCTTTCGGCCATTATGAACAACCGGGACCACCGCAAAATCTTGGTCATTGACGGGCACACCGCCTTCACTGGCGGCATCAACCTGGCGGACGAGTACATCAACGCCTATGAAAAGCACGGGCATTGGAAGGATGCCTCCATTCTTCTCAAGGGGGAGGCCGTGCGCAGCCTGACTCTGGCATTTCTGCAGATGTGGGACTACAAAAACCCCAGCCACGAGGACCTGGAACCATACCTGCCCTACGTGCACCATCCCGCATCCTTTGTTTCCGACGGCTTTGTCCAGCCCTACTCCGACAGTCCCTTAGACCGGGAGACGGTGGGTGAGATGGTCTACCTCAACCTGATCAACAACGCCAAACGGTACATCTACATCAACACCCCATACCTGATCATTGACAATGAACTGGTGACGGCCATCTCTCTGGCAGCAAAAAGCGGCGTGGATGTGCGCATTGTGACGCCTCATGTGGCTGATAAGTGGTATGTACACCTGGTGACGCAGGCGTTCTACCCACAGCTGTTGGCCGCCGGGGTGAAGATCTACGAATATACCCCCGGATTCATCCACTCCAAAACCTTTGTGGTGGACGACGAGGTAGGGACGGTGGGCACCATCAACCTGGATTACCGAAGTTTGTACCTGCACTTTGAATGCGGCGTATGGATGTACCAGACCCATGCGCTGCTGCAGCTCAAGCAGGACTTCCTGAAGACGTTGGAAATCTGCACCCCCATGACATTGGAGCACTGCCGCAAGTTCCACCTGGCAAAACGGCTGATGCAGGCCGTGCTACGGTTGATCTCCCCGTTGATGTAAACGCACTCCATATCCAAAAATCTTCAAGGGATCCCGTCCAAGATGGCGGGGTCCTTGTTTTTTGTCAAGATTCCAGGGCAGAGCGATCCAATCCAGATGGGGCCCGTATGGCTGGGAGGCCCCACAAGAGGGATGGATGTGCAGGCCAACTCTTCTGTTTTTCTTCTACCATTGGTAGAATCTGCTCAAAAATAGGAGGGATTTTTTAAAAACCTTGACTTTTTTTGAGAAACACGGTATGTTGAACAGAGAGAATCCGATCCCCTGGATCAATCAATTTATCCAATAAGGAGTTGACAGCATGAACCGCGATCAAATTGCCCAGTCCTTCTATATGGAGGAGCATGCAACCCTGTACGCCCTGCTGCACCGCCAGGCCCGCACCCGCTATGGGGAGGAGGGCACCCAGGCCACTGCCGCCGGCACCAAGCTCTATGGCCAGGAGCGTGGCAACCGCATGGCCAAGCGGGCTCTGAAGGATGGCGAACCCTTGACCATGGAAAATTACCTCAAGTATGGGGAGTGGTCCGACCCCAAGGCCCTGTCCGCCAATGAGGTTGTCTCCCTCTCCCCCACCTACACCACCCACGCTGTGCGCTGCGGCTGGTGCGAGGCCTGGAAGAAACACGGCCTGTTGGAGTACGGCAAGCTGTACTGCGAGTCGGTAGACATCTCCCTGGTCCACGGCTTCAACCCCGAGGGGGATCTGGTGATCGCCTCCACCCTGTCCCATGGGGACCCCTGCTGCCACTTTGAATGGGTGGGGCTGGGCTTCCAGGATGGGGAGGCTCTCAAAGAATTTGGCGCCCAAAAGGCCCAGCTGGAGCCCCGTGTGCTCAAGGACTTTTTGTACCACACCGGCCACCTGCTCTCTGCCATGACCCGCGCCTACGAGACTGCTCTGGGCGTGGTCAAGGCCCAGGCCATTGTGGAGGGCGCTCTGGCGGAGTTCCAGGAGATCTTTGGCGAGGAGAAGTGCCAGGCCCTGCGGGAAGAGGCCCAGCTGAACTTCAGCTTGATCTAGCTTCTTCAGGCAAAATTCTCTGCTTCCATTTTGTGGGAGGAAAGATGAAGTCAAAAATTCCAAAGCGGGCGCGCCCAGTTTGGCGCGCCCGCTCTTTTGTCCCTTCGTTCTGTGTCCCATCTGGACCTGGCCCAGATCCACCGGTGGATCACAGCACCCCGGTCTATGGGAGGGGGCCCTTCTCCGTATCCCACACATCGGCCCCCTCTGTCATAATCAGAGCCTGTGGATCCAACTGCGGGATAGCCTTTCGCAGCGCTTTGGCCTCCCCTTTGGAGACCACTGCCATGGTGATGTAGACCGGCGCACCGGAGCCGTTGGTCCCCATCCAGTGGGTGGCATCTCTGGCGGCAGTCCTCTGCACCACCTGCCCCAACTTGCTGTCGCTGGAGATCACAAGGAGCTTCTGCTCGCCGCCTTGCAGGTGCACACGGTCCAAGGTCAGGTTGGTGACCACCGAATAGAGGAGGGAGTAGATCACCGTCTCCACCTGAAAACGGATCAGGCAGCACCCATAGACCAGCAGGTTCAGCGCGATGGAGACCCGTCCCACGGTGATCTTTGGGTTCTTCTGGGAGAGATAGACTCCTAAAATCTCCTCTCCGCCGCCGCAGCCACCGGCACGCAGGGTCATGCCCACGCCGATGCCTGCCAACACACCCCCAACCAGGCAGCCTGTGAGCCGATCCTGCAGCAGGGGCGTCTGCGGGCTGGGGATCACCGTCAGAAAGACGGTATAGCACAGGACCGCCCACAGGGTCCTTCCAAAAAAGCGCCGTCCAATGGACCGGTAGGAGAGAAAGAACAGGGGCACATTGAGGCAGAAGTTGAGGATGCCCGCCACATCGATTCCCTCTGGATCCACCGACAGCCACCGAAGCAGATCCTGAAGGAGCTGGGCCAATCCCAAAAATCCGCCGTTGTAAAGCTCCATGGGTACCAACAGCAGATTCATGGCCAGGGAGAAAAGCAGGCATCCCACCACCATCAGCACAGGGACACGGATGGCCTTCCAGAGAGCGGTTCTGCGCTCCTGACACATCCTTCTCACACCCCTTTCCTGTATTTAAAAGCAGGGCCCTCTTGAGCCGCAATGGGGTAGAACCCCTGCCTTTTTCTCGGTCAGCACGTTTTGGGGGCGCGTGTATCTTCAAATTTGCGAAAGCGCAGGGGGCTGATAGCCCCCTGCGCTTTGCTTGGTTCCAATCATTCCGCCGGAATGAGCCCCTTATCCAGCAGGAACTGGTGGGCAACGGCCTCTGCCGTCTGCCCCTCCACATCCACCAGGTAGTTCAGGTGGGCAATCTCATCGGTGGTGATGGCGTAGTCCAGCTTTTCCAACAGCGGTTGCAGCTCCGGATACCGCTCATAGACATCCCCCCGCAGCACATTCACCGCCTGATAGGGCGGGAAGAAGCCGATGTCATCCTCCAGGCGCACCAGGTTGGAATCGATCACCAGGGCATCCGTCTCAAAGGCATCGATGACGTCCACCTCGCCGCTCTCAATGGCCTGGTAGCGGATGTTCCCCTCCAGCCCCACCACTTGGGCAAACTGGACGTTGTATTCCTGCTGAAGTTTGGGCAGCAGGTCCTCCCGCTGGGTGAAGGCCGTGGTGCAACCCAGGCGCAGCTGGGAGGCATTTGCAATCAGACCTGAGAGGGTGGTCAGATTGTACTGTTCCGACACCTCCTGGGTGACGGCAAACACATAGGTGTTGCTGCTCCCCAACGGGGCGGAAACTTCAATGTTATATTGCTCCTTCAGGCCGCTCTTCACATCCTGGTAAACCTTGTCTGTATCGGTCTCCAGCGGGAGCTTGAGGACGTTGGGCGCCAACACGCCGGTGTAGTCGGTAAACATATCCACGCTCCCCGTCTCCAGGGCGGAGAAGGCAATCATGGTCCCGTTGAGGTTGAAGCGCTCCTCTACCTCAATATCCGTGTTGGAGGAAATGTAGTCACTGTAGATGTAGCCCAAAATCAGGGATTCGGTAAAGTTCTGGGCGCCCACCACCAGCTTGTCATCATTGCTGCGCAGGGCATCCACAATGGAGGCAGCGGCAGGTACCACCAACAGCACTGCACACAGGGCCAGAGCGATCCCTTGGCGAAGCATCCGCTTTTTACGGGGCAGATAGACAATCTGATCCGCAGGTTTGAGCCCCTCTGGCGTGATGGCCTTTTCCACCTTCCCCAGGACAAAATCCACCAGCAGTGCCAGCAGACAGGCCGGGATGGCGCCCAGAAGCACCAGGTTCGCATCGTTGGCGTTGAGGCCCAAGTTGATCATCCAACCGAGGCCCCCAGCTCCGGCAAAAGCGGCGATGGTGACCGTTCCAACAGCGGTAACCGCCGAAATCCGGATACCTGCCATGATGAAGGGGGCGGCCATAGGCAATTGGATTTGCAGCAGCTGTTGCGCCTTGGATAGGCCAATGCCGCTGGCCGCCTCCAGCACCAGAGGGTCAATGCCCGTGATGCCCGTATAGGTGTTTTTGATGATGGGGAGCAGGGCATAGATGACCACCATGATGATGGCTGGTTTTTCACCGATGCCTACAAAGGGCACCATGAACGCCAGCAGACCAATGCTGGGGATGGACTGCATCAGGTTGGCGATGCCGATGACAATGCTTGCAGCTGTCTTATTCTTTGTGACCAGCAAACCCACAGGTATGCCCACCACCAAAGAGAGGATGACAGCCAGGCCAGTCATTTCCATATGTTCCACAAACAGGTTCAGGAGCTCCTCTCTGCGCTCCAAGAACATTTCCCAAAAGGCACTCATACCAACTGCTCCTCCTTTCCGTCATCCTTGCGGTAGCGCTTGCTCAATACTGCCAGCAGCGCGCTCTTGTTGAGGAAACCCTGCAGCTCCTGGTTGTGGTTGAGCACCGGAATGATTCCGGAGACGTTGTAGTCGATGGTGTCAATGATCTCCTGGAGACTGGTGTCGTCGTAGACAAAGGTATAGTCGTTGGAGATAAAATGATCCAAGGAGGAGGAGTAGTTCTGGAATTCCCGCAGATCCTCCAGCCAGACAATGCCCTCCAATTTGTTCTCATGTCCCTGGGTGACCAAAAGGCTGTCCACTCCGTAATGCTTCATGGTCTGCAGTGCCTGCAGTACGGTGCGGCCTTTATCAATGCGCACAGGGCGGCGGCGCATAATATCTCTGGCTTTGATGTAGGCGGGGTTGCCCCACAGGCGGTTTTTCCCCACAAACTCCTCCACATAGCTGTTGGCAGGATGTTTGAGGATCTCCTCCGGCCGGTCGCACTGAACGACCTTTCCATTTTGAATGATGCAGATCCGGTCCGCCAACTTGATGGCCTCATCCATGTCGTGGGTAACAAAGACCACCGTCTTGCCAAACTGCTTTTGAAGCTTGACCACCTCATTCTGCAGCTCCCCACGGGTCACAGGATCCAGAGCGGAAAAGGGTTCATCCATCAGAATCAGGCTGGGATCCGTTGCAAAGGCTCTGGCCACACCCACGCGCTGGCGCTGCCCGCCGGAGAGCTGGCAAGGAAAACTGTGGGCATACTGATCTGGTTCCAGCCCCACCAGATCTAGCATCTCCACAATGCGGGTACTGCGATCCTTTTCTGGGTAGTTGCTGATACGCAAAACTAGATCGATGTTTTCTTCCACGGTCAGATGGGGAAAAAGCCCACCGTTTTGAATCACATATCCGATGCGCCGGCGCAAATCCGTATCTTTGATCTTGCGCACGGACACGCCATCCACCAAAATGTCCCCCTGGTCAATGGAGTTGAGCTTGTTGATCATTTTCAGCAGTGTGGTCTTGCCACAGCCACTGGCGCCGATGAGTACCATAAACTCCCCAGACTGGATGGTTAGATTGATGTTATGGAGCACGGGCTTACCCTTATAGCCCTTTGAGACGCCTTTTAACTCAATCATCTTTGGTAGGCCCTCCTTAAAGAATTGGATTTGCTCATAATTATACCAGAATTTCTGTTCACATGGTATAAAATCTTGCCAAAAACCATAAAGATCCAATTAAGATTATAACACAACACAAATTTGTTGAACATTTTTATTAAAAATATCTTATATATTTCCCTTTTATTGTAAGCTTTTGATATTCCAGTTCCGTGGTTTGTTTTGAAAAGTCTTCTTGGTCAAAGGGTGCCATCTCAACTTCCATACTTTTTGACCGGTAATTGGCCATGTTTCCCTGCCAGATGGGAACGGCCTTGGCAACGCAAACGAAAAAACGGCAGAACCCGTTGGGTTCTGCCGCAAACACGCAGATGCAATTCAACTTTTGACAATGGAAAAAACATAGATCAGGCACAGGAGCGCAGAAAATCCGGGACACATCACCAGATAGCAGACACGGCTGGATTTGCTGTGATACAGCCTGGCACAAGTGCCGTAGAGCACACAGGAGATCACAAGACCTACCACTAGAATGCCTAGGCGGACTGTATCAAACCCCACCTCTGTCAGATCGGTGATCCATCCTGCCACGGGAAAGCCGATGAGGTAACTCAACGGCACCAACAACAGTGGAAGAAAGGTCAGCGCCGACACGGACCTGCTCTTACGGCTAATAAAATAGGCCATTACAATCACGATGCACAGAATGGCCCAGCTTTCGGCGATCATGGCAGCATCCTTTCCCTATTTGAGGATCTCATCCACCAGGGTGTTGGCCGTTTCGGTATCATCGGCAACCACCAGCACCACCACATTGCCCTTCTGCCGGACAATGGCGCTGTTGAGCTTGGTCATCTCCTGGGGCTGATAGTTCTGATAGTTCTCCTTTTGATCCTGGACACGGGCGTCGACCGCCTGTCTCACCGCATCCACTTTGCCGTCCTGGGCCACAAAGACAGCCACCTCTTCTGCAGTTGCCATAGTAGCGCTGACATAAGCCTTGTATTCAGAGACATCTTCTGCCGACAGGCCATACAAGTTGGAGAGGTTGTTCTCACTGACCTCCATCAGCTCATCCTGAAACACCAGGCCATCCCGCAATTTGGCAGCGGCATCCGATGCATTGACCGTAAAGGTCTCCTCCCCACCGCAGGCAGCCAGACCCAAAACCAACACAAAGGCCACAATTGCCAACAGAATCTTTTTCATCTTTCTCATTGTTATCCCTCCGGTACAGTGTGTGTTCTCAGATAGTCAATCCACTTATTATAGTATGCCGCACCAAAGTGAACCCCATCCACTGGGCTTGCCTCGTCCGGCAGATACCCCTCTTCATCTGTAAAACCGGGCGTGGAGTAAGTGTCCACCAGGTAGAGCTCCTTTTCTTTGGCCAGCTTCTCCAGCTCCACATTGAACTCCTGAATGGCTGTCAAGGTGGTCAGCGAGCTCTCAGATCGCTTTTTTGTCACAGGGAACAGGGTCTGCAGATAGATGGTGCTGTTGGGGCAGGCCTCTTTGATCTGATCCAAAAAGGCGGACATGCTGTTGACATAGGAGCTCAGCTCAATCTGACCGGCCTCGTTGGTGCCCAGCATGATATACACCTTTTTGGGCTGGGTCCTGCGCAGAGCCTCAGCAATGGTGACAACGGAGCCGTCGTCCATCTCCACAAACTCCTTGGTCCGCACCTGAAAGACGCTCAATCCAGTTTGGGCATAAACGGCGGCATTGGGTGCAATGTCATAGAGTTGCAGACCAGTGGTCAGGGAATCACCCACAAATGCAGCGTCATCAAAGTAGGAGCGGTCCACACGCGCACTCTCAGGAATTGGGACGCCATACTCCGGAACCCAGGTGGGCTCCACCGGCTCTGAAGAGGAGTCCTCCGGCACCGAACTGCTCTCCTCCTGGGAGGATTCACTGGAGGAGGAGCTAGACGGAATATTGGGCACAAAGCTCGCATTGGGATCCTGCAGGGATTGTTGGTAGCTCTGCCAGGCCCAAGCCACAGCAAAGCTGAGAATTCCTGCAAAGCACAGTGCCAACACCGGCACCATCCAATATTTATTCTTCCGCCGGGAGCGGATATAGACTTTTTTATCTGGACGCATACGCTGATTCCTCTATTTTATACAGATGGGGGTATTTGCGCCATTGGGCAGGCAGATCCCCTTGATGAATTGCTTTTCTGATCTGTTTTAAGACAAAGAAAGGCCACGCCACAGGCAACCAAAATTTTGGCGTGGACACAGAGCGGCCCTCTTTTCACTTTGATATGAACAGATCATCACCCCAATGTGTACCTGCACATTGGGACAAAATCATAGAACACAGCAACACATATAAATGTCAATTCCATCACATGTGTGATGTTCTCCCAGACGTCCGATGAAAAAGCGCTGCTTTTGAATCGGCTAACGCCGTGAGGTTATTATAACATCCAAAAGGCCCGCAGGGCCGATCCCTCTGACGTTACAATGTTCTCCCAGGCGTCCGAT
>CAJFOV010000010.1 GCA_904397835.1 Candidatus Aristotella avistercoris
CCGGTGGCCGGACTCGAACCGGCACGGTATCGCTACCGGTGGATTTTGAGTCCACTACGTCTGCCAATTCCATCACACCGGCAAGTACCCCTTTATTATACATGAAAAATAAAAAAGGCGCAAGGGGTTCTTAAAAATCTTCTTCCTAGGAACTTACAGCCCTATGGTATCCCAAAAGGAGTAGAGAATATCCCGGTAGACATCCGGGGCGGTGGAGTATGCCTGGGCGTGTTTGGCCTCCGGAATCAGATAGAACCGGCAGGCCCTGCTGTTTTTGGCGATGGCTTGGGACATGGCACAGGGCACATAGGTGTCCGCCTCCCCATGAATCAGGACGGTGGGCACCTCCAGGGTCTTACATGCCTCCTTGGGGCTGACCTGTTCCACCTGAGCCCCAGAGAGCAACCGGATGGCCAGCTTGGTCACCGGATACAGGATGGCACACCAGCGCTGGCCCGCCCGCTCGGTGATGCGCAGTTTGAGGATCTCCTCCCAGGAGCTGAAGGGGCAGTCGGCCACACAGAACTCCAGTTGGGGATTCTCACAGGCCATAAGCAGGGCGGTGACTGCCCCCATGGACTCTCCCATCACTCCCAGGCGGGGGGTCACGCCCCGGGTCGCGGCATCCTCCCGCAACTTCGAGAGCCACACAATGGAGTCCCGGTGCTCATAATAGCCAAAGGTGATCCACTTGCCCTGGCTCTCCCCTTCGCCGGTGTGGTCAGGAACCAATACGGTGAAGCCTCGGATGAGCAACATGGGCAGATATTTGAGGGCGCTGGGCCAGGGGTAGTTGTATCCGTGGTTGTAGATGAGATATTTCTCCGTGGGATTCTGGGGCCGGTACAGGCGCGCCTTGAGGACCTGTTGCCGGTCATTTTCCAACTCCAGTGTCTCATAGGGCAGGTCCTGCAGAATAGGATCCAGCTTGTTCTCTTGGATCTCCTGCTGCAAGATCTGTTCTGTGGTACGCCGGATGGGGTCCAAGGCCTGTTTGGCCACCACCAATCCTACCAAGAGATAGATACAGCCCACAATGACAAGCAGGCTCAGAACAATCAAAATACCATACTCCAACTTTCACTCACCTCATTTGCAGAAGCTGAACTACCGACAGAGAGGTTCCAGGGATCCAACCACGCCGTCTTGGTGTAGGGCCCTGTTCAATGGAATCAGCCATACGCCCCACGCAAAGTTAAAACGTTCTCTCAGGCGTCCGATGAAAAAGCTTTGCTTTTGAATCGGGTAACGCCGTGAGGTTATTATAACATCTAAAAGGTCCGCAGGACCGATCCCTCTCATCGTTTCAATGTTCTCTCAGGCGTCCGATGAAAAAGCTTTGCTTTTGCATCGGGTAACGCCGTGAGGTTATTATAACAAAGAGTAGGCCCGCAGGGCCGGTCCCTCTGACGTTTCAATGTTCTCTCAGGCGTCCGCGACGAAAACTTTGTTTTCGGAGTGGAAAACGCCGTGAGGTTATTATAACATAAAAAATAGGCCCGTAGGGCCGACTCCTTAAAATGTTTTAACATTCTCTCAGGCATCCGAAGCTTCGCTTCGGACAATGCCGAGAGGTTGTTATAACATGTTTTTTCCCCTGGTCCAATGCGCTTTGGCGCAATTTACACTCTGGATACAATTTGGCCGCCAGAATCTTCCACCGGGACGGGAATATCTGGGAGATCCTTTTCGATGGTTGAAAGATCTGCTGCTTTTCGGTAGAATAAAGGGGTATTTTGCGCTGCGCCGTCACAAAACAGTGGGGGACCAAAGGCGGCAGGGCGCTCTTCTGTCGCCCAAAGACAGGGTCCCCAGGGCCCTCCCCGCCAAAACAGGAGGCCCCATGGAGAAAAAGCGACTTTTTGCCCAAGGAAGGAGTAAGATGCCATGTCAAAAGGAGTGTACCGTCTGCTGGCCAGCGCTCTGGCCCTCTGCCTGCTGATCCTGCCTGGCTGTACCAAGGAGAAGGAGGAACAGGAGGACGACTTTCCTGTGCTGCTGAACAATGTCACCATCTCAGAGGCGCCCCAGCGGGTGGTCTCCCTTTCGCCCGCTCTGACGGAGCTCACAGAGGATCTGGGCTATGGCCAGGCCCTGGTGGGGATCAGTGACAGCTGCACCCTGCCCCAAGGACAGGGGGAGGATTTCCCCCGCTGTGGCACTGCCCAGACCCCGAATCTGCAGCAGATCCAGGATCTGCAGGCCCAGTATGTGCTGGTCTCCGGCAATCTGGCCGATGGACAGCGCACCGAGCTGCAGCAGATGGGGGTGGATGTGATTGTCATCCAGCCCGCCGCCACCTTGGAGGAGCTCCAGCAAAACTATGAGGCCCTGGGCAGTTTCTATGCGGGCAATGTTACCGGGAGAGCCAAGGGCAAGGAGGTCTATGACCAGCTGATGGCCCCCCTCCAGGAGGCGGCCGACACCATCGCTTCCGCCGGCGGAGATCACCCACTGGCCCTCTACGCCCCCAGGCCCGCCTCCACCGTAGCCACGGGGGACACCCTGGAGCAGGCCTTTTTGGACCTGTTGGGCTTTGAAAATGCCGCCAGCGGGGCCACTGGCTGGTTCCTGGAGGAGGAGCAGACCCAGAGCTTACAGGTACAGGTGGTGTTCTATGGCGAAGATTTCACCTCGGAACAGGTCCAGCAGGCCTATCCCGCTGCAGCGGAAGATCTGCTGCTGATCCAAGCGGACACCGATGCCATTGCCCGCCAGGGCTCCGGCATGTTCCAGGAGTGGGCCCGTCTGGCCAAGGCGGCTCATCCAGAGCTATTCCCCCAGGAGGAAGCCTCCCCTGATCCATCATAGTGGAAATGATACATAAGACACGTTGACGCCAAAAGCGGGACCTTCGGCAGGTCCCGCTTTTTATGATAACTTTTTGGGGATGATTCTTGGCAACTGCGTTCCTCCAGCGGTTTGAACGCCAGACATAAGGATTTGAAAGCCGCCAGCGGCCAGCACAAAAACTGCCACTTCCACCAAATAAGCATAGCGGGACTGAACTTCCACCACCAGGTATGCACAAAAGGTGGCGAAGATCACAAAGGGCACCAGATAGGCCTTCAGGTTGCCGCGCTGATGACGAAAAAGATGCATGGCTCCCAAAGCCGCCAACAGGATTGAAATCCAATTGGTACACGCATTGATCCCACTGGCCATCTGATAGAGTGTGTCCGACGTCAGATGCCCCAATGTCCACCCCATAGGATCACCCCACCAGAAGGTTTGGATCTTCGAATGGGCAAGTTTCAGCAAATCTGAGGGGGAGGTGAAGATCCGCTCCTGAATCAATGACCACTCCGCCTGTTCATAGGTGCAACCCAATTCATCCATCCGCTGTTCAATGGCTGCCCATTCCTCACTGTAGGTTCCGCCTGTCTCATGGTTTAATCCTACAAGAACGGACCAAAGGGGCTCATGGTTCTCTAGCCCAGCGGAATTTATACCTGTGCGTATGACTGCTTGGGAAAAACCATTGGTCAGTATCAGATAGCAGGCAAAAAAGGTGACGAGGCATTTCAGGCACTGAATCAGATTTCTCTTGCTTAACTGAGAGACTAGGGCAAATATAAAGTAAGCCAGAACCGCCACCAGCATCACCACCGTATCCGGGCGAAAAAAGTTGGATACAGCCAAGCTGACCGCAGAGGATAGATACCGCCGAACCGGGCGGCCCTTTTGATCCCCCTTACGCACCATCAGATAGAGGGAGAGATAGAGGAAAAATGTAGAAATGATGTTGTTGCTTGGAATCGTGACCAATGTGAGGGGGTACAGAAAGCAGCAATAAAACAGCGCCGCGCACCGACAAGCCTGCTCCTGAAAAAATTCTTTGGCGATGAGATAGACCAGCAACACTGTTCCAGCGCCCCAGAGACAATTTATCAGCTTTAAAAAGAGAACGCTATCCCATATTTTTAACAGCAGCCCCTGATAGATGACCAGCCCTGTCTGATAGCCCCAGGTTTGAAAATAACTGGTGTCTTGGAAGCTCATATCCCCAGCAGCAAACTGTTCTGAGGCCTGAAGCTGCACTGCAAAATCGGAGGTAATGGGCGTCTGCAGCGTCAGCACCACCACTAGGCGAAGTAAAAATGCGGCGCCAAAGAGAAACAAGGGGAAGTTGGGCAGCTCCAGCCGGTATCCCAGCAGCAGAATGCCCCCCGCCAACAGAACCGTGACCAAAAGCGCCGAGTTGCAGGCCCACGCCAACCATAAAAACATCCCCACAAAGCATACAAAGAAGAGACCCTTCAGCAGTCCAATGAGAGAAATCCCTTTTTTCATTCTACTTCTCCTCCTTGACCAAATAGACCGGCCGGCCCTTGGTCTCCAGATAGGTCTTGGCCAGATACTGACCGAGGATCCCCATGCAGAACAGCTGGATCCCCCCCAAAAAGATGATGATACAGGCCAGGGAGGGATATCCGGCCACCGGATCCCCAAAGATCAGGGTCTTGAGGACAATGACACAGACCCAGATCAGGCCGATAAAGCACAGGATGATCCCCAACACAGAGGACAGCGCCAGGGGCAGGGTGGAGAAGGCCACAATTCCATCCAAGGAGTAGAGCAGCAGCTTCCAGAAGGACCACTTGGTCTCTCCGGCCACCCGTTCCACATTCTCATACTCCAGCCACTTGGTGCGAAATCCCACCCAGCTGAATAGGCCCTTGGAGAAGCGGTTGCGCTCCTTAAGCTGCAGCAGGGCATCCACCATCTGCCGGGTCATGAGGCGGTAGTCCCGGGCCCCATCCACAATCTCTGTCTGGGAGATCTTGTTGATGATCCGGTAAAAACACCGGGCAAAAAAGGAGCGGATAGGGGGCTCCCCCTTGCGGGTGACCCGGCGGGTGGCCACACAGTCATAGCCCTCTCCCTCAATGAGATCCATCATTTGGGGCAGGAGGGAGGGCGGATCCTGCAGATCCACATCCATAATGGCCACATAGTCCCCCTTGACGTGCTCCAACCCGGCATACATGGCCGCTTCCTTGCCAAAGTTGCGGGAAAAGGAGAGATAGTGGACCCGGCTGTCCTGCTCGCTCAAGGTGCGCAGCTCCTGCAGGGTGTTGTCCTTGGAGCCGTCATCCACAAAGAGGATCTCCAACTCTACCCGATGGGCAAGGGTCTGGGCAACCTCTGTGACAGCCTGATAAAATAGAGGGGCCGCAGCCTCCTCATTGTAACAGGGCACAATCAGAGAGAGCAATTTCATGCAAATCACCTTCCAACTGGTTTCACACGGATTTCCGATGGGAAATGCCAACAAAATCATCAAGATATCCCTCTGCTACGGGAGGACAGATTGGATCCAAAGTTGTTTGTTTTTCCCCAAAATCGGCCAGATTATTTTATTATACTCTCTTTTTCTGAATGGAGCAAGCGGATGATGTGAACTGTTCATGTACAACAGCAGGTCAGCAGGGGACCCCACTACGGCGGTTGCAGCGCCTACCCTGGAAGGACTCCCAGACAAAAGGCCCCAGAGAAACCCTGTGTGGCAGAGTCCCTCTGGGGCTGTATCTATTTGGAGCGAACAGGAGGGGGCTACTTCTCCGAGGAGAGGGAGTCCCCATTTTTCTTGGGGTCCTTGAGTTGGAAAAAGACAGGGATATACTTAATGAAGGAAAAGGTCAAAAAGCAGACGTTCACCAGCACTGTCATGTTGACCGCCTGGGGCGGCACGTTGGGCACGGCGATCAGGGCAAACATGGTCAGGTAAAAGACGGCGGTGGACACCTTGCCAAACCACTTGGAGCTGACCACGGTGGTCTTTTTCTTCAGCAAAAAGAGCCCGCCGGCAATCATGGCGATCTCCTTGATGGCAAAGACCACCAGCAAGATGATCACTGGGGGATACCGCAGGGTCAGGGCAACAATGACAGAGGCCTGGGTCAGCTTATCTGCCGCTGGATCCAGGAGCTTGCCAAGGTCGGTAATCATATTGTAGTGCCGGGCAATCAGGCCGTCCAGCAGATCCGTCAGGCCAGATAGGGCTAGGATCCCAGCCGCCGCCAAATGCTCCTGGAGGGTCTCAGCCCTCAGGTACACCCACAAAAAGAGGGGGACCAGCAGGATGCGCAGAAGGGATAGGAGATTGGGGATGGTTACGATCTGTTTTTTGTTCATCCAACTCGTCACTTTCTATGTTTCAGATTTCTATTGTGTTTCAAGAAAAGGGGGCCTCTTCCAGGCGGGACCACTGCCCTGTATCCTCTACAGAGGGACCTTCCAATGAAGGGGCATGGGCGGCAAATTCCACCTGGAACCCCGGAATCCATCGAGCTTTGTCAAAGAAGGCAACATACTGTCATTATAAGCTTTTGGGCCCATGCTTGTCCAGAACAAATTCTCGGCCGCGCTTTCATTTTACCAGAGAATCGGCTATAATAAAACCAGATTTTGCGCACCGGCCACCATGGGATGTTGTTTTTACTATAGGAGGTTTGCCCCTTGTTTAATCAAACGCAGCAGCAAAACAAAAGTCTTCACTGGCAGGCGTTTTTTTTGGCCCTTTTGGGGGCGGCGGTGGTCTTTGTCCCACTGATGATCTGGGGCAAGGGCTACTTCTTCTACTACGGGGATTTTAATGTTCAGCAGATCCCCTTCTACCAACTGGCCCACGAGGCAGTGCGCAGTGGGGATATCTGGTGGAACTGGAACACGGACCTTGGGGCCAACTTCATCGGCTCCTACAGTTTCTACCTGCTCTTCAGCCCCTTCTTTTGGCTGACCATCCCCTTCCCCAACTGGATGCTCCCCCACCTGATGGGGCCCCTGCTCATCCTCAAGACAGGGTGCGCCGCCTTCACATCCTACTTCTTTTTGAAGCGCTTTGTCAAGGATCAGAACATGGCGGTGCTGGGCTCCATCCTGTACGCCTTTTCCGGCTGGGCCGTCTACAATGTGTTCTTCAATCACTTCCACGAACCCATGATCTTTTTCCCTTTGCTCCTGATCACCCTGGAGGAGGCCATGATCAACCGCCGGCGGGGGGCCTTTGCCGTGGCCGTGGCGGTCAACGCCATGGTCAACTACTGGTTCTTCATCGGCGAGGTGGTCTTTGTTGTCATCTACTTCTTCGTGCGGCTCACCTCCCCCCAGTGGAAGTTCCAATGGGGCAAGTTTTTCTCTGTGGCCCTGGAATCTGTGCTGGGCCTGGGGATGGCCATGTTCGCCTTTTTGCCCTCGGTGCTGGCGATTCTGGGGAACCCCCGCACAGGGGTGGACTCCCTCCTTTCCGGCTGGAACTTCTGGGTCTACAGCCACGGCCAGCGGCCCTGGGCCATTCTGGCCAGTCTGTTTTTCCCGCCGGATCTGCCCTCCAACCCCAACATGTTCCCAGACCACGGGGCCAAGTGGGCCTCCCTGGCGGCCTATCTGCCCATGGTGAGCGCCAGCGGGGTCATCGCCTATGTCTCCTGGGCCAAAAAGAACTGGCTGAAAAAGATGCTGCTCCTGTGCCTGTTTATTGCCCTGGTGCCGGGGCTCAACAGCCTGTTTATCCTGTTCAACAACTCCTACTACGACCGCTGGTACTACATGCCCATCCTCCTCATGGCCCTGGCCACGGTGGTGGCGCTGGACCGCCAGGAGGTGGACTACACCAGAGGGGTGCGCTGGACCGCCCTGGTCTTTGGCATCCTCATTGTGGCCGTGGGCCTGACGCCGGAGGAGACGGATGGGGAGTGGCACCTGGGCCTTGCCACCCACCCGGCCCGGTTCTGGCTGTTTGCAACCATTGCCGTGGTGGGGCTGGTGCTGACCTACCTTGCCGTCAAGCAGTACCGGGCGGACCGCCGGTTTGGCAGAACGCTGCTGTACTCCACCACCAGCTTTTCTGTGGCCACGGCCTTGATTCTCCTCTGTCTGGGACAGCCCACCAGCAGCCGGGTCGATTACTATATCCAAGTGTTGGAGGGCCGGGAGACCATGTCCGTGCCCCAGGACCAGGACTTTGCCCGGGTGGACTTCTATGACGACCTGGAAAACCTGGGGATGTACTGGCGCATGCCCACCATTCAGGCGTTCCACAGCATTGTGCCCGTCTCCCTCATGGAGTTCTATCCCACGGTGGGGGTCAAACGGGACGTGTCCTCCAAACCCCAGCCGGAGTACTACGCCCTGCGGGCCCTCCTGTCGGTGGAGTGGCTCTACAGCAGCGCGGACAAGGGCATCGATCCTCCCATCCAGGGCTTCTCCTACTACAGCACCCAGAATGGCTACTACCTCTACCGCAACGACAACTACATCCCCATGGGATTTGCCTATGGCAGTTATATCACCCGCAGCGAGTACGAGCAGCTCTCCACCACCGGCAGGCAGCACATCCTGCTCCACTCCATCGTGCTGGAGGATGAGGACCTGCCCCTCTATGAGGATCTGCTCCCCCATGAGGACAACTGGTTCCGCTACGACTATGAGCTGGCGGACTATGAGACCTTCCAGGAGGATGTGAGCGACCGCCGGGCCATGACCGCCAGCAGCTTTGAGCGGGACAACCGGGGCTTTACCGCCACGGTGGACATGGCATCCGAGAACCTGCTCTTCTTCAGTGTCCCCTATGACGCGGGCTGGTCCGTGACGGTGGACGGGGAGGAGGCCCAAGTGGAACAGGTGAACGTGGGCTTTGTGGCGGTGCAGGTCCCTGCCGGGGAGCACACGGTGCGCTTTACCTACACCACGCCGGGCCTGTTCCTGGGGCTGGGGGTCTCCGGTGTCTCCCTGGTGGTACTGGTGGGATACCTGCTCATCAACCGCGCCCGGTCCAGAAAGACAGCGCCCGCCCAGGGGGATGTCCAGCTGCCCGGTGGGGAAGCGGCAGCCATACCCCTGCCGCCTGCAGAGGAGCCGCTGCAGGATATGGCCCACCTCAAGGGCCTGCTCCAGGGGATAGAGGAGGCTCCTCCCCGCTCTCAGGAGGACCCCACACCCCCGCCGGTGGAGCCTGCTGTAGGTTCTGCCGCCCGGCAACCGGTCACTGGCCATCCGGCGGAACCCGGGGATCTGGAGTCCCTGCCCCTGCGGGAGCTGCTGCGCCAGGTCCAGCGGGAGGCCCCTGAGGACTTTGCCCAGTGGATGGACCAGATTGCCCAGGGGGAGGCGCCTCCCGCCCCTCAAAAGGCCCCTCCACAGCAGAACCCATCTGGGGATGAGACCCCCAACTGGGCGGACATGCCCCTGGGGGAACTCCTGAATCATCTGAAAGAACACGACAGCCAAAACCAGTAGGAGGTGTGGCGGATGAAGCGCCTGTATGTGGTGATCCCCTGTTACAATGAGGAGGAGGTCCTGCCGGAGACAGCCAAACGCCTGAAGGTCAAAATGCAGGCCCTGATCCAGGGGGGAGCCATCACCCCGGACAGCCGGGTGCTGTTTGTGGACGACGGGTCCAAGGACGGCACCTGGGGTCTGATCCAGCGGTTCCACGGGGAGGATCCCCTCTTTGGAGGACTCAAACTCTCCCACAACCAGGGCCACCAGAACGCCCTATTGGCGGGGCTGCTGTATGCAAAGGACCACTGTGACGCCGCCATCTCCATGGATGCGGACCTGCAGGACGACATTGAGGCCATAGACGCCTTTCTGCGGGAGTACGAGAAGGGGGCGGATGTGGTCTACGGGGTGCGCTCCAAACGGGAGACAGACACCTTCTTCAAACGCACCACCGCACTGGGTTTCTACCGGATCATGGGCCTGCTGGGGGTGGAGATGATCCCCAACCATGCGGACTACCGCCTCATGTCCCAGCGGGCCCTGGAGGGCCTTGCTCAGTACCGGGAGGTGAACCTCTTCCTGCGGGGGGTGGTGCCCCTCATTGGCTACCCCAGCGCCCAGGTGTACTATGAGCGGCACGAGCGCTTTGCAGGCCAGTCCAAATACCCTCTGAAAAAGATGCTGGCCTTTGCGGTGGACGGCATCACCTCCTTCAGCATCAAACCCATCCGGCTCATCACCGCCCTGGGCTTTTTGATCTTTTTGGTCAGCCTGGTGGTGCTGCTGTACACCCTGTGCACCAAGCTCTTTGGCTATACAGTGGACGGCTGGGCCACCATCCTGGGCTCCATCTGGATGATCGGAGGCATTCAGCTCCTCTGCCTGGGGGTCATTGGGGAGTACATCGGCAAGATCTACCGGGAGACCAAGGCCAGGCCCCGGTTCCTACTGGAGTGCGTACTGGATGAGGACACACCGTCCAGTTCCACCATGCAGTGATTCCACGCCCCCACAGGCCGGCGTGGACCTTGAGGCCGCGCCGGACGCCCTCTCTTTGAACGTTGAACGCCCTCTCTCGGGGGCCGGAACCGCCGCCCCTTGTTCAACCCCTGGAACAGGGCGGCCCTACCACGGTGCTGCTCACCGTGCCCGGCCTTCCATGGACCGTTGGCACTGCCCCATTCTGGCAATCACCTTGCTGATTTTTCTGGTGTCCCTGGCCAATCTAAGCGCGCCGTTTTGCCGGAGTAGAACAGATCAAAAGGGAGGGTCCCATCCAAACCGTTGGATGGGACCCTCCCTCTGTTCTGTTGTATCGGTTGGGCTGTCCGGCAGGGGAGCTGGGGAACTGAAAGGGGAAGGGATATTCTTCCCCTCCGCACTCGGATGCCCCACTTCAAATTTCCTCCCCAGCGAGGGGAGTGGGGAGCTGCACCTGCAGGGCCACGGTGGACTCCAATTTCACCGGCCCGCCCAGGGAGGCCTGGACAAACCTGCCCTCCTGGCGGCGGACCTGGGCACAGAGGGTTCCCCCCGGCTGCCGCAGGCTCAGGGCCGTCACCCCCTGGCCGGTCTGTTGGCTCACATAGGCCGCCACCGCCAGGGTGCCGCTGCCACAGCTGCTCTCCCAGACAAAACTGTTGGTGCCCTTCACCCACACCAGGGGGGTCATACGCTCCCCTGACCAGAAGAGGACGCCCACAGCGGGGGCGCCGGTCATGGCGTGAACCTGGGCAATGAGCTGCCGGGCCAACGGCTCCTGGGGCTCCGCCTCTGGCAGAATCACCTGGACGATGCCCCCCAGATCCACCAGGGGAACCTCCCGCCCCGCCACCACCAGGGGGCGGATGCTCTTAGGCAGGGGCATCTGAACCCAGGCCTCCTCCCCCTGCAGGCGCACCGGCAGGACCTGGGGCGCGCCGGAGATCTCAATGGGTACCTCCCCGTCTCCCAGGCCCCTGGCCCGGGCGAGAAACAGGCCAAAACTGCGGGAGGCGTTGCCGCAGAACTCCCCGCCCATCATCTCCAGCCGTCCCAGGGCCTGGCTCCCCTTGGGCGGGCAGACAAAGCCCACCTGCTCCGCCCCAAGGGAGGGGTCCGCCAGCAGCTGGGAGGCCACCGACCCATAGGCCCTTTGGGGCACATCCCCCTCCACCAGGGCGGTGCGGTTGCCCGCCGGATCCGCCATGGTCACCAGGACTGTATACTCCATGTCCACGCCTCCTTTTCCCCGCCAAGGGGGATGTCCGCCCGGCCTGTGCTCCGTCACAGACCGGTCTCGTTCCAATGCTCCGCCACAGTCCAAATCCCAGCGGAGCAGGGGGTAAGCTCACCCTTACAGGGACCCCGCCCTTGGTTCCTCTGGATATCTGCCAAGGGGCAGTTGGGCCCCTACTATTTGAGAGGAACCCGCTCAAACTTTTGGATAAAGTCTGCACAGAAGTCCGCCGTGGCCTTGAGCATCTCCTTCCCCCAGGCGGCAGTGGCCTTGGTGGGATGATCCGGCCCGTACCAGCCGGCTGCGGCGTAGGTATCCACCCTGCGGGGCACCGGCACCCGCACACCGTTGCAGAGCACATCCACCCCCCGGCCATAGGGCAGCTCCGGGGACAGATCCTTGGGGGCCTTATCTTGGAACAGCTCCATGTGCACACAGCTTGGGTCGATGGCCAGCATGGCCGCCGTCTCCTCCCCGGCGCCGTGGCCCCCCGCCCACTGGGGATTTAGCTCCCCGGCGATGGTCCACCAGTTGAGCAGGCAGCAGAGGGCCCCCTGCTGGGACATCTCCAGCCCCACCTGGTTCAGGGCGGCATCGTTGCCTCCGTGGCCGTTGAGGAAGACAAAGTGACGGCCACCTGCCCGGTACAGGCTCTGCACCACCCGGCTCATGACCAGATAGAGCCCATCGGTACCGATGGAGACGGTGCCGGGGAAGTCCGCATGGTGGTCCGCACAGCCAAAGGGCATCACCGGGCCAAAGGCTGCGTCCACCCGCTCCTCCAAAAGACCCACCAGGTGCTGGGGGACTTTGGCATCCGTCCCCAGGCACAGGTGGGAGCCGTGGTTCTCTAGACTGCCCACCGGCAGGACCACCAGGTCCTTGCGGGCAAAATATTCCTCCGCCTGCTTCCAAGTACAATTGGAAAGCTGCATGGTAACCCCTCCCTGTGATATGTTGGTTCTTTTCTTACCATCATACCACAGGGGGACCCCCTTCGGACATTCTTTTTTGCAGGGGTGGGACAAAGATTTTTCTGCCTTTTTGTGAATGTTTGCCGGACTTATCCTTTTTCACCACTCGAGATTGGGGGCTGGGGGAGAGCCAGCGACTGTTGAAACTTTTCAATGGATCGCCTCTTCGGGGCTTTTTATGTTCTATAAACCTCTCGGCATTGTCCGAAGCAAAGCTTCGGATGCCTGAGAGAACGTTGAAACATTTTAAGGAATAGGCCCTCCGGGCCTATTTTTATGTTATAATAATTTCACATGAATTCAGAGAGGAGAGCGCACCTTGCCCAGCTACACCACCATTCTATTTGACGCAGACGGCACCCTGTTTGACTTTGAGGCGGCAGAGTGCCACGCCTTTGAGGAGACGGTGCGGGACTATGGATACCCCTACCACCCGGAGATGCTCCAACGGTATCACCAGCTCAACCGCAGCCTCTGGGACGCCTACGACCGGGGGGAAATCACCAAACAAACCCTGCAGGACACCCGCTTTGCCCGCTTTCTGGACCAGGAGGGCCTCCAAGGGGACGGCCTGGCCTGGAACCGGACCTACGCCAAACATCTGGGGGAGCGGGGGGATCTGCTCCCCGACGCCCTGGCGGTGTGCCGGCGCCTCAAGGAGCAGGGGCGCACCCTGGCCATTGTCACCAACGGCGTTTCATCCACCCAGCACAGCCGGTTTGATACCTCCCCCCTCCTGACATGGTTCGACCGGCTCTTTATCTCAGAGGAGATGGGCTATCAGAAGCCCCAGCGGGAATTTTTTGACGCCGTGCTCCAACTGCTCCCTGGGGCCCAGCCTCAGAACACCCTGGTGGTGGGGGATTCCCTCCTGTCGGATATTCTGGGGGCCAACAACGCGGGGCTGGACTGCTGCTGGTACAACCCCGGCAGGGAGGAGAACCGCACCCAGGCCAGCCCCACCTATGAGATTGCCGCCCTGCCCCAGCTGCTGGAGTTGGTGGGGGACGGGGCAAACCCGGACGTTTTTTAGGAGGTGAGGGAAGGATGCACTCCCACTTTTACGCCATGCTCTTCCGCATGCGGTACATTGAGCGCTGGGGGCTCATGCACAACACCCGGCCGGAAAATCTGAGCGAACATACCCTGGATGTGGCCATCCTCACCCATGCCCTGTGCACCCTGGGAAACGCCCGCTTTGGCCGCAGCTACGACTGCGGCCAGGCCGTGCTGCTGGCCCTGTACCACGACTGCAGCGAGATCCTCACAGGGGATCTGCCCACCCCCATCAAATACCATGACCCGGCCATCCGCACCTCCTACAAGCTCCTGGAGCGGGAGGCCAGCGCGCAGCTGCTCTCCCTGCTGCCCCAGGATCTGCAGGGGGACTATGCCCCCTACCTGCTCCCCGGCCAGGAGGAGGAGCTGCTGGCCCTGGTCAAGGGGGCGGATAAGCTCTCCGCCCTCATCAAGTGCATCCAGGAGGAGAATTTGGGCAACCGGGAGTTCTCCCAGGCCCGCCAGGGGCTCCGGCAGGCCCTGGCGGAGATGCACCTGCCGGAGGTGGACTGCTTTTTGGAGAAGTTCCTGCCCTCCTACGGCCTGTCTCTGGATGAACTGCAGAACAACACGCCTGCCGCGGACTGAGGAGGAAGAGCCATGGACCGCTACCAGATTCTCACCCTTCTACGGGACCGGGATGCCTTCTGCTCCGGGGAGGAGATGGCCCGGCAGCTGGGAGTCAGCCGCGCCGCCGTGTGGAAGGGAATCCAGCAGCTGCGGGAGGAGGGCTATGAGATCCAGTCTATCACCAACCGGGGCTACCGCCTCCAGGGCGGGGAGGTCCTCTCCCCCCAAGAGATTCAAGCCCGCCTGGGGGACTGCCCTTTGGGGCGGCAGCTGTGGGTTCTGCCCGCCGTCCCCTCCACCAACAGCTTTTTAAAGCTCCAGGCGGAACAGGGGGCCCCTGACGGGTCGGTGGCCATTGCCAATTGCCAGGAGCAGGGCCGGGGCAGGCGAGGCCGGGCCTTCTACTCCCCCCCTGGGGAGGGGCTCTACCTGAGCGTCCTGTTCCGTGGGGACCTGCAGGTGGGGGAGGTGGGCCTCTTCACCGCTGGAGTGGCCCTGGCCGTGGCGGACGCCATCCAGGACCTCTGTGGGGTGCGGCCCCAAATCAAATGGCCCAACGACCTGCTCTGGCAGGGCAAAAAGCTCTGCGGGATTTTGACGGAGACCTCTGTGGAGAGTGAGAGCGGCCAGGTTCTCTCCCTGGTGTGTGGCATTGGGATCAATGTGAACAACCGGGCCTTTCCTCCCCCGGTGGACCAGGTGGCCGTCTCCCTGTATCAGCTGGTGGGGCGGCCACTCTCCCGGGTGGAGCTGGCCTGCGGCCTGCTGCGCCAACTGGAGGTCCTCCACCGGGAGACCCCCTACCGCAGAGACCCCCAGGGGCTGCTGGACCGGTACCGGCGGGATCTGGCCGTGCTGGACCGGCCACTGCTGGTGCTGACCTCCACCGGCCAGGAGCGGGTCTGGGGACTGGACGTGGACAGCCGGGGAGGCCTGGTGATCCGCGGGGAGGACGGCGCCGTGCGCACCCTCTACAGCGGGGATGTCTCCATCCGGCCCCAAGAGGGGTAGGGCCGCAACGGCCCCCTTGAAGCTGACTGATAAACCGGACCCTGGCTCAATCGAAGCATTGGTCTGAATCCTGGCCCCCAGCGGAGGAGCGCCGTGGTCCAGGGCCCCTCAGGCGGTGGGGAACATGCTATAAAAAATTCCGCCTGGGTGTGTTTTTATAGAAAAAGAGGAGGCCATAGAAGGATTCAGAACAGGGGACGCCGGGGCTGTCTTTGTTTTCTTCCGTTCCAACCCATCCCCTTCATCCATTGAGAGGCGCCGCGGCGCCTCTTTTTTGTGCGGTGAAGGCCCTCCGAGAGGGGCGCGGACCCCCACCTGCCCTAGGACTGCTGGCTGCCGCCGGCCTCCCGCAGGCAATCGATCATCTCAAGAAGCAGGGCCACCTGCCTTTGTGTGAGCCCCTTGACCGAAATGGTTGCTGTCTGTTCCATCCCCAGGAGGTAGTCGGTGGAGACGTCAAACTGTTTTGCCAGCTCCACCACATACTGGGTGGTGAAGGCACAGACCCAGCTGCTGGATAAGCACCTCAACCGGAAGTAAGGATTTCGCGCTGCCCTTTGGCCCGCGGATGACCTGCAGAAAGGAGACGGCCCCCCGCTCAAGAGGGGCCGTCTCCTATTTGTTTCTTCCGTATTGGGAAGGGATTGGCCTGGTGGAAACCGTGGAATCTTTTTTATCTTTTCCACAGACCATTTTTGTCGATTTTCCGCCCCTGCCTAGGACAGGGCGTACCGCATGGCAGGGCGAGCAGGTTGGCTGGAAGGTCCCCTTCAAAAAATTGCTCCGCCGCCGGTCTGCTTCTGATACAGTCTGCCCCCAAAAGAGGCGTCCTATGCGGATCCAGGACGGGCAGGGGGACCCTCTCCTTGGACAGGGACACATCGTTTTTGACATGGAAATTTCAAGGAGATTTCTTTTGTGCAACGGGCCCCTTTGGCGGGAAAAAGAAAAGTTTCCACATTTTCAACAATCCACCTGTTGAAAATGTGGAAACCTTTTTAATCCAACTGGGAAAAGATCGCTCCGATGCTGCCGGAGATCAGCAGATCCGCCCGGCCATCCTGAGGGGTGGGGGTCTTGTTCACCAGTACCAGCCGGTGTCCCCGGTAGTAGTCCAGCAGCCCGGCCGCCGGGTATACCGCCAGGGAGGTACCACCCACAATCAGCAGGTCCGCCTGCCGGATGGCGCTGACCGCCGCCTGGAGGGTTCCACCGTCCAGCGGCTCCTCATAGAGGACCACATCGGGCTTGACCAGCCCGCCGCAGGCGGGGCAGCGGGGGATCCCCCTGGTCTGGGCCATCCAGGCCCCGTCGTAGAAGGCGCCGCAGTCCACACAATGGTTCCGGTGGACCGAGCCGTGGAGCTCCAGCACCCGCCGGGAGCCTGCCGCCTGATGCAGGCCATCGATATTCTGGGTCACAACGGCAAGGAGCTTGCCCTCCCGCTCCCACTGGGCCAGCTTGTTGTGGGCGGCATTGGGCTGGGCCTTTAGATAGAGGAGCTTGTCCCGGTAAAAGTCAAAAAACGCCTGGGTGTGGGCCTTGAAGTAGCTGTGGCTCAGGATGGTCTCCGGCGGGTCGGCATACCGCTGGTGGTAGAGGCCGTCCACGCTGCGGAAGTCCGGGATGCCGCTCTCGGTGGAGACGCCGGCCCCGCCAAAGAAGACCAGGGCATGGCTCTCCCTCACCCAGCGGTTAAGGGTTTGGATGTTGGACTGTTGTTCCATGGTCAATGGCACTCCTCTCTACACCGTCCCGCCGAAGCCCTTCCATCGGGGAGCAGGCGGGAGGGTCATATCCATCCCCACGGCGGGAAATTTTCCACCGAGGTGGGGGGAATCTGTGGAAGGATCAACAGGGGCCGCCCCATGGGACGGCCCCCAGCTTGACAAGCATCTTTCATCGGAAAAGAAGGGACCCCGCAGTTTCCCACCGCCCGGCTGACGCCCCAGGGCAAAGCTTCCGGTTCCTTCTATCGGGACAGGATGTCCCATGGGGTTCCCCCAGAGCTATACCCGCTGGATCTCACAGGAGTTCTCCAAAAAGCGGCGGTAGATCTCGTCATCCAGCTCCTTGCCTGTGAGGAACAGGTTGATCTCCTGCAGGTCACAGACCCGCAGGAAGGTCTGGGTCTCATACTTGGTGTGGTCGCACAGGAGGATTCTCTCGCTGGCACAGCGGATGATGTTCTGCTTCATGGCGATCTCATCCATGTTGGTGAGCATACAGCCCCCCGCCTGGCTTACGGCGTCCATGCTGACAAAGGCCTGATCCACGTGGAGCTGGCGCAAAAAGTTCTCGGCGTAGTAGCCCCGCAGGGTGTAGTAGCCCTTGCGCATGCGCCCACCCACCACGGTGAGCTCGATGTTCTGGTTTACCGCAAGATCCGCGGCAATGAGCACGTCGTTGGTGACAATGTGCAGGTTGCTGGCCGTCATCAAAAAGGTGGTCATGGCCCGGGTGGTGGTGCCGGTATCCAGCAGGATGGTGCTCCCCGGGTGAATCAGCTTGCAGGCGGCCTGGGCGATGCGGATCTTCTCCTCCCGGTTGGCCTTTTCCTTCTCGTGGTAGGGCAGCTCGCTCTCCACCGGGCCCTCGCTGTACTTGACCCCGCCCCGGGTGCTCTGCAGGCAGCCGCTGGCGCAGAGCTGCTCCACATCCCGGCGGATGGTGGCCTTGGAGATGCCAAACAGTTGGGCCAGTTCGTTCAGGGAGGCGTAGCGGTGCTCCCTCAAATACTGCTGGATGCGCTCCAGCCGCTCATCTTTGAGCATAATGTTCCTCCGTCTTTGTATCGGTGATATTCTCCTTCGGGGGGCTGGGCGGGCCCTGCGTGGGCTGCCCCTTGGCCCGATATCCATGGGAAACGGTGGGTCTGTACCTGACTCCGCCGCCGTTGGACGTGATGTTATTCTAATATGATAAAAGGCCCAAAGGGGCGATTTCTCTGAACGCTTCAACGTTCTCCCAGGCGTCCGCAATGAAAACCTATCGTTTCGGCATAAAGAATACGATGAAATGATTATACCACAATTGGGGGATTCCGTCCATTTATTTGACGCATTTTATATCAAATCTGTGAAAAATATCTCAGAACCGGTTGTATTTGGGGGCCTTTTTTCAACGGTTGAGAGGTGCTAACATCGAAGCAGTCCGGCGGGAGCCACAACGGAGGGTCCTGCCCCGCCGCCGGCTTTCCGCCAGCCCATCAACAAAGGGGCGGATGTACCGCCCCTCTCTCTATTCGCGCAGGGATTTGACCCGGTCCATAAACCGTTTGACCCGCTGCTGGTCCACATGGTTTTCGAAGACGCCGTCGATTTTAAAGGTGGTGCCCACCACGGCCCCGTCGGCAATGGCCAGCTGCTGCTCCACATTCTCATACCGCACGCCGGTGTTGGCAAAGACCACCGTGTTCGGCACCGCCTCCTTCACCAGGCGCAGGGTCTGGGCATCCGTCTCCGCCCCCGCCGTCAGGCCGGAGACACACAGGGCGTCCGGCCGGTTGTTGAACACGGTGGACTTGGCGATGGAGACAATGTCCCGGTTGGAGACATAGGAGGCGGCCTCCGGCACAATGTTAAACAGGAGCTTGACATCCTGGGCCCCGATGGCGTGCTGGTGGCGGATGGTCTCCCCCACGTTGGTGTTCCACAGGCCAAAGTCGCTGCCATAGACCCCGGTGAAGATCTCCCGGACAAACTTTGCCCCGGTGGCCGCCGCCAGATCCAGGGACTTTTTGGCATCCCACAGGACGTTGACCCCAAAGGGGATCTTGATGTCGTCCTTGAGCTCCCCAATGATCCGGGCCATGCAGGCCACCGTGACGGTGGGCACATCCGTCAGGTAGGGGAGGGAAAATTCATTGGAGAACATGACCGCATCCACGCCCCCGTCCTGCAGAGCGTGCAGGTCCTTGCGGGCCATCTCGATGACATAGTCCATGTTCTTCTCCTGGGTGTAGTAGGGGTCCCCCGGCAGGGGGAGCAGGTGGCACATGGCGATGATGGCCTTTTCGGTGCCGATGGTATCTTTTAACCAGCTCATGGTTGTTCCTCCGTCCTGTCAAAAGACTATAACTGTTCCTCAGCGGGCCTGCACAGGCCCTGTTTTAAAAGACCAGCTCCTCCAGGGAGGAGAGGATGGCGTTGGCGTAGGGCTCCATCTGGGGGACCATGGACGCCTCCTCCGGGATGCCGATGCCGATGGCCCCGGCCCGCCGGGCCATGAGCACATCCACATAGGAGTCCCCCACCATGAGGATCTTCTCTGTGGGGATCCCCAGCCGCTGGGAGACGGCATAGAGCATCTCCGGTTCCGGCTTGCCCACAGAGACATCGTCCGGTGTGATGAGAAAGGACAGGGCCTTGGCGTCGTCAAACAGATCCACCGACTGGATGGCCCGGTGGGCCGGGTCGGAGGTGGCGATGCCATAGGGCACCCCCGCCGCCCGCAGCCGCCGGAAGATATCCGGAAAGCCCGGTTTTGCCTTGAGGGCCCGCTTCAGGTCCAGACTCCTGTCCGACTCCTGGAACACCTGTTGGGAGACCCTGCGTGCCTGGGTCCAATCCATCCCGCCGTGCTCTGTCAGAAATCCGGCGGTGACGGTGATCTCCTCCCAGCAGGCGGCAATGGCCATGATCCCCATGGAGTCCACGTCGGTGATGACATAGTCCTCCCCCTCCAGGTGGGCCTGTACGCCGAAAAAGGCCAGCCAGCGCAGCACCTGCTCCGGAGGCAGGTGTTTTGCCATGGTGTGGGCCCGCACCCGGGCCAGCTCCAGCCAGAAGGTGTGGCTCTCAAAGAGCAGCCCGTCCTTGTCAAAGGCCACTGCCTGGACGTCAAAGGTCTGGTTTCCTGCCTGCAAAATCATAGAATGTTGGCTCCTCCTGCAATGTTCATGGCCTCCCCAGTCATAAAGCCCGCCTGGGGGGAGGCCAAAAATCCGACCACATCGGCCACATCCTCCGGGTAGCAGATGCGGCCCAGGGGGGTGTGGTCAATATACTCCTGATAGACCGCCTCAGGGGCCATCCCTCGCAGGGCGCCCTCCCAGACGATCTCTCGGTCCTGCATACTGGTTTTGACCCAGCCTGGGCAGACACAGTTTACCGTGATGCCATAGGGGGCCAGTTCGATGGCGGCACTCTTGGTGAAGCCCACCACGGCAAACTTGGAGGCGGTGTAGTGGGCCAGCAGGGGCGCCGCCTTCACCGCTGCCATGGAGGCGGTGTTGATGATGCGCCCGCCCTTCTCCTTCATCAGGGGGATGGCCGCCTGGGTGACAAAGAACATGCCCTTGATGTTGACGTTGAAGTTAAAGTCCCACTCCTCCTCGGTCATGTGCTCGATGGTCTGCATGGTGGACACACCCGCGTTGTTCATGAGCACATCCAGGCTGCCGTACTGTTCCCGCACCCAGTCCATGGCCTGCTGGACCGACTCCCGCTTTGTCACATCCAGCGCCATGGCCCGGTGTTCCTGGCCGGCCGCCGGATGTTCCAGGAGGTCTGCCGTCTCCTGGGCGGTGGCAAGGTTCACGTCGGTGCACAGAACCGTGGCGCCCATGTCCGCAAATTTTTTCGAGATGGCCCGGCCGATGCCGCTGCCGGCGCCGGTGACCAGGGCAACTTTTCCTTCCAGGGGAAGACTCATACAGAACATCTCCTTCATCAAAATATGATTCACACAGAAAACCAGGGGTTTTCTTTTTCCATTCATCCAACGGGGTCATTGCCTTGGCTCTGCCAAAGCCAATGGAAAAGGCCAGAGGCCCTTGGCCCGGCAAACGCCCTATTCCACCGGGTCATACAGGTGCTGCACCTGCTGGCAGCAGGGTTTGAGGGCCTCGTAGAGGTCCCGGTAGATCCGGTAGGAGCGGTTGTAGATCTCCACATGCTCCGGGTTGGGGGTGTAGACCTGGAAGTCGGTGAGGAAGGCGTGGATCTGCTCCCAGGAGGTGAACACGCCGGTCCCCATCCCCGCCAGGAAGGCCACCCCCAGGGCAGAGCCCGGGTGGGAGGGGTAGGAGCGCACCGTCTGCCCCAACACGTCTGCGGCAATCTGGCACCAAAATTTGCTGCGGGCCCCGCCGTTGGTGGCGATGATCTGCTTTGGCCGGTACCCCAGGTTCTGGATGACCTCAATGTGGTGGCGGAAGCCGTAGATCACCGCCTCCAAAATGGCCCGGAAGATGTGCTCCTTGGTGTGGGAGAGGGTCAGGCCGAACATGGTGCCCCGGGCGGTGGGGTCAAAGATGGGGGTCTTCTCCCCCAAGAAATAGGGGAGGATCACCAGGCCGTCGCTGGCGGCGGGAACCTTTTCCGCCCCCTTGTCCAGATCCTTGAAGATGGTGGGGGACTTGGCGTCGATGATGTCGTTGGTGAACCACTTGACCAGGGAGCCGCTGGCGGCCATGCAGCCGTTGAGGAGGTATTTCTGGGGCACAATGTGGTAGTCAAAGAACAGCTCCTTGCTGGTGGTGATCTCCTCCACACAGTAGAGGATGTCCCCAGCGCCGCCGAATTTGATGAGCAGATCCCCCTCCTGGATGATGCCGGCGGCCAGGGTGGATGCCACATGGTCCGCGCTGCCTGCAATGACCGGGATTCCGTCCGCCAGCCCCAGGGCCTCACAGTTCCGGGTGTGGCCCACCACCTGGATGGAGGGGTTCACCGGCGGGAACCACTCCTGCGGCAGGCCGAAGGGGGCAAAGTACTCCTCAATCCATGCCCCGGTGCGGATGTCCAACAGGCCCGATTCCACCGCCCAGTTCATTTCCAGAGACTTGACTCCCGTGAGCTGCAGGACAATATAGTCATAGGATCCCATCACAGTGCGGATCCTGCTCCAGACCTCGGGCTCGTGCTCCTTGACCCAGAGGAGCCTTGGCAGCACATGCTGCTGGTTGGTGTAGCCGCCTGTGCGGGCATAGAGCTCCTCCTGGGGGATCTCCCGCTGCAGGCGCTGGATCTGTTCCAGGGCCCTGGCGTCATTCTGCTGAATGGTGTTGCGCAGCGGGTTGCCATCCCTGTCCAGCAGCACAATGGCCGGCACCATGCCGGATACGCCGATGGCGCGGATCTGCCCCGCCTGGTCCGGGTGGCGGGCCAACAGGTTCCTGACCGCCTGCTGGGTGTTGCGCCACCAGATGTTGGCGTCCTCCTCCGCCCAGTTGGGGTGGGGGGAGAGCAGGTCGTGGCCCTCGCTGGCCTCGTCCAGCAGCACCCCCGACGAGGAGACCAGCACCGCCTTGACGGATGTGGTGCCGATGTCGATTCCTAGGACGAATTGTTCCATGGCTTCCTCCTTTTCTTGGGGACAGCGGCCCCAGAATTTCTTCCGTTCTGTTTTGATGTGATCTATAATGATACAAATTGATTCATTTTGTTTTCAATTTGAAGTATAGCACCCACCCCAAAGGATGTCAATGAAAAAACCGGGGTCTGGCCCCGGTTTGCCCACCAAAATACCACAAAAATTTTACAAAAAGGCCCCATTGTACCCCCACCAAAGCTGTGATATGCTCTGGGTGTACGCACCCGCCGCCCAATTGAGCCAAAGGAGGCAGCAGCAGATGAGGGGAATCATCCTATATCACTCCAAGTATGGCGCCACATGCCGGTACGCCCAGATGTTGGCTCAGCAGACCGGCTTTGTCTGCAGACCGGTCAAAGAGACCCAGGGGGCGGACCTGGCCCCCTTTGACACGGTGGTCTTTGGCGGGGGAATCTATGCCAGCGGCATCGGGGGCCTGCCCCAGCTCAAAAAGCTGCTGCCCCAGCTGCAGGGCAAGCGCCTGTTCCTGTTCTGTGTGGGGGCCTCTCCCTATGACAAGGAGACCTTCCAACAGCTGCGGGAACACAACCTCCAGGGGGAGCTGGCCCAGGCGCCCCTCTTCTACTGCCGGGGCGCCTGGAATGAGGAGGCCATGACCTTCACCGACCGGACCCTGTGCCGGCTGCTCCAGCGGTCCCTAGCCAAGCGAGACCCTGCCACCTATGAGCCATGGCAGGCGGCCCTGATGGAGGGCGCCGGCAAGGGGGCCTGCGACTGGTCCGACCCCGCCTACCTCGTCCCCCTGTTGGCGGCGTTGGAAGATCCCTCCCGGCCGTAGTCCGGAACCTGCGAACGGAGACAGATCCCCAAGCCACAGGATGGATCCAGGCGGTAGGGCACTCCAAGCAAATGGACACCCCCTGGCCCAGGGGGTGTCCTTCTGTATATGGTCCGGCTACATCCCGGCCTCCTGCCTGAGGAGGGTGCAGGCCTGTTCCAAGGCCAGGGCCAGGCCCCCCTCCGTGGCGGGGGGAACCACCTGGGAGCAGGCTGTCTGCAGGGCCAGTGGGGCGTTGCTGGGGGCAAAGGAGCGCCCCACCCCCTGGAACATGGGCAAGTCGGTCATGGCGTCCCCCGCCACCCAGGTTCGTTCCAAGGGCACCTGGAGCTGCCGGGCCAGGCCGGCCATGGCCGCGGCCTTCCCTGCGCGGGCAGCCACCACCTCGGCAAAGTGGGTGCTGGAGAAGGCAAAGCGGTAGTCCGGCCCGGCAAAGAATCTGCGCTCCACCTCCTGGAGGCGCTCCACCTGGGGGCAGGAGAGGAGGAGCTTGAGCACCGGCCGGGCGGTGATGGCATCGGGGCCTGGGACAGGGTGGGTGCGCTCCGCCGGCTGCCCCGCCTGCAGCACCAGCTGGTTCAGGCGCAGGGTATCCACCCCCTGGGGGCCGTAGACCTGGATGCTCACATCCGGGTACTCCTGCCAGAGGCGGATAATTTTCTCATAGATATCCGCCCCACAGGGGACCTGGGTCAGGTTCTGCCCGGTGGCGGGATCGTACAGCAGCGCCCCCGTCAGAAGGATACAGGGGAGATCCACCTCCAGGTCCTGGATCACTGGCTGGGTGGAGCAGAGGGCCCGGCCGGTGATGAGGGTGAAGAGCCCGCCGGCGGCGCGAAAGTTCCTGACCGCCTCCCTGACCCTGTGGTGCAGGGGGTGGGGATGGGTCATGAGGGTGCCGTCAATGTCCGAGAGAAAGAGCAGCGGTTTCATAGCGTTGCCTCCTACCAAATTGGCCCGTCCCCGAAAAAAGGGGGGCGGAAACTGCCCCCATTGTAGCACACCCACCCCTGTGCTGTACAGGCCCAGCCTGCCGCCGGAATCTGCCCCGGGGAGGAAGATGGCGGAAAACACACAAAAAATTTACAATTGCCCCATTGACGATGCCATCCCCCTATGATAAACTAATTGAAAGTTGAAAAGGGAGTAGTCCCAAGCTGCACCGCCAACATCACGGCCCCCTGGCCTGGCGGCGCGCGCCGCACCCGGCGACAAGACTTTTCGGCAATCCAATGCGTGGGCAGATGGGTTGCGCGGAAGGTCTTTTTTTGTTGCAAAAAAGGCCTTTTGCCCATCCTAGGGTCTATGCGGCCCTCCCTTTGGGTATCCTAAGGAGAGACGCCCCGCCACTACTGAATTGGGAAAGGAATGTCAGCATGAGCCAAACCTATTTTAACAGGACCGCCCAGCAGACTTTGGAGGACCTCCAAAGCACCCCCCAGGGGTTGACCCAGAGCCAGGCCAGCCAGCGGCTGGCCCAATACGGGGAAAACAAGCTGGCGGAGAAAAAGAAAAAGACCAACCTGCAGCGGTTTGTGGAGCAGTTTAAGGATGCCATGATCATCATCCTGCTCATTGCCGCCGCCATCTCCTTTGTGATCGCCTGTGTGGAAGGGGACCCCATGGAATTCTTTGAGCCGGTGCTGATCCTGCTCATTGTGGTGCTCAACGCTGTCATGGGCATGGTGCAGGAGAGCAAGGCGGAAAAGGCCCTGGACGCCCTAAAGAACATGTCCGCCCCCCACGCCAAGGTCCTGCGGGACGGGGTGGAGACGGTCATTGACGCCTCCACCCTGGTCCCCGGCGACATCATCCGCCTGGAGGCAGGGGACTTTGTTCCGGCGGACGCCCGGCTGCTCAGGAGCACTAGTTTAAAGAGTGAGGAATCTGCCCTGACGGGTGAATCTGTGCCCTCGGAGAAGGACGCCCAGGCCCTGGTGGATGAAAACGCGCCCCTGGGGGATCGGAGCAACATGGTCTTCTCCGGCTGCTCCATCACCTACGGCACCGCCACAGCCGTTGTCACCAGCACCGGCATGAACACCGAGATGGGCAAGATCGCCGGCCTCCTGGAGGGGGAGGAGGAGACCCAGACCCCCCTGCAGCAGAAGCTTGCCCAGCTGGGCAAGTATCTGGGCTTTTTGGCCCTGGCGGCCTGCGCCGTCATCTTTGTGGTGGGCCTGGTCAACGGCATTGAGGTGCTGGAGATCTTCATGACCGCCGTCTCCCTGGCCGTCTCGGCCATTCCTGAGGGCCTGCCCGCCATTGTCACCATCGTGCTGGCCATCGGTGTGCAGCGCATGGTCAAAAAGAACGCCCTGATCCGCCGCCTGCCGGCGGTGGAGACCCTGGGCAGCGCCTCGGTCATCTGTTCGGATAAGACCGGCACCCTCACCCAGAACCGCATGACCCTGACCAAGGTGTGGGTGGACGGCGCCGACGCCCTGGAGGAGGTCAGCAGCCAGAACTCCCCCCAGGCAAGGCTGCTGCTGAAGTACGCCACCCTCTGCTGCGACGGATCCGTGGCCTTCCAGACCGATGGCACCGAGCAGCACATCGGCGACCCCACCGAGACCTCCATCATTGTGGCCGCCCACAAAAACGGCATGGCACAGGAGGCGCTGAACCAGACCTATCCCCGCCTTGCGGAGATTCCCTTTGATTCCGACCGCAAGCTCATGACCTCCGTCAACCAGGTGGACGGCAAAAACCTGGTCATTGTCAAGGGCGCCTTTGACATGATGGCCCCCCGGTGCATCCAGGGGGATATCCAGCAGGCCAAGGAGCAGAACGAGCAGATGAGCAGAGATGCCCTGCGGGTGCTGGCCGTGGCCTGCAAAGAGATTGACACTGTGCCGGAGAACCCCACCTCGGAGGAGCTGGAGAGCGGCCTGACCCTCCTGGGCCTGGTGGGCATGATTGACCCGCCCCGTCCGGAGGCAAAGGCGGCGGTGGCCACCTGCCGCAGGGCCGGCATCAAGCCGGTGATGATCACCGGAGACCATGTGGTGACCGCCTCGGCCATCGCCAAGGAGCTGGGCATCCTACAGCCGGGGGACCGGGCCATCACCGGCGCCCAGCTGGATGCCATGAGCGAGGAGGAGCTGGATGCCCAGGTGGAGAACATCTCGGTGTACGCCCGAGTCTCCCCGGAGAATAAGATCCGCATCGTCAAGGCCTGGCAGCGTAAGAACCAGGTGGTCTCCATGACCGGCGACGGGGTCAACGACGCTCCCGCCCTGAAGGCGGCCGACATCGGCTGCGCCATGGGCATCACCGGCACGGACGTTGCCAAGGGGGCGGCGGACATGACCCTGACGGACGACAACTTTGCCACCATTGTGGACGCCGTCCGGGAGGGCCGGGGCATCTACGCCAACATCCGCAAGGTGGTGGGCTTCCTGCTGGGCACCAACATTGGCGAGGTCATCACCGTGTTTGCCGCCATGCTGCTGTGGCACAAGACCCCGCTGCTCTCCATGCAGCTGCTGTGGATCAACCTGGTCACCGACTCCCTGCCCGCCATTGCCCTGGGCATGGAGGCTGTGGAATCCGACGTCATGGACCGCAAGCCCAAGCCCAAGGACGAGGGCATCTTTGCCCACGGCCTGGGAGTGCGGGTGGTCCTGCAGGGCTTTATGTTCGCCATCCTGACCCTCATTGGGTTTGTGGTGGGCGAACATGTCACCGGTACCCTGGCTGGCGGCCAGACCATGGCGTTTTTTGTCCTCTCCCTGACCCAGATCGTCCAGGCGTACAACATGCGCTCGGAGCGGTCCCTGTTCCACATCGGGCCCTTCAGCAACCACAAGCTCAACTGGGCGGCGCTGCTCTCTGTCCTGCTGGTCTGCCTGGTGCTCTTCACCCCCGTGGGCATCGCCTTTGGGCTGGTGACCCTGCCCTGGCAGCTCTATCTCCTGGGCGTGGGCCTCATTCTGGTGCCCCTGGTGGTTATGGAGCTGGCCAAGGCCCTGGGCCTCATTCGGCACCGCCACCACTAACCGATTTCCCCAGCCCCGCAGGGCGGCAAAGAGGGGAACACTACAGAAATACATTTCAACAAAAGATACGGCCACCCATATTTGGGTGGCCGTTTTCCTTTCACCGTGTACAGATTGTCATTTCGCCGGCCGGTGCGCTGTACGCCACAGGTCCATTGTCGGACGGGGCATTCCTCCCGCCTGTTGAGCGGTTTTGATGCAAAGGGGATAAAAGTCACCCCGCTTGCCCCTGCCCTTCCCATGGTCCCTGGTTACAAACAGCCAACAGGCGCCCACAGGATGTGGACGCCTGCTCTTTCAAAGGGCCTCTGGGGATCTCCCACAGCCCTTTCTTTGGGGTCTGCCGCCATAGGACAGGCCCTATTTTTTCTGGCAGGGGGTTCCGCCGAACACCGGGGACAGTTCCATGTGGTCCAGGGCCTCATCCAGGGCCTGAACCTCCTGGGGGGAGAGGGCCACATCCGCGGCCCCGGCGTTTTCCCCCATCCGCTGCAGCTGGCGGGTGCCGGGGATGGGGACGATCCAGGGCTTTTTGCAGAGCATCCAGGCCAGGGAGATCTGGGTGGGGGTGGCCCCCTTCTGCCGGGCCATCTCCTCAAGGAGGTTCAGCAGGGCCCGGTTCTGATCCACCGCCTCATCGGTAAATTGGGGCATGCTGGCCCGGTAGTCGTACCGCCTGTCAAAGGTGGTTCCCTTGCCGTATTTGCCGGTCAAAAAGCCGTTTGCCATGGGAGAGAAGGCCACCAGCCCGATGCCCAGTTCCTCCAGCACCGGGAAGAGGGGTTCATAGTGCCGGGCCATCATGGAGTAGCGGTTCTGTACTGCCGTCACCGGACAGACGGCGTGGGCCCGGCGCAGGTACGCCTCATCCACCTCAGAGATGCCCCAGTGGGTGATCTTCCCCTCCCGGATCAGGTCGGCCATGACGCCGGCCACCTCCTCCGGGCTGACGGCGGGATCCATCCGGTGCTGGAAGTACAGGTCAATGTGATCGGTCCCCAGGCGTTTCAGGGAGCCCTCTACCGCCCTGCGGATGGTCTCGGGGCGGGAATTGGGGATCAGTGGATAGGGGACCTTGCCGCTCTCCAGGTCAAAGCGCAGGCCAAATTTGGTGGCAAGAATCACCTTGTCCCGATAGGGGGCCAGGGCCTGGCCCACAATGCGCTCGTTGGCGTGGGGATCCTCCGGCGTGCCGTAGACCTCGGCGGTGTCAAAAAAGGTGTACCCCATCTGGAAGGCCTGGCGCAGCAGCTGGATGGCATCCTCCTCCCGGGTGGGGGCGCCGTAGGCGTGGGAAAAACCCATACAGCCCAGGCCCACGGCGGAGACCTGCAGATCCCTGCCCAATGTTCTTGTGTTCATGTTATCATTTCCTCCTACCATACAAGGCCTGGGCAGCCCCTGGGGGTTGCAGCAGGCATTTGGATCTCTATGCGGGCCGGGTGAGCCCTTTCAAGGTGTGTGCATACATGCCCAGAGAGACAGGGAGCATAATGACCTCCACCACCAGCTGGGTCCAGATCATGCCGTAGAGGCCCACGGTGCTGTTCATGAGGATCAGCAGCGGGATGTTCAGCAGCCCCTGGCGGCTGAAGGTGAGCGCCGCGGACTGGACCCCCTTGCCCATGGCCTGCAAGGTGTAACTGATGAGAAAGTTCACCGAGGTCAGGGGCACGGCCAGGCAGGCGATGCGTAAAAATTGGGCGCCCAGGGCGCTGGTCTGCGCCTCGGGGATGAACAGATGGAGAATCTGGGGCGCAAACAGGGCAAAACAGACCACAAAGCAGGCGGACAGGACCAGGGCCGTCTTCCAGGAGAAGAGGGAAACACGGCGCATCCGGTCATAGTTGCCCGCTGCGTAGTTGTACCCCACCAGGGGCATAAAGCCCTGGCACAGGCCCATGGAGACGTTCAGGGGGAACTGATCGATCCGCTTGACAATGCCGTAGGCCGCCACGGGAATGTCCCCATAGGTGGAGGCCAGGCGCACCATCACCATGTTGGAGGCGTTGCCCAGGGCCGTGGCCAGGGCAGAGGCCAGTCCTACCGAGAAGATGGGGCCGGTAAACCGCAGGGTAAAGTACCGAGGGTGGAGGGAGACCGCGGACCGCTCCCCCAGACGCAGGTACTGCACCACAAAAAACACCACCGAGGCCACGTTGGAGCAGGCAGTGGCAATGGCCGCCCCTGCCACTGCCAGGTGAAAGCCAAAGATGAGCACCGGGTCCAGCACCACGTTGAGGATCCCGCCAAACATCATGCCGGCGCTGGCCTGTTTGGCGTGGCCCTCACTGCGCAGCAGGTGCCCCAAGGTCAGGCTGGCCATGGTGGGCACGCCCCCCAGTACCACCACCCAAAACAGGTAGTCCTGGGCGTCCCCGTAGGTGTCCGGGCTGGCCCCCAAGAAGTTCAGCAGGGGCTCCCGGGCCAGATAGGTGCCCAAAGAGAAGAGCAGCGTCACCGCCGCCCCGCCCCACACGCTGAAGGCGGCCACATGTTTGATCTCCCCCTGACGGCCCGCGCCCATCATCCGGGAGATAAGGCTGCTGCCCCCCAGGCCAAACAGATTCCCCAGGGCGGTGAGCAGGTTGAACCAGGGGGAGACCAGGGAGACCGCCGCCACCATGGTGGGTTGGCCCATCTGGCCGATGAAAAAGGTGTCGGCCAGGTTGTAGATCATGGTGACCACCTGGCTGATGATGGTGGGGATGGCCAGGGTGGCCACCGCCTTTGGAACCGGAGTGGATTCAAATAGGGCTTTTTCTGACTGATCCTCCATTGTAGGTGCGCTTCCTTTTCTGTTCCATGACATTGCAGGGCCCCTGCCCGATGGGTGGCGGGAGGGGCCGCTCTTGCCAAAATTTGATTGGGTTTAAATGGACCGGCCGGCCCGGTAGGCCTCCTGCATGGCCCTGGTCTCTGTGACCTCCCCCTTGCTGTAGACGCCAGAACCATAGATGACCTTGCGGACCTTGGCCCCCGGCAGGCAGTCGGTGAAGCCCCGCAGGCCGTCTATGGTGCGTTCCATGGCCCCAGCTCCTGCGGCGGCAGTGGCGATGAAGTAGAAATCCTTGTTCTTGATCTCCGTATAGCGGGGCAGGGTGCGGTCGATCATGGTCTTCATTTGGCCGTCCATGGCATAGAAGTAGACGGGCGTTGCCAGCACCAGCACGTCGGCGCGGATCATCTTTTCCAAGAGGGCCTGCATATCGTCCCGCTGCACGCACCTGCCTGTGCCGCGGCAGCCGTAACAGGCCAGGCAGGGGCCAATGTGCAGATCCTGCAGATAGACCTTCTCCGTGGTGTTGCCCGCCTCCCGGGCGCCGCGGATCAGCTCGTCACACAGCAGGTCGGAGTTGCCGCCCTTGCGGGGGCTGCCTGCCAAAACCAAAACATTGCGATTCATATTCCATTCCTCCCAAAAATCACGTCACTCAATCTGCAAATATCTCTGTGAGCCAGCTGTCATAGGCAGGGATCCAGCCCCCCTGGGCGCCAAAGCCATGGGGCATCCCATCCAACTGCAGCCGCTCCACCGGCAACCCCGCCTGCTGGGCCGCGTCGGCGTTGGCCAAAAACTGGCTGTAAAAGGGGTCCCGGGTGCCATAACAGTAGAAGGTTGGGGGCAGGTTCCCGCTGCGCAGCAGGGAGACATCGGTGGTGCCCACGCTCAGCCGCCCATAGAAGGCGTAGATCATGCCACAGGCCGCCGCATCGGCGGAGACATTGTCCAGCCCATCCGGCTGGTAGTCAGGATCCAGCGCTGTGCCGTTGACCAGGCCGTCAAAGTTCAGCAGCATCTCCCCGCTGAGGATCCCTCCGGCGGAGAAGCCCATGACCGCAATGTCCTCCTCCTGGATGCCGTAGGCTGCCCCATTGGCCCGGACAAAGCGCACTGCACGCGCCAGATCCAGGGCCCCCTCCTGTTGGGTGTAGGGCCGCAGGCGGTAGTCCACCACAAAGCTCTGATATCCCAGGGCGCTCAGGGCCTGGGCCACCTCCACCCCCTCCGGCTGGTCGCTGCGGAACTGGAAGGCCCCGCCGGGGCAGATGAGGACCGCCCCCTTCACCGGGGTGCCCTCCGGCACCGGGAAGGTGGTGAGGTAGGGGCGGAAGTCTGGATCGTCGGAATATCTGCCGTTGTTGACGGTATATTCCGTGGTGGCGGGCATGTTGCCCTCCTCCCACAGGTAGAGCACCTGCTGGGCATGGGGCGTCACCGTGGCGGTGGCAACGGTGTTGCCGCTGCCCTCCTGGGGTGCCAAGGTATCCGCCTGCAGGCCAAGATCCTGGGCCCAGGCGGCAATCTCCTGCTCCTGGGTTTCATCGGTGAGGAGCAGGGCGCCGGGCTCCAGGAGGGAGATGGCGTTGAACAGAGCGGTCGGGTCGTTCCCCCGGCCCCAAACAAAGGGGTAGATGGTCCTGGCCCCCAGGTCGTTGGCCTGCAAAAAGTCCTGAATTGGCTGGGGCAGGGCGCTGTTCTGGGCCTGGAAGCCCAGCAGCACAAACTCGTAGGCAGAAAAGTCCTGGGATTCCTCTGACCCTATGGCGTAAAGATCCCCGCCCAAAGTCTCCTGGAGCAGCAGGGCCACCTGCTCCACCGGATCATCCGCCCCCTGGCTGTCGTAGGCAATGACAAGGTTTGCCTGGGGCGGGGTGGAGCTCCCCTCCCCGCCGGTGGTACCGGCCCCCTGGGAGGTGTCCCCGGCGCTGCTGCAGGAGGCCAGGGTACACACCAGGATGAGGGAGAGGAACACAGCAGTCATTCGTCTCATGAGGGGCACCTCCTTTTCTCAGGGTCTGTTACAGATCCAGGCTCTGGAGCCAGGATTCCACATCCGCCTGGGACACGTTGGAGGAGAAGCGCTCCCCCTCCAGCCAGGTGCCGGTGCCAGCTGCCTCCTCCAACAGTTGGCCACTCTCGCCCAAACCGGAGCTGGAGGAGGTGCAGAAGGGGATCACCGTCTTGCCGGTGAAGTCATTGGCCTGCACAAACCCATCCACCGGCCACGCGGCAATGCCCCACCAGATGGGGTAGCCGATGAACACCGTGTCATAGGAGTCCCAGTTTTCCACCGTGTCCGCCACCAGGGCCACGTCCCGCTGATCGGGGTTGTCATGCTCAGAGACCACCCGGCTGTTCTCATCGGTCCAGTTTAAGTCGTCGTCCGTGTAGGGATCCTGGGGCACCAGCTCAAAGAGGTCGCCGTCGGTGGCCTGGGCGATGAGGTTGGCCGCCTCCTCGGTGTTGCCGGTTGCGGAGAAGTAGACCACCAGGGTTCTGCCGCTCTCCGGCTCGGAGGAGGAGTCCTGGACAGAAGGGGTGGAGCTGGAGCTGTCCGGTGCAGTGCTGCCAGAGGAGCTGCCAGCGTCGTTACATGCGGCAAGGCCGCATGTGAGGGCCAGGCCCAACAGAAGTGCGATTCCTTTTTTCATGGGGAAAACTCCTTTCATTCATAACATTCCTTGAGCATCTCAAGGATCTCCCGATGGGAAATGGTGTGGGATCCGCCAGCGGAGATACCGCAGGAGGCGGCGATCTCCCGGAGCTGGCCTTTTTCTGAAATGCCCAGCCTCCGCAGGGTGGTGGGCAGGTTCAGCTGTTGAATCAGAGCCGTCAGCGCGCTGAGACTCTCTTTGGCCAGGGCCTCCTCCCCCAATTGCGGGGGAAGGCCCCAGACCTGCCGGGCAAACCGGGCAAATTTGCCGGGAGCATCGGGGAAGATGTGCCGGCAGTACACCGGCTGGAGCACCGCCAGGGCCTCCCCATGGCTGCAGTTTGTGTACGCTGCCAGCTGGTTTGCCATGGTGAGACACTGCCAGTCCCACCGTTTGCCCAGCCTGACCATCCGGCTCTCCGCCACGCAGACAGCCCACATCAGGTTGCTGCGGGCATTGTCGTCCTGGGGATCAGCCAGGATGGCCCTCAGGCTGCGCACCAGCTGGGCCATAAGGGCCTCCGCCAGTGTATCGGAGACATTCTCCCCGTTGGGCCTGCCGAAATAGGCCCCCATCATGTGGCACAGGGCGGCAAACCCGGCACAGGCCACCTGATGCGCAGAGAGGCTGCCGGTGTAGGCAGGGTCCAGCAGGGCAAATCGGGGGTTCAGTTTGGGGTAATCCCTGCCGGTCTTTTGCTTCTGGTCCCCGTTGGTGACAATGGCGCAGCCGTTGCAGGCGCCGCCGCAGGACATTCCCGTGGCGACCACCCCCACTGGCAGGGGGTCAAAGTCCAGAACGCCGGGCCGGGCCCAAAATTCCTGCCACCAGTCCCCGGGGTACTTGGCCGCCAGGGAAATGGCCTTGGCGCAGTCCATGACCGACCCGCCCCCCACGGCAAGGATCATGTCCACATGGTGTGCTCTGGCCAGGGCCGCGCCCTCCAGCACCTTGCGGTAGGTGGGGTTGGGCGCGATGTTGGGCAGCTCCACAACCTCCTTGCCCGCCTGTCTTAGAATATCCATGATCTGCTGGTAGATGCCGTTTCTTTTGATGGAGCCGCAGCCGTAGGCCAGCAGAACCGTTCCGCCATAGGGCCCCAGGAGGCAGGTGAGATACTCCTTGACGCAGCCTCTGCCAAAATAGACCTTTGTGGCATTTTCATAGATAAAGTTGTTCATGGGCGCCATCCGATCTCCTTCTATTGCTGACCTTGGGCCTCCCAAAAGGCGATGGCCTCATCGATCCACCCCTCTGCAACAGTCCCTGTGCCCAACCCAAACCCATGGCTCAGGCCGGGGTAGTGGTGGAACTCCGTGGGGATGCCCTGGGCGCTCAGGGCGCTGATCCGCCGCTCCATGGTGCGCCAGTTGGCGATGCCGTCCCGCTCACCCACGCAGGCAAAGGTGGGGGGATCGTCCGCCGTGTAATAGGTGTGGCCGGTGTACTGCAGAATCACTGCCCCAGGCCGGGGCAGATCGTCCCCGCCAAAGGCCGCCGGGCCGTAGGAGCCCAGATAGGCCGCCATCCGTCCCCCTGCCGATCCGCCCCAGAGGGAGTAGCCCGTGGTGTCCACCTGCAGCTCCTGGGCGTGGGCAAAGATAAAGCTGATGGCCCGGGCCAGGTCCTCACAGGCGGTCTGGGCCCCAGGCCGGTAGATAAGGGCAAAGGCATTGTACCCCCGTTTGGACAGCTCCAGGGCGTGGGGGAAACTGTCCTGCATGGCCCCCACATAGACAAAGCCGCCACCGGCGTTGCACACGGCAAATTTGGCCCCGGGCCTGCCCCGGAAGAAAAAGAGGCCCGTGTTCTCTTTCTCCGGATCCGCCGCCTTCTCCGCTTCGGAATAGATGTCATAGAAGACCGTCTCACCAGCCTGGGCGTGGGTTCTCAAGTAATTGGCGATCTCCACCGTCTCATTGGGGTCAATGTTGTTGTACCAGGTCAGGCGCAGATCCCCCAGTGTCTCGCCGCTGTAATAGCCCCGCTCCACCGGAAAGATGAGCCTTCCGTAGGAGCCAAACACCGGGTCGCTGATGACCTGGGAGATGCTGGTGTCCACCGTGTAGACCCCGCCGGCGCTCTGGTTCTCTGCCATAGAATTCCCCCCCTCCTGGGCCTGCGTACTTTCAGGGAATGTCCCGCTGCCGTCACCCGATCCGGCGGTGCACCCGGTCACACAGAGGAGCAGGGAGAGCAGGCAGGCGGGGAGTGTCATTCTCCTCATATTCTTTCACCACCCTTTTTGACGCTGTCTTCATTATAAAAAGGAGAGGGCCAAAACAGAAGTCTCCATTTGTTGTGGAGTCCAAACCCAAAGGTTGTACCCGGCCGCTGGGACAGGGCCCTGGCGGCAGAAAGATCCCCCTTGGCCGTCTGCTCCCATGAAGAAAAGGAGCCGGCGTCTCTTCGACGCCGGCTCCTTTTGCCACTTCAAGAGGGTGGGAGAACGTCTTGGGGGATCTTTTCCCAGACTCCACAGGAGGTGGTTCTGCCAACCCCCTGCTCCGCCACTCCTCCTATGAAAAGATCCCCGGCCCAATGGGCCGGGGATCCAAACAGACAGGGGTATGGGTTACTTTTTCTCAGAGAGGCGGTCGGCGTAGATCTTCACCAGCTCCAGCAGGATGTTGGTCATCTTATCCATGGCCTCGGCCGTGACATGCTCATAGGGGCCATGGGCGCCATAGCCGCCGGTGCCCAGGTTGGGGCAGGGCAGGCCCATGTAGCAGTACTGGGCGCCGTCGGTTCCACCGCGGATGGGATCAATGACGGGCTCCACGCCGGCGCGGCGGCAGGCCTCCTTGGCGTTGTCGATCATGTACATGCAACCGGCAATAATGTCTGCCATGTTGGGATACTGCTCTTCAAAGGTCAGGGTGACAGTGCCCTCGCCCCACTTCTCGTTGAGGGTCTTGACAATGTGGCGCATGGTATCCTTGCGGAAGTTGTACTTATTCTTGTCAAAATCCCGGATGGTGTAGTACAGGTGGGCAAAGTTGATCTCGCCCTCCATGGTCATGAGGTGGAAGTAGCCCTCATAATTCTCGGTGTTGCGGGGGGTCTCGGCGGGGAGCATGCTGTTCAGCTCCATGGCAACCAGGCCGGCGTTGACCATGATGTCCTTGCTGTAGCCCGGATGGACGTTGACACCCTTGATGTCGATCAGAGCCTTGCAGGCGTTGAAGCACTCATACTGGACCTGGCCCTCCCGGCCGCCGTCCACGGTGTAGGCGATCTCAGCGCCAAATTTCTCCACGCTGAAGTTCCGGGGGCCGGTGCCGATCTCCTCATCGGGGGTAAAGGCCACATAGATGGGGCCATGGGGGATGTTCTCAGTCTGCAGGCGCTCCAGGGCGGTCATGATCTCGGCGATGCCGGCCTTGTCATCGGCGCCCAGCTCGCTGTTGCCATCGGTTACAATGAGGGTCTGGCCCTTCATGCTGGGCAGCTCGGGGAAGTCCTTCTCCGTCAGGGTCAGGCCGCTGGCCCCCAGAACCACGTCGCCGCCGTCATAGTTTTCAATGACGCGGGGCACAACCGGGTTGTCCCGGAAGTCCCAGATGGTGTCCAGATGGGCGGACAGGCCCAACTTGGCGCGGTCCTCATAGCCAGGGGTGGCGGGCAGGGAGGCATAGACATAGCACTTGTCATCCACATAGGCATCAGCCAGACCCAGGCCCTTGAGCTCCTCCACCAACATCTTAGCCAGATCCCACTGACCCGGCAGAGAGGGGACGGTGTCCTGGTTCGCCAGGCTGGGGGTGCGCACCACAACATACTTCAGCAATCTCTCATACGCTCTCATGTTGTTCCTTCTTTCTGTGTTGATCTTGTTTTGTCCGCCCTCCCATAGGGAGGGGCATCCGGCCCATCAGGTCCAGAATCCAATCCCCCTAAAAAAGAAACGCAAGGACCGAATCCTTGCAGATGGGTCCTTGCTTATTGTAACATAATGGCTTGGGATGGGCAAGGGAATTGTGGCCCTACAGGCCCACGGATTCCTCCCAAGAGGCATCCTCCCCATAGGGCCACCCCCAGGAGGTGTCGAATGTGTCCACAAAGGGATTTTGGGTCAGAAGAACCTGCAAAAACGCCTCCCGATCCTGGGGGGAGAGCTGCAGGACATACCGACGGTCCCGCTCCTGGCAGAGCAGATCCACCCGGCAGCCTGACAGACCAGCGGTGGCCAGCATCCCCTCACAGAGGACCGCCTTGCGAATGGCGCTGTAGGGAACCCGCCGGTGGAAAAACAGCCCGCAGTGTATGGACAGGAAACCCTTTTGAAAGACATAGTAGGTCCGGCAGTAGACGGGGAGCACCACCAGCAAAAAGGGCAGGGCCACCAGCAGCAGAACCATCCCCGCCTGCCGGGTGCCCAGGACCAGGTACCGCCCCCCAAGGGTTACTACCGCAACGGCCAACACCCCCATGAGCACATGAAAATACCGGTCCACTCTGGATGCAAAGCGCATGGTTCCTCCCCCTCTGCGGCTTTGGGCCGCTCACACTCTCACACTCTACGCCTCCCTCAAACCGTGAGGGAAGCCTTCATGGGGGCTGCGGCAGCCTGATGCCTGCGGGCCCCTTTCTTTTATTATAATCCATGTTTCGCCCCTGTGGGAGGGAGGAAGGGCTCTTTGGTTGTAGAAATTTTCTAAAACAATTTGTACTATGTTACAGATTTTCATAAAACTGTTCCAGGAAGCACCAGGACATCCCTTCCAGCAGGGGGTGTATCTCCGCCCGTCTGTCCATGGGCGGAGTTGGAGGCAGCGCGCGCCCTTTGAGCGGGACCGGTTTCCAGCAAAAGAAAAAGCGCCCGGGGAGCAAGCTCCCTAGGCGCCGGAACTGACAGAACTTTGAGGCTGGGAGGAGGACAGATCCGGGAGGATCTCCCCACTCTGGCCGCCGCTCTCCCTACCGCTCATATCCGCAAAGATCACCACGGCATAGGCCTCGTAGACGTTGACGTCCTCATATTTGCGGTAACACACCGCAACCCCCATGTGGGTAAACTCGGGGAACACAATGTTCTCATAGTGGTCCGGGCTGTTCTTCCACTTGTCCACCCAGACCTTGCCCCGTCGGTGCATGGTGCCCTCCATCCCCTGGTAGCCCTGGTATCGCAGGCTGGCAAGGTTCTCCCCGGCCACAGAGGTCCAGGTGGGCACATCCTCCCGCAGGACGGTGTCCCAATAGCGCCCGTCCGGCCGCTGGTGAGACAGGTGCTCCTGCCCGGCCTGCTCCTGGCAGCGGATCTGGGCCGCCTGGGTCAGGTTGCTGTTGATCTCCAGCGGTTCCAGGCCCTTCTCCTCCCGCTCCTGGTTGATGAGGTAGGCGATCTCCAGGGCTGGGTCCTCCTCAAAGACCAGGCCGGAGGGCTCCCCCCACTGGTCCTCCGTGGGGAGCTTGTTGGTGACGGGAGGGGTCGGTTGGGAACTGGAGGATTCCTCCTGGTCGGGGGCGCAGGAGGAGAGCAACAGCAGCCCTGCCGCCAGACAAACCAACCAACGCTTTTTCATGCTTTCCCCTCTCTTCCTCTTTCCCCTATTATACCAAGGTCCCCCCTGGATGGAAAGGGCCCCAACGGCGGGAATTCTTAAGGTTTTCGAAAGGTTTTGAGCCCCTGGGCCACGGGGGAGGAAGGCATGCCCAAAGCTGCCAAATGGAGACAAAATCCTGGGCCATATACGCAAGATTCCCTTTGAAAAGCGCCTCCAACTACAGCCTGCGGCGGTACCACTTGGCGCTGGAGATCCACTGAGCTACCAGAGCCATCAGCAGCCCCAGGGCCGTATAGATCCCGCGGTTCCATAGGACCTGCTCCAGGGAGGTCTCTCTTCCAAAAGATCCCAACAGGAAGGTGGCCTGATCCAGCAGGAATCCCAGGGTGATCCAATCCACCAGAACCAGCCCGGCCACCAGCAGCACCCCGTACACCAGCTTTTTCCCGGCCACAACCACAAGTAACGCCGCGCCGGCAAGAAAGATCACACAGGGCAGGCAGTTGAGCAGCCAGCAGCGCAGCGGCACCACCGTGGGATCCCCCAGCATCTCCAACAGTTGGTTGCCCGCCTTCCAGCAGGCCCACACATCCAATAGATACCCCGGCAGGAGGGTGAGCATCAGCCGCCCCCACCGGCCCAGGGTCAGAAAGAGGCGGGAGGCAGGCAAAGAGTAGAGGTACTCCCCGCTGTGCCCCTCCCCGTGGTTGGCAAAGAGCAGGAGCACACAGAAGCCGATCATCAGCGGCAGAGCCAGCTGCATCCATTCCCCCGCGTTGGTGTTCAAGGTGCCAAAGGGGGTCATGGACAGGGTGAAGGGATAGGTTTCCCATTTGCCAGGGATCACCTGGCTCATCTGCATCCGCAGCAGAAAGACAGGATACCCCAGCTCAATCCCCAGGACCACCCAATAGATTGGCCCGCAGAGCCGGATGTCCATCTGCAGGGACCAGCGGCCCCTGGCCCTACTCATAGTAGGACCAGATCTCCGCCAGGCCGGGGGTGACGGGGGTCAGCCCAGCCTGGTCCTCCGGCCTCTGGTAAAAGCCCAGGTGGAGGATCATCTCCGTGTCGGTAAAGTCCCTGCTCAAGATCTTTGCCCGGTCTGAGAACTGCTCCGGGTCCCCCTGGGCCGGGAGCCGCGCCTCGAACACCCGCCCGTCTAAGGAGTGGAGCAGGTCCTCATAGGAACCCTGATACCCCACCTTCCCCTTGGACATGATGTACACCTGGTCGGAGAACTTTTGAATGTCCTCGATGATGTGGGTGGAGAGGATGACAATCTTCTCCTTGGGGATCCGCTGGACCACCTGGTTGAACTTGAACCGCTGCTCCGGATCCAGCCCCGCCGTGGGCTCGTCGGCGATGATGAGGGTGGCCTCCCCAATGAGGGCCTGGGCGATGCCCACCCGCCGGCGCATCCCCTCGGACAGCTGGCGCATCTTCTTTTTGCGGAACTCGGTCACGTCCGCCAATGTGGCGGCCCGCTCCACCTGCTCCTTGAGGGCCGGGCCCTTCAGGCCGTATTTGATCTTGCCCACATACTCCAGCAGCTCCTGCACCGTCAGGGTGGGGAAGACGTTGAAGTTCTGGGGAATATAGGAGAGGTAGGGCCGCACCTGATCTCTCCCGTACTCCTTGTCATTGAGGCGGATGGTCCCTTTGTCCGGGGAGGTGACCCCCGCCAGCATCTTAAACAGAGTGGTCTTGCCGCAGCCATTGGCCCCCAGCAGCACGTTGATCCCGCTCTGGAAGGTCAGGTTCAGGTCCTCAAAGATGATATCCTCCTTATAGCCAAACCGGACCCCTTGAATGGTTAACCTGTTCTTGTTCATTCTTTTCCCTCCAAACGATTCGACATTTTCTGTTGCGCCTGCCCCAGGGGCTATATTTCAGGGGGCGCCTCCAGGTCCAGATCTGTATCCAAAAATGCTCCGTCAAAACAGGAAAATCCAAAATTTGAGTAGTCAGCGGGACCATAGATCCAAGCGGTCAGAGGTGGGAGTTCCTCCCCCTCCGAAAGGCTGTATTCTCCACCACTCTGGTAAAGCCGTTCGTAATTGGCGGCATTCTCCTGGAGCTTATCCTCGATGCCGGGGCGTTTGGCAAAGACCTCCGGCAAAATCACCTGATATTGCCCCACCTGGGCATTGGTAAAATAGCCGCTCAGGAGATAGACCCCCGGCGCGCTGCCCTGGAGATGATACTCCTCCTGGCGGGGGAGCACCTGGTGGCCGGACAGATTGCTGGCCAAGGCATTTTTTGCCCGCACCGTCAGGGTGTACGCCTGCTCTGGATCCTGGGTCATCAGACGAGGATACCAGGCAAATTCCGCCCAGAGAAAGGCCTGCTGGTCCCTACAGAGGACAGTCGGTGTGCATTCTCTAAAATCCCAGTAGGTGGGGGAGCCGTGGTAGATGACCCGGATCTGGGCCGACTGGCTGGCCTGCTCCCCCAGGTTCAGATACAGCTTGTCCACCTCACGCCGGTGATCCACAGGCTGGCCATTGAGCTGCACCTGTTCAACCTGAAAGCACCGGTCCAAAGTCAGAGTCAGCTCCTGGGGCAGCTGCTCCCCCGGAGCGCTGGTCAGTGTCAAGGTGCAGTCGTTTTGAAAGGGATCTTCCAGGTCCACCTGCATCTGATAGGCGGCCTTTCCAATCCCAGGCTGGCGGTCCTCCCTCCAGTTGTTGCGCTGCTCGCTGGTCAAAGAGATGGTCTCATTGCGATGAAAGAGCATGGTGTGGGGCATCTGCATGCAGTATCCCACCAGGCAGACCGCCGCACAGCCCAGGGTGATCCATTGGGCCAGGCGGGTTCTGCGGCGTCTCTCCAGGCTCTCCCACCGGGCGGCAAGGAGGCAGAGAAGTGCCCCGGCCACCAGGAGATAGAAGAGCACCCGCAGCCAAAATTCTGCGCCAAAACTGTAGCCAAAGCCGAAATAGCTGTCATGGTCCGTATTCTGAAAGCCCAGCAGGAGCAGTTTGCGCACCTGCTGAATCAGTGGGGCAGGGGCGCTCTCATACCCAACGACGGGACACGCCAGGAAGGAGAGCAGCACCGCCAGGGCATAGGCGCCCTTGCCCTCCACCAGGGCGCCTACCACCAGGCCCACAGCGGAAAAAAAGAGGCTCTGGAGCACCCAGGTGCCCAGCCATCCCAACAGATAGTTGAGCCACAGCGCTGTGCTCACAGGGGTAATCTGCCACAGGATCAGCATCACCGCCAGAGGGACCACAAACAGGGCACACCCCAACAGAAAAAGAGCCACCAGCCGTGCGGTCCAAAGCTGCAGCGGCGGCATGATGCTGCGCTCAAACTCAGAGACGCTGTAGGCGCTCTCCGCCCCCAGGATCAGCAGACCCATGGCAAAGACCTGGTAGACAAAGCCGCCGCCAAGGCCAGCCACCACCTCCAGGGCGCCGTTTTGAAATTTGATCACAAAGGCCCCCATGAGTATAAGAGGAATCAACAGCAAAATTCCTCTGGGCGATCGCACATACTCCCGCAGCTGATTGCGGACCGATTGAAACATTGTGATCCTCCTTCCTCAAACAAATCAGGGAATATTTGTATGTTTATTTGATTTTAACCTAACACAGCTCAGGGATGAAGTCAAGCAAATAGACTATATTTGTTTTTATTTATCTTGAAAATAATAGTAATTTTATCCGAATTTTAGCGGATCCCAATCTATAATACCAAAGAAAGGTAAAGATCCAAGGTGCAAAATGGTAAGGAATTGGTAAAGAATCTCACATCTCCCTGTTGAACTCTTTGAAAGACACCATTGAAAAGATAGCCCCTTGCAGTGAGAGGGCTAGGGACTTTGCTTCATAGGAACTCCATGGGCCATGACCCACAGTATGAAACAATTCCTCAAATTGTTTGCAAAAGATCCCCCTTTGTACTATAATAAAGCACAGAAAACCCCCGGATCCACCGGGGAGATCCCGGTGTTTTTGCCCAAGAGCCCAGCAGAAAGGACCCGAACCCATGGAATACCAACTCATCCGCAGCCGGCGCAAGACGCTGGCCATCCAGCTGCCCGACAGCTGCCAGGTGGTGGTGCGGGCCCCCCTGCGGATGCCCGTCTGGCAGATTGAGGCCTTTCTCCGGGAAAAGCAGGGGTGGATTTTGGAGCACCAGGCAAAGCTCCGCCTCCAGCAGGAGGAACGGCAGCGGCTGTTGGCAATGGAGCGGGGCCTCTACTACCTGGGGGCCCTCTATCCGGCTGTGGCGGATGCCTCTGGGAACAGAGCGCTGTTTGACGGGCAGAGCTTCCACCTGCCGTCCCTGGCCCGTCAGGAACAGGAGGCGGCTCTGGTATCCCTCTACCGGGCCTTGACCCGGGAGCTGGTTGTCCCCTTGATGGCCCAATGGGCTCCGCTGCTGGGCGTGCAGCCCCGGGGGGTCACCATCACCAGCGCCATGGGGCGGTGGGGCAGCTGTTCCGGCAAGGGGCGGCTCTGCTTCCCCTACCGGCTGGCCACCCAGCCCAGGGCGGCGGTGGAATATGTGGTGGTCCACGAGCTGTGCCACCTGCGGGAGCTGAACCACGGTCCCGCCTTCTGGGCCCTGGTTCAGGGCTGCCTGCCCGATTGGCGGCAGCGCAGGGGACTGCTCTCCCCCCGATTTGACCGGATAGGGGAGGAGCTGCGGCTGCTCCAGACTCAGGCCATGCCGGACATCCCTGCAACCTGATGGAAAAAACGGCGAAATGTCCGCCAGAGAGGAGGGAACCCAGCCATGAACACCAACATCACCCTGCCCGTGCCGGTGCACCGGGTTCTCTCCCGTTTGAATCAGGGGGGGTATGAGGCCTTTGCCGTGGGGGGCTGCGTGCGGGACCGGCTGCTGGGCCGGGAGCCTGAGGACTGGGACGTGGCCACCAGCGCCACCCCCCAGGAGATGAAGGAGATCTTTGGGGACATCCCCCACTTTGACACCGGTATCCGCCACGGCACCCTGACCCTGTTGGTGGATCAGATGCCCATTGAGACAACCACCTACCGGGTGGAGGGGTGTTACTCTGACCGGCGGCATCCGGATACCGTGACCTTCACCCGGCTGTTGGGCCGGGACCTGGCCCGGCGGGACTTCACCATCAACGCCCTGGCCTACCACCCCTCTGTGGGGCTGGTGGACCTATATGGGGGTGTGGCCGACCTGACCCGGGGGCTGCTGCGATGTGTGGGGGAGCCGGACCGGCGCTTTCAGGAGGATGCCCTGCGGATTTTGCGGGGGCTGCGGTTTGCCGCCCAACTGGGCTTTGCCCTGGAGGAGGGGACCCGCCAGAGCCTGCTGCGCAGCCGGCAGCTCCTTGGGGACATCGCCCAGGAGCGGATTGCCGCGGAGTTTCAGAAGCTCCTCTGCGGCCGGTGGGCGGCGCCTGTTCTGCGGGAGTATGTGCAGGTTGTGGGGATCTTTCTGCCGGAGCTGCTGCCCATGGTGGGCTTTGACCAGCACAACCACCACCACATCTATGACGTGTGGGAACACACCCTCCACGCCCTGGAACACACCGACCCCGGCGACCGGATTCTGCGGTGGGCGGTGCTCCTCCACGATGTGGGCAAGCCCTCCTGCTTCTCCCTGGATGAGCAGGGGGTGGGCCACTTCTACGGCCATCCCCAGGCGGGGGAGGCTCTGGCCCGCCAAGCCCTGCAGCGGCTGAAGCTGGACAGAGATACGGTGGACCAGGTGTGCACCCTGGTACACATGCACGACGTGGCGCTGCCGGAGAACCCAGCCACCATCCGCCGGTGGGTGGGCCGGTATTCTCTGGAGACGGTCCGCCAGTTTTTGGCCATTCGCCGGGCGGACCACGGGGCCCAGGCCCACGCTCAGGAGAAGGAACAGGCCATTGACCGGTGGGAGACCCTGTTGGAGGAGGTCCTGCGGGAGAACCCCTGCTGCCAGCAGCGGCAGCTGGCCATCTCCGGGCGGGAGCTCCTGGCGCTGGGCATTCCCTCCGGGCCGGAGATGGGGCGGATCCTCACCCGGCTGTTGGACCGGGTGGTGGAGGGTACCCTCCCCAACGAGCCCGACGCCCTGCTGGCGGAGGCCGGCAATCTCTGGCGAACCGCCTCCCACAGCTGACAGCATCACACCCCCCAGAGGCCACAGTAGGGGAGGCCCTTGTGGGGGAATCAAAATGAAACAGATCTGACTGGATCAAACCGAGCCCACTTTGCCCCACTGGGGAGGGGCGGGTTCCGTTTTTGATAGTTCATTTTCATTTCAGGAGGTAAAAACCATGAAAGAGCGCATCAAAAAGACGTTCTATGACCTGAATGCCATCATTGGCATCAGCGGCCGGGAGCAGGATGTGGCACGGTACTGCCGGGACACCATTGCCCCCTATGCAGATGAGGTGGAGGTCATGCGTGTGGGCAATGTCATTGCCACCCTGCGGGGCAAGCGGCCCGGCCCGGCGGTGATGATCGCCGCCCACATGGATGAGATCGGCATCATCATCAAAAACATCACCCCCGACGGCTTCTTGAAGTTCGAGCGCATCGGCGGCACCCAGATGAAGGTGCTCCCCGGCCGCCGGATGCTGCTGAAGGGCGACAAAAAGGTGATCCCCGGCGTGGTGGGCCTGACCCCCGGCCACATCATCACCCCTCAGGAGGCCAACACGGTCCCCGCACCCAAGGACTGCTTTATCGACATCGGCGCCGAGAGCCGCCAGGAGGTGGAGGAGCTGGGCATCCATGTGGGCACCACCGGCACCTATGACAGCCCCGCCATGGAGATGGCCAACCCCGACCTGGTCAACGGCCGCTGCGTGGATGACCGGATCAACTGCGCCATTCTGCTGGAGCTGGCCAAGGAGCTGGCCGACCGGGACTTCGGCGGCACCCTGTACATCACCTTCACCGTCCAGGAGGAGCCCGGCTGCCAGGGAGCCCCTGCCGCGGTCCGCGCCAAGAACCCGGACTACTTCATCGCGCTGGATACCTTCCCCGCCGGCGGTACCCCGGATGTGCCGGAGGGCCGTCTGCCGGTGAAGATCAACCATGGTCCGGTCATGAGCATCTGCGACGCCCTCTTTGGCGCGTTGAGCATGTTCCATGTGGACCAAAACCTGGAGAAGATGGCCAAGGCCGTGGCCAAGGAGCAGGAGATCCCCCTGCAGTATGTCACCATGTGCGAGGAGTCCTACGCCACCGATGCCCTCACCGTCTCCAAGTTCGGCCTGAACTGCCCCTGCATGGAGTTCGGCATGCCCCGGCGGTACTCCCACTCCCCCATTGAGTTCTTTAACCTCAATGACACCGTGCGTATGCTGAACCTCCTGAAGGGGATCGTGGCCAAAAACGAGACCCTGAACCTGGATTTCATTCAGGACTAATTTTCTTCCCCTCTTAAAGCCTTCTCAAACGCCCTGTCCGTTGGACAGGGCGTTTGTTTTGTTGGATTCCTATCCCTGTGGTGGGGGCACGGCGCCCACTTCCAAGCCCGTTGTGAAAGGATCGGGTTGGTGCTATAATATAGGCGGAGAGGTGGGGCCATTTGGTGAATTACCCGATCCTATATCTCTCCAGAAAAACACCTGACAGACGATGATTGAAAAGGAGGAATTTTGATGGAATACGAAGGTCAAATCTGCCGCCCACCCATGGAGCGGTCCTCCTATATGCTCCCCGTGGCAGTGGGGTGTTCCTACAACCAGTGCACCTTTTGCACCCTGTTTAAGCACCTGACCTACCGGGAGCTGCCCATGGAGCAGATTGAGGCGGAGATCCAGCGGGTCCACAACCTGGGCGGAGACCCGGAACACGTCTTTTTGGGGGACGGCAATGCCCTGCAGCTGCCCACAGACCGGCTGCTGCAGATTTTGGAGCTGGTGCACCGGTACTTCCCCTCCTGCAAACAGGTGAACATGGACGCCACCGTCACCAACCTGCGCCACAAGTCCGATGCGGAGCTGAGCCAACTCCATGCCGCAGGGGTTCAGATGCTCTACCTGGGCATCGAGAGCGGCCTGGACGACGTGCTATCCTTTATGAAAAAGGACCACACCCTCCAGCAGGCCTATGAACAGATCGACCGCCTGAAGGCGGCGGGCCTTGTCTACGGGGCCCACTTTATGACCGGCATTGCCGGGGCGGGCCGTGGGCTGGAGAACGCCCGGGCCACCGCCGAATTTTTCAACCGCACCCAGCCCAAGCGGCTCATCAACTTCTCCATGTTTCTCCACCGGAGGGCCCCCCTCTACCGGGACATTCTGGCCGGGCGGTTCACCCCCGCCAGCGAACAGGAGAACCTGCAGGAGGAGCGGGAGCTCCTGGCCCTGTTGGAGGGCTTTGCCTGCAGCTATGATGGGTTCCACGACTTTTTGACCCTGCGGATCCGCGGCAACCTGCCCCAGGATCGGGAGAAGATGCTCCAAAAGCTGGATGACGCCATCGCCCGGTACCAGCAGGAGGAACCGGTCGTGGCCCTGGTGAGCTAGTTTTTTCTCTGTTACAGAACAGGCCGGCAAACCGTCTGGTTTACCGGCCTGTTTTTTGTATCCTTAAGGGAGGGGATAGGGAGAACCCTTGCCCCTATAAAAAATTGCCGGTGAAACAATGCTGTTTCACCGGCAATTTGCTTATTGTTGGGGTTATTCGGTGCGCAGGGCAGTGACGGGATCCCGGTTGGCCGCCTTGCGGGCGGGGATCAAACCGCTGATCATGGTCAGCACCATGCTCAGCAGCACCAACAGGGCGGCGCTGCCCATGGGCAAGGTGGCGTTGACATCGGTGGTGCCGGCCAGGGAGTGGATCACCGCGTTCCCCGGGATCAGCAGCAGGAGGGTCACTCCAATGCCGATGAGGCCGGCGCACAGGCCGATGAGGAAGGTCTCCGCGTTGAACAGCTGGGAGATGTTCCTCTTGGAGGCGCCGATGGAGCGGAGAATGCCGATCTCCTTGGTGCGCTCCAGCACAGAGATATAGGTGATGATGCCGATCATAATGGAGGACACCACCAGGGAGACGGATACAAAGGCCACCAACACGTAGGAGATGACGTTGACAATGGTGGTGACGGAGGACATGAGCAGCCCCACATAGTCGGTGTAGGTGATCTGATCCTCCTCCGGCACGGTGGCGTTGTAGGCCTCGATGCAGTCGGTGATGGACTCCTTGTCCTCAAAGCTGTCGGTGTAGACCTCGATGGAGGAGGGGGCATCCAAGCTCACCACGCCAAAGGTGCTCATGTTCTCGTCGTAGGAGCCGGCGGAGAGGTAGGCCTCGTAGATGGCCAGCAGCCGCTCATCCTCCGGATCCTGGGAACTCAGGAGGGCCTGGTCCATGATGGCCACCAGCTGGGTGTCCTCCAGCGTCAGCATCATCTGCAGGCTCTGGGTGTCGTCGGCATAGATGGCGCTGAGCATGTTCCGGTACAGGTCCGCCTTATCCCGGGTGGACAGGTTGTTCAGGTAGTTGCGGGTGTCTTCCACCTTGGCCGCGTCGTCGGCGGGGGCAAAGGCGGTACCCGTGAGAATGTTCACCTCCGGGGAAGCCGCCTGGGCCTGGACCACGGGGCTGTTGTCGGTGGTGTCAATGAGATAGTTGGTCAGCGCCCGGGTGTAGCCAAAGGTTCCGCTCATGAGGGCGGTCTGGGCGTCCTCCTTGGGGCGGATGATGCCTGTCACCTTCAGCTGCAGCGCATCCTCCAGCAGGCCCTCCACCTGGGTGGTGTTGTCCCCCACATATTGGTAGAGTCCGTTGTCCCCCTCCTGGTAGTAGTCACAGGCGGGGATCAGATAGAAGGTCTTGCCGCAGAGATCCTCGTAGGACCAGCTCTGGGTGTCCAGGGTGACCTCCTGGCCGTCGTCCAGCTGCGCCATCAGTTCCCGGTACTGGGAGGTGGGCATCAGGCCCAGCTCAAAGAGGGTGTTGGCGGAGATCTCATTGTTCCGGTCCACCACCAGGATCACCTCGTTGTAGGCCTGGGGCCAGCTGCCATAGAGCATGTCGTAGCTGTTGGTGACAGCGGGGCTGATAGACTCCCCATCCGCGTTGGGCATGAGCTCCTCAAAGTGGTTGCTCTCGCTGGGCATCATCTGGGCCATGCCGGACACCATGCCGGTGGAGGTCTGGTTGGAACTCTGCAGGGTACTGCCATCGGTGTTCACCAGCGTCCCCTCCGAGTCATAGGTGTAGATATCAAACTGGGGATCATAGGAGTAGGTGATGCCGTTCTCCCCAACATACTGGTGGATCTCGCTGCTGGGGTCGTCCAAATACTTTTTAAAGGCTGTCAGGTTGTTCTCGGTGATACTGGTGGTGAAGCTGGAGGCCATTTCAAAGTCGGTGCTGTTGGAATAGATCTCATCCATCCCGTGGTCCGGGTTGCCATAGGACTCCATATTCTCTGCCCCCGCCTGTAAGATGCTGCTCAGATCCATGGACTGGGCCTGGATGGAGATGGGGTAGCTGGTCATGGTCTCCTTTTGAATGTCGGCAATGTACAGGTTGACCCCGTTGGACAGGGAGAGGATCAGGGCGATGCCAATGATGCCGATGGACCCGGCAAAGGAGGTCAAAATGGTCCGGGCCTTTTTGGTGCGCAGGTTGTTGAAGGACAGGGACAGACTGGTCAAAAAGGACATGGAGGACTTGCCCATGTTCTCATGCTTGGCAGGCGCCAGGCCAGCGCTGTCCACCACATAGGGGTCCGAGTCATCGGTGATTCTACCGTCCCGCAGCTTGACAATGCGGGTGGCATACTGTTCGGCCAGCTCCGGGTTGTGGGTGACCATGACCACCAGCCGGTCCTTGGCCACCTCCTTGAGGAGCTCCATGACCTGGATGCTGGTCTCCGTGTCCAAAGCGCCGGTGGGCTCGTCGGCCAGGAGGATGTCCGGGTTGTTCACCAGGGCACGGGCAATGGCCACCCGCTGCATCTGGCCGCCGGAGAGCTGGTTGGGCTTCTTGTGGACCTGGTCCCCCAGGCCCACCTGATCCAGGGCCTGCTGGGCCCGCTTTTTCCGCTCCCCCTTGGAGATGCCGGAGATGGTCAGGGCCAGCTCCACATTGGAGAGGATGGTCTGGTGGGGGATCAGGTTGTAGCTCTGGAACACAAAGCCGATGGTGTGGTTGCGGTAGGAGTCCCAATCCCGGTCCTTGTATTTTTGGGTGGAGATGCCGTTGATGATCAGCTCCCCGCTGTCGTAGCGGTCCAGGCCCCCCACAATGTTCAGCAGGGTGGTCTTGCCGGATCCGCTGGGGCCCAGAATGGCCACAAACTCGTTGTCCCGCAGATTCAGGGAGATGCCGTCCAGGGCCTTCTGAACCAGCTCCCCAGTGTGATATTCTTTGCGTATCTCTTTCAATTGCAGCATTGGCAATGGCTCCTTTCGATGCTAGGTCAGTATAGCGCACTTTTTTGGGGAAGAGATGAACCTTTCTGAGCCCATCTTTGAATATTCTGTGAAGGCTGGGCCTTCTGATAGAATTTTACCTCAAATAAGGGGCTCCAAACAAAAAATGTGCTGGATGCAGCCAAATCCGTGCCATTGCATCCAGCACACTTGCCTCCCTGCCTCGGGAGGATGGGGGTCTGTCATTTCTTCTGGTAGTAGGTCAGGGCGTACTGGTAGAAGGCCCTGGCCACAGGGGAGAGGGGGCAGTTCTTGTGGCGCACCAGGTAGAGCTTGCGGGTCAGGGACATGTTGTCAAAGTCAAAGGTCAGGAGCTTGCCGAACTGGCGGTAATCTTCGGCGGCGCTGTTGGAGACAATGGAGATGCCCAGCCCCTGGGAGACGGATTTTTTGATGCTCTCGGTGTTCTCCATCTCCGCCACAATCTTCAGCTCCGCCGGGTCCACCCCCATCTCCCGCAAAAAGTACTCTGTCTCCCGGCGGGTGCCGGAGCCCCGCTCCCGGCAGATGAAGGGTTCCATCACCAGCCGCTGCACCGGGAAGCCCTTGCCCAACATGGCCTGGTAGCGCTTGTTGTTGGGGGTGATGACCACCATCCGGTCGGTGGCCATGGGCTCATAGATACACTTGGAACACTCGATAAAGGTGCCGGTCATGCCGATCTCGATCTTGCGGTCCTGGAGCTTTTGGATCACCTGGGCGCTGTCAAAGGACTGGATGTGGAAGGAGATGGTGGGATACTCCTTGCGGAAGTCCGCCAGGATCTGTGGAAGAAAGTACTGGGCGGGAATGGTGGAAGCGCCGATGACAATGCTGCCCTCCATGGAATTTTCAAAGTTCTTCACCGCCTGGATGGCGTTGCGCCGCATGGAGAGCATGTCCTGGGCATACTGGTACAGGGTCTGGCCCACCTTGGTGGGGTAGACCTCCTTGGTGGTGCGCACCACCAGCTTGGTGCCCAGCTCCCGCTCCAAAGAGGCGATGTGGGCGCTGATGGTGGGCTGGGTCAGGAAGAGCTGCTCCGCGGTCTTGGAAAAGCTCTTGTTGTCAATGACGTGGACAAAGGCTTCCAACTGCTTAAAATCCATAATCTACTTCCTCTTTTCTTCCATGGGTCTCTTATCCATCAAAGGGGGCACACCCCTTGTGTTCTAATAAATTGTGGAGTAAAATAGTGGTGCAAACAAATTGGAAATGTTTATCGAGAGGCAGGTGTTTGATTTGAGCAAGAACATTCCTCTGACTCAAATGACCAAAAGCGCTGGCTGAGCTGCCAAATTGGGGCCGGGTGCCCTTTCGAGCATTTTGGATCAGCTCCCCAAATTCCAGGATCCCAACCTGATTGTGGGGTTTGATGTCTCCGACGACGCCTGCGTCTATCAGATCAGCGAGGACCTTGCCATTGTGGAGACGGCGGACTTCTTCCCGCCCATTGTGGACGACCCCTATGCCTACGGCCAGATTGCTGCGGCCAACTCCCTGAGCGACATCTACGCCATGGGCGGCGTGCCCCGCCTGGCTTTGAACCTGCTGTGCGTGCCCAACTGCCTGAGCACAGATGTACTGCTGCAGATTCTCAAGGGTGGGTCGGACAAGGTCATCGAGGCCAACTGCGTGCTGGCCGGCGGCCACACCATTGAGGACAACGAGCCCAAGTACGGCCTGTGTGTCACCGGCATGGTCCATCCCAAAAAGGTGCTGAAAAATGTGGGGGCCAAGCCCGGGGACCTGCTGGTGCTCACCAAGCCCATCGGTTCCGGGGTGCTGACCACCGCCATGAAGGCGGACCTGCTGGAGAAGAGCTCCTATGACATTCTGGTGGAGCAGATGGCCACCCTCAACGCCAAGGGGGGTGCGGCAGTGACCGCCACCGGCGGGGCCAACGCCTGCACCGATGTCACCGGTTTTGGCCTGCTGGGCCACAGCTATGAGATGACCGGCGCGGGGGACATCACCATCCAGCTCTCCGCCGGGGCCATTCCCTTTATGCCCCAGGCCTGGGAGATGGCCAGCATGGGGATCATCCCCGCAGGGGCCTACCGCAACTTTGACTATGTAAAGCCCTACGTCTCCGTGGCGGACGGGGTTCCTCAGGCGGCGGTGGACCTGCTTGCGGATCCCCAGACCTCCGGCGGCCTGTTGGTGGCCCTGCCGGAGGAGCAGGCCAAGGAGCTTCTCTCCCGGTGCCAGGACTTCACCCAGTATGCCCGCATTGTGGGCCAGGTGCTGCCCCGCAGGGAGAAGGCAGTGGAAATTGTACCATAATTTCCTGGGAAAACCGGGCTGTGGAACTGCTGTTCCATGGCCCCTTTTCTTTTGGTGGGCCCCTTCTATGGCTGTGGACCGATCCGGTACAATCCCTCCAGCGGTCGGAGGGAGCCACTCACCTGGAGCTGGGCCCCCAAAGGGGGGGAATTTCCCCCTGCCAGCCCCAGTGGACAGGGGGCGGCCCCCAGTTCTACGGCAGGACAACCGGCAAGGATCTGCCCCAGAGGGATGGACGCCAAATCGTGTCTGAAGGGCCGACCCAAGGGTGATTTTTTCTTGCCCCTTCCCGTGGGCAGATTGCAACATCGGACGGGGCAGAACCATCTGCTGCGGGGGTCATTCACATATCTTTGAAATAGAAAAGACAAAAAAGGAAGCGTTTTTCAACGCTTCCTTTTTTTGTTGGCGGGAATATGTGGGAATCGAACCCACCTAGGCAGCTATTCACTACCCATGCCGGTTTTGAAGACCGGAGGGCACACCAGCACCCATCTACTCCCAAATGGAAAACTCATGCGGTGTCTATTATACCACATTTCGACAGGCCATACAAGAGCTTTCCGGAGGCTTTTCCGGAGAAAAGGAAGCGAACACTCCGAAAATGCCGGTCTATTTTTCGATCAACACCCGGTTGTCCCCAACCTTGCGGGTGACCTTGATCCGGTCCCAGTACTCCAGCAGAGGCAGGGCATACTTGCGGGAGGTGCCCAACAGATCCCGGAACTGGGCCAGGGTCAGGGTGTCATTGTGGGCAAAGTGGTCCCGCACCATGGCAAGGGCCTTTTCATAGTTCTCCCGGTGGAAGAAGAGCTGGGAGCTGGCCAGGATCAGGGTCTCGTCGGCCAGCATGGCCTCCACCACCTGGCGGCAGGCATCCCTATCCGAGGCAAACTTCTGATACACCTCGTCCACCGCGGGAACTTCAAAGCCCGCCTGGCGGTAGATCTCCTCCACCTGGTCCCGCAGCTTTTTCAGCTTGGGGGAATACTGAACCTCAAAGCCTGCCAGTGCCACATGTTGGCTGCTGGTCTGAATGCGGCCAGCCTGCTCCAGCAGAGCAAGGATGCCGTCGCTGGAGGGGACATCCAGACCCTTCATGAGCTTTTGCCGCACCTCGTCCTTGCGCATTCCAGGCTGCAGGGGGTTGGCCCGGTGGTACTCCTGCAGCAGAGCGGTCAGGGTGTCCCCCAGGGCATCCAAGGTGGAGGCGGCCAGATAGCGGTCCTTGGCGTACTCCACCACAGAACCGTCGGCCAGCAGGTTTTGCAGCTCCTGGTCAAACTCCGGCTCCGGCATGGTTAGGGCCTTGAGCATGGCCTTGCGGGTCTGGAATTTGGCCCCCTGCTCGGTGACGCACTGGAGCACCAGGTCTGCCGCGCTGCCGCTCTCCCGGACCTTGATGGCCTCCAAAACCTTGGGGTCGTGGCGCTTATGCTTGACGGGGGAGGGGTCCAGGATCACCCCGCCGCCGATGGTCTCCAGCGGGGAATAGAAGCGGATGACAAACCGGTCCCCCGCCTTGGCGCAGAGCTCCTCCGCCAGGCGCAGCTGGGCAAAACAGCTCTCGCCGGGGCCCAGCTCCTCCCGGTCCAGCAGCACCACCTTGCAGAGCATGGAGCGGGTCTCATGGTACAGGTGGACCTGCATGTTGTTCTCCACCACCCGCTCCGACTGGGGCAGCACCGTCAGGCGCACATCCAACATCATGGTCTTACCCATGGAGTGGGGCTTTGCCAGCACATCCCCCCGGGTCAGGTCCGTCTTTTTCAGATTGGCCAGGTTCACTGCCACCCGTTGGCCCGCGTAAGCGGTCTGCACATCGTTGCCGTGGACCTGCAGGTTGCGCACCCGGCTCTCCAGCTCCCGGGGATAGATGCACACCTCGTCCCCCACATGGAGCTGCCCCTCAATGAGGGTACCGGTGATGACCGTGCCAAAGCCCTCCACGGAGAAGACCCGGTCGATGGGGATGCGGAAGGGCCGGTGGGTGTTCTTTGCCCCCACCTGGGCCACCATCTCCTGGAGAAGGGCCTTCAGCTCCTGGATCCCCTTGCCGGTGTAGGCAGACACCTCCACCACCGGGGCGTTCTCCAAAAAGGTGCCCTTGACATGGTCGGCCACATCCTCCCGGATGACCTGGATCCAGTCCTCCTCCACCATGTCCGTCTTGGTGATGACCACCACGCCCTTTTGGATGCCCAGCAGCTGCAGGATGCCCAGGTGCTCCACCGTCTGGGGCATAAAGCCCTCGTCTGCGGCCACCACCAGCATGGCCAGATCGATGCCGCCGGCGCCGGCCAACATATTTTTGATAAACTTTTCGTGGCCGGGCACGTCGATGATGCCTGCCCGCTCCCCATTGTCAAAGTCCACATAGGCAAAACCGATCTCAATGGTGATGCCCCGCTTCTTTTCCTCCTTGAGGCGGTCGGTCTCAATACCGGTGAGGGCCTTGACCAGCATGGTCTTGCCGTGGTCCACATGGCCGGCAGTGCCGATGACAACGTTCTTCATAGTCTCTCCCTTTCTCTGCCGCAGCGGCGGCAGTGCTGCAATATATCTCGTGCCTCCCAGGGAAGGGGAGGGCACGCAGGGGAAGCCCCCTCAATATGCTGCGTTTCCCGAAAACGCTACTCTCCCAGGGCGGTGTGGATCGATTGGACCAGGTAGGGGAAATCCTCCTCAAAGAGGGTGCGCACATCCAACAGGTACCGGCCCCGGTAGATGCGCCCCACAATGGGGATATCCCCCTGGGTGCGCAGCCGCGCCTCCAGCAGCTCTGGGCCCACCTCCTTTGGGGTGATTGCCACCGCCCAGGAGGGCAGCAGCTGGGTGGGCACCGAACCGCCGCCCACCTGGCCAAACTCCTCCACCAGTTCCGCCTGATAGGTGCTGCCTCCCTGGAGCAGCTGGAAAAGCTTGTCCGCCTTGGGGCGCAGGCTCTCCCGGGTGGCAGAGAGCATGGCAATGACCGGAACCTCCTCCTGGGCCCGATCCTGGGCATAGGAGCGCAGGGTGGCCTCCAGGGCCGCCAGGGTCAGCTTATCGATACGCACCGCCCGGGTGAGGGGGTGCTTTTTGATCAGGTCAATGTATTTCTTTTTGCCAATGATGATGCCCGCCTGAGGCCCCCCCAGCATCTTATCTCCGCTGAAGGTGATGACATCGATGCCCGCTTGCACACTCTGCTGCACATGGGGCTCGTCCAAGATGCCAAACTGCTGCAGAGGCACCAGGGCGCCGCTGCCCATGTCCTCCAGCACGGGAATGCCGTGGGTGTGGGCCAGATCCACCAGCTCACTGGCCTTCACCGACTCGGTAAAGCCCATGATGCGGTAGTTGCTGGTGTGGACCTTCAGCAGGGCCCCCGTCTCTGGCGTGATGGCCTTGGCGTAGTCGGAGAGATGGGTCTTGTTGGTGGTGCCCACCTCCTTGAGGATGGCGCCCCCCTGTTCCATGACCTCCGGCACTCGGAAGGAGCCGCCGATCTCCACCATCTCCCCCCGGGAGAGGAGGACCTCCTTGCCGCGGGTCAGGGCGCTGAGGACCAGCAGCACGGCGGCGGCGTTGTTGTTCACCGCCATAGCGGCCTCAGCCCCAGTGAGCTTGCACAGGAGCCGTTCCACATGGGCGTAGCGGCTGCCCCGCTCCCCCTTTTCCACGTCATACTCCAGGGTGGAGTAGCCATAGGCCACCTGGGTCACAGCTTTGGCCGCTTGCTGGGATAGACAGGCTCTGCCCAGGTTGGTGTGGAGGATGACGCCGGTGCCGTTGATAACCCGGCGCAGGCTGGGCCGCTCCAAGAGGTGGAGGGTCTGGGACACCCAATCCCCCAACTGCTCCTCATTGGGCATCGTCTGTATCTCACCGGCGAGAATTTTCTCCCGCAGCCGCACCAGCACGGCACGCACCGCCTCGGTCAATGCCACCCCCTGTTCCCCTTGGAACCGGGACAGCTGGCACAGGGCGTCCACCTTTGGGATGTTGCGCAACAGATCCTTGGCTGTACTCATGGAACCGATCTCCTTTATGTTCGATCTCAAAATAGCTGTTACAAAGAACGAGGGGTGCGGCAAGAGTCGCACCCCTTTTCCTATAATTATTATAGAAAAAATCTTTCAATTCGTCCAGTGGTTTTGTGGGAAAATTGGAAAATTATTCGCCCACATAACCGGCCTTCTGCAGGCACTCGGTGGCTTTGGCCAGGTTGGCCTCAGACACCAGGATGACAGGACCGGTGCAGCCCATGCCGCTCTCGGCATAGATGCCCTCGCCCCACAGCACCTGCACGGCATCGTCCAGGTCCATGACCTCGACGCCGGCAATGGCAGCGGTGACAACCTCCTTGGGAGGCATCGCAACCTCTTTCTTCTCCTCAGCAGGCTTGGAAGCAGCCGCCTTGCGGGCAGCCAGCAGATCCTTCAGGCCGGCCTTGTTGGCCTTCGCGAACTCCTCATCCGCCACTTTGCGGTAGTTGCCGCGGACCATCTGGCCGCCGTACTCCAGAGCCCCGCCAATGACAGCGGCGCCGGAGGCGCGGGAGACGATCATCACCAGGCGGTCGTAGCCCTCGCCGATGCCAGGGCCGTAGCCCCAACCCAGGGACTCATAGCTGCCGCCGGAGGTGTATGCGGAGAGCATCTTGACCATCAGGTTGCCGGTGAGGGAATCCACCACCATCACGTCAGCGGAACCGGTGAGGATGTCGTTGCCGCGCATGACGCAGCCGCCATCGGCACGGCCGGAGGTGGCAAAGGTGATGGGATAGCCGTTCTCCTGCAGCTTTTTGAGGATGGTCTCAGCCTGGCGGGCGCCGTCCACGTTGGCAATGCCCACAGTGGGATTGGCCACGCCGCAGGTCTTGGCAGCGATGATGCCGTAGATGGCATTCTTCACCATGCCCTCAATGCGGTCGGTGGAAGAGGTACCGGTGGTGGTGGCCAGATACATGGCCTTGCCCTTGCCGGGGGTCACAACGCGGCCCACGGTAGACACGCCAATGGGGAAGGGGTAGTGCATGGTGACAGCGCCGTCCACCTCTTTGGAGTCCAGCAGCTGCTCCATCATCTTGTGGGCGGCGTCCTCGTCGGCCACCGTCACGCAGCGCACCTTGTCGTTGGTGATGGTTCCGATGTAGACCACGTCCACACCCTTGGCCTGAGCAAGGAGGGCACCCTCCATGGCGTTCTCCTCGCCATGCTCACTGCCCATACCTGTCACGGCAATGACAGGGCGCTTGCCGGCCTCGCCGGTCTCCAGGGCCCTGGCCATGTCCAGGAAGGTCTGGGCAACCATTTTTTCCATTTTGCTCATTATTTGCCCTCCTCTTCTCCCATGAGAGTCATAGCAAAATCTTTCATCGCCTTGGCGATCAGGCTCTTCACCTCGTCCTCAGACACACCGCTGTTGTCCTCAGCGCCGGTGTTGGCCTGGATGACAAAGGACACGCCGTCGAACAGGTTGGTCATACGGCCCAGGAACAGGCTGCCCTTGCCGATGATCATGGCGTTCTTAATCTTGCCGGAGAGGATGTCCTCACGGGCAAAGCCGATGTAGGGGACACCGGAGGGGATGTGACCCTGGGTGGGAGCCCAGCCGGTCAGGCCGTGCTTCTCGGGGAAGGCAGCCAGCTCTTTCTTCTCCAGCTCGCCCTTCTTGACAGCCAGAGCGCCGATCATCTTGTAGTTGGCCAGGGGCACGTCGCCAGCGCCAGCGGGCTTGGTGATGTCGGGGTTCTGCATCTCGGGGCTGTATTTATCGATATCGGTGATCTTCAGGCCGTTTCTCTCCAGGGGATCAGCAACCAGAGAGGAGATGACCGCTTGGGGAGAGGAACCGGTGCCAACCGTGTGGCGGCCCAGGATATCCAGGTTGATCTCGGGGTTCACGCCGTCGTTCTCGCTGACCAGCACAGCGAAGCCGCCCATCATGTCCTCCAGAATGGGCATGTCCTTCTTGACATGGTCCTTACCGTTCATGCCCAGCTTTGCAGTGCAGCCGCCGGCGGTGACGATGACGTTCTTGTAGGTGCCGGCCTTCACCAGGGAGGCGGCAGTGATCATGGCATGGGTGGGAGCAGCGCAGAAACCGCGGACATCCTCACCGGTGGCGCCGGTCAGACCGGCGATCTCGGCAGCAGCCTTGGCAAAGTTGCCGCCGCCACGCTGGTTCATGTCGCCGCAGGCCTCCTCGGCACAGTCGATGACATACTCCACATCGGCGGGGTTGATGCCGCTGTTCTTCACGCAGTACAGCAGAGCCAGCACGCTGCCAGCCTTGCAGGCCAGGTCCTCCAACAGCACGTGGGCGGACAGGTTCACGTCCACGTCGTGGGCGCGCTTGACGCAGCCGATGAGCTTGTTGTTGTTGTAGAGAGGCTCAGCGCCCTCCTCATTGACCCAGTGCTGGACCTCCTCCTCGGAAACGCCATCCTTCACACGGGCCATGATGGACTCGGTGATGATGGGGTCAGCAGCCAGTCTGGGCTTGACATCGGCCACAAAGTCCTTCTCCAGCTCCACCAGGTCAAACACGTCGCTGACCTGCATGAGCAGATAGAACTCGTCCTGGGGCATGATCTCGCCGAACTTACCATAGCGCTCCTTGACAGGGGCATCCTGGTTGTACCAGGGCTGGGCATGCTGGGCCAGCTCATCGGGGGTCATGTTGCCGATGTAGACCTGGTTGGGCATGTAGTTCAGGGTCTGCTCATAGCTGCGCAGATGCTTGGGCAGCTCCACCAGATACTCGGAGTTGGGGTTGACCACTTTCTCGGTGGTCTGGGTGGTGCCGTTGTGCAGCACCATGTCAGGGGCATGGGACAGAATATAGCCTGCTCCTTTGATTACGCTGTTCATCCTACTATTTCCCTCCATTAAATGCCGCCCTTGGGCGGTGTTTGGATTTGCCGGTGTGTTTTATCAAGAGAGAGGCACCAGATCAACGGCCCATCGAAATGGTCAATCTATCTGGTATCTTTCATTGAAAAAATCAATACCAACGAAGAAATGGTGATATGGTGACGCGGCACCATATCACCATTTCATCAGGCTTAGTATTTGCAGTATTGCTCGCGGATAGAGGACATCTCTTCGGCGATTGCATCGACGTCGAGCACCATCTCCATCATTCCAACCTGATCCTCATACAGATCGGCGGGAACTTCGGATTTGACAGCCTCCTCGCAAATGTGGTACACCTTGAGTCCCAACTGGACTCCAGTCAATGGACCTGCAAAAGTGGGGTCACCATTGGTGACAGTCTCAGCGGCCAGGCCAGCAGCCTCAGCCTCAGCGGCACCCAGCAGAACAACCATGTTCTCGGGACCGTACTTCTCAGACAGCTCCTTCACTCTCTTCTGGTTCTCCAGATCCATTGCACCAGCGGCGGTTCAGACGAAGCACTCCGTCGAGGAGAAAACAACCTCGGCACCTGCAGCCTTCGCGCACTCTTCGATTGCGGGGCCAGGGATACCGTCTCTATCGCCAATGATGATGACCTTGCTACCATTCAAAAGGCTCATTGTATTTTCCTCCTTTCTCTTGATTTTATCTATACAACTGGCCCTGCCCCAAAGGACGGGGCCAGTTATACACGCAAAGGGATTTTGCCGGTGGGATTAGAGATACTTCTTGATCATGTTCTCGATGTTCTCTTCGGTGCAGTCGTCCTTGACGAGCTCCTCCACCTTCTCACCGTTCTGATAGATGGCCATAACAGGCAGGCCCATGACCTTCTGGGAGATGGCCAGGCGGCGAGCCTTGGTGATGTTCAAGCCGGTGAATTTGATCTTATCGCCGTACTTGTCAGCCATGGAGTGGACAAAAGGCATCAGGGCAGCGCAGGGGACACAGCCATCGCTGGAGTAGTCCACAAACACGGTGCCGTCAGCTTTCAGAACTTCCTCTTCGAAGTTGTCCTTGTTCAGTTCGATCATTGGAATCATCCTTTCTTCCAAACTTGGAAATTAACAGGTTGAAACGCTATCTCCCCATAAGGGGGGGAAACCAAAAGGGGATTAGCCCTCCAGGTTCTCCAGGTATTTGTAGGCCTGGGTGGCGGCGATGGCGCCGTCTGCACAGGCGGTGACAACCTGGCGCAGGCTCTTCTTGCGGCAGTCGCCAGCGGCAAAGACGCCGGGGACATTGGTCTTCATGTCATCGTCGGTGACAATGTAGCCCTTCTCCATGTTGACCTTCCCCTCCAAGAAATCGGTGTAGGGGTTGAAGCCAATGAAGACGAAGACGCCGAAGGTGCCGTCCTCCTCGGGAGCAAAGATCTCTCTGGTCTCGCCGGTCTTGGTATCCTGGACCACCATGCTCTCCAGCAGGCCGTCGCCCTTAAGCTCCACAATGGTGGAGTTCCACATGAATTCCATCTTGGGGTTGGCAAAGGCCTTCTCCTGGATGGACTTGGCGGCTCTAAGCTCGTCTCTTCTGTGGATCAGGGTAACTTTGCGGGCAAACTTGGTCAGGTACATGGCCTCTTCCACAGCGGAATCACCGCCGCCGACCACATAGACCTCCATGCCCTCAAAGAAGGCAGCGTCGCAGGTGGCGCAGTAGGAGACACCCTTACCGGTGAGCTCCACCTCGCCGGGGCAGCCGATGTGCTTGGGGGAAGCACCGGGGGCCAGAATCACGGTCTTGGCCAGGTACTCGCCCTTTTTGCCGATCAGCTTTTTCACATCGCCCTCAAGCTCCAGGTCCACAATGGTGTCAAAGACCTTCTCTGCACCAAAGTGATTGGCCTGGTTGACCATACGGCCGATGAGGGAGGGGCCGGTCTCGCCCTCAGTGCCGCCGGGATAATTTTCAATCTCAGCGGTGATGACGATCTGGCCGCCATCCTTCTGTTTTTCGATGATCAGCGTGTCCATGCGGGCACGGCCGGCATACAGACCGGCAGCAAGGCCGGCGGGGCCGGCGCCAATGATAATGGTATCATAAATTTTGCTCATTGGTATCACCTTTTCTCTTTAGAATCGTTCACACCGGGGAAGAACCCCGGTGTGAACGAAAGGGGTTCATGCGAACCGCTCCGATGGGCACGCCTGAGGGGAGATTACTCGAAGATGGTCTGCTCGGTGACCTCGGTCTGCAGAGCTTTCAGAGCCTTCTCCACAATGTGGCGGCGGAGCGCTTTCTCCTCATCATGAGACAGGGCGGGGTTGCCCAGGGGGTGAGGAATGGCGATGGCGGGAACAATTCTGTTGGCGCCAACGGTCATAGAAATGGGGGTAACTGTGCAGATGTGCACCACAGGGATGCCAGCACGCTCGATCTCTTTTACCATCGTTGCACCGCAACGCGTGCAGGTGCCTCAGGTGGAGGTGAGAACGACAGCGTCCACTTGATCCTTCTTGAGTTTCTGAGCAAACTCAGAGGCAAAGCCAACTGCGTTCTTAACAGCGGTACCATTACCGACGGTGGTGTAGAAGTAGGGATAGAGCTTGCCGATCTTGCCCTCCTTCTCCAGGTCGCGCATCACGTCCACAGGCAGGACGCGGTTGGGGTTCTCGTTGGCATAGACCGGGTCGTAGCCGCCGTGAGCGGTCTCCCAGCCCTCAGAGGTGAGCTCCTGAACGCCCTCAATGGAGTACTCGCCGTACTTGGAGGCAGAGGAGGACTCGATGTGATCCGGGTTGCCCTTGGGCACAATGCCGCCGGAGGTAACCAGCGCGACGGTGGCGTGAGCCAGATCCTTCACAGCCGGGTTGGGAGCAACGCGGTCGAAAGCAGGCATGGGATACTCGGTGACGAAGGGCTTGCCAGCCAGTTTCGCCAGCAGCATCTCCACAGCACGCTCAGAACCTCTCTTCTTCTCGAAGAAGTTCTTACGCACGCCGTTGGGGATGTAACCCTCCTCAGCGGAGGCGCCGATGGCCTCGCCCTTGGCCAGCTTCAGGGCCAGAGGAGCCATCTTCTTGACAGCGTCTCTCATGCCAGCGGCGCTGTTCTTGGTGGCAACAATATAGATCTTGTCCTTGAACATATCGGCGCCGGGGTTCTCCTCATACATACCGGTGAGGACGGGGATGCCCAGCTCCTCTTTCACGGCATTGGAGATGGTGGCGCAGGCCAGGCCGTAACGGCCAGCGTTAAAGGCAGGACCAGCGATGAACAGGTCGGGCTTGCAGGACTTGACCATCTCGATGATCTCGGGCTGAGCCACTTTGGTGTTCTCACTGAAGTAGGAGTCACCGCAGATCACGGTGGCAACAATCTCTGCCTCGTCGCCGAAGGCAGCCTGGAAAGCAGTGCCGGGGCCAACAACGCCCTCACGCAGCTCGGGTTTAATGTCAGCCTTTTCCTCGCCGCCGATCTGGGCGTAGAATTGGTTGATGTAATGAACAACTCTAATCTTACTCACGGATGATATCCCCCTTCCTTAGCGAGCGCTCAGGCAGTTGAAGCCCATCTCGTTGGTGGCGCCGGTGATGGCCTGCAGCTCAACAACGATGGAACCGTCTTCCTGAGTGTTATTCTCAAAGCCGCCAGCGATCTGGTCGACATAGGCCAGGGTGCCGATCACTTTGTCCAGCTTGGGCAGAGTGATCACTTCGTTGGCGTTACCGCCGGTGACCACAGCGTCAGCACGCACGTCGGCGTCAGCCAGAGACTGGGAGGTGCCGTCGCGGCCAGCGTACTCGTCGGTGACGATGACGGTCTTGACGCCCTGCTCCTCGATCTTCTTGCAGTTCATGATCAGGTCGGTATCGGGGTTGCCGAAGCCCTCCTGGGTCAGAACGATGCCATCGAGGCTCAGGAATTTGCACATCTTAGCGGTCCAGTCAGAGGAGCGCTGCTTGTCAGCCAGGTACACGTTCTCGTTGGTGATCAGCATGGCGCAGAAGTTCAGGGTCTTGCCGTGCTGCTCGAACAGATCGTGGATGACGGGGTTGTTCTGATGATGATAGGTGGTGTTCTTATCGCAAGCGGACACGCAGTTACCGCTGACGATGGCGCCATCCATCACCTCAGTGGGATTGATAATGGTGGACAGGGTCTTCTTCGCGTCGACGCCGTAGACATAGGTGTCGTGCATCAGGCCCTGGCTCTGGAGCATCTGGACATAGCCGACTCTGGGCAGGTTGGGATATTTCTCCATGCCCTCCTTGGTGGTGAGGGTCTCGTAGACCTTCTCCTCGTCGGGAGTGACGTTGCGGCCCAGCTCGCCCAAGAAAGCAGCAGCCTTCAGGCCCAGCATACGGATGGACTCCTCGCGCACATGCTTCTCCAGGCCGTCCTTGGTCTCGCAGACGATCACCAGGTTGTTGGTCTTAGAGAAGGGGGTGTACTTGGCGCCCTCACCGGACATGTCGATGATTCCCTCCTGGAAACCAACGATGGGGCCGGCAGTGACAACAGCGGAGCCTCTCAGCACGTGGGTCTTGCCACTGCCGACAGTGTCAACTTTGCTGATAACGCCGGGGAACACGCCGCCGGGGCCCTCAACCTTGACACGGGGCTCGATGACATCCTTGACCGGGGTGATGCGAACGCTCTCACCAGGTCTTGCGATGTCCACGCTCACGGACGCAAAATTCTCATCTTCGCTCGCCAGAGCTTTGATGTCCTCGGGGTTGACGTACAAGACGCCGTTTTCAACCTTGGATTCGTTTGAAAATTGAATGTCATGGATATCAATGTACCCAACTGTCAGTTTCAAACGAAACACCTCCTTTTGTATGAATCGTTTTTTGTGAACGCGCTTTTATTGCCAGACTGCCGTTTGATCCCCCCGGCGCCCTAGAGTGCCTTGGATATCAAGCAGTAGTCAATGAGCCGGAAGTCATCCCGCATGCCGTCTGGCATGTTGGGGAACTTGACGATGAACTTGTCGCAGGCGGCGATGGCGTTTTCAATCAATTCCAAAGAGCGCAGATCCAGCGCGCCCTTGCTCTTGGTCAGCGCCATGGATTTGTAAGGGGTCTCCTGGGGTTTTACGCTGCCGGAAAGGGGATGGGTCAGCAGCCGGTGCCCCTCGTGGATCAAGTCTCTGGCAGCCACCAGAATCTCCCGAAAGGAGAGCTCCCGGTAATCCACCTGGTAGTCCTTGCCCATGCGGTCCCGGACCCACTCGTTGTTTGTCAGGATAAACAGATCCATGCCCAAGCCTCCGTCAATAGGATACCCAAAATCAGCCATTCCAACACAAAAGAAAGCAGCCAGCCAAGCGGTTTTTCCTCTCTATTTTTGGCAACAAAAAACAGAGAAAAAGGAAACAAACCTCTCCTTTCCTCTGTTACAAACCTGAGAGATTCCTTCCAGAGAAGTTGCTCCTTCGGTGCATTGCTGCTTTTCAGAGACTTGTCCGACTTCGATCCTTTTGCCTGAGATCTTCATGAGGGGATGGCGAGATACACCCCCACATTTATTCCTTCGGCGGCGGACAACCCGCGCTCTCTCGAAGCCATCATCCAAACCCTATAACCAAGCCCTTTTTGACAGACTTGGACTTTGTAGAAAACCTGCTGTTTTCAATTGGAATTATAGCTCATTACAAAATAGAATGCAAGCAGTGGAGCCCATTTATCGCTTTTTTCTATAGACATTGGCTGCCAAAGATTCCATTTTTATTTTGTGCAAATCTTACAACATGTTGAAAAGTCTCAACCATTCAACAACAACCGCCTATTTTTCCACCAACTTTCGCACTCCTTGAACGGCCTCCTGCACCTCTTGGAGGGTGGTGGCGTGGCCCGGAACAAAGCGGATGGTGCCCTGGGGAAAGGTCCCAAGGGTTTTATGGGCGCTGGGGGCGCAGTGCAGGCCGCAGCGGGTCATAACGCCAAACTGCTCCTCCAACAAAAACGCAATTTCCCCATTGTCCTGGTCCAGGCAGTCAATGGAGACCACCGGACCCCGCTTGGCCAAATCGTCCGTACCAACAACCCGCACCCCCTGGATGGCATGGAAGCCCTCCAGCAATGTTTGACACAGGGCCATCTCATGCCCATGGATCTCCTGCATCTTCCCATCCTGCATGAGCCAGGAGAGGGACGCGTGCAGGCCAAAGATCCCTGGCAGGTTCATGGTCCCAGGTTCAAAACGATCCGGCAAAAAGGAGGGGACCTCCTCGGAATCGGACATGCTGCCTGTTCCACCGGAGAGAAGGGGGTTCACCTGTTGGGCCAGAGCGTCGGTCAGTACAAAACCGCCGATCCCCTGGGGTCCCAGCAGACTCTTGTGGCCGGTAAAGGCCAGTGCGTCGATGTGCATGTCCTTCATATGAATGGGAAAGACACCTGCCGTCTGGGCGGCGTCCACAAAGAACATCAGGCCGTGCTTTTGGCAGATCTCTCCCACCTGCTGAATGGGCATGAGGGTGCCGCAGACATTGGAAGCATGGGTCATGACCACCGCCCGGGTGTTGGGGCGGATCATCCCCTCCAGCTGGTCCAAACGCAGCTCGCCTGTCTGTTCGTCACAGGGGATCCGGTCAAAGGAGACCCCCTGCTTCTGCAGCTGGACCAACGGGCGCATGACCGCGTTGTGTTCCATACTGCTGGTGAGCACATGGTCCCCAGCCTTGAGATACCCCTTGAGAAGAACATTCAGGGAGGCTGTGACATTGTTGGTGAAGATCACGTTTTTGGCGTCCGGCCCTTGGAAGAGCTGGCAGAGCATCTCCCGGGTTTCCATGACCACCTGGGCCGCGGAATACGCGCTCTCATAGCCGCCGCGGCTGATGTTGACCCCCACATTTTCAATGTAGGAGCACATGGCTTGCCCCACCCCTGGCGCCTTGGGGAAGGAGGTGCTGCCGTTGTCCAAATAGATCTTCTGTTGCATGTCCTCAACCTCTTTTTTCACACGTTTTCTGCTGGGACAGCAGGTTTCTGCGTACCCTGAGGGTATTGTACAACACTTTCCGATGTTTTGCCATATATTATCGATATTTTCAATAGAAATCATTGGATTGATCTATTTTTACAATTTTATTTTTTCTGTTCTCCGTATTACACTATACCTAGAAGCGGAAATTTCCCGAACATTTGGGGGTTCGGAGAGGGAGGAAAAACATGAAGGAAAAACGAAATATCATTCTGGCAGGGCTGGTGGTAGGCATTGCCGCCGTGGCCCTGACCTACTTTGGGAACCCGGCCAACATGGGCTTTTGCATCGCCTGCTTCATCCGGGACATTGCCGGAGGCGTAGGGATGCACCGGGCAGAGATTGTCCAGTATGTGCGCCCGGAGATCATCGGCCTGGTGGGCGGCGCCTTTTTGATGGCCGTCTTCTCCAAGGAGTTTAAGGCCAAGGGCGGCTCCTCGCCGGTGCTGCGCTTCATCCTGGGCTTCTGTGTTATGGTGGGTGCCCTGGTGTTCCTGGGCTGTCCCCTGCGCATGGTCATCCGCCTGGGCGGCGGAGATCTCAACGCCCTGGTGGGCCTGGCAGGCTTTGTGGTTGGAATCCTTGGCGGCGTCTTTTTCTTAAACAAGGGCTTTACCCTCAAGCGCAATTACAAGATGCCTGTTGCAGAGGGCTTTGCCCTCACCGGCGTCAACGCGGCCCTGCTGGTGCTGCTGGTGGCTGCCCCCAGCGTGCTGATCTTCAGCCAGTCTGGCCCCGGCTCCATGCATGCGCCCATCCTCATGTCCCTGGCTGCTGGCCTCATTGTGGGGGCCCTGGCCCAGAAGACCCGCCTGTGCATGGTGGGAGGCATCCGGGATGTGGTGCTCTTTAAGGATTGGACCCTGCTGGCCGGTTTTGTGGCCATCTTTGTGGCGGTGCTGGCCGGGAACCTGATTTTGGGCAACTTCCACCTGGGCTTTGTCATTGACGCTGAGACCGCCCAGCCGGTGGCCCACACCGACGGGCTCTGGAACTTTATGGGCATGGTTGTTGTTGGCCTTGGCTCGGTGCTCCTGGGGGGGTGCCCCCTGCGCCAGCTGATTCTGGCTGGAGAGGGCAACTCCGACTCCGCCGTGGCCGTCCTGGGCATGTTTGTGGGCGCGGCATTCAGCCACAACTTTGGCCTGGCCTCCTCTGCCACGGGAGTTGGGGCCCACGGCAAGGTGGGGGCCATCCTGGCCCTGGCAGTGGTGCTGCTCATTGCCGTTTGCAACACCCGCAAGGCCCCTGCGCCCAAGGTGACAGAAGTTCCTACGGCTACAGCCGAACCGTCCAAATAGAAAGGAAGATGGAAACATGGAGAAGATTGTGGTGGACGCCAGAGGCCGCTCCTGCCCGGAGCCGGTGCTCATGACCAAAAAGGCCATGGCCCAAACGGCATCCCGCTATGAAATTTTGGTGGACAACGATACCGCCCTGCAGAATGTCTCCCGCTTTGTGCGCAACGCCGGCCTGGAGCCCCAGGTCAGCGAGCAGGGGGAGGACTATCTCATCACCGTGGAGCGGAAGTAGGGGCCTATGAACACCTACATCGCCACCTTTTACACCCACTTTGGAGCGGTGCGTTTCTCCAAGACCTGCCAGGTGCAGGGGGTACCCTGCAAGCTCATGCCGGTGCCCAGAAAGCTCAGCTCCTCCTGCGGCACCTGTGCCCGCTTTCAGGCCCAGGCCTATGAGCACCTCCTCTGTGAGGAGGTGGAGCATGTTTTTCTGCTCCAGGACGGGGAGACGCCCCAGATGATCTATGCCAACTCTCAAGATTCATAACGATACTTTGGTTCTCCAGAAAGAACAGCCCGCGGTCGCACTCCCGCGGGCTGTTCGCCTTTTAATCGATCTTATGACCCCCACCGGCCTCTGCCGGCGGCTTTCGCTGGAAGGGGAATCCCTGTTTCTGCCCCTGTTTTTTGCCTCAGGATCTCAAATTTCGCCGGAACGATCTTGGACAGGCCTTTGGAAGACCGCAGACCCAACCCTTTGAGACCAGGCCCACCGCCCCATCCTGTATACCAAGTCCCGGGAGATTCCAAGGGGGGCACCCTCTGAAAACATTGGAGCCAGGTTTTCTCCATCAAGATTGGGTCAGCTCTTTTGTCATAGGGCACAAAAGGGCAGACCCAATCTTTTATGCCAAGGGAACGCCATTCGGTCATTTTTAAGGCCGTGGGGAGGGGGCCATGGGGCCTCAGCAGCTCTTTTCCATGGAAGGCTGGGCGAGGACAGAAGGCCCGCCCGCTCTGTTCAGCCCACGTCGATGCCGGCCCGTTTGGCCTGGCGGTGCTGTTGATCCCTGGGGATGCGGTAGAGGCGGCCATCCTTCCAGAGCCTTGCCCCCGTCTGGTGGTAGGAGAAGGCCACCCCCGCCTGGACACACTGCTCCCGGATGGAGAGTACCCAGGCGTAGTCGCAGACCCTGGCCTGTTGGCCGGACTCCCCGCCCACCATCACCTCCTGGACCCAGGGGCCCAGGTAGGGGCGCAGGTCCATGGGGCCCAGCAGCGGCTCACAGGCGATGCTCTTATAACGGATGGGCGCCTGTCGGAACAGGGGAAGGCGGAAATCCGCCCGGTCCTGATCCTCCGCCGTGCAGCAGATGTGGACATTCTCGTAGCCCTCCCCCCAGTCGTCGGGGATACAGTCCCAAAACCGGTGGATCCGCTTGGTGAGAAAGAGAAACCGAAGGTCCTGCCTGCGGCGGATCATAGCCCAGGCCTCTGGCCGCCAGGGGTCCGCATCCTCCAAAAAGAAATCGGAGGTGAAGCAGGTGTACACCAGCTCCCCAGGGGGGATCTTCCAGAAGCCCCTCCGGTCCCTGGCCATGGGGAGGGAAAAATTGGCCGTTTTGGCGATATGGCTCCCATCCCGGCCGTGGGCCTGGTCCATGCGGTAGACGTAGCAGTTCTGGCACCCAGGGCTGATTTTGCGGCACCCGTGCCAGGGGTTCCAGGTAACGGACATGTTACGCCCTCTCTCCCCGCAGGAGGGCCAGGACCTCCTTGGGGTTCTCCTCCGGCTTGACCTTGGGATAGACCTGCTGGATGACCCCCTCCTCATCAATCAGGTAGGTGGTGCGCACGGTGCCCATGCTCACCTTGCCATAGAGGCGCTTCTCCTGCCAGACCCCATAGGCCTGGAGCACCGCCAGGTCTGGGTCCGCCAGCAGCAGGAAGGGCAGGCTATTTTTCTGGGCAAACCGCTGGTGGGACGCCACGCTGTCCTTGCTGATCCCCAGGATCACAGCGTTCTCCCGGGCAAAGTCCTCCTCCAGCGCCCCAAAGGCCAGGGCCTGGCGGGTACAGCCGGGGGTGCTGTCCTTGGGGTAGAAGTAGAGAACCACCTTTTTTCCCAGGAAATCCGAAAGGCTGCGCAGCGTTCCATTCTGGTCCGGCAGGGTAAATGCCGGGGCTTTGGTTCCAACCTCCAACAACATGGGGAACTCCTCCTTTTACCGATGGGGCGGCCCTCTACGGCCTGTCCCACAGATGTTCTGTCTTTTCTTTTTTGTTTCCTTTGGAAGGAATCTTTCAAAGGGGAACCTGCCGGTTCCCGCAAGTGTCACATGTTCGCAGAATCTTTCTATCCCTGTCCAATGGGAGGCTCCACGGAATCGGATCATTCAGTGGTCCTTGAGGTAGACATAGTTGTCCCGGGTGGAGAGCTCCCGCTGGAACACGTACCCACCCCAGGCAAATGCCTGCAGGGCCTGGGGATCCTCCAGGCGGCCCTTGATGAGAAACCGGGCTATCTGTCCCCGGGCCATTTTGGACTCGGTGGCAAGGGCGATGCGCTTGCCCCGGCGCACCACCTGAAAGTGACAGGTGATCATCCGATCCCCGGCCCTCAGATGGGGGGAGAGAAGTTTTGCATACTCCTGGGAGGCCAGGTTGATGACCGGCTCCCCCTGGGAGAAGAGGGCCTCATAGACCCGGCTGCCCCAGTGGGCATAGAGGTTCCTCCCATTGGGGCGGAATTTACAGAGGAACTCCAGCCGGTAGGGGTGGATGCCGTCGGTGGGCCGCAGCAGGCCATAGAGCGCGCTGAGGAGGGACAGGTGATCCCGGGCAAAGGTCCAGTCCTCCAACGTGAAATCCTGTGGGTTCAGGTTTTGATAGGCAAGGCCCCGGTAGGCGGCCATGGCCGCAGTGCCCGTGCCCTCCTCCACGGAAAAATTCTGATACATCTGGAAGGCCCCCAGGGCCAGCTCCGGGCTGACATGCAGCAGGCTCTCCAGCTGCCAGGGGGAGAAGGTGCACAGCGCCTGGGCAAGGTCATTGGCGTCCCGCCAAAAGACAGGCCTGGTCAGGGGCAGGGGACAGGGGGCGTCGGGGGCCATATTCTTGGCGGGGGAGAGGACAGCAATCATGACAGGGCTCCTTTGCAGGGGGATTGTTCCCTTTGAGTATAGCACAAAACAGGCCGCTTTGGCCGTCCCGCCCTGGGGAGTTTCTCAAGAAAATCGCGCTGTCCCCCTTGTGATCCATGGGATCAGCCCTTCTCGGAGGGCTGCCGTTTGCCGAGGTGCACATTCTCTTAGAAGTAGGCCCCTTGCAAGAAAAATACAGAAGGGCCCTGTACCAAAGCTTGGTACAGGGCCCAGGTCTGCAGAAATCAATTCTCTATTTCCTCTGTCTCCTCCTGGGAGGCATCGGAAGAGTCGTCCGCCTCCTCGCTCTCACGGGGAACGCGGGCCAGTGTGACCACGCGGGAGTTCTCCTCCACCCGCATGGTACGCACACCGCCGCCGTACCGGGATTGTACCGCCACGTCTGCGGCGGGAATGCGGATGATGATGCCGTCGTCGGTGATGAGGATCACATCGTCCTCCTCATCCACCATCTTGATGCCGGCCACCTTCCCATTTTTCCGGTCGGTGTAGTAGTTGCGGATGCCCTTGCCGCCCCGGTTTTGCAGCCGGTACTCGGACAAGGGGGTGCGCCGCCCCAGGCCCCGGTCAGAGACGGTGAGCAGGGTGGCGTTCTCCCTGGGGATCTCCACGCCGACCACCTCGTCCCCCTCCTGCAGGTCGAGGGCCTTGACGCCCCGGGCGGTCCGCCCAATGGCTCTGGCGTCATTTTCGTCAAAGCAGATGGCCATGCCCTCCCGGGTGGCAACCAGCACCTGCTGGCTGCCGTCGGTGTGGCAGACCCAGCCCAACCGGTCCCCCTCATCCAGGTTGATGGCAATGAGGCCGCTCTTGCGTACGTTGCGGTACTCCTCCACCTTGGTGCGCTTGACAATGCCCTGGGTGGTGACCATCACCAGATAGCCGTACTCCTGGCTCAGGTCGGCCCGGATCATGGCGGTGATCTTTTCTCCCTCCTCCAGGGGCAGAAGGTTGATGACATTGGTGCCGCGGGAGGCCCGGGAGCTCTCGCCGATCTCATAGGCCTTCAGGCGGAAGACCTTGCCCTTGGAGGTGAAGAACATCACATGGTCGTGGGTGGAGCAGACGAACATCTCCTCCACAAAGTCCTCATCCCGCCTGGTCATGCCGGAGACGCCCCGGCCGCCCCGGCGCTGCTGGCGGTAGACATCCATGGGCTGGCGCTTGATGTAGCCGTAGTGGGTCAGGGTGATGACGCAGTCCTCCACGGGGATCAGGTCCTCAATGTCCATCTCGCCGCTGACGGCGGCAATCTCGGTGCGCCGCTCATCGCCAAACTTGTTCTTGATGGCGGTGATCTCCTCCTTGATGATGGAGAGAACCTTGCCGTGGTCGGCCAGGATCCCCTGGAGCTCGGCAATCCGTTCCTGGAGCTGGGCCAGCTCCTCCTCGATCTTCACCTGCTCCATGTTGGTCAGCTGCCCCAGGCGCATGGCCACAATGGCGCTGGCCTGGGCATCGGTCAGGCCAAACCGCTCCATCAAACCCTGCTTGGCCGCCGGGATGGTCTTGGAGGCCCGCAACAGGGCCACCACCTCGTCGATGAAGTCCAGGGCGATCTTCAGGCCCTCCAGAATGTGGGCCCGCTCCTGGGCCTTGTTCAGCTCATAGGCGGTGCGCCGCTCAATGACCTGGCACTGGAAGTTGATGTAGTGCTGGAGCATCTCCTTGAGGGTCAGGATCTTTGGCTCCCCGTTGACCAGGGCCAACATAATGACCCCCACCGTATCCTGGAGCTGGGTGAAGCTGTACAGCTGGTTGAGCACAAACTGGGGGTTGGCGTCCCGCTTCAAGTCGATGTAGATGCGGATGCCATTGCGGTCGTTGGACTGGTCGATCATATCCGCAATCTGATCCACACGCTTTTCCTTGACCAGGTCGGCGATGCTCTCCACCAGGCGGGCCTTGTTGACCATATAGGGGATCTCATTGATGATGATGCGGTAGCGGCCGTTTTTCAGCTCCTCAATCTCCGTCTTGGCCCGCAGGATGATCTTGCCCCGGCCGGTGGCATAGGCCGCCCGGATGCCGCTGCGGCCCATGATGATGCCGCCGGTGGGAAAATCCGGGCCCTTGACATGCTCCATGAGCTCGTCCAAGGTGGCATCTGGGTTGTCAATCAGGCAGCAGACCCCATCCACCACCTCCCGCAGGTTGTGGGGCGGGATGTTGGTGGCCATGCCCACCGCAATGCCGGAACATCCGTTGACCAACAGGTTGGGGAACTTGCTGGGGAGCACCTCCGGCTCCTTGAGGCGGTCGTCGTAGTTGGACTTAAAGTCCACCGTCTCCTTGTCGATATCCGTGAGCATATAGGTGGAGATGCGGCTCATCTTGGCCTCGGTGTACCGGTAGGCCGCAGGCGGGTCCCCATCCACCGAACCAAAGTTGCCCTGGCCGTCCACCAGGGGGTAGCGCAGGGAGAAATCCTGTGCCAGACGCACCAGAGCGTCATAGACGGAGGCGTCACCGTGGGGGTGATAGGAGCCCAGCACGGCGCCCACCGTGTCCGCGCACTTGCGGTAGGGCTTATCCGGGGTCAGGCCCTTCTCATACATGGTGTAGAGGATCCGCCGGTGGACCGGTTTGAGCCCATCCCGCACGTCCGGCAGGGCCCGGCTGACAATCACCGACATGGAGTAGGCCATATAGGCCTTTTTGACCTCTTTTTCAATATCAACCGGAACAATCTTTTGGGTGATTTCCGAATGTTCGTCGTTCATCTAAAAAGCTCCTTTTCTACAGCGGCCGGGTCTGTGGAACCGGGTGCCGCCAGAATTGGCAGGGGTATGCTACCAGCGGACATAGCGCTCTGCCTGTTGGGAGAGCTGCTGGGAGATGGCGTCAATCTCCTCCGGTATCAGCGTGTCCTTGGGGATCAGGATGGGATGCCCGTTTTGGGCAAGGAGAAAGAACTCCCCGCTCTCCCCAACCTGAAGGTCCTCATAGGCCAGGCTGGTCTTGGCATTGCCCTCCTGGATGTGGACCTGGTAGGCCTCCCAGGTGGCCTCCCCCTCCATGGACGGTTGGACGGATCCTTTCAGGTGCGGGTAGCGCAGCAGTAAGATTGCCGCAAAAAAGGGACCAAATACCAAAAGGATCTCCGGTAGGCCGAGGTTTGCGCCGCTGCGCCAGGCGAGAACCTGCCGGATGAGAAACGCCACCCCCACCAGGGCACAGAGCCCCGCCAGAAGCAGCCGCTTTTTCCGGTGGCCCGGCAGGCGGTCCTCCAGCAGGGGGAGCTGCTGGACCTGCTCCTGGGTGAGGACGTAGTTCTGGTGGATGGGAAACAGGCTAGATGTACTGTTCTTCATTGCGGATCTTGTACTTCTTCTTTCCATAGACTTCACAGACCTTATCAATGAGCTCGGCGACCTTCTGCTCATTGTCCCCCAGGTCCTTTTTGGGAATCAGCACACAGCTCTTCTCCTTCACCAAAATGAAGAATTGATGCCGGTTCTCCCGGAAGGAATGGATATCTTTCCAATAGAACTCCCGCGTAAAGCCCTGCGCAATCTGTTGGAAACGATCGGCATAGAAGCGGATCTGCAGGGGATGCTGCAGGTAGGCGGCGCTGAAATAGCTCCTAGAAGCATTTTTGCGCAAGGTTTTCCAAGAGGACTTGCGGGAGGAGAATATGTTCCAAATACCCATGATCATCAGCAGGGCAGGGAAGATATAGATCAAATATTGCTCCCGGCTGTTGGGGTCCAAAAAGGTAAAAATCCCAATGAGAATGCCAACTGCAATCTCTACCGCCCCGATAATTCTGGAGCGCTTGATGGCTGCTTTCACATTCTTCCGGCTAAAATCCTCCTGGAACTCCACATAGTCCCGCTCCCGCACGCGGAATTCGATCTCAAAAAGGAAGTCCTCCTCCTGAACGGGATCCTCCTCTTCCTCCTCTTCTTCCAAGACCGGCTCCTCCTGTTGGGCCAGGGGGGCCTCCTGCTGGGGCTGATCCTGCATATCCTGGGAGGGCTGTGGATCCTCCTGAGGCTGCGGCTCCTCTGTGTGGAGCAGTTCCATCTGGGACTGCAGGTCTCTCTCTTCTGGCTGTTTCATGGGCACACCCGCTTTCTTAAATGTCCAAATCTGTGACGTATTTGGCGTTCTGTTCGATAAATTCTTTTCTGGGAGCCACCTTATCCCCCATGAGGATGGTGAAGAGCTCGTCGGCCCTGGCCGCGTCCTCCACATCCACCCGCAGCACCGTGCGGGTTGCAGGGTCCATGGTGGTCTCCCACAGCTGCTGGGGATTCATCTCGCCCAGGCCCTTATACCGCTGGATCTCCACCTTCTGGTTGTTGGGCCCTGCCAGCTCCTTGGCATAGCGGTCCCGTTCCTCCTCGGTGAAGGCATAGCGCACCTGCTTGCCCCGCCAGAGTTTAAACAGAGGGGGTTGGGCCAGGTACACATGGCCCTCCTCCAACAGGGGGCGCATAAAGCGGAAGAAGAAGGTCAGCAGCAGGGTGCGGATGTGGCTTCCATCCACATCGGCATCGGCCATGATGATGACCTTGCCATACCGCAGGCGGCTGATGTCAAAGTCGTTGCCCAAACCGCAGCCCAGAGCGGTGACCACCGGGGTGAGCTTTTCGTTGTTGTAGACCTTCTCCAGACGGGCTTTCTCCACGTTGATCATCTTGCCCCACATGGGCAGGATGGCCTGGGTGTGGGCGTCCCGGCCGGCCTTGGCGCTGCCGCCGGCAGAATCTCCCTCCACCAGGTAGAGCTCGGTCTTGTTGATGTCCCGCTCGATGCAGTCGGCAAGCTTGCCGGGCAGGGTGCTGGACTCCAGTGCGGATTTGCGCCGGGTCAGATCCCGGGCCCGCTTGGCGGCCTCCCTGGCATGGGCGGCGGACAGGCCCTTCTCCACCAGGGCCTTGCCCACGGCGGGGTTCTCCTCCAGATAGGTCATGAGCTTGTCATAGACCATGCCCTCCACCATGGCGCGCATCTCCGTGTTGCCCAGCCGGGCCTTGGTCTGTCCCTCAAACTGGGCCTCCTGGAGCTTGACGGACACCACGGCAGTCAGGCCCTCCCGCACGTCGTCGCCGGTGAGTTTTTTGTTGTCCTTGATGAGGTTGAACTTTTTGGCATAGTCGTTGAGGACACGGGTGAGGGCCCGCTTAAAGCCGTCCTCATGGGTGCCGCCGTCGGTGGTGTGGATGTTGTTGGCAAAGGTCAAAATCAGGTCGGTGTAGCCGCTGGTGTACTGCAGGGCTACCTCCGCCTTTTGGTGCTCCTCCTCCTGAGCCATATAGATGACCTTATCATGGAGAAGCTCCTTGTGCTTGTTCAGATGCTGCACAAAACTGGAGATGCCGCCCTCATAGTGGAGCTTGTCGGTGACAGGCTCCTCCCCACGCTGATCGGTGAGGGTGATGTTGATCCCCGCGTTGAGGAAGGCCTGCTCCCGCAGGCGGGACTTGAGGGTGTCATAGTCGTAGACGCAGGTTTCAAACATCTCCTCGTCGGCCTTAAAGGTGACGGTGGTACCTGTCTCCGTGGTGGGGCCCAGGCATTTGAGGGGGGCGTCCTCCTTGCCCCGCTGAAAACGCTGGTAATAGCGGTTCTCCCCGTCGCAGACCTCCACCTCCAGCCACTCGCTCAGGGCGTTGACCACCGAGGCGCCCACGCCATGCAGGCCTCCGGAGTAGTTGTAGCCCCCGCCGCCGAACTTGCCGCCGGCGTGCAGGACGGTGAAGACCACCGTCACCGCCGAGATGCCCAGCTTTGGCTGGATGCCCACGGGAATGCCGCGGCCGTTGTCCTTGACCCGCACCACGTCCCCAGGGAGCAGGTCCACCAAAATTTTGTCGCAGTATCCGGCCAGGGCCTCGTCGATGGCGTTGTCCACAATCTCATAGACCAGGTGGTGCAGGCCCTTGGGTCCGGTGGAGCCGATGTACATGCCTGGCCGTTTGCGCACGGCCTCCAGCCCCTCCAGAACCTGGATCTGTTCCGCCCCATATTCTTCTTGTGGTTTTTGTTGCACGTTTTTTCCCTCCGGTTCCGGGCGGCGCTATGCCGCCCTTTCTTGCGGGCCGGCCAAGGTGTTGGACCGCGCCCTCTATCAAATAAAAGGGAAGGGGGGCCCTTCGGCCCTCTTCTCACTCATTGTCTTGGAATGTTGGCGATGCCGCGGAGAAAGGAGGTGCGCTTGAGCAGGGTCGCCGTGGAGATTTGGGAGATATAGACGGTGGTCCGCCCCTCCCGCACACAGACCACAAAGGACTTGGGGATCTCATAGGAGACGTTGACCACCCAGCCCCGCTTTTGGGCCTGGGCCAGGTACTCCTTGGTGGCCTTGGCAACAGAGGCGTTGTCCAGGTCAAAGATGCCCACAATGTCCTCGGTATGAATGACTGTATCCTGTCCCAAATGAAGGTACATGCTTTTCCTCCTCTGTTACACCGGGCCAAAGTCCTGCACCTGCAAAATGGCGCCGTTCTGCAGGTGAAAACTGCGCCCCTGGCGGATGGTCCGGAAATACCCCGGGTCGCAGCAGGTGAGAAAGACCTGCCTGCCCTGCATGTGGTTGAGCAGGTAGTCCCGGCGGGAGCTGTCCAGCTCGCTCATGACGTCGTCCAGCAGCACCACCGGCTCCTCCCCGTAGACCTGCTTTAAAATGGCGCACTCCGCCAGTTTGAGGGCCAGCACACTGGAGCGCTGCTGTCCCTGGGAGCCGTACTTGCGCACCGATTTGCCGTTGATGCTCAGCTCCAGATCGTCCCGGTGGGGGCCCACCGAGGTGCTCTGGCCCCGCAGATCCTGCGGCAGGGCCCTGCGCAGCTCCGTCAGCAGGAGCTGCTGCAACTCCCCGCGGCTGATCCCCTCCGGGAAGGGAACGGCCCCTGTGTAGGCCAGATCCAGCTGTTCCCGTCCTGCGCTCAGGCCCTGGAGGATCGCCCCCAGCTGCTCCTGCAGCCGCTGGACATACCGGAGCCTGGCCTGGACAATCACAGCCCCCATCTGGGCCAGATATTGGTCCCAAATCTCCAAGGTGTCCCGCAGCTCCTCGTGGTAGAAGAGGTCCTTGAGCAGGGCGTTGCGCTGCTGGAGAATCCGGTTGTAGTCGGAGAGAATCCGGTCATACTTTGGCAGCAGCTGGCGGATGGCCACATCCATGAGCCGCCGGCGCTGGGCTGGCCCATCCTTCACCAGGGAGAGGTGGTCCGGGGAGAAGACCACCATACACAGCGTCCCAGCCAGCTTGCTGGCGCTCTCCTGGGACACACCGTTGAGGGTGACCCCCCGCCGCTGGCCCAAAACCAGCTTGGCGGACTGGGGCCGGTCCTGTCCGAAAAAATCCAGCGCCAGATGGGCGTACTCCTGTCCAAATTGGACCATCTCCCGGTCGTGGGCCCCCCGAAAGGACCGCGCCCCGCAGAAGAGCCAAAGGCCCTCCAACAGGTTGGTCTTTCCCTGGGCATTGTCCCCATAGATGATGTTGACCCCGGGGCAGGGGGAGATCTCCAAGGTATCCAGATTTCGAAAGTGTTCCGCCTGCAGCCGGTCAATCCGCACGGGGTATGACCTCCAGTGTCAGCTCCTCCAAGGTCACCAGATCCCCTGGGCGGATCTTTTTGCCCCGCATGGTGCAGGGTTCGCCGTTGACCTGTACCAGGCCGGCGGCAATGAGCTCCTTTGCCGCCCCGCCGCTGTCCACGACGCCGGCATATTTTAAAAGGGAATCCAATTTGATCCATTCCCCGGTGATGGCAATTGTCTCTCTCTCCTGCATGGTGTTCTTCCCATCCTCTGTATTATTCTGCCTTGAGCCGCACAGGGAGCACCAGGAACAGGTAGCTGTCCCCCTCCAGAGGTACCACCTTCATGGGGGAGAGAGGGCCGCTGATCTCCAGCTTTGCCTCGTCGCTCTCACAGGCCCGCAGGGCATCCAGCAGATATTTGTTGTTAAAGCCCATCTCCACCGCTGGTCCTGTCTGACTGCTGGGCAGCTGGTCATTGACCTTGCCCATGGCCGTGGAGCAGGAGAGCTTGATGGCATCCTCCTGGAACTGAACCCGCAGGGGGCTCTTGAGCCGGTCGGAGATGAGCAGGGAGGTGCGCTCGATGCTGTTGATCAAATTTCTGGTGTTGACCCGCACCGTGGTGGTGCTGCTTTGGGGAATAGCGGCCTGGTAATCCAGGAATTCCCCCTCCAACAGACGGGAAATAACCCGGTAGGGCCCGATCTGCAGCAGGATGTGCTTGCGGGAGATATAGAGCTCCACGGGGGTCTCCTCCTCCTGCAGAAGTTTGCTGGCCTCCGAGAGGGTCTTGCCGGGCACAATGAAGCTGTAGTCGTCGGCGCAGTTGACCTTCTCCTTGCGCAGGGCCATGCGGTATCCGTCCACAGACACCATAGTCAACACGCCCTCCTTCAAATCAAAGAGGGAGCCGGTGTGCACCGGCTTGGAGTCGGTGGTGGCCACGGCAAAGATGGTCTGGTTGATCATGGATTTCAGCAGGCTCTGGCCAATCTGGAAGGAGCTGCCCTCCCCAATGGAGGGCAGTTCCGGAAAATCCTCACCAGGGGTACCTAGGATGGTGTACTCGGTCATGCCGCCTTGGATCACCGTCAGAAGCTTTTCATCACAGGTGAGGGTGATCTGTTCGCTGGGGAGCTTGCGCAGCATCTCCAGAAGGAGCCTGGCGTTGAGGATGATCTCTCCGCTCTCCCGCACGGTGGCGGGGACAGTGGTGGAGATGCCCAGCTCCAAATCGTAGCCGGTGAGCTCCAGCTGGCTGTCGGATGCCTTGAGATAGATGCCCTCCAGGGCCTGAAGGGTGGACTTGGCGCTGACTGCCCGGGAGACATTGGACACCGCCTGGAGCAGGGGCTCCCGGTCACAGAGAATGTTCATGGAAATCCTCCTTCTTTTTACGGATGGGCGGAGAGAGGGCCCCTATGAGGGGATTTTTCTCCACCATCAGGTTTTGTCCTAAAAACGATGCGTATCGTAAGATAAGATAATAGTCATAGTAGTAGAACCCGGTGATAAGTCAAAAAGTGAGGAGATGGGCTCTAACAGCGGATTTATGCGGATTTGTTTTGAGGATGGACTGGTTTGAAATTTGTGTAAAAGTCAAAAGAAAATTTGACTTTTCACGGGGGTGTTGAAAACTCTGTTTAAAAAGTGGAAAGATTGTGAAAACCTCTGGGGAAAAAATAAAACAGATGATTTGGCAAAAAAGGGGCTGTGTAAAGTGTGGATTGTGGAAAACCTTGTTCCGGTGGAAAAGGGATCAGCTGTCCCGAATATTTTTGATGATATCCTCCACCGTCTCCCGATATTTGGAGTCGGCGTCCATGTTTTTCACAACCTGTTGAATGGCGTAGACCATGGTGGAGTGGTCTCTGCCGGAGAACTCCTCCCCAATGGCGGACATGGACATCTGGGTGATCTCCCGGATGATGTAGATGGCCACTTGCCGGGCGCTGGAGATGGCGGCCGCCCGCTTGGTGGAGCGGATGTCCGAGGGGTTCACCCCAAAGGTGCGGGCCACTTCGCTGATGATGCGCTCCACGGTGACAGGCACCGGCTGGTCATCGTTGAGGATGTCCCGCACGGCATTTTGGGCCAGCAGGATGGAGGGGGAGGTCCCCGCCAGCTTTTTGTAGGCCTTGAGCTTTTTCACTGCCCCCTCCAGCTGACGGATGTTGGTCTTCAAACGGTTGGCGATGTACTCTGAGACATCGTCGGGGATCTGGATGTCCAGCAGCTCCGCCTTGCGCCGGATGATGGCCACCCGGGTCTCAAAGTCCGGAGGTTGGATGTCCGCCAGCAGGCCCCATTCAAAGCGGGTGCGCAGCCGGTCCTCCAGGGTCTTGATCTCCTTGGGGGGACGGTCGCTGGTGAGCACAATCTGCTTGCCCGACTCATACAGGGTGTTGAAGGTATGGAAGAACTCCTCCTGGGTGCTCTCCTTGCCGCCGATGAACTGTACGTCGTCCATGAGCAGCACGTCTGCCTGGCGGTATTTGTCGTGGAATTCCTTGGTGGTCTTTTTACCGATGGCGTCAATGAGCTCGTTGGTGAACTCCTCCCCCTTGACATAGACGATACAGGTGTTGGGGCGGTTCTTTTTGATCTCATTGCAGATGGCATAGAGCAGGTGGGTCTTGCCCAGGCCCGATCCTCCATAGATGAACAGGGGGTTGTAGGCCTTGGCGGGATTGGCCGCCACCGCCAGGGAGGCCGCATGGGCAAATTTGTTGGAGGAGCCCACAATAAAGGTGTCAAAGGTGTAGTCGTACTCCCCACCCAGGGTGGAGCTCTCAATCTGCTCCTTGGTGAAGCCCTGGAGGATGTTGCTGCTGGAGGAAGGTTCGCTCTTTTGCGGGTCGTCGCACTGCAGCTGGATGTTTACCCGAAAGCCCAATACCGCCTCAAAGGCCTGGTGGAGCAGGGGGAGATATTTTTCCTCAATGATGGTCTTAGTGAAAAAGGTGCGCACGTGGAGATAGGCGGTGGAGTCCTCAAATTTGACTGGCTCGATGACGGCGATCCAGGCCCGGTAGGCCACGTCGGAGATGCCGCCTTGGGTGCGGCAGAACTCCTGAACTAAATTGAACACTTCTTTGAAGGATTCCATAGGGCGATAACATTCCTTTCTGGGCGTGCAAAGGACACACCCCTTGTTTTCTGCTTCAAACCATTAAACCCCGGTTTTGAGGGATCACAAAGAAAAATGAGACAACTTTTCCACCGTCAAAAGTGAAAAGCACATTGACGGTGGAAGATGGTTGTTCGAGTTTAAGGTGCTGTGGAAAACCGGTTGAAACTGTTTAAAACTTTGTGGAAGACAGGTGAAGAAACAATTTTTCCACAGACTTTCGACGAAGTTATTCTATCATATCCATGGGGGTGATTTCAAGTTTTTCCACAAGGCTTTCTGCCCATATTATAAATAGTAGGCAATAAATAGAAACAAATCAATCCACTGGAAAACCATTGTGCTGGAGGGTGGGGGAGCTTTTGCAGGAGTTGGGCCCAAATCTTGCAGGAAAAGAGCTGTACATGTGAAGGAATTCCTGCAAAGCAGGATTTTCTGCAAAAAAAGGCCCCTTTTTCCCCTGGAAAACTTGACAGTGGCCACTTTTGTAAGATATACTATTACCTTGCAAGGTTTCGCCTTGAAAGGAGGGAATCAGAATGCTTCGGACCTATCAGCCCAAGAAATTGCAGCGCAAAAAGGAGCACGGCTTCCGCAAGAGAATGGCCACGGCCAACGGCCGCAAGGTGCTCGCCCGCAGAAGAGCAAAGGGGAGAGCTCGCTTAACCCACTAAACCCATGGCCACTGCAACGGTGGTCTTTCTTTTTAATGTAACCTTCGCCCTGGCACTGCCTGGGGGCCAGGGGCCCGCCAGGTGCGCTTGTCTGTGGTGGAAGGTCTATTTCCCGTTGCAGAGAAGAAGAGAGGGGTTTCCCCTTGGGGAAGCCCCCATGTGGTAGGGTAGAACTGGCAGGTGAAACGATGCGCTACACGACCACGCTCAAACAAAATTGGGAGTTTCGCCGCACCTATGGCCGGCGCAAATTCCGCGCCCACCGGGATTTGGTGACCTATGTCAGGCCCAACGGCATGGAGCAGAACCGGATCGGCATCACGGTGACAAAAAAGTTGGGAAAAGCTGTTGTGCGAAACCGAGTCAAACGTATCATTCGGGCAGCTTACCGGGAACAGGAGCCCACGCTCAAACGCGGGTGGGACCTGGTGTTTGTGGCCCGGCAGCACACCCCCCAGTTGAAGACGCAGGATATCTCCCGCGTCATGAGGGACCAGCTGTGCAGCCTTGGTGTGACCAAGGCCAAAGAGAGAGGGCGGGAGAAACAGTGACCTGGCTGCTGACAAAGTTGATCCGCTTTTATCAGCGGTTCCTCTCCCCCTTAAAACCGCCCAGCTGCCGGTTTTACCCCTCCTGCTCCGCCTATGCCCTACAGGCCATCCAACGCTTTGGCCCCCTGAAAGGGGGATATCTGGCAATCGGCAGATTGCTGCGCTGTAACCCATTTAATAATGGGGGCGTCGACTATGTGCCGGAGACCTGGGAGGAGCGCAAGAACCGCAAAAAACACAACCAACACCGGGTGGAACCGTAGCCGCTGCCCTGCTGCCGCCTCAACACCTACTTCTATGGCAGTTCAGGGCCAGGGAAAAACCCGGGCAGAACGTCCCCTGTCGTGCGCCGGCCCTTGGGGCCGTGTTTTGAAGATTCTAGCCCATATGGGCAATGGAAGGATTTACGCCTATGCAGTTTATTATCTCCCTCTTCGGCATTCCCTTGGGCTATGTCATGTGGGCGCTGTACCAGCTGGTCCACAACTATGGCCTGGCTCTGCTCCTCTTTACAGTGATTGCAAAGCTGCTGATGCTGCCTTTGAGCATCAGACAGCAGAAGGGCCTGGTCAAAAATGCCATCATGAAGCCCAAACTGGATGAGATCCAGAAAAAGTATGCCAAAAACCCCCAGAAGGCCCAGGAAGAGACCATGAAGCTCTATGAGCAGGAGCACTTCAACCCCATGAGCTCCTGCCTGCCCCTTCTGATCCAGTTCCCCATTCTCTTTGGTCTGATCGATGTGATCTACAAACCCCTGCAGCACATCCTGCACCTGAGCACCGATGTGATCAACCAGGCCGTATCTCTCATGGGGGATATGACGACCCGCTCCGCCTCTGCGGTGCAGATCAGCGTCGTCCAGGCGGTGAACCAGGATCCTGAGCGGTTTGCTTCCCTGGGTACGGATGTGATCTCCCAGATCCAGTCCCTAAACATGAATTTCTTTGGCCTGAATCTGGGCGCCACCCCGGAGCTTGCCCTGAATGTGATTGTGCTGATTCCCATTCTCTCCGGTTTGACCTCTCTGCTGGTGTCCCTGTACTCCATGAAGCAGAACGGCACCCTCACAGAGGGGGGCCCCGGCATGGGAATGACCAAGGGCATGATGCTCATTATGCCCCTGTTCTCCGTCTGGTTCGCCTTCCAGGTGCCTGTGGGCGTGGGTCTGTACTGGATTTTTAACAACCTGCTCTCTGCCGTTCAGACAGGGATCCTCTACAAGGTCTACAACCCCAAGGAGATGGCCGCCAAGGCGGAGGCGGAGGCCGCTGCCCGCAAGGAGCGGGAGCGCCAGGAGAAGATTGAGGCCAAAAAGCGTCTGAAAGAGGAGCTCAAGGCCAAAAAGAACCGGGAGATCTCCGACGAGGAGCTGGAGAAGGCTATGTCGGAAAAAGAGAAAAACCGGGCAAAACTTGCTGCGGCCCGCAAGCGGGACGCCCTCAAGTACGGGGAAGAGTACGTTGAGGTGACAGACAAAGATTTGGAATAGCCGAACCGGCATCCGCACGCGCTGAGGAGGTGCGATTTTGTTAAAAGAAGTGACAGCCACAGGCCGTACCGTGGACGAGGCCATTGACGAGGGCTGTAAGGAGCTCGGCATCGACCGTGCCGACGCGAAATTTGAGATTTTGACCCTGCCCAAAAAGGGCTTTTTGGGCCTGAAGGTGATCCCCGCCAAGGTCCGGGTCTACCAGGAGATGTCCAAGGCGGATCTGGCCGTACAATATATCACCAGCATCCTGCGGGAGATGGGGGTCTCCGACTTTAAGACCAGCGTGAAGGTGGAGGATGACACCGCCTACATCACCCTGACCGGGGACAACATGGGCATTATCATCGGCCGCCGGGGGGAGACCCTGGACGCCATCCAGCACCTGGCCAGCCTTGCCGCCAACCGGGGCGGCGGGGACTACCTGCGCATCACCATTGACAGCGGCAACTACCGGGAGAACCGGGAGAAGACCCTCCAGGCCCTGGCCCGCCGCCGGGCCCTGGCTGCGGTGAAGACCGGCCGCTCCGTGACGTTGGAGCCCATGAACCCCTATGAGCGGCGGATCATCCATGCCGCCGTGGCCAAAGTGGAGGGCGCCACCTCCACCTCCGTTGGGGAGGAGCCCAACCGCCGGGTGGTGATCTCCTCCACGGTGAAAAAGCCTGCGGCGCCCCGGGGCGGCAAGGGACCCAAGGATGGGGACCGCCGCCGTGGCGGAAATGGCAACAAGGGCGGCAAAGCAGGCGGCGGCAGCCGCGGTGGCCGGGACAACAACCGCTCCCGCAAGCCCCGCCGGGAGGAGCCCCAGCAGGAGTTGAGCCCCCTGCCCATTGTGGATGCCCCCAGCGCTGAGGTGCCGGAGCCCACTGTGATCTTTGATGAGAACAGCACCCGCATCCCCGTGCAGCCCCACAGCCAGGAGGAGGCGCCTCGCCGGGAGGAGCAACCCCGCCGGGAAAGACCCCGCCGGGAGCAGCCCCGCAGAGAGGAACCCAAGGTGGAGGAGTCCAAGAAACTGGAGGAGGAGTTCCTGTTCCAGGAGGACGACAGCCCCCTCTACTCCAAGATTGAGCTGTAATTCCCATAGGATAAAACAGACAGGCCACCGGCCTGTCTGTTTTTTTGTGAGATCCAAAGGTTGGGCTGTGGGAGAAAATCCAGATTCCATGGTCCTGTGTGATGGGCTGCCGGAGGGGGATGGATCCCCAGCCCCTCTGAAAGGAAAAAACGATCCAAAGATCTACCACTCCACTGCTGCCCTGACCCTTCTGTCTGGCTCCAGTGAAACATGTTGGATGACAATCATAGGCGCGAGAGCACCGGCAGAGGGATCCTTGCCGGTTTGTCCCACGACGGCTTGTCATCTCCAGAGATCCTCCGGTGGACGGCTCTGGCAGAGGGGGTCACAGGGATGTCCCCTGACGGGAGAGAGCCCTCAAGACCTCCTCCAGAACCGGGATGGAGGGGGCCGCCCCCGGGCGGGAGATGGCGATGCTGGCGGCCATGCTGGCCAGGGCCAGGCCATCTGCAACAGGCCTGCCCTGAAGGGATGCAGCCAAAAAGTAGCCGCAGAAGGTGTCCCCGGCGCCGGTGGTGTCCACCGCCTGGGTGGGGTAGGCGGCATGACAGAGGGTTTGCCGGGCATCCCGGTAGAGGACCCCCTGGCTCCCAAGGGTCAGAACAAGGGACGCCCCAGGATAGGTCTGGCGGAGATGGTCCAGCAGCGCCTGAGGGGAGCCCTCCCGGCCCGCCAGGCGGGCGGCCTCTCCTCGGTTTAGGAGAAAGAGATCCACCAGATCCAGCGGATAGGTCTGAAGATCCTGCGGCATGGGGGAGGGGTTGAAGGCCACCTGAAGCCCCCTGCTGTGGGCCAGCTGGATGAGCTGGGGCACCAGGTTGATCTCATTCTGCACCAACACCCAGTCCCCCGGGCTGGCCGCCTCCAGGGCCTGTTCCATCTCCTGGAGGGTGAAGCACCCATTGGCCCCCTGGAGCACCAGAATGGCATTCTCCCCCTGGGGGGTCACCTGGATGACCGTGTGGCCGGTGGGCGCTTGGGTCTGGAGCAGCAGGCGGGTGTCCACCTTCGATTCCTCCAGCAGGGCCCGGAGAAAGCCGCCGTCCGGTCCAATGCGGCCCACATGGAGCACCTGGGCCCCTGCCCGGGCGGCGGCCAGAGATTGGTTGAGCCCCTTGCCGCCGGCGAAGCGCTGGCGGTCCTCGGCGGAGAGGGTCTCTCCCGGACCTACAAAGTGGGGGACCCTGTAGACCCAATCGATATTCAGCGAACCAAAGTTGATGATTTTTCCCATGGAGCATGCCTCCTCTGTCCCATTTGGCTGGACCGCTGCACCAAGAACGCCGCAGGCGCCAACCCTGTTACCTCGATTTTACAGGAGCAGGGGGGAAAAGGCAACCACCCCAAAAAATTGCTGCCGTGGGAGGAAAGTTGTTCTACGGCCTCTCTCGGCGGGATCGGCATATTCCGGCATATGGGGGACAGAATAGAGGTATTGCCCTGGCAGACCCGCCAAGGATGGGGGCGATCTGTCCCTTCAGGCGGGGGAGAAGGAAATTTTCTGTCAAAATCGCAAAAAAGGAGTTGACAGATATTTTTTCTTAAGGTATAATAAATCCTGCTTGGTAAAACAACCAGGGGCCAAGCGAAGCGTGGCGGTATAGCTCAGTTGGCTAGAGCATTCGGTTCATACCCGAAGTGTCGTTGGTTCAAATCCAATTACCGCTACCATCTCCCTGGCCCGTTGGTCAAGCGGTTAAGACACCGCCCTTTCACGGCGGTATCACGGGTTCGATTCCCGTACGGGTCACCATAGATTGTACCATCTCCAATTTGGAGATGGCTTTTTTTATTTTCAAGAATATTTTAGAATTTTTGTACTTATGGTGTGGAACCCATGAAACCGGCTGCCAGGGACAGGGTGTAACTGGAAAAGAGCAAATTCCTTACAAGAGGTCCGCCTCCTGATGCCAAATAAGCCGCATCCTAGGCGCGCTTTTCTCCTGCCGCTGGCAGAGAACAGGCTGGTACAGAAGGATGGGGTCCTGGCCCTCTCGCCGCCAAAGGAGCCGCCTCAGCTTACAGATGGGGTGGAAATTCTTTGGAGGATCCTGTATGATGGAGAGGAAGGGAGATTTGTTCCCTCGGAGAAGCGCCGGGAGACTTGGGTGGGTGAACCGGCTGACGGTCCGCTCCATGAGAGGAGGGCTTTTATGACAAATTCCATCTGTGGCGTCGATTGCGGCGCATGCCCCTTTCAGACAGGCTGCGGCGGGTGCGCCAATACCAATGGGCGCCCCTTTGGCGGGGACTGTGTGGTGGCCAACTGCTGCCACGGCAGAGGGCATGACCTGTGCGGCAGCTGCAAGGACCGGCCCTGTGGGCTAAGAGCACAGCTGGCGGCGGAGTTCAACGACTTAGGAATTGCGGATATGGAGCCGGTGACAGATTTGAACGCCCTGAAAGGTGCCTTTGTCAACCTGGCGTACACCCTGCCCAATGGACAGCAGACAAAGTTCCTGGAGGACACAAAGATCTATCTGGGCAACCAGCTCCCCAAGAGGAACAGCGACCGGTGTTACGGCCTGGCGGCGGATGAGACCTTCCTGCTGGTGTGCGAATACGGGGCAGGAGGCGCCGATCCGGCGCTTGTCCTCTACAAAAGGCGGAACAACCCCAACAAGTAGGACAAGTGATCTCCCATAGGACTGTTTCTTTTAAGAGGTGTGTGTGTCAGTCACGCTACCTGGGAGGGTTTTCCAGCATACCGCCACTGGGTGCGCCGGGGATCTCCCGGCGCGGGCAGTGGGGAGGCCCCCCTTAGGACGAGCCTCCCGACAGAGTGGGAGCCTTGCCCAGCCCCAAGGAAAGTTGACAGATTTTTTGGATTCTTTTTGCCGGCCTGACACACTTTGCAGGAAAACGGTGGTATAATAGGGGAGAAATCATGCCAGTGCAGGGGGAACCCCCGCCGGAAAGGAGCCACACCATGCTGGAATATAAATTTGACACCCAACTGCTCATCGAGGGGCAGGGGCTGGACGAGGACGCCATCCACGACCATATCATGCAGAACATCCCCGGGGATTGCCTGCTGGCCGTTGGGGACGCGGAGCTCATCAAGATCCACTTCCACACCAATGTCCCCTGGAAGGTGCTGGAGTACTGCGCCACATTGGGGGATATTTACGACGTGGTGGTGGAGAACATGCAGCGCCAGGAGGACGGCCTGCAGGGCTAACCACTCCGGAAATTGGGCTTGACCTGGAGCGCCAGGTTGTGGAAGAGCTTGTTTTTCTGCACCGGCCTGCAGCAGAGGAACAGTCAATACAAATTGCAATATTTTTATGATAATATCCAAATGGGATCATATTTTTTGAAATAATATTCCTATTTGGATATTATATTCTATTTTTATCTATTTGTAATAAATGAAAATGATACAGACCGTCAGATCAGTTGAGGGTACTCCATCCTGGGAGGGCCCCATCCCTCATCTGGCGGTCTGTGGAGATTCTATGGGAGAGTGTTCCCAGGGAGAGGGAGGTCCAATTCGATGGAACATTGGAAGATCTGCAATTTGGCGGACAGGCCGGCCTATGTGGAGGAGGTATCCCGGTGGTTCTGGGAGGAGTGGGACCGGCGGGACGGTATGACCCTGGAGGAGGTGACCTACCGTACCCGCCACGCCCTGGGACGGGATCAGGTGCCCCAGATGCTGGTGGCCGAAAGGGATGGCCAGCCGGTGGGGGCCGTCTCCCTGTGGCGGAGCGATCTGGGGACCCGCCAGGACCTGACCCCCTGGCTGGCCACCCTCTATGTCCGGGCGGACTGCCGGGGACAGCACCTGGGCCAGGCTTTGCAGCAGGCCTGCATCCAGGCGGCAAGGGCCCTGGGTCAGTATGACTTTTTGTATCTGAAGACGGAACATGAAAACTACTATGAGCGCACCGGATGGGAGTTTGTGGAACAGGTCCCCACCGGGACAGGGGAGACCGTCCGGGTGTACCGGTACGATCTGCGGCGATGATGCAGTAAATCGGCGCCCCAGCCGGTTCAAGGTTGGGGAACCTGCGGAGGTCTCTCCACTGGAAACCTACCTATGGGACGGCTGCTCCACTCTCGCCATATGGGGGAAGATCATCCCTTTGGTGAACGCCCGGTCCGTGGGACGTGGCTCCTGCCTTCCATTCTGGAGGGGGATGTTTGCCTTGGAATGAAAACACAAATGAAAACGGAATCGTAAACAAAAGAGGGCCTCTGGTACCATGCTGTACCAGAGGCCCTCTCTGTTCTGTTGTGCAAGGAGGGGATGGGTCAAAAATTCCAAATGGTATATTTTTTTATTTTTCTACAAAATTGAATTGGATGGATTCGGCTGCGGTTCCTCCTCCTTCTGCAGGTAGGCGGCAGGGACGGCCTTGGTGAGCCACACCCCGTTTTTGGACCGGTAAAAGAGGTAGCCCTCCCGGGCCATCTGGCCGGACTGCACCAGGTAGAGCACCGGCTCCCCGTGGCGGGCCCCCACCTGCAGGGCCGTCTGACGGTCGCCGGACAGGTGTACATAGAGCCGCTGTTTGGAAATGAGACCCATACAGTCGATGGACTGGGTGTACTTGCGGCCGGTGCCGTGCCAGAGAAATTCCGGTGGGGTACACTGTTCCAGTTCCACGTCCACTGGGATCGAGTGGCCCTGGTTGGCCCGAATGCAGGTTTGATCCCCGTTGAAGCTGTAGCGGCCCTTGGAATCGGTGGCAACAATCTCCTCCAGCATGGCCCGGTCAAAGGTGGGGTAGCGCTGGCGGATCCCCTGGATCAACGGATCCACCTGGGCCCAGCCGTGGGGATCCAAAGTGATGCCTGCCGCCTGGGGCTTGTGGCGGAGGACCAGGCTTAAAAAACGGCTGACTTGTGTCAAATTCATGGAACAACACCTCTCGATTCAATGGGTGTGGGATGGAATGAACTACAGGGAGATCTCACACATTGGAAGGTTTCTCCTTGGCCCTCCGGCGCTCCTTCCCAAGGGTGGTGTGCAGGCCGAAGAGCGCCAGCACCTGGTTCTGGGGCAGGTTGCGCACCAGGTGGGGTTTTGGCACCTCCCCATAGGTGTACAGCAGCAGGTCGCACCGCCGGTTTAGGCGCTGGAAGATGCTCTGGCGCAGGGAGATTTGGCTGATCTTCTCCTCTGGGATTACTACTTTATGGAGATAATATCCGCTAGAATAACGGATGGTATAATTCTTCCCCTCCTTGGAGATGCCGCTGGTGGCACAGTCCACCAGGCGCACCGCCAAAAACCACAGGGCAGGGATCAGCAGCATCCACCCCACAAAGTGGATAAAGTCCCCCCATTCGGGGAAAAACAGGGCCAACAGATAGGAGAGCAGGGGAATCCCCAGGCAGAAGACGGCCGGATCCGTCAGGAAGCGGGGGAGGGAGATCCAGCCGCTGCGGATGGTGATGTCGCTGGGTTTCAGGTGGGGCAGTAGGCCCCGGATGATCTGGCTGGACTCCCGGTTTTTTCCGGCGGGCACCAGCACGGAGATCTCCTGTTTCTGCTGCCGGCCATAGCCCACCACGTGGAGAAAGACGGAGGAAAAGCCCAATATTTTGGCAAACAGGCTCTGGCGGATGTCCAGATAGTTGATGTCCTGGACCCCCAGGGAGTAATAACGATTTGTTATTATTCCATATCGAATATACATTGTGTTTTGGTGCCGCTCCACCAAAAACCGGCTGTGCCGCAGGATGCTCACGCAGAAGGCCAGTAGGTATCCAAAGAGCAGCAGATACCCCAGGGCCGCAGCGGCAGGGGGGATGCCAAAGGCCAGGCGCCGGGCCAATGTTTCAAAGGTGCCAAAGAGGCCCTCGGCAAACTCCTCCCCCAGCAGCCGGCCGGTCTGGCTGATGAGGGTGGAGAGGAACAGCACCCCCGCCAGGGAGTTGGAGGTGAACAGGGACAGCAGGGCGATGTAAACCGACCGGGGGATGTAGATGGCCTTATGGGGCTCCGGGTTGCGGGCCTTCTCCCGGGTGGCCATGAGGTTGGCCGCCACCCGGCGGCTGACGGTGAGGGAGAAATCCGAATCCCGGTGGCTGCCTCCCGGCACGTCCGCCCGCAGGTGGACCGCCCCCAAGGGTTTCAGGTAGAAGAGGTTGAGCATGCTCAGGGTGGAGATGCGCTCCATGGGGATAAAGAGGCGCTCCCGATAGAGGACCCCCCGCTGGAGATGGATGCCCTCCCTATCATAGGAGAAGGTGAGCCGGGCCCACTGGAGGATGCCCACCCCCAAAAAGAGGGCCAGCACCAAAATATCCAGCCACGCGCCGGACAGCCAGGCCCGGAACCCGCCCTGCAGGGCGGAGAGAAAGCCGCGGATCAGAGGGATCAGCAACAGGTAGAGGACCTGGTACAGGTTCTGCAAAATGCTCACCGGGTGGGCGTGGTGCTGGAGTCTGCTGCTCATGAGGAAGACGCCTCCTCCCCCGGGGCGGTGCGCCCCTCCACCAGTTGGGCCAGGGTGTGGGCGTCCGCCTGGCCCACACAGGGCAGCAGAACCCGGCCCCCGGCGCAGATGAACTGGACCGAACACACCCGGAACAGCCGCTGCAGCGGCCCGGCCAGCAAGGTCATGTACTGCAGATTCCCCAGGGGGATGGCCTTGACCCGGTTGTAAAAGACCCCGCAGCGGATCACCAGATACCGGTCATCCAGGGCAAAGGTGAGTTTTTTATATTTGATGGGGTAGTAGACCACAAAGAGAAACAGGTAGACGCCGGCCCACAGGGCGGTGAACGCCGTCCAGATCCAGTTGCGCACCGGGAAGAACAGGGCCGAGCAGAAGGAGGGCACCAGGGCGGCCAGGGTCAGGCGCATGCGCCAGACCACAATGGCCCTGGGGTGGACGTGACGGGTCTGCATAGGGAGAGTCTCCTTTCTGCCCGGGTGGGCGGGTAATGGTTGGCGTTACAGCTGCCCTTGGGACAGGTCCCGCATGGACAGGGAGATGCGCTTGCGGGGGACATCCACCTCCAGCACCTTCACCTGCACCAGGTCCCCCACCTTCACCACCTGGGAGGGATGGCGCACAAACCGGTCGCACAGCTGGGAGATGTGGACCAGCCCATCCTCGTGGACCCCAATGTCCACAAAGGCCCCAAAGTCCATGACATTGCGCACCGTACCTGTGAGGACCATGCCGGGTTTGAGGTCCTCCAAAGTCATGACGTCCGTGCGCAGCTGGGGCTTGGGCAACTGATCCCTGGGGTCCCGGCCGGGCTTTTGCAGCTCCTGTACAATGTCCCGCAGGGTGGGTTCTCCCACCCCCAGCGCCTGGGCAAGGTGGGGCAGGCCCTGTTTCTGGACCCGCTCCCCCAGCTGGCTCAGCTGCCCCTGGGCCACGTCCTGCAGGGTGTAACCCAGCCGATCCAAAAGCTGCTGGGCCGCCGGATAGCTCTCTGGGTGGACGGCGGTGGCGTCCAGTATATTCTTCCCGCCAGGGATGCGCAAAAATCCCGCGCACTGCTGAAAAGCCTTTTTCCCCAGCTTTGGCACCTTCAAAAGTTCTTTCCGGTCCTGGAAGGCCCCGTTCTCCTCCCGGTAGGCCACAATGTTTTTTGCCACGGTCCCGTTGATGCCCGCCACATAGGAGAGCAGGGCGTGGGAGGCGGTGTTGAGATCCACCCCCACGGCGTTGACACAGCCCTCCACCACGCCGCCCAGGGCTTCGCCCAGCTGCTTCTGGGGCATGTCATGCTGGTACTGGCCCACGCCGATGCTCTTGGGGTCAATTTTCACCAGCTCCGCCAGGGGGTCCTGGAGCCGCCGGGCAATGGAGATGGCGCTGCGCAGGCTCACGTCATACTGGGGGAACTCCTCTGCCGCCAGCTTGGAGGCGGAGTAGACGGAGGCTCCGGCCTCGCTGACCACCAGGTAGGAGACAGGGTGGTCCACCTCCTTGATGAGCTGGGCCACAAACTGCTCCGACTCCCGGGAGGCGGTGCCGTTGCCGATGGAGATGACCGTCACATGGTATTTTTCAATGAGGGCCTTTAAGACCCTGGTGGCCTCTTGGATTTTCTTCTGGGGCGGGGTGGGGTAGACCACCGTGGTGTCCAGCACCTTGCCGGTGGCATCCACCACGGCGATTTTGCAGCCGGTGCGGTAGGCGGGGTCCAGCCCCAGCACCACCTGGCCCTTCACCGGGGGCTGGAGCAGCAGGTGGTGCAGGTTCAGGGCAAAGAGCTTGATGGCCTGCTCCTGGGCCTGCTCGGTGAGGGTCCGGCGGACCTCCCGCTCCAGGGAGGGGAAGAGCAGCCGGTCAAAGGCATCCTCACACACCGCCTTCAGGCAGTCTCTGGCGGGGCTGTCCCCCCGCAGCAGGTGGGGGTAGATGCTCTGGACGGCCCGATCCCGGTCGCACAGGAGGCTGACCTTCAGCTTTTCCTCCCGCTCCCCCCGGTCGATGGCCAGCACCCGGTGGCCGGCAATCTTGGCGGCCCTCTCCTGGTGGTCGTAGTACAGGCGGTAGACGCTGTCCTCCTGGGTGGTCCCCTGGGTGGCAAGGACCCCCTGTTTCATGAGATAACCCCGGAGCATCTTGCGCACACCGGCGTCGTCGGAGACCCCCTCTGCCAGAATATCCATGGCCCCCTGGAGGGCGTCCTGGGGGGTGGGGACCTCCTGGGTGCCGCAGTAGTCCTTGGCCAGTTCCAGAGGGGCGGGGTCCCTGGGGTTCTGAGCCAGAATTTGGTCCGCAAGGGGCTGCAGCCCCCGCTCTTTGGCCACCGAGGCCCTGGTTTTCCGTTTGGGCCGGTAGGGGCGGTACAGATCCTCCACCTCCGATAGGGTCTGGGCCCCTGCAATGGCGGCGGACAGGACCTCGGTGAGGGCACCCTGGCCCTCAATGAGGGATTGGACCTCCTCCTTGCGGGCCTGCAGGTTGCGCAGATAGGTGAGCTTCTCCAGCAGTTCCCGCAGCTGGGTGTCGTCCAGGCCGCCGGTGGCCTCCTTGCGGTAGCGGGCAATAAAGGGGATGGTGTTCCCACCGTCGATGAGCTCCACCGCCGCCTGCACCTGACTGGCGCGCACCTGCAGCTCCTGAGCCAAACGGGCAATCAATTCCATAGTGACCTCCAAACCGCCTGCCCACAGGGGCGGCGGCAAATTTTGATCGTTTCTAATACAGAAATAGTATATCATATTTTTTGGTGAAAAAGGAAGAAGCGTGGCCCGGGGGCAAAGATGTCCCCTTGATTTTTCCACCCTGCAGCGGCGCAGGCAGAGGGTCTGTCCTATGTGCCTCCGGAGGAAACCGCCCGTTGGCCGCCGCTGTGGGAGCCATTCAAGGCCGCTTCACCGTTGCTGTTCTGTAGAGGGTGGGACAAAACCACCCCGTTGAAATGGCGTCTTCCTTCTGTGCGGATCCTGGCTTTTCCCCTTGTAAGCGCCGTTTATGGAAAGGCTGCGTGAGAAATTGCCAGGCCCTATGGAAAGAGGGGCCAAGGGGTGGTACAATCAACAAAAAGGGAGGACAGGGCGTATTTGCCGCCCCGAAGAAAGGAGGAGGTTGCCGTATGATGGTGATCCGCAACGAGGGCCAATGGGACCGCCGGCGGGTGGAGGAGATCACCCGGGAGGCGTTTTATAACCTGCATGTGCCAGGCTGTGTGGAGCACTACCTGGTCCACGTCATGCGCGGGCATGCAGATTTTTTGCCCCAGCTGGATTTTGTGGTGGAGCTGGACGGGCAGGTCATTGGCAATATCATGTACACCAAAGCCAAACTGGTGGATGAGGCCGGAACGGAGAAGGAGATCCTGACCTTTGGCCCCATCTCCATTCTGCCCAAGTACCAGCGCCAAGGATATGGAAAGGCCCTTATGGAACACTCCTTTTACCAGGGGGCGGCCCTGGGATATGATGTGGTTGTGATCTTTGGGATTCCAGGCAACTATGTGGGCAGGGGATTTTGCAGCTGCAAAAGATACAACGTCTGCCTGGAGAACGGAGCGTTCCCTGCGGCCCTGTTGGTCAAGGAGCTGCGGCCCGGCGTTTTGGATGGGCGCAGATGGTTCTACCGCGGCAGCCCCGTCCTACATGTGGATGAGGCGGCGGCCAGGCGGTACGACGAGACCTTTCCACCCATGGAGAAGAGGCGTCTGCCCAGTCAGGAGGAATTCTATATCCTGAGCCGCTCTCAGGTGTTGGATTGAGCCCCCCTTTGTCCACGACAGGGGGAAGGGGCAACCTTCTGCGGAACAGCTCCCCAATTTCACAGGATGGGATGATGGCCCAGGGGAAGTTACAGTTTGGGAGTACCCAGGGGCGGATGGAGCCCTTGAGGGGGCGAACCGATGGTTTTACCTTCCCATTTTTGCGCTTTTGTGCTATATTTTATCCTAGAATGTTGTGGCCTTTTTCAAAAAACTGCCGCGGCCAGACCGCGGGAAAGGAGCTTCCCATGCCGGAACATGGAACCATCGCAGCCATCTCCACCCCCCTGGCCCCCGGGGCCATCGGCATGATCCGCCTGTCAGGGCCGGACGCCATCGCCATTGCCGACCGGCTCTTTCTGCCGGCAGGCCCCCACCCTCTGAGGGAGCTGCCGGGATACCGGGGCGCCTTTGGCCATGTGCGGGATGGGGAGGGGACCATCGACGAGGCGGTGGTCTTTGTCTACCGCGCCCCTAAGAGCTACACCGGGGAGGATGTGGTGGAGATCTGCTGCCATGGGGGGCCCTTCCTGTTACAGCGGACCCTGCGGGCCTGCTTTGCCCAAGGGGCGGCCCCGGCGGAACCGGGGGAGTTCACCAAGCGGGCGGTGCTCCACGGCAAGATGGACCTGACCCAGGCGGAGGCGGTCATGGAGCTCATCTCCGCCCAGGGCCGGGAGAGCCACCGCCTGGCGCTGGCTGCCAAGGAGGGGGCCACCTTCCAAAGGATCCAGCAGGTGACCCAGGAGCTGGTGGCCATTGCCGGCCATCTGGCCGCCTGGACCGACTACCCGGAGGAGGACATGGAGGAGCTGAGCCCCCAGACCCTCCTGCCCCGGGTGCAGGAGGTCCGCCGGGCGCTCCAGGAGATTCTGCGGGCCTACGACAACGGACAGATCTACCGCCAGGGGGTCACCACCGCCATTGTGGGGCGGCCCAACGTGGGCAAATCCACCCTGATGAACCTGTTTTCCGGCCGGGAGCGGAGCATTGTCACCGACATTCCCGGCACCACCCGGGATGTGGTGGAGGAATCGGTGCGCCTGGGGGACCTGGTGCTCCATCTGGCGGACACGGCGGGCATCCGCGAGACCGCCGACCTGGTGGAGGCCATGGGCGTGGACCGGGCCCTGGAGCGGATGGAGTCCTGCCAGCTGGTGCTGGCCCTGTTTGACGGCTCCCAGCCCCTGGGACCGGAGGATGAACGGCTGCTGGACCGGCTCCAGGGGCGTCCCTGTGTGGCGGTCATCAACAAGAGCGATCTGCCGTCCCAGGCCGACGAGGGGAAAATATCCCAAAAAATACCAAATATGGTGACCATCTCCGCCCTGAACCAGGAGGGAATGGGGGAGCTGGAGGCGGCCATCCGCCGGGTGTTGGAGGTGGAGCAGGTGGATCCCCAGGCGGCGGTGCTTGTCAATGAGCGGCAGCGGGCCTGTGTCCAGCGGGGGGAGCTGGCCCTGGCCCAGGGGGAGGAGGCCCTGGCCGCCGGCATGACCTTGGACGCCGTGGGGGTCTGTTTGGACGAGGCCCTGGAGCCTTTGTTGGAGCTGTTGGGCCAGCGGGCCACCGACGCGGTGGTCCAGGAGGTCTTCTCCCACTTCTGCGTGGGGAAGTAGCCTCTGTTGTGGAGGAATCAGAAGGAGGAACAACCTGAGATGGAATATTTGGCACAGGCCTATGATGTGGCGGTGGTGGGCGCCGGCCACGCGGGGATTGAGGCGGCCCTGGCTGCGGCCCGGCTGGGGGTCCGGACGGTGCTGTTCACCATCTCCCTGGACAGCATCGGCAACATGCCCTGCAACCCCTCCATTGGGGGCACTGCCAAGGGCCACCTGGTGCGGGAGATCGATGCCCTGGGGGGCGAGATGGGCAGGGCCGCCGACGCGGTCTTTCTCCAGAGCCGCATGCTCAACCGGGGCAAGGGCCCGGCGGTCCACAGCCTGCGGGTTCAGGCGGACCGAGCCCAGTACCACCTCTATATGAAGGAACAGGTGGAAAACCAGGAGAATCTGGATGTGAAACAGGCGGAGATTGTGGATCTGCGCCTGGATGGGCAGGGCCGTGTCCAGTCGGTGGTGACCAGCCTGGGGGCGGTCTATCCGGTCAAGGCGGCGATTCTGGCCACCGGCACCTACCTGCGGGGGAAGATCTTTGTGGGAGAGTCGGTCCAGGAGAGCGGGCCCGACGGCGCCCACCCGGCCAAGGCCCTCTCCGCCGCCCTGGAGAGGTTGGGGGTGCCCCTGCGCCGGTTTAAGACAGGAACCCCTGCCCGGGTCAGCCGCCGGAGCTTGGATTTTTCCAAGCTGGAGCGGCAGGACGGGGAGGAGCCCATCACCCCCTTCTCCTTTGAAACGGATCCCACGGGGCTGAAAAACCAGGTGTCCTGCTACATCGCCTACACCAATGGGCGCACCCACCAGGTGATCCGGGAGAACCTGCACCGCTCCCCCCTCTTTGGCGGGGCAATCGAGGGGGTGGGCCCCCGGTACTGTCCCAGCATCGAGGACAAGGTGGTCCGCTTCCCCGACAAGCCGCGCCACCAGATCTTTGTGGAGCCCATGGGCCTATATACCCAGGAGATGTACCTCTCGGGTATGTCCTCCTCCCTGCCGGAGGAGGTGCAGCTGGCCCTGTACCGCACCATTGACGGCTTTGAGCACCTGGAGATCATGCGCAACGCCTATGCCATTGAGTACGACTGTGTGGATCCCCTGGCCCTGCGGGCCACGTTGGAGTTTAAGGAGATCCCCGGCCTCTACGGGGCGGGGCAGTTTAACGGAACCTCCGGCTATGAGGAGGCCGCTGCCCAGGGCCTTCTGGCGGGCATCAACGCCGCCCGGCAGGTGCGGGGGCAGGAGCCCGTGGTGCTGGAGCGGTCCTCCTCCTATCTTGGAACCCTGGTGGACGACCTGGTGACCAAGGGCTGTTCCGACCCGTACCGGATGATGACCAGCCGCAGCGAGTACCGGCTGGTGCTCCGTCAGGACAACGCCGACGCCCGTTTGACCCCCCTGGGCTATGAGATCGGCCTCATCTCCCAGGAGCGGTACGACCGCTTTTTGCAGAAACAGGCGGAGATTGACCGGGAGCTGCGCCGGGTGCAGAGTACCACGATTCCGGTGAGCGAGACCCTCAACGCCCTGCTTGTTTCACGTGGAACATCCCCCGTGGCCGCCGGCCTGAAGATGGCGGACCTCATCCGCCGGCCTCAGATCTCCTACGGGGACCTGGCCCCCTTTGACCCGGGGCGGCCGGCCCTGTCCGCCGCCGTCACCGAGGAGGTGGAGATCCAGATCAAATATGAGGGATACATCAAAAAGCAGCTGGCCCAGGTGTCGCTCATGCACCGGCTGGAGGCCCGGGCCCTGCCGGAGGAGCTGGACTACCGGGCCATTGACGGCCTGCGGCTGGAGGCCCGGGAGAAGTTGGAACAGGTGCGCCCCCGGAACATCGGCCAGGCCTCCCGGGTCTCCGGCGTGAGCCCGGCGGACATCAACGTGCTGCTGATCTATCTGGAGCAGCGGGGACAACACCAAGGGAAGGAGCAAGGGTAGATGGAACAAGTTTCTGCCTATTTAAAGGAATATGGGGCCCAGTGGGGGGTACCCTTTTCCCAGGAGCAGCTGGACCGGTTTGACACCTATGGGGATCTGCTCACCGACTGGAACACCCGTATGAACCTCACTGCCATTCTGGAGCCCCAGGCCATGGCGGTCAAACACTTTTTGGACAGCGTGCTGCCTTTGCAGGTGGTGGAGTTCCCCCAAGGGGCCTCCCTCATTGACGTGGGCACCGGGGCGGGATTTCCCGCCGTCCCCATGAAAATTGTGCGGCCGGACCTGCAGGTGACCTTGCTGGACAGCCTCAACAAGCGCGTCACCTTTTTAAAGGCCCTCTGTGGGGAGTTGGGCCTGCCCTGTGAGGCCATCCACGCCCGGGCAGAGGAGGGGGGACGCCAGGAGCGGCTGCGGGAGCGGTTTGATTTTGCCACCGCCCGGGCGGTGGCCCACCTGCGGGAGTTGAGCGAATACTGCCTGCCCTTTGTCAAGGTGGGGGGCGCCTTTCTGGCCCTGAAGGGCGGGGACTGCCAACAGGAGCTCCAGGAGGCGGCCTATGCCATCCGCCAGCTGGGGGGCCAGGTGGAGCGGGTGGAGCATTTGGAGCTGCCGCTGGACAACCGCCGCACCGTGGTGGTCATTCGCAAACGGTCGCAAACTCCGGCAAAATACCCCCGGCCCTCGGCCAAAATTGCAAAATTCCCCCTGGACCGCCCCGGCAAATAGGGGAGACTGTCCCTTTTTGCGGTGAAAAATTCTGGCGCCGGGACAAGCACTGTGGTACCATGAACTTGGTATCCCAGTGCTTTTTCTTTTCGAGGCGGATCCTATCTTCCACTGTGGAGTGTGGAAAATGTAGCGCCTCAGCGGAAGTTCACAGGTTTCCACCGCCCCTGGTGGAAAGACGTCACTCCCTCCTGGAGGGGAACGTTTCCACAGGTGATGGAGGAAAAACAGCGGCAGCGCGCAGGAAGGAGGCATGGCCGTGGCGTTTTTTGACAACAAACCCAAGGCGGTGAACCGGGTGGTGCTGCTCCCCGTGGCGCAGATCCACCCCAACCCGGATCAACCCCGCAAGGTCTTTGACCAGGGGGCCATTGAAGCCCTGGCCCAGAGTATCCAGGAGAACGGGCTCCTCCAGCCTGTGGTGGTGCGCCAGCGGGGGCGGGAGGCCTATGAGCTGGTGGCGGGGGAGCGCAGGCTCCGGGCCTTCCAGGCCCTGGGCAGGGAGGAGATCCCCGCCATCCTGGCGGAGATGGATGGGGAACACAGTGCCGTGCTCTCCCTCATCGAAAATATGCAGCGGCAGGACCTCAACTGTTTTGAGGAGGCCGCCGCCATCCGGGAACTTATGCTCCACTGGGGCATGAGCCAGCAGCAGGTGGCCCAGCGGCTGGGGCTGGCCCAATCCACCCTGGCCAACAAGCTGCGGCTGCTGAAGTTGGAGCCCCAGGTTCAGGAGCTGGCCCTGGAACATGGCCTGAGCGAGCGCCACTGCCGGGCCCTGCTCCAGTTGGAGGGGACCCAGGAGCGGTGCAAGGCGGTTCAGATGGTCCACGAGAGGCAGATGACCGTGGGGCAGCTGGAGCAGTACATCCAAAATTTGCAGGTGCAGCAGCCCAGGCGGAAGAAGCCCCTCATTGTCCTGAAGGATTTCCGCTTCTTCCTCAACACCCTCCACCGGGCCACCGATCTCTTGAAACAGGCGGGGGTGGAGCCCAAGGTGGTGGAGCAGCAGGACGAAAACACCCTGACCATTGTGATCCAGGTGCCAAAGGGCCAGGTCTACCGCCGGCGGGAGCAGGAACCCCTTCAGACCAGGCTCTACTGAGGGATCTTTCCCTTTGAAGGTCCTTCTGGCCCCAGGCGGGGGACTGGGGGATGCCGTCAGTCTCAGAGGGCTTTGCCTCCATCTGGGGAGGTTCCCTTGGCATTCCCCCAAATCCGAGAGAGGAGAGGCCGTCCCTCTCGGTACCCTCTGGCAGCTGGGACAGAGAGGGGGAAATCCCATCTGCCTCAGAGGGGACAGACAGCGGCGGAATACAGATATTTTTGCGGGAGATGGCAGTTGTTCCACGTGAAACAATTGTCATCTCCCTGTTTTTTGCTTGTAAAAAAGGAGAAAGCGCCTTTTCATTCCAAGGGGGGTGTGCTATAATGTTTTCACACCGTGTTTCAAGGCGGCCCTTGCGTGGCTGTAAAAATACGAGGGGGTCCGGAGAGATCCCTCTGCTGGGCCCGCCATGGAATCCCAATATCCCATGAAAAAACCGTACAGAGCGGCCAACCTGTCAAAAGGGGCCGCCTTTCCCGCATGTGGGGGAGGGACAACCGTGCCCCTTGGGCGGTCAGTTTGTGAGGCAGGAGGTGCCTATGGGCAAAATTATCGCAGTGACAAACCAAAAGGGCGGCGTGGGCAAGACCACCACGGCAGTGAATCTGACTGCAGCCCTGGGCGCCAAGGGGAAAAAGGTGCTCCTGGTGGATGTGGATCCCCAGGGCAACGCCACCAGCGGCCTGGGGATCAACAAGCGGGAGATCCAAAGCTCCGCCTATGATGTGCTCCTGGGCAATGCCAAGGCCCAGGAGGCGGTGCTCCACACCCCCTTCCAGAATGTGGACATCCTGCCGGGAAGCATGGATCTGGCCGCCGCGGAGATCGAGATGGTGGAGCTGCCGGAGCGGAACCTGCGGCTGAAACAGGCCATCATCGCCCTGAAGGGGGAGTACGACTTTATCCTCATCGACTGCCCCCCCTCCCTGGGAATCATCACGCTAAATGCCCTGACGGCCTGCGACACCATTCTGGTGCCCATCCAGTGCGAGTACTACGCCCTGGAGGGCCTCAGCCAGCTCATTGCCACCGTCCGGCAGGTCAAGCGCCTCTACAACCCCTGCATTGAGATCGAGGGGGTGCTCCTGACCATGTTTGACGGGCGGCTGAACCTGACCCTGCAGGTGGTGGAGGAGGTCAAGCGCTTTTTCCCCCAGAAGGTCTACGCCACCGCCATCCCCCGGAATGTCCGGCTCTCCGAGGCCCCCAGCTTTGGCCAGCCGGTGATGTACTTTGACCGTGCCTCCAAGGGGGCCAGCGCCTACGACAGCCTGGCCCAGGAGGTCCTGCAGCAGAATGGAGGGAACGCAGCTTGGCAAAACTAAGAAAGGGTGGCCTGGGCAAGGGCCTGGACGCCCTGTTTGTGGACAATACGACCAGCGAGAGCCAGGCCGTCACCCTGCGGGTCAGTGAGATTGAGCCCAACCGGGAGCAGCCCCGCAAGCAGTTTGACGAGGGGGCCCTCTCGGAGCTGGCCGCCTCCATCCAGGAGCACGGGGTGCTCCAGCCCCTGATTGTGCGGCCCATGCCCTCGGGGGTCTACCAGCTCATCGCCGGGGAGCGCCGGTGGCGGGCCGCCCGTCTGGCGGGCCTGCAGGAGGTGCCGGTGGTCATTCGGGAGCTGGACGACGGCCAGGCCATGGCCATCGCCCTCATTGAAAACCTCCAGCGGGAGGATCTGAACCCGGTGGAGGAGGCCAGGGGTTACCAATTGCTCATGGAGCGGTTCGCCCTCTCCCAGGAGCAGGTGGCCCAGCAGGTGGGCAAGTCCCGGCCGGCGGTGGCCAATGCCCTGCGGCTGCTGGCCCTGCCGGAGCCCATTCTGGATATGGTCCAGGCGGGGACCCTGAGCCCCGGAGCGGGCAAGGCCCTGCTGGCCATTGAGGATGGGGAGCAGCAGCTCCAGGCGGCCAAGCTGGCGGGGGAGGGCAAGCTCACCGTGCGCCAGTTGGAGAAAATGGGCCGCCGCAAGGCTCCCAAGAGGCGGCCGGAGGAGTCCCCCGGATGGGGGGAGGAACATTTTTACCGTGAAATGGAGCTGGCCCTCACCCAGACGTTGGGGCACAAGGTGAAGATCACCGTGCAGAAGGGCCGTGGAACCCTACAGATCGAATTTTACTCCGACCAGGAGCTGCAGCAGTACGCCCAGCGGCTGGCCGGCAAGCAATAAGGAAAGAGGGAAATACCATGTTGGATATCAAACGCATCCGCAGCAACCCCGAGGAGATCAAGGCCGCCATGAAAAAGCGGGGCAAGGATATGGACGCAATGGTGGACCAGATCCTGGAGATCGACGCCAAAAAGCGGGAGCTCTCCACCCGTGCTGACGGCATGAAGGCCCAGCAGAACAAGGCCAGCAAGCAGATCCCCGCCCTGAAGAAGGAGGGCAAGGATGTTTCCGACCTTATGGCGGAGATGAAGGAGCTCTCTGAGCAGGTGAAGGTCTGCGACCAGCAGATCGCCGAGCTGGAGAAGGCCCAGATGGACATTGTCTATTCCATCCCCAACGTGCCCCACGCCTCTGTCCCCGCCGGCAAGGACGACCGGGACAACCAGGAGGTGCGCCGCTGGGGAGAGCCCACCCAGTTTGACTACGAGCCCCGGCCCCACTGGGAGATCGGCGCCCGGCTGGACATTTTGGATCCGGAGACCGCCGGCAAGGTCACCGGCACCCGCTTCCACTTCTACAAGGGCCTGGGGGCCCGGCTGGAGCGAGCGGTCATCAACTACTACCTGAACACCCACACCGCCAACGGCTATACCGAGGTGTTCCCGCCCTTTATGGCCAACACCGCCTCCATGACCGGCACCGGACAGCTGCCCAAGTTTGCCGAGGATATGTTTAAGGTCCAGGGCACCGACTACTACCTGATCCCCACGGCGGAGGTGCCTGTGACCAACATGCACCGGGATGAGATCTTGGACGGCAGCCGCCTGCCCATCAAATACTGCGCCTACTCCGCCTGCTTCCGGGCAGAGGCGGGTTCCGCCGGCCGGGATACCCGGGGTCTGATCCGCCAGCACCAGTTCAACAAGGTAGAATTGGTTAAATTTGTAAATCCAGAGACCTCCTATGACGAGTTGGAGTCCCTGACCCACGACGCAGAGCGGGTGCTCCAGGGCCTGGGGCTGCCCTACCGGGTGGTGACCCTCTGCGCCGGGGACCTGGGTTTCTCCAGCGCCAAGACCTATGACATTGAGGTGTGGATGCCCTCCTACGGCCGGTATGTGGAGATCTCCAGCTGCTCCAACTTTGAAGATTTCCAGGCCAGACGGGCCTCCATCAAATTTAAGAACGGCCCCAAGGAGAAGGCCCAGCTGGTCCACACCCTCAACGGCTCTGGCGTGGCCATCGGCCGCACCGTGGCCGCCATTCTGGAGAACTTCCAGAACTCTGACGGCACCGTCACCGTGCCTGAGGTGTTGCGTCCCTTTATGGGAACGGACGTGATCGGCTAATGGGCGGCGTAACCTATCAGGAGTACCGGCGCCGGGTGTTGGTGCCCGGCTGCAGCTGTGATGTAAACAACCGGGCCAAGGCCTCCTATCTGCTGCAGCTCATGCAGGAGATGGCCACCGACCACCTGGAGGAGCTGGGGGAGGGCCGGGCGGTCCTGCTGGAGCAGGGGTATGTCTTTCTGCTGTCCAAGGTCCACCTGGAGCTGCTCCAGCCGATTTTGAGCCACCAGGTGGTGGACCTTGTCACCCGGCCCCACCAGCCGGTGGGAGCCCAGTTTTTGCGGGATGTGGACTTCTATGTGGATGGGGCGCTGGCGGCCCATGGCCAGTCGGCCTGGGTGCTGACGGATCTCAAGACCCGGCGCATCCAGCGGCCCTCCGCCTGGAAATCTGCCCTGGTTCAGGAGGTCACACCGGCGAAGGATACGCCGGTGCTCCAGCGCTTCCCCAAGTTGGAGCTGCCGGTGGAGCGCACCGCCCAGCGGGTGGTGGGCTTTTCTGACCTGGACTGCAACCAGCATGTGAACAACTGTGTCTATGCGGACATGGTCTGGGACCTGCTGCCAGCGGAGCTGACCTGGGGGCGGCAGTGGAGGACCCTGTTCCTCTCCTATCACCGGGAGAACCGCCAGGGGGCGGTGCTTCAGCTGTCCCTGAGCCACCAGGGGGAGCTGTACCTGGTCAACGGGGACAACGACCAGGGCAGGAGCTTTGAGGCCCGGGTGACCTTTTTGCCCGCGGAACAATAGGTTTTGACAGGGCCAGCGGCTTGCTCAGCACCGCTGGCCCCCTTTGAGCCGGGGAGGGCCGGCGCTGCGCAAGAGGAGGAAGCGGTGAATATGGACGCAATGACGGAGCAGACCCTGGCTGCCTGGCTGCTGCTGTGGATTCTGGGGGGCATGGGCCTGATCTTTTTTGTGGTGGGGCTGCTGGTGTTGATCCAGGAGCGCCGCAAGAAGGACCAGTGCACCCAGCAGACCTGGGGGACGGTGGTGGGATACCGCTACCCCAGCGGAGCTCCGGCTCCGGTGGTGGAGTACCAGGTGGAGGGGGAGATCTACCGGAAAACCCGCCAATACCGGGCGGTGATCTCTGTGACAAGCCGCAACGTCTTCCGGGAGATGCGGGGGGAACACGCCACCGAGTTCTATGTGGATGACAAGGATATTGCACACATCCGCCAGCGGGGCGGCATTGCCAACCTGCGGGCGGCGGGGGAGGCGCAGTACCCCATGGGCTCCACCCTGGCGGTATACTACAATCCCGTGAAGCCCCGGCAGGCCTACGTGGAGCGGGTGCCAGAGAAGCGCTCGGTGGTGGGCATCGTCTTCCTCTGGGTTGGCCTGGGGCTGGCAGTTCTGGGGGTGCTGCTGCACCTTCTGCTGAAATAGCCTACACACAATGGCAGGGCGGCCCCGCTGCGGCGGGAGCCGCCCTTTTTGATTCTCCCATAAAGGGGCCGGCCCGGTTCCGGCGGAACAGGCCGTTTCTCTCCGGTGACACGGTGGAGGCGGATCGGAAAAAATGCCCAAGAGAGCGCTTTGACCCCTTGGAACACCAAGTGGATGCACGGAACAAGAAGTCCCTTGCCAATTCGTTCCTTTCCGCCGCCTGGTGCTGGATCCAGGTAGGCCCATGTTTTGCTGCCGTTAGAGAAGCAGGGAATTAAGATCGATGGGGGCGTTCGCTGACCGTGGGGCCCTTTGGATCGCAGGTTCCCCTTTCCCACACCGCCAAGGGATTTGTCCCTGGTACATCCCCCGAAACAGGAAGAAAAGCAACGGGTCATGGACCGGCAGTTTCCTCTTTTCTGCATCACAGCGGCAAAGTTTTTTAGGATAATCGACGAAAAACGTCGAAATAATGTAGATGTTTTGATGAGAGCCGCCCATTGCCACCGGCTCCGATAGATGGTAGAATGGATAAAATACCGCAAGAGATGTAGAGTGATTGAAGGGGGAAAAATGATGAATATTCCGGAGTTTTCCAACAAATTTGTCAAACAGGGCCTGACCTTTGACGACGTGTTGCTGATCCCGGCGGAATCCCATGTTCTGCCCAAGGAGGTCCAGCTCAAATCCCGTCTGGTCAAGGATATCTACCTGAACACGCCCATCATGACCGCCGCTATGGATACGGTCACCGAGTACAACATGGCCATCGCCATCGCCCGGGAGGGCGGCATCGGCATCATCCACAAGAACATGACCATTGAGGAGCAGGCCGAGCAGGTGGACCGGGTCAAGCGCTCGGAGAACGGCGTCATTGTCAACCCCTTCTATCTCTCTCCGGAGCACTTTGTCTTTGACGCAGACGAGCTCATGGGTAAATATAAGATCTCCGGCGTGCCCATCTGTGAGGGCACCAAGCTGGTGGGCATCATCACCAACCGGGATCTGCGGTTTTTGGAGAACTTCAATATGAAGATCAAGGAGGTCATGACCAAGGACCACCTGATCACCGCCCCTGTGGGCACCACTCTGGAGGATGCCCAGCGGATTTTGAGCAAGCACAAGGTGGAGAAGCTCCCCATCGTGGACGATGAGGGGAACCTCAAGGGCCTGATCACCATCAAGGATATTGAGAAGGCTGTGCGCTACCCCAACTCTGCAAGGGATAAGAATGGCCGCCTGCTGTGCGGCGCTGCCATCGGCGCCAGCGCGGACGTGCTGGAGCGGGTGGCTGCCCTGGTGGAGGCCCAGGTGGACGTGCTGGTGCTGGATTCCGCCCACGGCCACAATGACGGCATCTTGAACTGCGTGCGCAAGGTCAAAGCCGCCTACCCCGACGTGCCCCTCATTGCCGGCAACATCGCCACCGCCGCAGCTGCCGAGGCCCTCATTGAGGCCGGTGCAGACTGCCTGAAGGTGGGCATCGGCCCCGGCTCCATCTGCACCACCCGGGTCATCGCCGGCATCGGCGTGCCCCAGATCACTGCGGTCTATGATGTGGCCCAGGTGGCCAGCAAGCACAACATCCCCGTCATCTCCGACGGCGGCATCAAATACTCCGGCGACATTGTCAAGGCCTTTGCCGCCGGCGCCAATGTGGTCATGCTGGGCTCCCTGCTGGCGGGCTGTGAGGAGTCCCCCGGAGAGATGGAGCTCTACCAGGGCCGTCAGTTCAAGGTCTACCGGGGCATGGGCTCCCTGGCCTCTATGGCCAAGGGCAGCAAGGACCGGTACTTCCAGGAGGACAACAAGAAGCTGGTCCCCGAGGGCGTGGAGGGCCGTGTCCCCTACCGGGGCGCCCTGAGCGACACCATCTATCAGCTGGTGGGCGGTATCCGCTCCGGCATGGGCTACTGCGGCTGCCGCACCATCCAGGAGCTGGCGGAGAAGGCCCAGTTCATCCAGATCACCGGGGCAGGCCTCAAGGAGAGCCATCCCCACGACATCTACATCACCAAGGAGGCCCCCAACTACTCCTACACCCAGCGGTAATCAAGGCACCCCTTTGGGAGAGAGCAGCTTGCTCTCTCCCTTTTCTGTTTGCTCCCTTCTGAAGTGGGGGAGCCCCATGTACCTGCCGGACCGGCGGGCTCCCAAAGGAATGCCGCAGAACAGTGGCAAAACCGGACAGAATGTGCGGCAGGGAACGGGCAAAACAGACCGGCCATTTCTGTGGAAGGGGGAGAGATCCATGGCCCCAGGGGAAATCCTGTCCCGCCGGGAAAGGAGCGGCGAGGGGATGGGGGCCGCTCGCTTTTTCGATGACAACAACAGAAAGGGAGGAACAACCCATGAACCTGCAAGCCTCACCCATTGATGCCCATAGCTCAGATCTGCCCCGGTTGGAAAAGCTCAACCGGGAGGCCTTTCCGCCCCAGGAGCGGTTGGAGACGCCAAAACTCCTGGCCATGGCGGCAGAGGGGCTGGTGGAGATTTGGGCCTTCCGCGACGGGAAACTGTTTGTGGGGTTCGCCACCGTGATGCCCTATGGCCCCTTGGGCTATATCTGGTTCTTCGCCGTGGAGCACACCCTGCGGGGCAGGGGATACGGGAGCCAAGCCCTGGCCCTGCTCAAAGAGCTGTATCAGGGCCGCCAGCTGGTGCTGGATCTGGAGGAGCTGGACGACAGCGCCCCCAATCCCCAGCAGCGCCAGGCCCGCAGGGCCTTCTATCTGCGCAACGGATACTGCCCCACCGGGTGGTTTATGGCCTATGGGGGCGCCACCTTTGAGGTGCTCAGTCAGGGGGAGCCCTTTTTGCTCCAGGCCTTTGCGGAGATGGTCCAGGCCATGGGGATCCGAGGCTTTCACCCCAGGTTTTTTCAAAAATAGGGGATCCGCCAGTTCCCACCGGTAGGGCTGGATCTCCACAGGCTCCGGTGGAAAAAGGGCACAGAGTGCTCTGCGTTTTTTTCCACTGAACCACAGGGAGCCTGTTGAAAAATCCCGTACCTTTTCCAAAAAGGCACGGGATTTTCTTTTGTCTCCACAGCGATGGATTGTACAGATTGTAAAAGAAATCAAAAATTCTATGTGGGATCTGTCCTTGAGGTGAGGACGTTTTCGGTCTCTCAAATCGTATGCTATAGAAATTTCCTGGGAAATCACGTCCGCGCTATGAGGACGGCCTACTGTAGTTGAACCCCATCCTGAGTGACAAGGGCATGAATGAGGGTTTGGGGCCGGGGCGGCGTATCTCCCCAGGAGAGGGCCTGCAGCAGCTCCTCTCTGGCAGGGATCAGCCGGGCGGGGTCCTGGGCAAAGAGCTGGGCCACAGGCTCCCCCCGTTGGACAAAGTCCCCAGGTTTCACATGGAACACCAGCCCCGCCGTCAGATCGATGGGGTCCTCCTTGCGCTCCCGGCCGGCCCCCAGGTGCATACAGGTCCGGCCGCACCCCTCGGTGTCCATGGCGGTGAGATACCCTGTAATGGGGGAGAGGACCGTGAGGACATGCTCCGCCTGGGGCAGCCGCCGGGGATTGGTGAGGATCGCCGGATCGCCCCCCTGGGCCTGGATCACCTGGCCCAGCTTTGCCAGCCCCCTGCCATCCAGCAGCGCCTGCCGAGCCTGTTCCAGACAGGCCTTGGGGGTCCCAAATCCGGCCAGCGCCAACAGATGGGCGGTGAGGGCCAGGCTCAGCTCCGTCACATCCCGGGGCCCCTGGCCCTTCAGGGTGTCGATGGCCTCCTGGACCTCCAGGGCGTTGCCCACGGCAAAACCCAGGGGGATGTCCATATCCGTCAGCAGGCAGGCCACCTGGCGGTGGCAGCGCCGGCCGATGTCCACCATGGTTTGGGCCAGCTCCAGGGCCTCCTGCCGGGTCTTCATCAGGGCGCCGCTGCCCACCTTCACATCCAAAAGGATGGACTGGGCCCCGCAGGCCAGCTTTTTGCTCATGATGGAGGAGGCGATGAGGGGGATGCTGTCCACCGTCCCCGTCACATCCCGCAGGGCGTAGAGCTTCTGATCCGCCGGGGCCAGGTTCCCCGTGTGGCCCGCCAGACACAGGCCGGTATCGCTGGCCACCTTCAGCAGCTCCTGGACGGTCAGATCGGTGCGAAAGCCGGGGATGGCCGCCAATTTGTCCACCGTACCGCCGGTGTGGCCCAGCCCCCGGCCGGAGAGTTTGACCATGGTCAGGCCACAGGCGGCCGCCAGGGGGGCCACCACCAGGGTGGTCTTGTCCCCCACGCCGCCGGTGCTGTGCTTATCCCCCTTGGCCCCCGGCAGGGCGGACAGGTCCAGGGACGCCCCGGATTGGGCCATGGCCAGGGTCAGCTGGGCGGTCTCCTGGGGATCCATCCCCTGGAAGCAGATGGCCATCAGGAGGGCGGATACCTGGTAGTCGGGGATCTCCCCCCGGGTGTAGCCCCGGATCATCCAGTGGATCTCCTCCTGGGTCAGAGAGCCGCCCCGCCGCTTCTTTTGAATCAGATCCACCATGTGCACGGCTATCCCTCCTTTGATGCCCCCAGGTTCCCCGGCCCAAAGGGCAGGGGCAGCAGCTGGGCAAGGGTGTACTGCAAAAAGTCATCCGGCCCCCTGGCCAAGAGGATGGAGAAGGTGGGGGCGCAGAACTCCGCCATCACCTGCCGGCAGACCCCGCAGGGGGCACAGTATTCCCCCTGTTCCAGGGGCCGGTCCAGGGGGCCGCCCACAATGGCCATGGCCTGGAATTCCCGCTCCCCCTGGGCCAGGGCGGAGAAGAGGGCTACCCGTTCGGCACAGCAGCCCGGGGTGAGAGCGGCGTTCTCCACATTGCAGCCGGTGTAGATGCGTCCGCCCTGGGTCAGCAGGGCAGCCCCCACCCCAAACTGGGAGTAGGGGGCATAGGCGTTGTCTCGGGCCGCCATGGCGGCCTGGATGAGCCGTACCACATCCATGGTGTCACCTTCCTTTCGGCAGATAGGGGCGCCGGTCTACAGCTTGCCGTGTTTTTGCAGCAGGGCGACCACCTGGTCGGTGGGCAGGGCAAAGAGGGTGTTGCCATCCCGGCCCACCATGGTCTCCGCGGCGCACATGGCGTTGAGGATGGCCTCCTCCACCGCCTCTGCCGTGGCCTTGTAGAGGGGATCCATACAGTCGTCCCCCAGGATCTGGATGGTGGTGGTTGTGGCGGTGTAGGCGTTCTCGTTGGCGGTGGAAAAGGCCAGGAAGATGTCCCCGGAGCCGCTCTCATACCCGCCCCCCAGCAGGCCGATGCCAATGGGTACCCGCTTACAGAGTTTCTTGAGCTGATGGGGCAGCAGCGGCGCGTCGGTGGCCACCACCACAATGATGGAGCCGGTGCCGTCCTTGACCTTGGGGCTGTTCCAGACCTGCTGTGCCCCCTGGATTTCCAGGCCCAGGGGTACCCCGGCGATCTGGAACTTGTCCCGGGCGCCGTGGTTGGCCTGGACCAGCACCCCCACGGTGTAGCCGCCGTAGCGCTCCTCCACCACCCGGGAGGCGGTGCCGGTGCCCCCTTTGAAGCCGTGGCACTGCATGGCGGCGCCGCCGCCCACATTGCCCTCTGCCACGGGGCCGCCCTTGGCGCTCTCAAGGGCCTGGAGCACGTGTTCCGGCTTGACGTGGAAGCCGTTGATGTCGTTGAGCATGCCGTCCCAGGTCTCCCCCACGGCGGGATAGAAGTAGCCGCAGTCTGCAATGGTCTCCCCGTCCATCACCAGGGGGTGGAAGAACCGGTTCTCCACCATCCACTGGGTGGTGGTGTCCCGCACCACGCCTACGCTGTTGGTGTTGGTGATCATCACCGGGCCGTGGAGGAAGCCGGAGTCGTCCATCCAGTGGGTGCCGGTGAGCTCCCCGTTGCCGTTGAGGTCGTGCCGGCCCACAAAGCAGGCGCTGCGCCTGTGGCCCCGGGGCAGGATGGCGGTGACCCCCGTGCGGGCAAAGGGGGAACCGGGGCCTGTGTAGTCCTCTGGCGCACCCATGGTCACGGTGCAGTAGCCCACCTCCACGCCGGGCACGTCGGTGATGGCATTGTAGGTCCCAGGGGTGCCGGGCAGCGGCAGGCCCAGCTCCCTGGCCCTTGGTTTGTTGTTCATGACGATCGCTCCTTTCTGGTTGGTACAGGCCCGTGGGCCGAAAAACATTTCGGGATAACCCCTGAGATTTGGAAAATAGATACAGACCACAGGGTCTCCTTTGTTGAAGTTGCTGAAAAAAGAGACAAAAATTTTCAAAATCCTTCACCTTGTGGAACAGGTGAAAATGCAGTATCATTAAAAATGGCTGGTTTTTGGCGGCAGAGATGGGCCCAAATCTGGAGCGGCAGGCGCTGGAATGCGCACCGTTCTGAAACATCCGGGGGGGTTCTTCCCCAGATCCCCGCCCTCGGTTGGGCAGGGGAGGGATCGCTCACACCCCGTAGGGGGAGCGGTTGACGGGTCCACAGGGCATCTGCCGGCTGGGCCCCTTTCTTTGCCGTGGGGCGGCAGAGCGGGGGAAACAAACCGGTTCTCCTGACCAGATTACCATATTATATGGAAAAAGGCAATGAATTTTTGGCAGAATTCCCATCTCCCAACCCCATGGAGGATGGGTGGACAGGGGGAGGAGTTCCATGCAGCAGGCCAGGGAGCGGTGGGCCAGTGCAGCGCTGCTGTTGGTGGCGGCCATCTGGGGCGGAGGTTTCATCGCCACCCAGGTGTCCATTGAGGACGGTATGAGCCCGGTGTTTGTCATCTTTTCCCGGTTTTTGCTGGCGGCCCTGGCCATGGGCCTGCTGTGCGTCAAAAAGCTGGGCCACATCTCCAAAAAGGAGTGGCAGGCGGGGTTGTTGGCCGGGGCGCTGCTGTTTGCAGGCTTCTGTCTGCAGACCTTCGGCCAAAAGTACAGCACGCCTGGGAACACCGCCTTTTTGACGGCCACCAACGTGGTGATGGTGCCCTTCTTCTACTGGGCGCTGACCAAAAACCGCCCCACCAACCGGACCTTTGTGGCCTCTTTCCTGTGTTTGGCGGGGGTGCTGGTGCTTTCGGCCCAGTTTGACCAGGGGATCCGCTTCTCTGTGGGGGACCTGATGACCCTGGGGGGCGCGGCTCTGTTTGCGCTGCAGATTGTGGTGGTGGGCAGGTTTGCCGCTGACTGCGACGCCCAGGTACTGACTTTTTTGCAGATGCTAGCGGCAGCGGGCCTGGGGTTTGTGACCTTTCTGCTGACAGACGGAGATTTTACCCTCTTCCTCCACGGCAGGGGGATGGTGGGAGTGGCCTACCTGGGCCTGTTCTCCACCTGTATGGCCTTCCTCATCCAGGCGTGGGCTCAGCGGTATGTGGCCTCCTCCAAGGCATCCCTGATGCTGGCAATGGAGTCGCTGTTTGGTCCGCTGTTTTCGGTGCTCATGGGGTATGACGCCTTCCGTTGGCAGCTGGTGGTGGGCGGGATCACCATTGTGTTCTCCGCCATCCTGTTGGAGTGGAATGTTGGATCCCGCGCCAAGGGTGCACAGGAATAACCGAGCCGGGTTTGCTTGAGCCCGCTGGACATCGTTGAGAGAGGGAGAGAAACGTTGGAACTTGCATTCTTATTGGTGGAACAGGTGGCCGCCATGATGATCTTGGTGCTCATCGGGTTGGTCATGTCCAAGGGGGGGCTGATCAAAAAGGGAGAGACAGGGGGCCTGACCACCCTGATCCTGTATGTCTTTGGCCCCTGTATGATTGTACAGTGCTTCCAGATGGAGTTTGATGCGGCAAAGCTTAAGGGATGGCTCTTCATCACCGCCTGTTCCTTTGGAGCCCATTTGATGTTCATGTTTTTGGGACGGTTCGTCTTTCTGCGGAAAAAGACAGAAAAGACCATTACAGAGCGGATGGCGGTGATCTACACCAATGCCGGCAGCATCGCCATGGCCCTCATCGGCGCCACACTGGGGCAGGAGGCCATGTTCTACTGCAGCGGGTTTTTGTTGACCTTCAACATCCTCATCTGGACCCATGGCCTGCGTTGCATCAGCGGGGGCCACGCCAAGATGGAGCTGAAGAAGCTGGTCCTCAACCCCAACATCCTCTCCATCATCATTGGCGTCACCCTCTTTTTAACCAACACCCGGCTGCCGGGGATCCTGGGTGAGACGGTGGACACCTTGGGCGGCATGCTGGGGCCCCTGATTATGGTGAACATCGGCATCATCATGGGCCAGGATAACCTAAAGGCCCTGTTTGCCAACCCCCGCAACTACTATGTCTGCCTGCTGCGGCTGGTGGTCATGCCTGTGGTGCTGATCCTCATCTTTGCCGTCACAGGGGCCTCCCACTGGATCGAAAACGGGGAGATGCTCCTCATGGTGCTGATCTTGGCCGCCTCCTCCCCGGTGGCCACCATGATCGCCATGCTCACCCAGAAGTTTGGCGGTGGCGATGGGGTCTATGCCTCCCACCTGGCGTCCCTGTCCTCTGTGCTGTGTATTGTCACCATGCCCCTGATGGCGCTGCTGGCCCAGGCGCTGCTCTAGAACGGAACCGGAGGAGCCCCATGGGCACATCCATGGAATGGAATCATCAGAGAACCACGCCGCCGTGCCCCAGCTGGGGTGCGGCGGCTTTCTCATCAGTAGAACCGATATCATCCATCACAAGCCGGAATTGCCGTTTTTTGAAAGTCAAAGGCGCCACTGTGAAAAGAGGCCCGATCCCACAGGTAGGTGGAGGCCTGGGTGCAGCAGCAGGGCCGCTGAGGCGAAAACCATGGGCGACAGGATCCAACGGATTGTCCCAGAACAGAGAAGATTCCCCGGCTGTTCCGGGGAATTTTTCATTTCCAGCCATAAACCGCTGGACCCCTGCATAAGGATGGATAGTGACGAGAGGAGGGAGCAGCTGTGTATATTGTCTCAATGAAGCTGACCCGCAGAAGGAAGATCATCGTCCTGTGCGCCGCCTTTGCCCTGGTGCTGGCCGGGGTGCTGGGGGTGATCCACTGGCTGGGGGACGACAGCGTCAGTGCCAGCGGGAAGGTGGACCCCAAGCTGACCCAGGTCAAGAGCAACGAGGACCGGATCAAATTTATCCAGCAGTATGGCTGGACGGTGACAGAGGAGCCGGTAGAAATCAAAGAAGTGATAATTCCCAAGGAATTTGACGATACCTATGAGCAGTACAACACCATCCAGAAGAGCCAGGGCTTTGACCTGAGCCGCTACCAGGGCAAGACCGCCAAGCGCTACACCTATGCCGTCACCAACTATCCCAACCGCCAGGGGGTGCTGGCAAACCTGTTGGTGGTGGATGAAAAGGTGGTGGGCGGGGACCTGTGCTCCTCCGAGCCCAACGGCATTCTCCACGGTTTCTCCCTGCAGGAGGAGGCCGAGGCGGAGCTCCAGAGCAGCCAGGCCGCCTGAGCTGGCCTTCCACAGACATGCGAAAAGAGGAACTCCCCATGAGGGAGTTCCTCTTTTTCGGCAAAAAATAGGTCCGCAGGACCGATCCCTCTGAACGTTTCAATGTTCTCTCAGGCGACCGATGGAAAAACGTTGTTTTTCCATCGGTCAACGCCGTGAGGTTATCAAGGTAAAAGCCCGTCTGGTATGCCGGCCCCAGGGGGACGTTCCCCACGGCAGGGGCCGCGCCCAGGGCCCTTTTGGCAAGTTTGATTTTTCCTCCACGCCATGATAGAATGGTGGTAATTTGGCCCAAAAGGGCAGGGCAGTCCAAAAAGGAAGGGATGGTTGCAATGAGTTTGGACAAGGTTGTTCTGCTGGTGATGGCCGTCTTTATGGTGGTGGGCGCCGTTGACCGGGTCATGGGCAACCGGTTCGGCTACGGCCGGGAGTTTGAAAACGGCTTTCAAGCCATGGGCTCCCTGGCCCTGGTGATGGTAGGCATCTACTGCGGCGCCCCCATTCTGGCCCAGGGGCTGCAGGCGGCGGTGGGTCCCCTCATGCAGGCCATCGGCGCGGACCCCTCCATTATGGGTTCCATCCTCATCAGCGTGGATTCCGGGGGCTATCCCCTGGCCCAACAGATGGCCGCCAGCGAGGAGCTGGCCAATTTTTCTGCCATTGTGGTGGGCTCCACCATGGCCCTGGTCTTTAACTTCAACATCCCCGTGGGGATGATCTTTGTCCAGCCGGAGGATGAGGACCTGTTTGCCCTGGGCACCATGGCCGGGCTCATCTCCGTCCCCTTTGCCTGCGTCATTGGCAGGCTGATGATGGGCCTGCCCCTGCAGGTGGTGCTGGCCAACCTCTCACCCATCATTGCGGTGGCCCTGCTGGTGTGTGTGGGTTTGAAGGTGGCGCCTGCGGCTATGCGCAAGGGGTTCAAGGCCTTCTCCTGGCTGATGGTGGCCATCATCATGGCCTTTTTGGCGGCCGTGGCCCTGGAGCAGCTGGCGGGCGTGACCCTGATCCCCGGCATGACGCCGCCGGACGACGTCTTCATCTCCATTGGGCAGATCGCCATTGTCCTGTCGGGGGCCTACCCGCTGTTGCTGTTTGTCAAGCGGCACTTCCACCGGCCTCTGGCCTGGATGGGGCGGCGCATCGGCGTCAATGAGGACACCATGGCCGGGCTCCTGGCCTGCTGCGCCAACGGCATCGCCATGGCCCAGATGTACAAGGATATGGATCCCCGGGGCAAGGTGTACAGCTTTGCCTTTGTCTGCTGTGCCGGCTTTGTCATTGGGGACCACCTGGCCTTTGTCTCCAGCGTGGAGCCAGATCTTGTGACCCCCATGCTGGTGTGCAAACTGGCCGGCGGGGTCATTGGCATCCTCATTGCCCGGCTGCTGTATAAGCCGGACCCCCAGCGCCAGGTCCCTGCCCCGGAGGGATCCCCGGCGTCAGTTGGGCAGCAGTAGAGGGGAGGGGGATCCATGGCAATAGAACGGTTGGACAAGGTGCTGGCCCGGCAGGGGATCGGCTCCCGCCGGGAGGTCAAGGAGTTGGTGCGTCAGAAACAGGTGACGGTCAACGGCCGCCCTGCCGCCAGCGCCGAGGAGAAGGTGGACCCGGACCGAGACATTTTGGCGGTGTCCGGCAGGGCCCTCACCCTGCGCCGGCACCTGTATCTCATGATGAACAAGCCCAAGGGGGTGGTCAGCGCCACCCGGGACGGGGCCTGTCCCACGGTGCTGGACCTGGTGCCGGAGCACTTGCGCCGCCGGGGCCTCTTTCCCGCAGGCAGGCTGGATAAGGACACAGTGGGGTTTGTGCTCCTCACCGACGATGGGGACTTTGCCCATCGGATGCTCTCCCCAAAGCGCCACGTCCCCAAGACCTACCACGCCCAGCTGGAGAGGCCCATCACAGATCAGGATGTACAGGCCTTTGCCCAGGGCATGACCTTGGCCAACGGGGAGGTGTGCCTGCCTGCCCAGCTGCAGCCCCTGCCCCAGGAGGAGGGCTGTCCCATGGCCCAGGTGATTCTCCGGGAGGGGATGTACCACCAGATCAAGCGCATGTTTGCCGCCCGGGGGAACCGGGTGGTGGAACTGCGCCGGGTCAAGTTGGGGAACCTGCCCCTGGACCCGACCCTGAAACCAGGGGAGTGCCGGGAAATAAACGACAAAGAGCTGGAGCAGATTTTGTGAGTTTTTATACGGTTTGCGGCCATGATTTTGAGAATTGTTTATTATGGTCAAAGGGGTTTTTCAAAGTTTATCTATTTAGGGCATTGTTTCCGCCAGATATCCTTGTTATGATAAGAAAAAGGGAAATTGAGGCCCGCTGTGGGAGCCATTTTACAGGCGGCCTCAAAGGATAGGAGGCAAAAAATGGCAAATCTATCGTTGCGTAACATCTACAAGCAATATCCTGGCGGCGTCACTGCGGTGCAGGACTTTTGCCTGGATATTGAGGATAAGGAGTTTATCATTCTGGTTGGCCCCTCTGGCTGTGGGAAATCCACCACCTTGCGGATGATCGCAGGCTTGGAGGAGATCTCCAGCGGCGAGCTCTACATCGGGGACACCTTGGTCAACGATGTGGCTCCCAAGGACCGGGATATCGCCATGGTCTTCCAGAGCTACGCCCTGTACCCCCACATGACCGTCTTTGACAACATGGCATTTGGTCTGAAGCTGCGCAAACTCCCCAAGGATGAGATCAAGCGCCGGGTGGAGGAGGCCGCGGAGGTTCTGGATATCACCCACCTGCTGGACCGCAAGCCCAAGGCCCTCTCCGGCGGCCAGCGGCAGCGTGTGGCCCTGGGCCGCGCCATTGTGCGGGAGCCCAAGGTCTTCCTGCTGGATGAACCCCTCTCCAACCTGGATGCAAAGCTGCGGGCCCAGATGCGCACCGAGCTTGCAAAGCTCCACCAGCGCCTGGGCACCACCTTCATCTATGTCACCCACGACCAGGTGGAGGCCATGACCATGGGCGACCGGATCGTGGTCATGAAGGACGGCCTGATCCAACAGGTGGATTCCCCTCAAAACCTGTATGAGACCCCTGTGAACCTCTTTGTGGCGGGCTTTATCGGCTCCCCGCAGATGAACTTTATTGACGCGGTTCTGGAGAAAAAGGATGGGAAACTTGCCCTCACCTTTGGTAAGGATGAGAACAACCGGCATACTGTGGTGCTCCCGGAGAAAAAGGCCGCCACAGAGGGCCTGGAGAATTATGTGGGTAAGGAGGTCATCCTGGGCATTCGGCCGGAGCACCTCCACGACGAGGAGCGCTTCCTGAAAGAGGCCACCGAGGGCGTGGTTAGCTCCAAGGTGGAGGTCACAGAGATGATGGGCGCAGAGACCTACCTGTATCTGGATCTGGCTGGCACCGATGTGACCGCCCGTGTGGATCCCCACACCACGGCAAAGCCCGGGGATACCATCCAGGTGGTGATGGATGTCAACTGCATCCACATCTTCGACAAAGAGACGGAGCAAACCATCTGCAACTAACCCGATATTCTTTGAATGGGCGCTGGGGCCAAAAGTTCCAGCGCCCATTTTTGGTTGTTTAATATCTGTCGTTTTGGGAGGAGCGCAGGTGGACGGATGAGACAAATTTTCCTGTACCTCCCAAATAAAGAGGGATGAATGGTGGCTGAATTTGTGCCACATGGTGGAAATTGGGGGGGAATATGCGAAAATTTAATAATTTTTTATCAATCCAACAAACCGATTGTGCATAGAGAGAACGGCTGCCCTGTATCCGATTGGACAAATTCTTTCACCCTTTGGATACATGAGATATTGGGTCCGCCCATGTGGGGATGGGGACATCTTGGTTGGATTAGCCTGCAGGAGATCGCCCATTTGGGGCAATGGGGAAAATGGACCTTTGTTGGGGAAAAAACTCTTTGCCTTCTGTCTGAAAGATGATATACTACATAGTAACTGATTGAAGGCGGGGGGTCACCTCAGCGGAGCCTCCTGCCCCTCCCGCGCCTGCGGGAGGATATGCAGGCAGACTTTTGCATGGAGGTCAAACAATGAATCGAGATATCTTTGAGGAGTTCGTGCTGCGCAAGGGCTACAAGATGGGAGAAAACTGGGCCTATGGCATGATGGCCGAGTACCCGGTGGCCATCTGCAGCGACGACCACTCCATCACGGTCATCTTTCGCATCGACCCGATGGATGCCCGCACCGTCAAACAGAATCTCAAGCGGGCCTTGCGGGGCATCGCCATGGTGGTCTTTAACAAGGGCACCATCAGCATCACCATGAAGGGGGAAAACTGGCAGATCGCCGAAAAATTCAATGCTGTCAGCAAGGGTGTGCCAGAGATCTTCCATATGCACGACGTTCACCCCACCACCCAGTGCTCCTACTGTAAGGGGGAGGGTTGCGATGTCTACGCCCTGCTGGATATCGGCTATGAGGCGGTGCACACTGCCTGTATCGAGAAGGCTTTGGATAAGGCAAAGGACTATGCAGAGCGCAACAAGCGGTCCGGCAGCCACCTCACTGGGACCATCGGGGCCCTGCTGGTGATTGTGGTGGCATTTTTGGTCTCCGGGATCCCCACCTGGCTCAACAACCAGCGGCTGAGCGGGGCTATGTCCCTGATCTTTGCCTTTTTGCCCCTGGGCATCTTCTATACTTATAAGCTGTTCAACGGCAAGCTGGACTGGTACGCTACCGCCTTGACGGGTGTCCTATCCCTTGGGGCAGGTTTCTTTGTCAACACGGGACTGCTCTACTGGCAGCTGGTGAAGATCGAGGGCCGGCTGGTGCCCATTGCCGACGTGTGGGCCCTGCTGACCAGGAGCAACATGTGGGGCTCCTTTATGAGCTCCATGATCTACAGCCTGATTTTCACCATCTTTGCCCTGTTTATTGCCCGCAACGCCATCCGTGCCACCGGCGAGACGGGGGTGCAGACCATCGAGCGGGTGCAGGATACCCTGATTCCCATCCCCTCCCAGGAGGATCTGGAGAAGATGGAGCAGGACCGCAAGGCGGCGGAGGAGCGGCGGCTGAAGGAGAAACAGGCCGAGGCCGAGCGCAAGCTCCAGGAGGAGGCCCTGGCGGAACAGGAGGCCATCCGGGAGTGGGAGCGCACCCATCCCGCCGAGACCTATGAGGAGCTGGAGGAGGACGCCCCTCAATCTTCCGACGGCGGGGAGGAGGATCTTCCCCAGCCCCAGGAGGAAACTCAGGAACAGGAGACGCCAAACCAGGATTAACATGGGCTTGACCATCTGCCGCCGGCATGCTGCTGGCGGCATTGTGCTACCAGGGGGAAGCTTGCCACAGCCCCGCAAGGAAAAGGAGGATCCGATGAATCAGCCAGCCACCGAACCATGTCAACAACAGCCCGCCCCCGCCGGGGACCGGCTTCACCTCAGGGAGATGCGGGCAGCATTCCCCCACACCATACCGGTGCTCACCGGCTTTCTGTTTTTGGGCCTGGCCTTTGGCATTCTCATGAACAGCAAGGGGTATGGAGCCCTCTGGGCCGTGGGGATGAGCCTGTTCACCTTTGCCGGCTCCATGCAATATGTGGCGGTAAACCTGTTGACGGCCGCCTTTAACCCCCTGTATGCCTTCCTGTTGACCTTGATGGTCAACGCCAGACACCTGTTCTATGGGGTGTCCATGTTGGAGCCCTTCCAGGGCCTGGGAAAAAAGAAGTGCTACCTCATTTTTGCCCTGTGTGATGAGACCTTCTCCATCCTCTGTTCGGCAAAGCCCCCTCAGGGGCTGGACCGGGGCTGGTTCATGATCTGGGTCGCCCTGCTGGACCACTGCTACTGGGTGCTGGGCACCGCGCTGGGATCTCTGGCGGGGGCCCTCATCACCTTTGACACCACGGGCATCGACTTTGTCATGACGGCCCTTTTTGTGGTCATCTTTTTGAACCAGTGGCGGGAACAGAAGAACCATCTCCCAGCCGTTGTGGGGGTTGGGGCCTCTCTGATCTGCCTGGTGCTCTTTGGGCCGGACAACTTCCTGTTGCCCGCCATGGCGGCGATGGCAGTGGTCCTCTGCTTTGCCCGCAAAAACATAGAGGGGAGGGATGCGGCATGCTGACCCCATTCCAGGCCTTTGTCACCATTGCACTGGTGACGGTGGGCACCATGCTCACCCGGTTTTTACCCTTCCTTCTGTTTCCAGACGCCAAAAAGGCGCCCAGCGTGGTGCGGTACCTGGGGAGTGTGCTCCCCTGTGCCGTCATGGGGATGCTGGTGGTCTACTGCCTGAAGGGTGTCTCTCTGACCCAGGCCCCCTACGGCCTGCCGGAGCTGTTGGCCCTGGCCTGTGTGGCGGGGCTGCACCTCTGGAGGCGGAACACCCTTTTGAGCATCGGTGTGGGCACCATCTTTTATATGGTATTGGTTCAGTTTGTCTTTTGAGGCGGATTTGTGCGGATGCCCTGGGAACACTGTTTCCAGGGCATCTTTGCTGCTTGCGGCTTCAATCTGGGAACATTGTCCCAGTCTGTTCCTGTGGGACAGGCCCCCTTTCCAGGGGGAACCTCTCCATGTTTCGCAACATCTTAGGCGAGAGCTCACAGAAAAGACCTGCCCGACAGGCACCTGTCCTGTGGCAGGCAATGCTGGTTCATAGCGGAAAATATTGCCGCTGTCTTTGGAAAATCTTAAGAATTTCTTTAACTTTTTGTGAAGATCACGCACCAAAGGGAGTTTTGGCCTGTTCAAATGGGCAAAAAACGGCTATAATAGGACACATGATTTCCCCAGTTTCGGCGTGGGCCAACAGAGAGAGAAAGGGCCCGGGTCCCCTTTGCGGCAGTCAGACCGGTGCGGATATGGGGGAAATCAGGCAATCCTCCTTCAAAAAAGCAGCAACTTCCATAGATTGTGAATACTTTTTTTGGAACCGGGAAAAGAATTCTAAGAAAAGCGGTTGCATTCTGTGGGATTTTTATGTAAAATAACAGTGATTGGTGATTTTATACCGCAATCGACTGGATTTTTCAGGCGGATTCGCCAGAATAAACTGTTTGCGCTTTGAGGTATGAGAAATATTTTAAGAAGAGGGGATTCATTATGTCAAATCGGTTGTTTCAAGGGATTGTCCATCAGATGAAGGACTCCATCGATCGAGTGATCGGTGTGGTGGACGACACAGCTACCATCATTTCGTGCAGCGACCTGACCCGCATTGGCAGCACCAATGACTATCTGGTGCAGGATCTGGCGGAGCATACGGACCTCTTCACCCGGGATGGTCTGACCTACAAGCCCTTTGGCGCCAGGGTGCACCCGGAGTATGCCGTCTTTGTGGAGGGCACCGACCCCATGGCGGCCAAGTATTGCAATATCTTGGCCATTGCTCTGGCAAATATCAAGCAGTACTACGATGAAAAATACGACCGGAACAACTTTATCAAAAATGTGGTGTTGGACAACATCCTCCCCGGCGACGTGTACGTCAAGGCCAGGGAGCTGCACTTCAACACCGATGTCTCCCGGGCGGTGCTGTTGGTGCGGGTGGTCTCCACCAACGACATCTCCGCCTTTGATGTGATTCAGAATCTCTTCCCGGATAAGCAGAAGGATTTTGTCTTCAACATCAGCGAGAGCGACATTGTCCTGGTCAAGGAGATCAAGGCCGGCATTGACAGCAAGGACCTGGAGAAGTTGGCCCGCTCCATCGTGGATACTTTGGGCAGCGAGTTCTACACCAAGGTGGTGGTGGGCATCGGCACGGCGGTCACCGGCGTGAAGGATCTGGCCCGCTCCTTCAAGGAGGCCCAGGTGGCCCTGGAGGTGGGCAAGGTCTTTGACACGGAGAAGTCCATTGTCAGCTATGACAACCTGGGCATCGCCCGGCTGATCTACCAGTTGCCCACAACCCTGTGCGAGATGTTCCTGAAGGAGGTCTTTAAGAAGGGTTCCATCGAGTCCCTGGACCAGGAGACCCTCTTTACCATCCAGCGGTTCTTTGAAAACAACCTGAACGTGTCCGAGACCTCCCGTAAGCTCTTTGTCCACCGCAACACCCTGGTGTACCGGCTGGAGAAGATCAAAAAGCTCACGGGCTTGGATCTGCGTGAATTTGACCATGCCATTGTCTTCAAGGTGGCGCTGATGGTCAAAAAGTATTTGACAGCAAACCCGGTGAAGTACTAGGCGCCGGCCTACAGAAGGGGGCGGCGCGCAAATCCATGAGGCGGTGTGCTTGTGATTGAGTTTAAGAATGTCTGCAAAAAGTATGAGAACGGCACAGAGGCCCTCAAGGACGTGAGCCTGAAAATCGACGATGGGGAGTTTGTCTTTATCGTTGGCGCATCAGGTGCGGGAAAAAGTACCCTGATGAAACTGATCTTGGGGGAGGAGCGGCCCACCTCCGGCACGGTGGTGGTCAATGGATACGACCTTGGATCCATCAAACACCGCAAGCTTCCCCAATATCGGCGTTCCTTGGGCGTGGTATTCCAGGATTTCCGGCTGATCCCTGGAATGACCGTCTACGAAAACGTGGCGTTTGCCCTGCGGGTGATCGGTGTTTCCAACCGGGACATCCGCAGGCGGGTGCCGTACATATTGGGCCTGGTGGGGCTCTCCGGCAAGGCCAAGGACTACCCGGAACATCTCTCTGGCGGCGAACAGCAGAGAGTGGCCCTTGGACGGGCGCTGGTGAACAACCCAGCCCTGCTCATTGCCGATGAGCCTACAGGAAACATCGATCCGGAGCTATCTTACGAAATCGTCGATCTGCTCAGTGAAATCAACCGGTGCGGGACCACCATTGTGATGGTCACCCATGAGCATGAGCTGGTCTCTCAGTTTAACAAGCGGGTCATCACCATTGACCACGGCAATCTTGTGGCCGACGATTCAGATTGGAGGTCACAATGAGAGGCAACAGCTTTTCCTATCTCTTGAAGCAGGGCTTCAAAAACATCTATGTCAACCGGCTTATGTCCCTGGCATCCATTGGGGTGCTCACCGCCTGCTTTTTGCTCATTGGCGGGGCGGTGCTCTTCTCCCTGAACATCAACAGCCTCATGGGCTATGTGGAGAGCCAGAACAGAATTGTGGCCTTTGTGGAGAACAATCTCCCCGAGGAGCAGATGCAGCAGATCGATGAGACCATCCGCGGCATGGACAACCTGGGGGAGATCGAATTTGTCTCTGAGGAGCAGGCCATGGAGGAGCAGCGGGAGGACCTGGGGGACGCGGCCGTCCTGTTGGATGGGCTGGATGAGGACACCTTTCCCCCCTCCTACCGCATGACGGTGAAGGATCTGACACAGCTGGATCAGACGGTGGCGGAGCTTGAGTCCATTGAGGGGGTCTATCGGGTCAACGCCTACAATGACGTGGCCGAGACCCTCACCAGCATCAAAAATATGGTGTCGGTGGCGGGTATTGCAGTGGTGTTGATTTTGGCGGTGGTCTCCATCATGATCATTGCCAACACCATCAAGGTCACCGTCTTTAACCGCCGCAAGGAGATCAACATTATGAAGTATGTGGGCGCCACGGATGGATTTATCCGGGTCCCCTTCCTGGTGGAGGGCACCATCTTGGGTGTCATCTCCGCCCTGATCTCCTTTGGCCTGCTGTGGTGGGGCTACGGTTTTGTGGTGGATTGGATCTCCAGCAACAGTTCCCCCTGGATCTCTATGGCCCAGACCTGCTTGGTGCCCTTTGTCCAGGTGGCTCCCTGGCTGGTGGGTGGTTTCCTTTTGGGAGGCATCCTCATTGGCGTACTGGGCAGCGTGATCTTTGTGCGCCGGTATTTGAAAGTGTAGTCTGGCAGCATTTGAACGTTTGTGACTTTGTTTGCCCCGCCTGCTGGGCGGGGACGGGATACCCTTGAGAGGAGGCAACCACATTGAAGAGACATTTGATCCGCCGCCTGGCGGTACCCTCTCTGTTGGCGGTGGGTCTGGTGCTCACTGGCACCCTGAGCGGGCTGCCAGTGCATGGCGATTCGGTTCAGGACCAGCTGGACGATCTGAAGGAGCAGCAGCAGGCCGCTCAGGAGGAGCGGGAGCAGCTGGAGCAGGAGGTGGCCGACGCCCAGGCCACCCGGGAGGGCAAGATCACCGAGATGAACGCCCTCCAGGATAAAATTGATCTGGCGGAGGAGGAGCTGGCCCTCACGGAGCAGCGCATTGCTCTGCTGGATGGGCAGATCGCCACCAAGGAGCAGGAGATCCAGGACAAGCAGGCGGAGATCGATGAGAACATGGAGACCTTCCAAAAGCGTCTGCGGGCCATGTATGAGAACGCCGACCCCACCATGCTCAATGTGATCTTTGGCTCCACTGACCTGGGGGACTTTTTGGTGCGCACGGAGAATGTCTCCCGCATCGCCCAACATGACCGGGAACTTATCAACTCCCTGCTCCAGGCCCAACAGGAGCTGGCCCAACAGAAGGAGGAGCTGGCCGCTGACAAACAGGATTTGGAGGAAACCCGGGCGGAGCAGCAGGAGCTTAAGGACTCCTTGGCCGAAGATCGGGAGTATCTGAGCAGCCAGGTGGTGCAGCTGGATTCCCAGATTGCCACCAGCCAGGAGGAGATCGATCAGATCGCTCAGCAGGAGCAGCAGTTTGCCCAGGATATCCAGGATATCTACGACAGCCTGAACCAGGGCAGCGGCGGTTCCAGTGGCGGCGGTGGCGCCAGCACCGGGGACGGCTCCATCGAAGGTCTGTTGGCCTGGCCCTGCCCGGGATACAAGGGCATCTACTCGGAGTTTGGCTACCGGCCCATGTTCGGCGATTTCCACACGGGCATTGACATCTCCGGCGGCGCCATTTACGGCAAAGCTGTGGTCTCCGCCGAGAGCGGAACGGTCCTGGTGGCAAACACTGTCAACAGCGGCTCTGCCGGAAAATACATCATTGTGGACCATGGAAACGGCTTGACCACCCTGTATGCCCACCTGAGCGAGGTGCTGGTCTACGAGGGCCAGACTGTCTCTAGAGGGGAACAGATCGGCCAGGTGGGTTCCACCGGATGGTCCACCGGGCCCCACCTGCACTTTGAGGTGCGGGTCAACGGGGAGTACCAGGATCCCTTTGATTACCTGGATACCAGTGGCATTTGGTTCGGATAAACATGCCGGGCCCTGCCCCATACAGCAAGAGCAACAGGGGGAGCCTGCAGCGGTGCAGCTCCCCTTGTGGACGTGACAGCTGTGCTGGCAGCGGGCGCCCCCAGAACATCGACAAAGGAGTACCGGATGAATCGAAAAATTTCTTTGGGTGTGGCCATCGCCTTTATGGCAATTATTGCTGCGGCCACCTTTTCCATCACCATGATCTACTCCATGCAGCTCTTTGGCCAGCGGGTCAACAACATCAAAGAGCGGGAGACTATGTATGAAAAGCTGACTGAAATCGATAAAAAAGTGACGGAACAGTACTACGGCGACGTGGACCAAGAGACCCTGATGGATTATATCGCCGCGGGCTACGTAGCTGGCATTGGCGATCAATACGCCGCTTATTTTACTGCGGAGCAGTACCAGGACTATTTGGATTCTCTCTCCGGCTCGATAGTGGGCATCGGCATCCAGGGCAGCCAGGGTATCGATGGATACTTCCACATCACCCAAGTCTATGCCGGCTCTCCGGCTGAGGAGGTGGGCATTCAGGCTGGCGATATGATTGTGGCCGTGGAGGGAGTCACCCTCACCTCGGAGAACTATGAGACCCTCATTGACAGCATCCAAGGGGAGGCGGGCACCACTGTAAACCTGACCATCCGCCAGGGCACCACCGACACCCCCATGTCCATCACCCGGCGGAATGTGGAGATCCCCTCAGTAAACTACCGCCAGATCGACACCGTGGGCTACATTCAGATTGTGGAGTTTAACACCAACACGGTGGATCAGTTCACACGGGCCCTGAACAACCTGACCCAGAGCGGTGTGACTTCTCTGGTGTTTGATGTGCGCAACAACCCCGGCGGCACCCTGGATTCTGTGGTGAAGATTTTGGATCAGCTCCTGCCGGAGGGGACCATTGTATCCGCCACCTATGCCGACGGCACCACAACAACATTGGGGACCTCTGACGCCAGCGAGGTGGCCCTGCCCATGATGGTTCTGACCAACCAGGACACCGCCAGTGCTGCGGAGCTCTTTGCCCAAGCCATCAAGGACTACAACAAGGGCCGCACCGTGGGCACCCAGACCTATGGCAAGGGCTCCATGCAGAGCATCATTGAGCTGGACGACGGCTCCGCCATCCGTCTGACGGTGGCCCACTACAATGCACCCAATGGGGAAAACTACGACGGTGTGGGGGTCACCGCTGACTTTGTGGTGAACATGACTGCGGAGCAGGAGCAGGCCCTCATCAACGGCACGCTGGATGAGACCAGCGATCCCCAGCTGGCCAAGGCGCTGGAGTTGGCCCGGGCTGCAGCCAACCAGGGCTCCCTCCCCAGCCCAGAGAGCGGGAGCTCTGAGACGTCCTCCTCCCAGGCGGATGCCGCATAACGACTTGGAATAAATCTTTCCCCTTGGGAAAGAACATACAGGGATGCAGAGAAGGGGCCCTCCCCCGCTTTGCATCCCTTTTCCAAGGGTCCCCTCCAGGCTGATTCGTGTGGGTTTTGACGGACAGGCCCTGCAATTCCTGTTCTTATTTTATTCATATGGTAGAAAATGAATTCTGCTTGACAGGGGAGGGGCGTTCTAATATAATACAACTATTGCATAGTTTTAACCAAAACTTCAAAGGAGCGAGAAAATTGGCTATGTCAAACCAGGAAAGCGTTTTCCTGACCCAGGAGTGTTACGACCAGCTGGTAGACGAGCTGGAGGAGCTGAAAACTGTCAAGCGCAATGAGATCTCCGAAAAGATCCGTGTGGCACGGGGCTTTGGAGACTTGTCAGAGAACAGCGAATATGACGAGGCGAAAAATGAGCAGGCCCAGGTGGAGGCCCGTATCAACCAGCTGGAGGCCCAACTCAAGACCGCCCAAATTTTGAAGGTGGATGACATCTCCACCGACACCGTGTCGGTGGGCACCAAGGTGACCATCTATGACATCGAGTTTGAGGAGGAGACCACCTACCGCATTGTGTCCCCCATTGAGGCCAACTCCTCCATGGATACCATCACCGACGAGTCCCCTGTGGGCAAGGCCCTCATTGGCCACAAGGCCGGGGATGTGGTGGATGTGCATGTCAACGGCAATGTGATCCAGTACAAGGTCATCAGCATCAGCCGGTAATCCGCCCTGTGGGAGAAGCCGCGCCGTTTTGAAACAGGACAGTGCGAGCCGGCCAGGCTCGCACTTTTTTGTGAACCTGGCCGGCAGACGTGAAAAATTGTGTGAGAGAACGAGAAAAGGATGTGGAGCAAAATGGCAGATAACCTGCAGAACGGGACCAATGCCCCGGAGTTGTCGGAGATCCTGCAGCAGCGCAGAGACAAGCTTGCCGCCCTGAAGGAGGCGGGCCAGAACCCCTTTGAGATCACCAGCTACAAGCGTACGGCTCTGGCCAAGGAGATTGTGGAGCAGTTTGAGACCTTTGAGGGCAAACAGGTCTCCCTGGCGGGCCGTATTGTGGGCTGGCGGGATATGGGCAAGGCCTCCTTTTTGGACCTGAGCGACCCCTCCGGCCGCATCCAGCTGTATATCAAGGTTGACGGCGTGGGTCAGGAGGTCTATGCCGCCTTCCGCAAGTGGGACATCGGCGACATCATCGGCGTGGTGGGCGAGGTGTTCCGCACCCGCCGGGGAGAGATCTCCGTGAAGGTGGAGAACATGCAGCTGCTCTCCAAGTCCCTGCGGCCCCTGCCGGAGAAGTTCCATGGCCTGACCAACACGGAGCTGCGGTACCGCCAGCGGTATGTGGACCTGATTGTGAACCCCCAGGTGAAGGAGACCTTCCGGGTGCGCTCGGCCTTTATCAAATATGTCCGGGAGTTTTTGGACAACCGCGGCTATATGGAGGTGGAGACCCCGGTGCTCAACACCATCTCCGGCGGCGCCACGGCCCGGCCCTTTATCACCCACCACAACACCCTGGATATTGATATGTACATGCGCATCGCCACCGAGCTGCCCCTCAAGCGGCTCATTGTGGGCGGTTTTGACCGGGTATACGAGATCGGCCGCATCTTCCGCAACGAGGGGATGGACCCCAAGCACAACCCGGAGTTTACCACCGTGGAGCTGTACCAGTCCTATGGGGACTTTAACGACATGATGGATCTGTTTGAGGACCTGCTCTCCTCGGCGGCCCAGCGGATCCTGGGCACCTACCAGGTCCAGTGGCAGGGCCAGACCATCGACCTGACCCCCGGCTGGCCCCGCCTGACCATGGCCGAGGCGGTCAAGCAGTATGTGGGCATCGACTTTATGGCCATCTCCAGCGACGAGGAGGCGGTGGCCGCCGCCAAATCCGTGGGGGTGGCGCTGCCGGAGACCGCCGAAAAGACCTGGGGCAACGCCCTGTACGAGGTCTTTGACCAGAAGGTGGAGGAGCAGCTGATCCAGCCCACCTTTATCACCATGCACCCGGTGGATGTCTCCCCCCTGGCCAAGCGCTCCCCCAAGGATCCCAGGCTCACCGAGCGGTTTGAGCTGTTCATCTGCCACAGCGAGATGGGCAACGCCTTTTCGGAGCTCAACGACCCCATCGACCAGCGGGAGCGGTTCCAGAAGCAGGTGGAGATGCGGGAGCGGGGCGATGAGGAGGCCGGCATGATGGACGAGGACTTCATTGCGGCCCTGGAGTATGGCATGCCCCCCACAGGCGGCCTTGGCATCGGCATCGACCGGTGCGTCATGATGCTCACCAACTCCGACTCCATCCGTGAGGTGATCCTCTTCCCGACAATGAAACCCTTGAAAGGTGTAAATGAAGAAATTGGTGTAAACAAAACCGAGTCCGAAGCGCCGAAAGCCGAGCCGGAAAAGATA
>CAJFOV010000011.1 GCA_904397835.1 Candidatus Aristotella avistercoris
AACTATACCCTATGAAGGCTCTGTCCTTCTACTTTTTTATTTGCTTTTACTTGCTCTTCTGTTCAACATGTATTGTAGCTCTACAGAAAGGAAAAATTAGAAAGTTTGGGAACACTTGATTCTTGCGTTCTCTGTGGTACAATAGGATTGGGTTATTTTTGTTAATTTTGTGGACCAACGGAATCCCATAATGGCGGGCATTTGGTTGGATGGGAGGAAGTGAAAGCGTGGCAAACTTTTGGTATACTTTGAGGGGCTTGGTAGGTTCCTTCACAGTATTTGATGCCATTGATATATTGGTGGTTGCCTTTTTGATCTATCAAGGGATCAAACTGGTCAAGGAGACCCGCGCCGTCCAGCTGGTCAAGGGAATTTTGCTGCTGCTTATCATCAACCTGCTGGCCAGTCAGTTGAATTTGAAGACCATTGAGTTTTTAATGGAGAGCCTGTTGCAGACAGGTGTGGTTGCTCTCATTGTGGTGTTTCAACCGGAGCTGCGCCGCAGCTTGGAGCGGGTGGGCCGCGCCAAGCTCTCCTCCCTCAGTGTCTTTTCCAATTCCCAGGGGGACGATCAGCAGCAGTTCCAAATTCGTAAGATGATCAACACCGTCTGTGAGAGCTGCGCCTCCCTCTCCCAAAAGAAAATTGGAGCCCTCATTGTTCTGGAGCGGGATACTCCCCTGGGGGAGATCATCCATACCGGCACCATTTTGGATGCAGACCCCAGCATTGAGCTCATTGGAAATATCTTTTTCCCCAATTCCCCTCTTCACGACGGAGCTATGGTCATCCGAAATGCCAAGGTCTATGCCGCCGGCTGCTTTTTGCCCCTGTCCAACAACATGGAGATCAGCCGTGAGATGGGCACCCGCCACCGGGCGGCCCTTGGGATGAGCGAAAATTCTGATGCGGTCATCGTGGTGGTCTCTGAGGAGACCGGCAAGATCTCCGTGGCCCACGACAGCGTCATCACCAGGGATTACACCGTGGAACGTCTGGGTGAGACTCTGCGCAGCTACATGTTGCGGGAAAAATCGGAAAAGACCGCTCCCTCTGAGAAAAAGGTCGGATTTTGGAAGGTGAAACGATGAAGATCAAAACGAAAAACTTGTTCAATTCCAAAACCTTCAACTTAATTTTCTCGGTAGTTGCGGCCATCATTGTCTGGAGCATTGTCACCACGGTAGTGGACTCCCAGACCACTCAGCGGATCCGCAACGTGCCCTTAACCATCGATACCAACTCGGGCGTTTTGGCCCAATTGGGCCTGAGCACCGTGGGTGATGTGCCGGAGGAGGTAAGCGTTGTGGTCTCCGGCAGCCGGTATGTGGTGGGCAACATCAATGCTCAGGAGGATATCCAGGTGACGGCAAACCTCAGCCAGGTGACGGGTCCAGGTACCTATGAGCTGACCCTCAACGCCACCGATGTCAATGGCAAGGGGTTCACGGTGGACAGCATCAGTCCCCGCAGAATCACCGTAACCTTTGACCGGATGCAGAGCAAATCGGTACCCATCACCGCCAATATCAGCAGTATGAACATCCCCAGCGGCTACATCCGAGAGAAGGAGGTTGTCTCCCCGGAGGAGGTTCTGATCACAGGTCCTGCCACAGAGGTGAATCAGGTGGCCAGCGCCGTGGTGGAGGTACGGGTCTCCAGCGGTGAACTCACCAGCACCCAGGTGGTGGAGGAGGATATCATCCTCCTGGACAGCAATGGCAACGAACTGCAGAAGGGCAACATGACCCTGAGTGTGGAGACAGCCAGCGTGACCATCCCGGTGCTGAAAACCAAGGAGGTCTCCTTTACCTTTGACTATCTGAACGCCCCGCCGGACTTTGACGAGAGTATGCTCAGCTACTCCATCTCTGAGAGTAGCATCAACATCGCCGGTCCAGAGGAGTCCATCGACAGCTATGAGGCGGTGGACCTGGGGCATATAGACCTGCGGGAGCTGGCTCAATCGGGCGGCACCATCACCAAGGAGATCAGCCTGCCCAGCGGCTATGTCAACTTGGATGATTTTGATACGGTGACCATCACCTTCCAGCTGGAGGGCTACACCACCCAGAGTTTTAATATCACCAACTTGACCCTGCGGAATGTCCCCAGCGACTGCCAGGCGGAGATTGTCACCTCCCGCATCAGCAATGTGCAGATCTTTGGCCCGCAGGAGGTGCTGGATCAGCTCACAGGCTCGGACTTTGTGGCAGAGGTGGACCTTTCCGGCCGGGAAGTTGACTCTGGCCAGTCCTCCATCCCCGTGACCATCTATGCACCCGGTAGGGGCAATGTCTGGGCGGTGGAGAGTTACTCGGTCATTATATCGGTTCAGCGTCAATAACCAACACAATAGAACAGGGGACCTGCACCACAGGTCCCCTTGTTTTTACAGAAAGGAACGATCAAACCATGGCACTGGTGGTACCGGACATACGCCTCCCCTTGGATGGCACTGTGGAGCAGGCGGTTCGCCGGGCGGTGCGGGCCCTTGGGGTCCCTGCCGATCTGGTGGAGGGGGGATACCTGGTCAAAAAATCCCTGGACGCCCGCAAAAAGGACAGCATCTCCTTTGTCTGCTCGGTGGGCCTGCGTTTGAAGGACCCCGCCCAGGAGCCCCGCTGGGCAAAGGGAAAGGTCACCCTGCGGGAACAGCATCCGCTGGAGCTCCCCAGGGGAAACCGTCCCTTGAGGCACCGCCCTGTGGTGGTGGGCTTTGGCCCGGCGGGCATGTTTGCCGCCCTTCTGCTGGCCCGGCAGGGGCTCGCTCCCCTGGTGCTGGAGCGGGGAGAGCCGGTGGAACAGCGCAGCCAGACGGTGCAGGCCTTCTGGCAGGGAGGCGCCCTCAATCCCCGGAGCAACGTGCAGTTTGGAGAGGGCGGCGCCGGCACCTTCTCTGACGGCAAGCTCACCACCCGCATCAACGATCCCAGATGCGAGTTCGTTCTCCAGGAGTTGGCCCGTCACGGGGCGCCGGAGGAGATCCTCTACATGGCCAAGCCCCACATTGGCACCGACCTGCTCCGAGGGGTGGTACGGGCCATTCGGCAGGAGATCCTCGCCCAGGGCGGGGAGATCCACTTTTCGGAACAGCTTTTGGCGTTGGAGCAACGGCAGGGCAGGGTGCAGCAGATCCGTACCGACCAAGGGACCTATCCCGCTCAGGTGGTGGCTCTGTGTATCGGACACAGCGCCAGGGATACCTTTGAGATGCTGCTGCATCGGGGCGTCCCCATGGAGGGAAAGGTCTTCTCTGTAGGGGCGCGGATTGAGCATCTGCAGGAGGATTTGAACATCAGCCAGTATGGTGACCTGGCCGGGCACCCGGCCTTGGGCAATGCGGAATATCAGCTCTCCTACCGGGAGGAGGGCCGGGGTGTCTACACCTTCTGTATGTGTCCTGGGGGCCTGGTGGTACCCGCCGCCTCCCAGGAGGGAACGGTGGTGGTCAACGGCATGAGTGAACACGCCCGCAATGGGAAAAATTGCAATGCCGCCCTGGTGGTCAATGTGGGCCCCCAGGACTTTGGGACGGAACCTCTGGCCGGCATGGCCTTCCAACAGCGGTTGGAACGGGAGGCCTTCTCCATGGGTGGAGAAGATTTTTCTGCCCCCATCCAGACAGTGGGGCGGTTTTTGCAGGGGGAGCCCGGCGCCGCCCTGGGGAGGGTGGCGCCCTCCTATGCCATTGGTACAAGGCCGGGGGATCTCCACCGGCTGCTTCCCCAACAGGTGACCGGCCTGATGGAGAAGGGGCTGCGGCTCTTTGCCCAGCGGATCGCCTGTTTTGGCCAACAGGACGCCGTCCTCACAGGTGTGGAGACCCGCACCTCCTCCCCGGTTCGGATTCTGCGTGGGGAGGATCTGCAGTCCCCCGCCTGCCAGGGCCTTTACCCCTGTGGAGAGGGGGCCGGGTATGCTGGCGGCATCATGAGCGCTGCGGTGGATGGCATCCGGGTGGCTCAGCAGATCCTTGCAGAATATGGGGATTTGGAGGGGACGCCATGAACAAACGGCTCATCGTCATCAACGGCACCATGGGCGTGGGTAAAACCACCACCTGCCGGGCTCTGCGCCCCCTACTGCCCAGCCATGTCTTTTTGGACGGGGACTGGTGTTGGGACCTGCATCCCTTCCAAGTGACAGAGGAGACCCGGGAGATGGTGCTGGAGAACATCGCCTTTCTGCTCAATCAATTTTTGCGCTGCACCGCCTGCCAGGATGTGCTCTTCTGCTGGGTCCTCCCCCGGGAGGAGATCCTTCAGAATCTGCTGGCCCGCTTGGAGGGAACCTTCTCCCTGCAGTGGTTCACCTTGGACTGCGGCAGGGAGGAGCTGATCCGCAGGCTGCAGCAGGATATTCAAGGGGGCCTGCGGGACCCCGGCGTGGTGGAGCGTGCCCTGGATCGAATGGAGGGGTACGGGGAGATGCCCTCCATCCATGTGGATGTCACCCATCGCTCCCCCCAGGAGGTTGCCCGCTGGATCTGGGAGCAGCTGCAGGAATAGCAGTTCCGTATCTGCATAGGAAACCGTGCTTGCTGGAGCCGTCCGTCGAGTTGGAGGTGGAGAGGCATCCAAGCACCACTTCCAGAATAGAAACAGGGTATTTGTCATACCCTGTTTTCTTTTACCATCAGGAGGATCGGCCGTGGAATGCTATTCTGGCAGCGGCGGCGCACCTCGACGGCTCGGTATGGGACACCTTATGGCCGACCGATTGGATGCGATCCAGAGGAGGGAGTGTGTGTTGGCGCTACCTTGGAGAAAAATGGAGAGGCAGGGGAAAACATTGAATTTTAGCACCTAAAATGGTATGATATATACCATCTTTTTTGGCACGGCCCCAGGCCGTTGGAGGGAGGAAGCAAGCGATGAAGCGCTGGAGGATACAGGATGTCCAACCCCAGCAGGTGGAGGATCTGGCCCACAGGCAGGGGATTGCCCCCCTGGTGGCCCAGGTGCTCCTTGCCCGTGGAGAGGATGGGCGGCAGGATCTGGTGCGGCCGGAGGCGGAGTACCCCCAGCTCCACAGTCCGTTTTTGCTCAACGATATGGATCGGGCGGTCCAACGGATTCAGGATGCCATCCAGGAGGCCCAGCAGATTGTGGTCTATGGGGACTATGACTGCGACGGCATCACCTCCACCGCCATGCTGTGCCACTACCTGGAGGCCTCTGGCGCCCTGGTGAGCCCCTATATTCCCGACCGGGAGGGGGAGGGCTACGGCCTGAACCGGGATGCGGTGGCCTATCTGCGCCAGCAGGGGGCGGAGCTGCTCATCACCGTGGACAACGGCATCTCCTCCCTGGAGGAGATCGCCTATGCCAAGGAGCTGGGACTGGATGTAATTGTCACCGACCACCACATGCCCCGTGCCACGCTGCCGGACTGTGTGGCAGTGATCAATCCCCACCGGCCGGACAGCACCTATCCCTTTCCAGATCTGGCGGGGGTGGGGGTGGCCTTTAAGCTCATCTGCGCGTTGGAGGGAGATGAGTGCTGCCAAGAGGTGTTGGAATATTATGGAGATCTGCTGACTCTAGGTACCATTGCAGACGTGGTTCCCCTCCAGGGGGAAAACCGTACCCTGGTGCAGCTTGGCCTGCCGGTGCTCCAGACCACCCAGAATTTGGGACTTATGGCCCTGATCCAGGCCAGCGGCCTGGGGGAGCGGAACCTCACCAGCACCTCTGTGGCCTTTGGCCTGGCGCCCCGAATCAACGCCGCCGGACGGCTGGGCTATGCGGTGCGTGCTCTGGAGCTGCTGCTGACAGAGGATGTGGAGCAGGCTGAGGCCTTGGCCCAAGAGCTCAACGGCTACAATCAGTCCCGCAAAGGCATGGAGCAGGCTATCTTTGAGGAGATCTGCCGCCGCCTGCAGCAGAAGCCCGCCCTCAAGCGGCAGCGGGTGTTGGTGCTGTCCGGGGAGGGATGGCACCAGGGGGTCATCGGCATTGTGGCCACCAAGGTGGTGGAACTGGTGGGCAAGCCCTGCATCCTTCTCTCCATCAGCGGGAAGGAGGCCAGGGGCTCCTGCCGGAGTGTGGAGGGCTTTTCCATTGTCCAGGCCCTCACCGCCTGTGAAGAGCATCTCCTGCGCTATGGGGGGCATGACCAGGCGGGGGGCCTCACCCTTGCCACATCGGAGATCCCCGCCTTCGAGGCGGCCATCCAGCAGTATGCGGCCCAAACCTATGATGTGATGCCCACCAGCACCCTGGTGCTCCAGGGCAAGGTGTTGGCACAACAAGTGACCTTGGATCAGGTGCGCAGCCTGACCGTGCTGGAACCCTTTGGCTGCGGCAATCCGCAGCCCGCCTTCTGCCTGGAGGGGTGCCGGATTGAGGGGATCTACTCCATTGGCGAGGGGAAGCACCTGCGGCTGCGGCTCAGCCAAAGAGGGGCCTATTTTTACGGGGTATATTTTGGAATAGCGGCTGCCCGTTTCCCCTACCGGGAGGGGGATCGGGTGGATCTGGCGGTGGAATTTGCCATCAATGTCTACCAGGGGCAGGAACAGCTCTCCATCCAGGTTCAGGATGTCCACCCGGCCAATCTGTCTCAGGAGGCTCTCTGGGAGGGGAAGGAACTGATGGACCGCCTCTACCGCCGGGAGCCCCTCACGCTGGAGCAGCGGGAGCAGTGTGTTCCGGACCGGCAGGACCTGGCCAAGGTCTACAAATTCCTACGCAGCCAGGGAGGAACCATCTCCAGTGGCCTGGAACAGCTCTGTGCCATATTTTCTCCCATGCCCTATGCAAAGCTCTGCAATTGTATCCTCATTTTACAGGAACAGAAGCTGCTGGCCCGGGGCAATGGAGGGGTGGGATTTCGCCTGCTGCCCCCGGGGGAAAAGCGGGATTTGGAGCAATCTCCCCTGCTACAGCGGCTGCGGCAGTGGCCTTTGGCGCGCTAGAAAGCGGTGCGCGGCCGGGCTGAGCCGCTCCTTTATCCTGCTAGATCACAGGATGCAAGCAATTCCGCAAAAAGAGGGGAAAAATCTTACAAGATGGTACCAATATGAGCATTTTCGTGCTATAATATAACTTGGTATAATTTGGCTCAGTTTTACCAATGACCAGGCCCGGTATTCCACAAGGGATACCGGATACGGCCCCCTGAACAGAAGCCATGGGGAGGGGGCCGGTTGTCCCGTCCAGAGAGAGAAGGACGGTTTGGCCGCCATGGGGCAGAGGAGGGAAGATGTATGCTGACAAAGATTTACGGCTATGAAGACTTGGCCCAGGCCATGGAGAAGAGCGGCAAGCCCTACGATGTGGAGAAGATCCACCAGGCCTTTGAGATTGCCGACCAGGCCCACCAGGGGCAGAGGAGAAGGTCCGGAGAGGCCTACGTCTCCCACCCGGTGGCGGTGGCCTGCCAGCTGGTGGAGCTGGGCATGGATACGGACACGGTGGTGGCTGGGCTCCTCCACGATGTCATTGAGGACACCAACGTGGGCAGGGAGGCCTTGGAAAAACAGTTTGGTGCTGAGGTGGTCCACCTGGTGGACGGGGTCACCAAACTGGGCAAGATCCCCTACTCCTCCCGGGAGGAGCAGCAGGCGGAGAATGTGCGCAAGATGCTGCTGGCCATGGCCCAGGATGTGCGGGTCATCATCATCAAGTTGGCGGACCGGCTGCACAACATGCGCACTCTGGAGGCCCAACCGGAGCAGAAGCGGCGGGATAAATCTCTGGAGACCATGGAGATCTATGCGCCCCTGGCCCACCGGCTGGGCATGACAGCTATCAAGGAGGAGCTGGAGGATACGGCCCTTCGTTTTTTGGACCCGGTAGCCTATGAGGAAATTGAACACACCTTGCGGCTGGGGGAGGAGGAGCGTATGAAGTTCCTCGAGAGCATCCAGCAGCAGATCTATGACCGGGTCAAGGACATCTTCCCCAACGTCTACATCAAGGGCCGCATCAAGAGCATCTACGGCATCTACCGCAAGCTGTATATCCAGGGCAAGTCCATGGAGGAGATCTACGACATCTATGCGGTGCGCCTGATCGTGGATACGGTGGATGAGTGCTACCACGCCTTTGGCATCATCCATGAGATGTTCCAGCCCCTGCCCAACCGGTTTAAGGATTACATCTCCACGCCAAAGTCCAACCTGTACCAGTCCCTGCACACCACCGTCATCGACAAGCGGGGCATCCCCTTTGAGGTGCAGATCCGCACCTGGGATATGCACCACATGGCGGAGTACGGCATCGCCGCCCACTGGAAGTATAAGGCGGGCATCGCCGGCAAGGACCGCCTGGAGGAACGCCTGGCCTGGATTCGTCAGCTGCTGGAGGTGCAGAAGGAGTCGGACGACGCCGAGGAGCTGCTGCGCTCCATCAAATCGGATCTGTCTCCGGAGGAGATCTACGTCTTTACCCCCAAAGGTGATGTGATCAATCTGCCTACTGGGGCCACCGTCATTGACTTTGCCTACGCCATCCACACGGAGGTAGGCAACCGGATGGTGGGGGCCAAGATCAATGGGCGCATGGTGGCGCTGGATACCGTGCTCCACACCGGCAACATCATCGAAATTGTCACATCCAACGCCAAGGGCAGCCAGGGCCCCTCCCGGGATTGGCTGAAGATTGTCAAAACTGCTGAGGCCCGCAACAAGATCCGCTCCTGGTTTAAGAAGGAGCGCCGGGAGGAGAACATCCAGGAGGGCCGCACCGAGTTGGAGCGGGAGTTCCGGCGCAACCTCATCAGCCTGCCTGACGAGGAGATGGAAAAGTTCCTGCTGGACGTGGCAAAACGCTACCACTTCCAGAATGTAGATGATTTTTTGGCTGCCATCGGCTATGGCGGGGTGCTCCTGTCCAAGATTATGCCCCGGGTCAAGGAGGACTACAACCGCCAATACCGCACCAAGGAGCCTGCCGAGGACCTGGAGAAGGCCCTCACCACCGCAAAGCCGCCCAAAAAGGAGCGGGGCGCCAGCAGTGGCGTCATTGTGGAGGGCATCGAGGGATGTCTGGTGAAATTTGCCAGATGCTGCAACCCTCTGCCAGGGGACGATATCATCGGCTTTATCACCCGGGGTTACGGGGTCTCCATCCACAAGCGTGACTGCGTCAACGTCACGGTGGATACCCAGCCGGAGCGTTGGGTCCAATGCCACTGGGCCAATGTGGTGCGGGAGAAGTTCAAATCCTCCCTGGATATTTTGGCCACCGATCGGGGCGGCATCATTGCAGATGTGAGCATTGTGTTGAGCAATATGCACGTGCCGATACACTCTTTGACAGCCAAGGAGCTCAAAAACCACACCACCTCCATCCAGATGACCATTGTGGTCAACGACCTGGACCAGCTGCAGCTGGTCATCACCAATCTTCGCAAAATCAACGGTGTCCTCAAGGTCAAGCGCAACGTCCAATGACGTCTTTTATGGCCGGGACGGCCCCTGCCCCATATTGCTGGGGGTGGGGGGTGTTCCGGCCATTGCATAGGGGCAGTTGCCCCACAAGAGAAACCACAAAGGAAGTGTCCCATTTGAAAGCAGTTATACAGCGTACCAAGTCCGCCAGTGTCACCATCGACGGGGAGGTGGTGGGCCAGATCGGCCAGGGTCTCTTGATTCTGTTGGGGATCTGCCCGGCCGATACCCCCAGCCAGGCACAGTTTCTGGCAGAGAAGTTGGCCAACCTGCGTATCTTCCCCGATGAGGAGGGCAAGCTCAACCGCTCCCTATTGGAAGTGGAGGGGCAGGCCCTGGTGGTATCCAACTTCACCCTCTATGGCAACTGCCGCAAGGGGCGGCGTCCCTCCTTTGTGGGGGCGGCCCGGCCGGAGGTTGCCATCCCCCTCTATGAGCAGTTTATGGAAAACCTGAAGCAAGCAGGAGTGCAAAAGGTAGATCACGGGGAGTTTGGCGCCGATATGCAGGTGTCCCTGGTCAACGACGGGCCCGTCACCCTGGTGGTGGACACAGACGAGATTATGCCCCAACACAGCAAATAGAAAAAACACGGCTCATCCCATGGGGTGGGGCCATTGGAACATGAGAAAGGAGCTACAGCCATGCTGCAAGTCAAACAAGTGCCCGTGGGCTATGCAGGGAGCAACTGCTACCTTGTGACCACCCAGGAGAAGAATGCCCTGGTGGTGGACCCCGGCGGCGAAATCGACAACATTGTCTCTGAGATCCAGCAGGAGGGGCTCACGCTCCGGTATATTCTGCTGACCCATGCCCACTATGACCACATTGGCGGGGTCAACGCCCTGGTGGAAACGTACCATCCCCAGGTGGTGCTGGGCCGGGAGGACGAAGACATGGCGCTGGACGCGCACCTGAACCTGTCTGCCCGGGGTAAATTGGTCAAGGGCTTCACCATCCAACCCACCGTACTGGTTCAGGAGGGGGACACGATCGCCCTGGATGAGCTGCGGATCAAAGTGATAGAGACCCCAGGCCACACAAAAGGTGGGGTCTGCTATGTGTGCGAGGACGTGATCTTCTCTGGAGATACCCTCTTCCGGGGGGACATCGGCCGCTGTGACCTGTATGGCGGCAATCTGGACACCATGATGAAGAGCCTGAAAAAGCTCAAGGACCTCCCTGGGGATTACAAGGTGCTGCCTGGCCACAGCTCCGCCACCACCTTGCAGCGGGAGCGGGAGTACAACCGCTACATGAAAAAGGTCTAAAAGCAGGAGAGGGGCACATCCATGAAACTCATCAACACTGGCCACTCCTTCCACTATGAGATGGAGCGGCTGACCATCATGTTTTTTCCCGGGGAATCGGTTCAGGTGGACCGGCCGGTGGAGCCGGGGGAGGACCTGGCGGAGACCGTTCTCTCCCGGGAGGGGGAGATTGCCCACCTTCTGGTGCGCTGCTTCCGGCAGGGACAGTGGCTGCAGCGAGGGGAGGATGTCCCGCTCACCGGTGTCCCCGATGAGGAGAAGGAGCTGGAGCGCCGGATGGCGGTGCTCCTCTACCGGCTGTTGGAGGAGGTCACCGGTATTCACCCGGCCTGGGGGATCCTCACCGGTATCCGGCCCATCAAGCTGTTCCGCAGCCTGCTGGACCGGGGAATGACCTTGGAGCAGGTCCAGGAGCGGTTCCGCCAGGATCTGCTGGTGGATGAGAGCCGGGTCCGGCTGGCCACCTGGACCGAGGGGAACGAGAGTAAGATTTTGAACCTCTCCACCCCCAAGAGCTACAGCCTGTATGTCTCTATCCCCTTCTGCCCCAGCCGGTGCCGGTACTGCTCCTTTGTCTCCCACTCCATCGAGAAGGCCAAAAAGCTCATGCCCGAATATGTCAACAAGCTCTGTCAGGAGCTGCGGGTCACCGGGCAGATTGCCAGGGACCTGGGCCTGCGGTTGGAGACGGTCTATTTTGGCGGCGGAACCCCTACCACTCTGGATGAGGAGCAGCTGCGGCAGGTGACTGGGGAACTGGCCCAGGCCTTTGACCTGAGCCAGATCCGGGAATATACCATCGAGGCCGGCCGACCGGACACCCTGAACCGGGAAAAATTCCGCATCATGAAGCAGGCGGGAGTCACCCGCATCAGCATCAACCCCCAGACCCTCAACGACAGCGTGCTCCAGGCCATTGGCCGGCGCCACACCGCCCAGGAGACCATTGACTCCTTCCGCCTGGCCCGGGAGGAGGGAATGGATAACATCAATATGGATCTGATCGCCGGCCTGCCCACGGACACCCTGGAGAGCTTCCAGCGCACCATAGAGGGGGTTCTGGCCCTGGGACCGGAGAACGTGACGGTGCACACCTTGTCGGTCAAACGCTCCTCCCACATGGGGCAGGAGGGTGCCAAGGCCTATGAGACCATGTGCCTGGTGGACGGCATGGTGGCCTATGCCCAGAAGCGCCTGACCCAGGAGGGGTACGAGCCCTACTACCTCTACCGGCAGAAGAACACCATGGACAACTTGGAGAACACCGGCTTCTGCAAGCCTGGCTATCCCGGCTATTACAACGTCTACATCATGGATGAGACCCACTCTATCTTCTCCGTGGGGGCGGGAGGTGTCACCAAACTGCGGGATCCGGTGACCGACCAGATCCAGCGCATATTTAACTACAAGTATCCATATGAATACATCAGCAGGTATGACCAAATTCTGGACCGGAAGGAGCAGGTGAGGACCTTCTATGAGCAGCATTGGGGGAGCTTTTCCGAATAATCGCGTGTCCCTCGCCTGGATCAATGACCTGGCCAAAACCGCTCCGGAGGAGCTGGTGAGTTGCTCTGAGGCCCAGTTTGAGGGCCAGCTGGATCAGGTGGTCGGCCATTTGAACCAGCTGGATCCCACACCCCAGGTGGTGGCCCTGGCGGGGCCCTCCTCCTCCGGCAAGACCACCTGCGCCCACAAGCTGTGTAGCCGGCTGACCAGGCGGGGAATCCCCTGCCAGCGCATCTCACTGGATGATTTTTATCTGGGGGATGGCCGCTACCCCCTGCGGGCGGACGGCAGTGCGGATGTGGAGTCCATTGAGAGCCTGGATCTGGCGGCCTTTCACCGGTGTATGGTAGAACTACTTGAGACGGGAAGCACCCTGCTGCCTGTCTTTGACTTTGTGGCGCGGCAGCCTGCGGCCCAGGGCCGTCTCTGCCGCCTACCTCCCAACGGGATCGTGGTGGTGGAGGGGCTGCATGCCTTGAATCCCCGTCTGGCGGAAGCCATTCCGCCGGAGCGCCTCTACCGGCTCTTTGTCCATGTAGGCACCACTTTTTTTGCGGAGGGAGTCCCCGCCCTTCTGCCAGAGGAGGATCGGCTGATCCGCCGGCTGGTGCGGGATTTCCACCACCGCAACCACGGTGCGGCGTACACATTACAGGTTTGGTCCCATGTGATGGAGGGGGAATGGGTCAACATTGAGCCCTTCCGTTCCCTGGCGGACGGAGAGGTGGACTCCACCCTCTGGTATGAGCCCTGTGTCCTCCACCATTTTCTGGGGCCGATTGTGGCAGGAATGGATCGGAGCAGCCCCCTTTGGCCCCGGATGGTGGCTCTGTGGCAGGCGCTGGAACGCTTTGATGACCTGCCCAAGGAGATTGTGCCGCAGCACTCCCTGCTGCAGGAATTTGTGAGCCCTGTATAAGGCCGCCGGATAGAAAAGAAACGGAATCCCAAGGTGAGCAGCAATTGTAAGAGACTGTTCACCTTTTTTAGTTGAATTTACCTGCTAGAGCGGCTATAATTGTAACGTTATACTGGATATCTATGCATGCCGTGACGGCTGCAGGAGAGGAGAGGGGAACTATGGACCGTTGGAATGACTGGAAGGTGCGCATCAAAGGCGCCGTCTCTACTGCCAGCAAAAAGACCGGCGAGGTGGTGGAGGTGCAGAAACTGCGTCTGCAGATCACCCGGATCAACAGTGAAATTGAAAAGGCCTATGCAAAGCTTGGCGGCCTGGTCTATCAGATGTACAAGGCAGGCAGTGAGAATGAAGAGATCGTCTCCGACCTGGTGGGGGAGATCGACGGCCTGTTGGCACAGGCCCAGGAACTGCAGGAGAAGATTCAGTTTGCCAAAGGCAACAACAAGCGCTGCAGCCACTGCGGCGCTCTCTGTGGGGAGGAGAGCCGCTTTTGCCCCCGCTGTGGACATCCACTGAAGCAGCCGGAGGCGCCACAGCAGGAGGATGATGAGATCATTGTTATGCTCCCCAGCCTGAAGAAGGAAGCAGAGGAGGAGACCACCTCCAAGGACCCGTCCGCTGCGGAATAGTTTTTCCGTCCCGTGGGTGTCACCGGCGCCCACAGAATCACTTCACCGGGCTCCTCTGGTGCACGCCAAGCTGGAACCCCCAGAATCATCCCGCATGTGATTCTTTACGTGCCATGGAAGGGGAAGTTGTCCATTGAGTAAGAAAACCAAACAGACATTTTTGCAGGGGGCCATGGTGTTGGCCATTGCCACCATGTTGGTCAAGGTCATTGGCGCCGTCTTTAAAATCCCCCTGGATCACATTTTGCACTCCACTGGCATGGGGTATTTCAGCGCTGCCTACAGCATCTTTACCCCGCTGAATTCTCTGGCGATTGCCGGGTTCCCGGTGGCTGTATCAAAAATGGTGTCTGAAAGCGTTGCCAGAGGCCGCTACCGGGATGTGCGGCGCATTCGCAAAATTTCCTCCCGGCTTTTCTTTATCACTGGCCTGTGCGGCTTTGCCATCATGTTCTTTGGAGCAAGGCTGCTGGTGGAGCTCATCAACAACCCGGGCTCCTACTGGTCGGTGCTGGCACTTGCCCCCGCCATCTTTTTTTGCTGCATCATGTCCTCTATCCGGGGCTACTACCAGGGGTTGAGCAACATGGTGCCCACGGCCACAAGCCAGGTGGTGGAAGCTGTGGCAAAATTGGGAGCGGGGTTGGCCCTGGCCTATTTTGCCATGGATTACGCCCAGCGGCAGTACGCTGAGACAGGCAGCATCTTTGGACAGGTGTGCGCCACAGCGGAGGAGGCCCAGGTGGTCACCTATCAGTTGGGGTCTGCAGGAGCCATCCTAGGTATCACCATCAGCACCTTTTGCGGGGCGGCTTTTCTAGTGTTGCGTCACCGTCTGAAGGGGGACGGCATCACCCGTGAGGAGTTGCGTGCCGCGCCGGAGCCAAAGAGCAACCGGCAGATTTTGCGCCGCATGGTGGCCCTGGCCATCCCTGTGTGCCTGGGTTCCCTGGCGGTCAATCTCTCTTCCCTGGTGGATACCACTACCATCTTGGGCCGGCTGGAGGCGGCCATCGAAAGTAATGGGGCCTATTTTCAAAGCACCTATGCGGACCTGCTCAACGAGGGTGGGGTCCTCTATGAGAACCTGGCCACCAGCCTGTTTGGTATCTATTCCGGCAAGGCGGTAACCATCTTTAACCTGGTCCCGGCCTTCTGCTCCACCCTGGGGGTGAGTGCAATCCCCTCAGTGGCGGCAGCCTGGGCTCTGAAGAACCGCAGGGACATCCGCCGTAGTGTGGAGTCGGTTATGCGGGTCACCTCCATGATCGCTATGCCCGCAGGAATTGGACTATGCGTCCTGGCGGAGCCCGTGCTCACCCTCCTCTATGGCAGCAACGCCCAGGAGGTGGCCGTCTGTGTGCCCCTCATGCAGGTGATGGGCATCGCCTCCATCTTTGCGGCAACGGTGGCCCCTCTCAACAGCACATTGCAGGCGGTGGGCCGGGTGGATGTGCCGGTGAAGCTCATGGTCATCGCAGGGGTCATTAAGTTTGTGCTCAACTACATCTTTGTGGGCATGCCCCAGATTAACATTCACGCTGCGCCCTACTCCACTTTGATCTGTTACCTGGTGGCGGTGGTGCTGGGTATGGTCATTTTACGGCACACGGTGCAGGTGCGCTTGAATTTTACCAGCATGTTCCTCAAACCCTTGATTGCCTCCCTCTTCTGCGGAGTCACAGCATGGCTCTCCTACAGCCTGCTCAGCAGATTCATCCAAAGCAGACTGGTGGTTTTTGGTGCCATTGTACTGGCAGCGCTGGTCTACGCTGTTGTGTTGTTGCTGATCCGAGGCGTGGCCAAAAACGACGTTTTGATGCTGCCAAAGGGAGAAAAAATCGCTAAAATACTTGAAAAACATTCGCTTTTAGGGTAATATTAGTAATGCTTGGTCCAAAAGAGACTGGCCTGTTCAATTGTCACAAAGGCCCATCTGAAAAGGAAAGAGATGGATATGACCAATCAGTTTGTCAAAAAAGACCGGTATGAGATGCAGGATCTTCTGCAGATCATGGCCCTGCTGCGGGGAGAGGGCGGCTGCCCTTGGGATCAAAAGCAGACCCACGAGAGCATCCGCAACAACTTTCTGGAGGAGACCTATGAGGCCCTGGAGGCCATCGACGCCAAGGATCCCGCCATGCTGCGGGAGGAGTTGGGCGACGTGCTTCTGCAGGTGGTGTTCCACGCCCAGATGGAGCAGGAGGCCGGGCATTTTGATTTTGGCGACGTGTGCAATGAGATCTGCCAGAAGCTGATTGTGCGCCATCCCCACATCTTTGCGGATGTTGTGGCCCAGACCTCTGAGGAGGTTCTGACCAATTGGGACCAGATTAAAATGCAGACCAAGGGCCAGAAGGCCGCTTCGGAGACGTTGGAAAGCGTTCCAAAGATTTTACCCGCGTTGATGCGCGCCGCCAAGGTGCAGTCCCGCGCAGGAAAGGCCGGGTTTGATTACCCGGATCTGGACTGGGCATTCCGAGATCTGCAGAGCGAGGTGGAGGAACTGCGGGAGGGAATTGCCTGCCAGAACAGGGAAAATTGCGACGAGGAGCTGGGCGACCTGCTGTTTGCCGCTGTCAATGTCTCTCGCTTTTTAAAGCTGGATGCGGAGGAGAGCCTCTCTAAGGCCTGCAACAAATTTATCCGGCGCTTTACCCAGGTAGAACGGCTGGCGCAGCAACGTGGTGTAGATATGAAGTCCGCCTCCCTTCAGGAGTTGGACGGCCTTTGGAAAGAGGCAAAACAGACAGAAAGAGCGTCTGGCGTTGATTTTTAGAATTGGAGGAAGTAAGAATGACAAAAGCTGAACTGATTGCAATGGTTGCACAAAAGACTGGTTTTTCCAAGAAGGAGAGCGAGAAGGCGCTGACCGCTGTGATCGATTCCATCACCGATGCGCTGGTCTCTGGCGATAAGGTCTCCCTGGTGGGCTTTGGCACCTTTGAGGTGAAGGAGCGCGCTGAGAGAAAGGGCGTCAACCCCCGCACCAAAGAGGAGATCACCATTGCCGCTTCCAAGCTCCCCGCTTTCAAAGCTGGCAAGGCTCTGAAGGACGCCGTTGCAAAATAAGCAAGGATTGGAAAAGCCGGCAGGATGCCGGCTTTTTGTTTTGATGGGGCGTCAGAGTTCCTGGCCTCGATCAAAAATGGATCAACATTTCCACTGGGGCAGAGGTGTCCTGATGTGGAGTCTGGCAGCAGGATGGTGAGCAACTGGTGCCGTCATATCTGTGAATCCGCTGGTCAAAGACTGGTGGGGTCGCATAGAAGGAGCGATTGTATTGCGTTTGGACAAATATCTTAAGGTCAGCCGGCTCATCAAGCGCCGCACAGTGGCCAATGAGGCCTGTGATGCAGGGCGTGTTCTGGTCAACGGCAAGGTGGCCCGTGCCTCCTATGATGTCAAGGAGCAGGACATCATTGAAATCAACTTGGGCAGCCGCCCCCTGAAGGTACGGGTGCTCAAGGTGAGTGAGTATGCCACCAAGGAGAGCGCCAGCGAGAACTATCAGGTGTTGGAAGGATAGGGTTCGCCGAGCTGCTCAAAAGAGCATATTTTTAGCAAATGGGATGGGCCTTAGACGTGAGGCCCATCCCATTTGTTCGGAGATTCTTGTGCAGCCCCTCTGTGGAGCAGGCGCAATTTTGTTTGAAGAAGTCGGGTGGCAAACCGGCTGGTGAAAAGTGTTCCTAAGAGCAGCATGCCACAGGCCAGGCCTAGTCCAAAGCTGCCGATCTCCTCATAGGGGGACTGGTGAGCAAGGCCAAGAGCCAGAACCACACCGTAGAACAGGGCGCCTACGGTCCCCAGGAGGAATAGGAGGTGCAGCCTTTGAGTCCATTCCATCCGCTTTGTGTTGGTATAATCTGTAATTTGCTCCATGGTTTGTGCTGGATCTTTGTCCATCGGTGTTTCACTCCTTTTACCAGTTAAGATTTCTTCCAAGGTCACCTCATAGTATCCTGCAAGAGCAAGGAGCAGATCAAAGTCTGGCAGATTGTTGCCATTTTCCCACCGGCTGACGGTGCGGTTGGATACCCCCAGGCGCTCTGCCAGCTGCTCCTGGGTACATCCCCTCCCTTTGCGCAGGTCCTTGAGAAAAGAACCGATTTTTTTCTGATCCACATCCATCGCTCCTTTCAAGTTCATCATAACAGGTCCCACGGCAAAAGACCACGACACAAAGTGAGAATTTGCGGCTTTTCGGCCCCGCAGAAGAATTTTTACGGAAATGCGTACCGCCAGATCGCTGTTTTGCTTTCCCAGGAAGCCGCCAGGAGACTGGAGACAAAAAGGACCGGCGGAAAATCCGCCGGTCCTTTCATTTCTGTTTATGTGGGCCAGCTGTTGCTGTAGGCTTTACTACAATACTGTCAGATTGGTGGGCTTGCGGTTGACAGTCCGGCAGTATTTTCGCAGAGGCTGACCGATGGCCAGGCTGGCCAATACCTGCTCCTGTTCCTGCAGGCCCAGCAACTCCCGCAGTGCCGGGGAGATGGAGACCGCCTTACAGAAAAATCCGATGAAACAGGCCCCCAATCCCAGGGACTGGGTCATCAGTTCCATATGGGCCCCCATAATGCCTGCATCGATGCTGTACTGGGGATCTCCCACCAGCGCGAGCACAAGGGGCGCCCGAAAGAACAGAGGGTCCGTGCCCTGTTCCACATAGCTCTGATACCAATCTTTCAAACGGGAACGGAAGGGCGCCTTGTCCCCACCGGATTTTTCCTGCTGCTGTGCATCGTCTGAGAGGGCCTTCAGCGCCAGCTCCGTGACCTGGGGGAGCTTTTCTTGGATGCAGAGAACCCGCATGGCCTGCCGGTTGCAGCCGGAGGGAGCATAGCGGCCGGCCTCTAGAATCTGATGCAGCTGCCCTTGGGTGACGGCCGGTTTGCGCCGGAAGCGGCGGATGCTGCGCCGGAACTTTAAGGCCCGCAGATACTGCTCCGGGTCCAGATGGAACTGCTGGACTTCCAGGGCCTCCAGTACCTCACTGGAATCATAGCCATCCATGGTGATGGCATGGACGGGGCAGATGGCCATGCAGTGTCCACAGTCGAGGCAGAGCCTGCCACTGACATGGGCCTTACCCTCCACAAGTTCAATGGTGTGATCCGGACAGTCTGCAGCGCAGTTGCCACACCCGATGCAACGCTCGCTGTTGATGGTAACCATAATGAACATTCTCCTTTCAGTGACGGGCTGCCACAGTCCTGCGGGATCGTGGCAGCCAAAATCAATCCATATTATATAGACACCTGAGGATTCACCCTACGGTAATTCCGTAGGCCACGGGGAATTGCTGGGTCACATCCGTCAGGGAAGGCGATGTTGCACATTGGCGCTAAGACGGAATGGGGCAGTGGTAGCCCTTCTCTGCGGTCGTCATATCCTTCGTTCTTGGAAGGTAAACTATCGGTGTTCCCTCCGAGGGTCCCTTGACAACATAGTCTCATGGAGGCGCCCATACAAATACGGTTCTTCTGCCAAGGATGGTGGGAGGAATGGGCGGAATCGATCCATTTTCCCGTTTATCAGGGGAAATCCCACCATTGATGAACTCGGCCGAAGGGAGCCGGCAGGGGCAAATATCCCACTTTTTTCACTTTATCATAACATAAACAGGGCCATCGATCATACCCCTTGAAGGAACAAATGGGAGAAATCAACAAGATTTGAATAAATAAAACAAAAAATAGAGGAACTGTTTTATTTTTTTTAAGAATATTGAACTTTTCCTCCAATTGTGATACCCTATAAGAAAAGGAGGTGGCGCCAAGGAAGACCAATTTGGAACAAAGATCAAAAGTAAAGGGGTTGAATGTATGAACGTTACCATCAAATCCAGAAAGACATCCATTTGGGAGACCTTCCGGGAGCGGGTGGAGAAAAAGCTCTCCAAACTGGACCGGTTCTTTGACGGAGACGGCTCAGCCACCGTTGTTGTCACCCGAGAGCGGGATCGTGACACGGTGGAGGTGACCATTCAGGCTGCTGGAATGATCTTCCGGGCGGAAAAAACTTCTGACGACCGCCTGGAGGCTCTGGATGATGTGATTGATGCCCTGACCAGACAGATTATCAAGAACAAAACCAAGTTGGAGAAGCGCCTGAAGGGCGGCGCCTTTGACCTGCCGTCCCAGGATTGGGAGCAGGATCAGGAGGAAATCCGCATTGTGCGCAGCAAAAAATTTGTGGTCAAGCCCATGTCTCCAGAGGAAGCGGTGTTGCAGATGGATCTGGTGGGACACACCTTCTTTGTGTTCCGCAATGCAGACAGCGGCGAGATCAACGTGGTCTACAAGCGCCACAACGGGGACTATGGCCTGATTGAGCCCCTGGAGTAACCCCAACTTGTTTTGCAATAGAGCAGAGAAGGGGGCGTCTGGTGTCCCCATCACAGGAGGGCGGCCGTGTTTGCACGGCCGCCCTTTTCCATGGAGCCCATTTGTGACCGCCTCTTTTGTGTCTGCGATAGCGACCAACCTGTGGAGACGGGACGCCACCTGCCAAAAGAGGACACAAAGTGGCGGCGTTTCTTGGTAAAAAGTGAAAAGCTGACCCCATCCGCTTGACTTGACAGGGGACAGCCCCTATAATAGAAAGGACATAGAGCGGCTGAATGAACTCGGTGGGCCATGGCCCAGGGGGATCGGCTGCTTTTTTAAAGGTCTGGGGGATTTTTTAGAGTTTCCTCCAACCAAAGGAGGTTTTCCATGTACTGCAAGTCCATTGGCAACCTGTGCGCCGGTTGGAGCGCCGGGTATACTCTGTCCAATATGAAAGATGGTCTGGCGTCCCAGGCCATGTTTTCCCATTCCTTGTGGCAGGGCTCTTCTGTTTTGCAGGTACAGTGGAATTGAAACACCAGGTTTCGCGGGTGGATACCGGCGATGGCCTGGTCTTTTTTTAGGCGGCTCCCAACCGGGTCAACCGGTTTAAATGATGGATTTCACCCGTCCCAATGCCATGAGGGCGGGGGAATCGAGCCTGGTCACCGAGCAGGACTTTGCTCCAAGGGCGTGGCATCCCAAGGACAAAAAGACGATGGCGAAAGGATGGAATCAGATGGCAGCGGAGTATACCAAAAAAATTGTGTTGGAAGATGGCCGTGAATTTTACGGCTATGGCTTTGGCGCCGATGTGCAGGCGGTCAATGAGATTGTCTTCAACACCTCTATGGTGGGGTATCAGGAGATCATCTCTGACCCCAGTTACACCGGACAGATGGTGGTGATGACCTATCCCCTCATTGGCAACTATGGCATCACCGATGAGGACTTTGAGACCAGCGAGCCCACCATGGGCGGACTCATTGTGCGGGAATATAACGACAGCCCCTCCAACTTCCGTTACACCAAGACAGTGGGGGAGGTGCTGGAGGAGAACGGCATCCCCGGCATCCAAGGGGTGGACACCAGGGAACTGACCCGCATCATCCGCAATGAGGGCAGCCAGAAGGTGCTGATCTGTGACGCCGCCCTGCCCCATGATCGGGCTATGGAAATCCTCACCCAGACGGTGCTGCCCAGGGACCAGGTCTCCCGGGTCAGCTGCAAAAAGCGCTGGTATTCCCGCACCTTCAACCCCAATTTTGATGTGGTGGCCATCGACTGCGGCATCAAGCACAATATCATCCGCAAGCTCAACGAGCGGGGCTGCAACGTCACGGTTGTCCCCTACAACACCACGGCCCAGCAGGTCCTCGCCCTGCGGCCAGACGGTCTGTTTCTCTCCAACGGTCCTGGGGACCCGGAGGATGTGCCGGAGGTCATCCAGCTCATTCAGGAGCTGCGGGGCAAGCTCCCCATCTTTGGCATCTGCCTGGGGCACCAGCTCATCAGCCTGGCCTACGGCGGCAAGACCTATAAGATGAAATTTGGCCACCGGGGCGGCAACCATCCGGTAAAGAACCTGCAGACCGGCAAGATTGAGATCACCAGCCAGAACCACAGCTATGCCGTGGATGTGGATTCCCTGGAGGGCACAGGGCTGGATCTGACCCATGTGAATCTACTGGACCACACGGCAGAGGGGGTCCGCTCCAAGACGGAGAAGCTCTTCAGCGTCCAGTACCACCCGGAGAGCGCCCCCGGTCCCCAGGATTCGGCCTATCTGTTTGACCAATTTCTCCAGATGATGAAGCAGGACAAGGAGGAGAAGAAACATGCCTAAGCGTACAGATATCCACAAGGTTATGGTCATCGGCTCCGGCCCCATTGTCATTGGACAGGCTGCGGAGTTCGACTATGCAGGAACCCAGGCCTGCCTGGCCCTGAAGGAGGAGGGGTACGAGGTGGTGCTGGTCAACTCCAACCCCGCCACCATCATGACCGACACCGCCATTGCAGACAAGGTGTATATGGAGCCCCTGAATTTGGAATATGTGGCCAAGATCATCCGCTATGAGCGCCCGGACGCCATTGTCCCCGGTCTTGGAGGCCAGACGGGCCTGAACCTGGCGGTACAGCTGGCCAAAAAGGGCGTGTTGGACGAGTGCCAGGTGGAGATCTTGGGCACCAGCTTTGAGAGCATCGAGCAGGCGGAGGACCGGGAGAAGTTCAAGGAGCTCTGTGAATCCCTGGGGGAGCCGGTGCTGCCCAGCATCATTGCCGAGTCCATGGAGGAGGGCCTTGCCGCCGCCAATGAGATCGGCTATCCCGTGGTGCTGCGCCCCGCCTTCACCCTGGGCGGAACCGGCGGCGGCTTTGCCGACGACGAGGAGGAGTTCCGGGAGATCATGAAGAACGCCCTCAAGCTCTCCCCAGTCCACCAGGTCCTGGTGGAAAAGAGCATCAAGGGCTATAAGGAGATTGAGTACGAGGTCATCCGGGATAAGAACGACACCGCCATCACCATCTGTAACATGGAGAACATCGACCCGGTGGGCATCCACACCGGCGACTCCATCGTGGTGGCCCCCAGCCAGACCTTGACCAACAAGGAGTATCAGCTCCTGCGGGATTCCGCCCTGCGCCTGATCCGGGCCCTGAAGATCGAGGGGGGCTGCAACGTCCAGTTTGCTCTGGACCCCCACTCCTTCCGGTACTACCTCATTGAGGTGAACCCCCGTGTGTCCCGCTCCTCCGCCCTGGCCTCCAAGGCCAGTGGCTATCCCATCGCCCGGGTGTCCGCCAAGATCGCTGTGGGCCTGACCTTGGATGAGATCCCCATCGCCAACACTCCAGCCAGCTTTGAGCCCACCCTGGACTATGTGGTCACCAAGATCGCCCGATTCCCCTTTGACAAGTTCTCCTCCGCCTCCAACCGGCTCTCCACCCAGATGAAGGCCACCGGCGAGGTCATGAGCATCGGCCGCACCATTGAGGAAAGTTTGCTCAAGGCCATCCGCAGCCTGGAGACCGGCGTGTGCCACCTGCACCACAAAAAGTTTGATACCTGGGCGCCTGATGAGCTGTTGGAGTACATCAAGCAGGGCACCGATGACCGGATCTTTGCCATCGCTGAGCTCATCCGCCAGGGGGTGGATCTGGGGCTCATCTATAACGCCACCAAGATCGACCTGCTGTTCCTGGAGAAATTTGAGAACATCGTGCGCTTTGAGCAGGTGCTGGCAGATCATCCCAAGGATCCGGAGACCCTGCGGGACGCCAAGCGCATGGGCATCAGCGACGAATACATTGCCGAGCGCTGGGGCATGACCCCCAGCCAGGTCTACCTCATGCGCAAGGAGCTGAACCTGTTCCCGGTCTATAAGATGATCGACACCTGCGCCTCGGAGTTCGAGTCCTACGTGCCCTATTTCTACTCCACCTATGAGCACGAGAACGAGTCCATTGTCTCGGACAAAAAGAAGATTGTGGTGCTGGGCTCCGGTCCCATCCGCATCGGCCAGGGGGTGGAGTTCGACTACTCCACTGTTCACGCCATCTGGGGCATCCGGGAGGCGGGCTATGAGGCCATCATCATCAACAACAACCCGGAGACCGTCTCCACCGACTACACCACCAGTGACAAGCTCTACTTTGAGCCCCTGACGGTGGAGGATGTCATGAACATCCTGGAGCTGGAGAAGCCCCTGGGGGTTGTGGCCACCTTGGGCGGTCAGACCGCCATCAACCTGGCCGGCCCCCTCCATGATCTGGGTGTCAAGCTCATCGGCACCGATGTGCAGGCCATTGAAAATGCCGAGAACCGGGATTGTTTTGAGAAGATCATGGAGCAGCTGGGCATTCCCCAGCCCAAGGGTGAGGCTGTCACCAACATTGAGGACGGCTGCAAGGTGGCCGCACGCATCGGCTACCCGGTGCTGGTGCGCCCCAGCTATGTTCTGGGGGGCCGGGCCATGCAGATCGTGGGGGATGAAAAGGCCCTGCGCCAGTACCTCCAGACCGCCGTGGAGATCAATGTGGACCAGCCGGTGCTGGTGGACAAGTACATCCTGGGCAAGGAGCTGGAAGTGGACGCCATCTGTGACGGCAAGGACGTCTTTGTCCCCGGCATTATGGAGCACGTGGAGCGCACCGGTGTTCACTCGGGTGACTCCATCAGCGTCTATCCCACCTTCAGTGTCAGCCAGAAGGTCAAGGACACCATCCTGGACTACACCAAGCGTCTGGGCCTGGGCATCGGCATTGTGGGGCTCTTCAACATCCAGTTCATTGCAGTGGACGACGATGTGTATGTCATTGAGGTGAACCCCCGCTCCTCCCGGACGGTGCCGTTCCTGTCCAAGGCCACCAACATTCCCATTGCCAACATTGCCACCAAGGTGATTTTGGGCCACTCCCTGAAAGAGCAGGGCTACAACGAGCTCTATCCCGCCGAGCGGAAAAAGTGGTATGTGAAGGCGCCCGCCTTCTCCTTCTCCAAGATCCGGGGGTTGGATGCCTATCTCTCCCCGGAGATGAAGTCTACCGGTGAGGCCATCGGCTACGACCGGAGCCTGACCCGTGCCCTCTACAAGGCCATGCAGGCCTCTGGCATGAACGTGGCCAACTATGGGACCATCTTTGTCACCATCGCTGACAAGGACAAGGAGGAGGCCCTGCCCCTCATCCGCCGGTTCTACAACCTGGGCTTCAACATCGAGGCCACCGAGGGCACCGCCGCCTTCCTCAAGAAGCACGGCATCCGCACCCGGGCCAAGAAGAAGATCAGCGAGGGCAGCGAGGAGATTTTGGACTCCCTGCGCAAGGGCCATGTGAACTATGTCATTAACACCAGCGTCATCGGTGGCGCCGGAGCGGAGACCGATGGCTATGAGATCCGCCGCTGCGCCGTGGAAAACAACGTGACCATGTTCACCGCCCTGGAGACGGTGAAGGTCCTGCTGGATGTGCTGGAGGAGATCACCCTGGGGGTTTCCACCATCGACAGCGAAGACTAATCCTGCCGTGTCCCTGGATCCTAAGAAATATGTTAAATCGGGGCTGCAAGTTTTAACTTGCAGCCCCGATTTTTCTAGAAGTGTCTTTTACAATGGAACCATTCTCTCGCTTGCTGTGCCCTGACCTCCCCTTGAGAGGGTGAAGGATCGATTTGGTTACTTATGAATCACCTCAAATGTTGTGAACAAGATGGCAGAGAGCCCCCGTCAAAAGACAGGGGCTCTCAAGAGGACGATAATGGAACCACTTATGAAAAGTAGAGGATATCAAGGGATGGATGCCTGCTGCAAAACCTAGGGCATCACAAAACCGCCGTTGGGGGAGATGGTCTGCCCTGTGAGATAGGGTGCGGTGACAATATACTCCAATGCGCCAGCGATGTCGGAGGGATCGCCGATGTATCCCTGAGGAATGGTGGCGGCCAGTGCGTTGAGCTCATCCTGGTTGACACCGCGGAGCATATCGGTCATGATCATGCCGGGAGCGATGGCGTTGACCCGGACCTTGCGGGAGGCAAATTCCAGGGCCAGAGCACGGGTCAGGCCGATGACGCCAGATTTGGCAGCGCAGTAGTCCGCCTGGTTGATCACACCGACCAGGCCGCCCACCGAGGAGGTGTTGACAATGCAGGAGTCATGATCCACCAGGTAAGGCAGGGTCAGATGGCTCATGTGCAGCAGGCTCAGCAGGTTGGTGTTGATGACGCGGGTGTACTGTTCGGGGGTGATATCAATAAAGTTGCAGTTGTTGGTGATGCCGGCATTGTTGACCAGCACGTCGATCTTGTCGCCAAATTTTTCGACCGCTGCCTTCACCAATGCCTGGCAGTCTTCATAGTTGCTCACATCCGCCTTGACGGCAATGGCCTCCACGCCGTACTCCTTTTTCAGCTGCTCCACCATCTCCTCTGTGGGCGCCTGAGAACGATCGCTGCGGTAGTTGACCACGACGTTATAGCCCAATTCGGCCAGTTTTTTGGTCATGGCAGCGCCAAGGCCCCTGGACCCACCGGTGATAATTGCTGTTTTTGCCATATCAATCGCTCCTTTTTTCTATGAATCAGCCCTCTCCCCGTGTGGGAGGCAGGCCGTTGAAAGCCAACCGTTTGCACTACCTCTAGGATCTGTCCGACAATCCACTGGGGGCAGGTCATACTCCTGTAGAATTCTGTTTTTGAAACTCTAAAACGAAGGATTCTGTCTCTAGAATAATTAGAAATTGGCCTTTCCTCAAGTGTCAATTTGGAAGAATTTCATAGGACCAGTCGGTTCGAAAAAGAACAATTTAGTTTTTCTTTTGATCCCATGCTGGCAAGCAATATTCACGGAAGATCAGCCTTGGGGAGGGCTTTGATGGTAAGGCGCGGGAAAGCAATGGAGGGAGAAATACACCAGACTTGATCTAGAAAATGAAAGATGTGTGGAGGAAGCGAACGTTCTTCCAGATTAGCCCAGGACGGACATAGCAGTGCCCCGGTGCAAACGAAGCTTGCGCCGGGGCATCCATATCATGGTGGATCAATTCAAACTTTGCTTTATTGCGTGCCGTGATGTCGGTTTACCTGAGAAATAGGTAGCAACTGTTTCATCTTTTTCCAAGTAAGACTTTGGAGAGAGGAGCATAAAAAACCCAATAGGTAGTTGCCAAGGGATAGAATGAAAACCCAAAGAAAAAGATTCAAATGAGGTGTGGGGAAGATAAAGGCAAAAAGATGTATGATAACAACATGCCACAGATAGATTCCAAGTCCTGCATCACTCAACCGCTTGGCGATCTTGGCTACGGATTTTGGAATTTTATCATCTAAAAATCGAATACATACCAAGAGGCAAGATGAAAAGATAAAAATATTGGGAGAGAACACATCGGCTATTATATTACCTCGGGCTGGTATGGTTTCTGTAGGACTGGCCACCAGCAGAAGCAACGGCGTAATAAGAGCAAAGAGTCCGATTACTGCTCCATATAGCGCTATTTTGGGGGTGTTTGGGAGATAGGTGTATAAGAAATAACCTAGAATAAAATATCCAACATACCCACCAAAGAGCGGGATTTGCAAAGCAGAAATGAGACTAGAAAACCAAGTTAGATAACTGATGTGACCAGCAATAGGCACGATAGAGCGAATTACAAAGAAAATGGTCAATAAATAGAGTAGTTCACATTTACTACAGGTATGAACCAGTTTACGAATAAAAGGTGCAATCATATATAGACCAATGAGCATGTAAACATACCAATATGGTATTGCGGTCCGATTGGTCACCGTGTTGTAGATTGGATAGATTAAGAGTTTCCATGAAAAATTGCCTGTAAGAATTACAGAGAGAAGTTCATCGATGTATTGGATCACTACAAGACCAATAATCAGGCGTGGAATATACTTTTTCCAAATTTTAGAATACGAGAGGGGCCGCTTGGGATCCAACAACAGAATACCAGATACCATTACAAAAACTGGAACAGCAAAACGACATAGGTAAAAGATCAAAAAATTTTCGCCCCATATCCTGAGAGGATCATTGATATCCAATGTGACATTGTGCTGTGCAATCACTGCAACACAAGAGATGATTTTGATGATATCCAGTGAGACCTTTCGATCCATTTTATCCATTCCTTTTATGTATTCTGAAACCTTATATAGAGTAATTTCATATTTCCAATTATAACACAAAAAAATATCATTTTCAACTGTAGATAGAGTATTTGTTCTACAAAATTCTGATACCTGAATATGAAAACAAATTGATGAGTAGAGGAGCGCCTACAGTGTGGTAGACGCTCCACTGCTTAGAGATCAATAGAGCTCCCGATAGATCTTCAGCACCCGGTCCCGATCCAGTGGGACAAAGTTGTTCCCCATGAGGCGGCCCTGGGTCTGCATGACGCTGTCGGTGAAGGTCACCAGATCCTCCTGGGTGACGCCGTAGACATGGAGCGGCTTTTTGGGCAGGATCTGGTTGAGCAGCTCCTCCAACTTGTCATAGACCTGTTCCGCTGGGCAGCCCAGGAGATTGGCCATAAACTGGTTGAGGCGGGCGATCTCCCCGTCCTGCTTGATCTCCATATAGTTTTTGAGCACGCCGGTAAAGCAGGCATAGTTGCTCTCCCCATGGGGCACATGATAGGTGCCGCCCAAAGGATAGCTCAGGGCGTGGACCGCTGCGCAGCCAGCATTTCCAAAAGCGATGCCAGCATAGGTGGAGGCGGTCAAAAAGTCACCCAACAGGGGTTTGAGGGCGTCCTTCCCCTGGGCAACAATGGCCTGGTAGCCCTTGAGGATCATCTCAATGGCGCGGTAGCCAAAGAGCTGGGTAAAGGCAGTGGCCTTGGGGGAGAGGCTGGACTCCACCGCATGGACCAGGGCATCGATGGAGCTGGTGGCAAAGACCCCAAAGGGCAAGGTGGTGAGCAGTTCAGGGATCAACACGGCGGCATCGGCAAACATGTTGTCCGAGACCAGGCCCATCTTGGTACCGATGCGGGTGCGGTTGAGGATGGAGATGTTGGTCACTTCGCTCCCGGTGCCGCAGGTGGTGGGCAGAATCACCAGTTCCCGGCGCTTGGGCAGGTTGGGAGCCATGTCATAGAGCTGGTCTACTGTCTCATGCTCGGCTACAGCCAACACTTTGGCAATGTCGATGACCGTGCCGCCGCCGATGGCGATGACACGCTTACACTGGGTTTTGGCGGCAGCTTTCAAAATCTCATCCACCATCACGTCTGTGGGTTCTCCCGCACCAAAGTTTTCTTGAAAAATGGTGTGAACCGGCAAATTCAGATTTTCAAAAAAAGGATTAAAGATATACTCATTGGTCAGCACCAGGTCATCTGCACCCAGTGCAAACTCTTTGGCAAATTGTTCGCAGCGGTCAAAACCATATACGTCCGGCCGCAGGCTGAGCAGTTTGCTCATGGAATCACCCTCTGTTCTGTTATATTTCTGGAAAAAGGGGCTCCAAGATTGGAGCCCCTTTTTCACTGGTTACTGTGTCAAAATTACTCATCAAAGGGAGAGACATACTTGAAGCCGTTGAGGGACTTCTTGTGCTCCTCCTTTGCACGCTCCAGGATGGAGGGATCCTTAAGCACGTCGTAGATGGTGCCAGCCAAAGTCTTAGAGACAAAGATCATGGCGTTCAGGCCGATGCCGCTACCGGAAGCAGCGCAGGCCTGCCAGGTGTGGGAAGCAGTGCCCATAACCCAAGTGGCAGCAGTGACCTGTGCAAAGGGAGTGATATAGCTCACATCGCCCACGTCGGTGGAACCAGCCATAATCTTATCCCGGTCATGCACGTCGATTGCATCATCAAACAGGACTTTATCCAGAGCCCACTCGGGAGCAAAATAGGTCTCCATGACCTTGCGCTTCTGATCCTTGGTGGTCAGGTCGTAGATCTCCTGTGCGAACTTGTAGTCCTCCTCCGTCCACTTGGGTGCGCCCACCTCTTTCATATTGGCGAGCATGAGCTGGCCCAGCTCATCGTTTGCCAGCACGTCATAGCATCCAGCAATCAAGGTGTAGTCCACTTTGGTCTCGGTCATCATGGCAGCACCCTCAGCCACCTTGCGCAGGCGGGCAGTGATCTCCTGGACATCCTTCCGTTTGGGAGCACGGACATAGTACCAGACCTCGGCATCCTCGGGCACCACGTTGGGGGCGCCGCCGCCATTGGTGATGGCATAGTGGATGCGGGCCTTCTCAGTGACATGTTCCCGCAGGTAGTTGGCGCCCACGTTCATCAGCTCCACAGCATCCAGCGCACTGCGGCCAGCCTGAGGAGCAGCGGCAGCATGGGCGGGAATACCCTTGAAGTGGAACTTCATGGAGTTCATGGCCAGGAAGCTGCAGCCCCAGATGGTGTTCATATCGGCGGGATGCCAGGAGATGCAGGCATCCAAATCGTCAAACACGCCTTTGGAAGCCATCATGGGTTTGCCGGAGAGCTCCTCCTCGGCAGGGCAACCGTAGTAGCGGATGGTAGCGGTGATCTTCTCCTCATCCAGCAGGGATTTCAGAGCCAGAGCAGCGCCAACACCGGCGGTGCCCAGCAGGTTATGGCCACAGCCATGGCCATAAGGATCCCCAGTGTCGGGCTCACGCACAGCGGAAACCTTCTGGTTCAGGCCGGGCAGAGCGTCATACTCACCGGTGATGCCCAGGATGGGGCGGCCGGAGCCATACTCAGCAATAAAGGCGGTGTCCATGCCGGGGACCTCTTTGATGGTGAAGCCATGGGCAGCCAGGTAGTCCTTCTGCAGTTTGGACGCAAAGGTCTCATGATAGGGGGCCTGGGGATGTTTCCAAATCTGAAGGGCAATGTCTTTGAGCTCCTGCTCGTGCTGCTCCACAATGGAGTAGAGGGATTGTTTCTCCATAAGGTTGCCTCCTTTTATATGTTATGGCATCAGTGCCAACAAAACTTGGATTTTTCCCATACGACTAGGGGGAGAAGGGGCGGACCCCCGCCCTTTCTCCTCCACGGAGTCAGTTTATTTGGTCTCGTCTTTGTCCAAAATCTTGGCGTACAGGTACCACCAGTCGCAAGAACGGATGACAGGTACGCTCCAGAAGCCGATGACCACGCCGGGCCAGGGGGCCTTCAGGGTCTCGATCTCGTTGCCAAAGTAGTCGTGGATCACGCCCAGGACCTCGCCCTCTTTGACGATCTCGTTCTCCTTCTTGCACAGGGTCTGGATACCGCCGTTGACCGAGTGGATGTAGTGCAACTCAATGTCCATGGGATCCTTCACCGGCTCGGGGGCCTTCTCATCCAGCATACCCAGGTGGATCATAACGTTGTTGATGCCCTCGTAGCAGATCTGCACATTCTTCTCCCGGTCGTGGAGACGGCCGCAGTGGGAGCCGATCTCCGGCAGGATGCAGGGGATGCCCATCTCACGGTAGGACTGGGCAGTGACACCGGTGAAGGGCAGGTCGGTCATTCTCCAGCGATATTTCACGTTGAAAGCCTCAGCCATAGCGCGGGACTTCTTGCCCACCTCGCCCTCGGGCAGATAACCAACCAGGGGCTCCAGATGCAGCACGTCGCCGCCGCCGTGGAAGGTGATGACGGCATCCACATTGGCCACTACACGGTCCAAATAGGTGCGGGCCAGGCGGTGGGTGATATAGGTGTCATAGTTGCCGGGGAAGATCCGATTCAGGTTGAAGCCATCAATGGGGGAGGAACGGGTGATGTTGGCGAAGGCGTCCACGTTCAGTGCAGGCACGCCCACAAAGGTGCCGGCGAAGGAAGCGGTCTCCAGCCGTTTGGCCATTTGGAGGATGGCCTCGCAGCCCTCATACTCGTCACCATGGGTGCAGCCATCCACCAACAGGGTGGGACCCTCCTTGTCGCCTTTGATGATGATGACGGGAATGCTGAATTTGCTCCGGTCGGCCTTGATGGAGTAATGGACATACCCATCGGTGCGCCGGCCCTCCTGCTTGACGATCTCGTCCAGCTGAATGTTGCCTTTCATCAAAAATACCTCCTTATATTTGTAAAGTCATTGACATTTCATCAATTAGTCCAGGGGCTTGCCGAACAGGAATGCCCAGTGGCCCGGATGGATGGTGGAGTAGCACCAGTAACCAACAATGTAGCAGTCAAAGGGAGCCTTCACCTCGCCCACCTTTTCGCCGAAGATGTTGATGATCTCGCTGCAGACCTGGCCCTCTTTGACAAAGTCCATGGGTTTGACCAGCAGCTTGTGGTAGCCGCCCTCGTCGGTGTGGACGTATTTGATGCGCACGTCATAGGTTTTGTCCAGGTATGCAGGCTTGCCCTCCAGCATGCCGAATTCCTGCATGACGCCCACCAGGCCTCTTGCAGCCACGCCCACCAGTTCCTCCCGGTGATCGTTGCGCACGCCCTGGCCGCCCAGTTCCACAATGTTGCAGGGCACGCCCACAGCCTGGGCCGCCAAAGTCTCAACACCGGAGAAGGGCAGATCCGCATGCTCCCACAGCACGGAGACGCCAAAGGCCTTGGCCATGCGGTAGGACACATCGTGAAGATTGGTCCCTCTGGGCAGGAAGGTGGAGAGGGGCTCCATGTACAGCCCGTTGCCGCCACCATGGAAGGAGATGACGTAGTCCGCCTTTTTGATAAAGTTCTCAAAGTAGAAGTAGGCGATCCGGTTGGTGATCATTCCCTCGGGGTTGCCAGGGAAGGCGCGGTTCATATCGTTGTAGCCCCAATCCAGGGGAGAGACCCGGTTGCCCACGTTGAAGGCCTCCAAGTTCACAGCAGGGACGCCCACAAAGGTTCCCTTGAGCTTGGCAGGATCCAGCTCGTTGTAGACCTTGGAAATGGCCTCGGCGCCCTCATACTCATCACCGTGAGTGCAGCAGTCAGACAGGAACACGGGTCCCTCCTCAGTGCCGGTGACAATCATGTAGGGCAGGCGGACGGTGGAGCCGTCCACCTTGTAGCAGAGATCAATAAAGCCATGGAACTTTTTGCCCCGCTCTTTGATCGCATCCAACAGATCAAACTTTGCTTGCATCATTTTCAAGCGACTTCCTTTCTAAAAGTATCATCTATCTCTTCCGTACGGTTTTGCCGGCGGCAGAAATGCATCCGAATGGGTTGTCCAACACAGCATATGCGGTGGAGCTTCTTCTTAGACCGTGACAGGCTCCTTTTGGGACTGAACCGTCTGGGACATGATATCCAGCACGCACACGTCCGTCTCACGCATGCCATCCTTGCCCACCTTGCCAATGACCTGGATGAGCTTGTCAGCGTTCTTTTGGACCAATCCCTCTCCAAAGGGGAAGACCCGGCCCTTCAGAGCCATCTGATATCCCATGATGGCGGCGTCTACAGAGGAGGCGATCTTCGCTGCACAGGAAGCCTTGGCACCATCACAAATAATACCGGAGACATTGCCCAGCGTGTTGACGATGGTGTCCTCGATCACCTGGCGGGAATCCTTGTGGAGATAGGCAATGGCCGCTCCACTGCCACAGGCTGCACTGACGGCGCCACAGTAGGCGGAGAGCACGCCGATGCCAAATTTGATGTAGAGGGCGATCAGGTTGCTCACTGTCAGGGCACGCAACAGTTCTTCATGAGAACAGCCCCAATCTTTGGCATATTCCATAACTGGCAGAGAGACGGTGAGTCCCTGGTTGCCGCTGCCAGAGTTGATGACCACCGGCAGATCGCAGCCGTTCATGCGGGCGTCTGAGCCAGCGGCAGCCCGAGCCTTGGCGCGGGTGCGCAGGTCGTTTTCATAGCACTCCAGCAGGGTCTTGCCCACCTGGGCGCCGTAGCTGTTGGTGAGCCCCTCGTCGGAGATGGCGCTGTTGCACTGGATCTGCTGATCCAACACATCCTGAACATCCTTCAGATCCACCTGATCCGCAAAAGCCAGGATTCCATCCAGGCTCAACAGATCGTAACGCAGGCCCTTCTTCACATTGTTCACATCAAAATCTTTGGTGAGCAGGACTTCCCCGTCCTTTTCCACCCGGATGACATTGGTGTGGGTGCCGCGGATCTCCACCAGGGCACTGTGCCCCTGTGCGCTCATACGGATGATGATATGCAGGCCAGGAGAGTTTGGGATGACCTCCCAGCGACAGGCGCCGGAATCCAGAAAAGTCCGGGTTTTGGCCTGTTCAGCCTCACCAATGCCAGTGAGAACCTCCAACACCTTGTCCGCATCGCCGCCAATGGCACCCAGGGCCGCGGCCGCGCCGATTCCCTTCATGCCACCGCTGTTGGGGACGGTGACGCCCATGGCATTTTTCACCACATTTCCGCTGCAGGCGGCCACCAGCTCCTGCGCTTCCGTACCCAGCGTCTTGCGGGCAAGGGCAGCAGCATAGGCGATGGCAATGGGCTCTGTACAGCCCAAGGCAGGTACCAACTCCTTGTGAAGTATGGCAACATATTGCTCATACATTTCCCGTGTCAATTCCATTGTTCCATGTTCCTCCTATATTTCTCAATCAAAAATGATCCCTTTTTGGTTCCAACAGGGGAGCCCACTGAACAACCCCATAACCATATGGCCACGGCAGATGGTTGAGGCAGTTTGCCCGATCTTTCCGTCTATTTATACCGAAATTGTACAAAAAATAGTGGGGACAATCGTTTATTTGATATACTAAAATACTTCGCTCTTATTTTAGAACGCTTTTAAGGCGATGTCAATTCTGGAAAAGAATTATTTGCGCATGTGGCGGATCTTTGTTGTTTTCTGATGAAAAGATGGCGATTTTTTTGGGGAAAAAGCGAAGGAAACATGGCGTATGGATCTGAGAAAATGTTATAAAAATAGCAATCTCATATTTTAAAATTTTATGCGATAAGTATTAAAATATGAATAAATTTTAGTGCATAGAGACAGCGCAAAGGCTGCTGAAGATGGTTTTCACCGGCCTTTGCGCTGTGATGCTGGGATATGTAGTTGTATAAATTTGATTTTATTTTTCCAGATGGACCATTTTTTGAGAAGGATGGGATTGTGGACCAGTGGATAGCTCTGCCCCTATTTCTGTGGTCAGAGGTATATGGGAACCGGAGGCGTTGCTTTTGTTAGACGATCGATCTGCCACTTGTCCTGACGTCTTGGAGGAGGGGATGAACCCCATCAAGCGATCCAGGGCATTGAGCTGCTGCCTGCGTGTCTCAATCTGGCCCAAGATTTCACTGCGGTGGCACAGAAGAAGCTCCCTACGGGCATCGGCGGTCTGTTCTCCCTGATCTGCCAGGGCAAAATAGTTGGAGATGGTCTTGAGGGGAACCCCGGCCCTGCGCAGACGCAAAATCTCACAGACCCGCTTATAGTCCGCCTCCGTATAATCTCTGCGGCCCGAGATACGGGAGATACGGTGCAAAAGCCCGGCTTTTTCATAGTAGCGCAGGGTAGTATCGGTCATGGGCAGTCGTTGGCACATTTCACGGATCGTCATGGTTTCCACCTCCATTGGAAGAATCGTGTGTAATTCTTTATCGCCATGGGCGATGGTTGCGGTCAAGATTAAAGGGGATATATGGTGACAGGGAGGGCAGCCGGCCTCAATATTTCCAGAAACCGGCCATATCTCCCCGAGGATAGGATGCTGGATCGGGGCGCAACTTTCACGGGCGAGCCACTGTGTAGATCAGATGGATGGCATCCTGTTTGAGACGCTTCACATCCTTCAGATGAAAGGCGGCAGGACCGCCTGTTGGGGAAAAGGTACCCCGGTCAAACACGCTTGCACAGCCGGTGCTGCCATCCGCCGCCGGGGCAAGGACCAGACTCAGCTCATCCACCACCCTCTGCTGCAAGAAGGACCAGTTGACCATACCGCCTCCGCAGATCAACAGAGTCTGGATGCCAAACAGCCGGTGGAGTTTCTCACAGACCAGCTGGCAGTCCAGCTCCTTTTCCCCCGCCAGAAGGTAGGAGACACCCAACCTGCGCAGATAGGACCGGTAGGCGGCAGGGGTCTGCTGGGTCAAGATCTCAATGACATGGGCGTCCGGTCGTCCCGGCATGCGGAAGGTGCCGCTCTCCCAACCGATCTCTCCCAGGGGATCGACGGAGACATAGAACAGATCCGCATCCCGTTGGGCGACAAAATCTCCCTCTGGCACAAAGCAATCGTTTGTATCCACTGCCGGCTTGCGGAAGCCGGTAAACTCCTTGGTGGTCACTGCACCATAGAGCCAGGCATCTGCGTCATACTCCTTGCGGATCCGGCCATATTCTTCGCTGGCCGCCCGGACGGAGGAGACCCCGAAAAAGGGGCCGCTGATCCTTCCGTCCAGTGCGCTCAAAATGTGAATGATGGTTTTGGGTCGGCCCATGTTTTATGCTCCTTCCTGCACAAGGTGATTTTCTGAAAGATAAGCGTCGATGGCCTGGGCGTCTGATGGTCTGGCAAACAACCCATCGTGCACGGCGCCTGCGCCTGCGCTCTCCCGCACAAAGGCAATGGAGTTGTCAAATTGCTCCACATCCATAGAGGCGGACTGGGTGAAGGGGTATACCTCCTTCCCCGTCAGATCATAGTGCTCCAAAAAGGTGCCGATGATCATGGGGGCGGTGTGCCACCAGATGGGGTAGCCGATCAGGATGATGTCGTACCCATCCAGTGAGGTGGGGAGGTTGGCAATGGCCGGACGGTCGTTGTTGTCACGCTCTGCCAGTGCCACATCGCCACACTCCTGGTAGTCGGTGGGATAGGGGGTCTCTGGCTGAATCTCCAGCAGATCGCCCCCTGTCTGCTCTGCCAGATAGGTGGCCATCTCCTGGGTGTTCCCCGACCAGGAGAAATAGGCGATGAGGATGTTGGAATCCCCACTGGGATTCGATGCTGAGCTTTGATTGGCGGATGTCTGATTGCAGGCCGTCAAGGACAGGCCAAGGGCAAGGACCAATATGACACTCAAAAGTCTTTTCACAACAACCGGCTCTTTCCTTTTCAGCGTGTTCTAAGGACAGGCTGTGGAACATGGCGGGATATCAGTAAATTTGATATCCCACCAGAGTCGCCAGGGCGAGGGCCACAGCCAGAAGGGTAATTCCCATGTTTTATTTCATGGGAAGATCCTCTTGTTACATACACTCACAGAGGATCTGATAGACCTCCTCCCGATCCAGCGGGCGGGGGTTGCACTGGATGAGGTTGCAGGTGTCGGCAACTTTCCGGAGCACCTCGGGGGTGATCTCCACCTTAGATGCGAGTTCCGAAAGTTTGGTGGGCAGGCCGCACTCCTTGATGAATGCGGTTAGGGCATCCAGTCCCTCCTGGGCTGTGTTCTTACCGAACACCTCTTTGGCAAAGCGGGTGAACTTTGCCTCTGCATCCTTCAGGATGTGGCGGTAGTAGGCGGGGTGGATGACCGCAAGGCCCTGGCCATGGTTGCAATCGGTGTAGGCGCCAAGCTGATGCTCAATCTGATGGGTTTGGAAGTCGGTCAGACGGCCCACCTTCAGGATGCCGTTTTCCGCCATGGCGGAATCCCACATGAGGTTGCCCCGGGCCTGCATATCGTTGATGTTGGCCAGCAGGCGGCGCATGTTGACCACCGTGTTGCGCATGATGGCCAGGGCCACATCGTCAGAGACATTGTCTGCATCGGAGGTGCCCAGATAGGTCTCCATGGCGTGGCTCAGGGTGTCGAAGGCGCCGGAAAGCACCTGCATGGGCGGGACGGATGCGGTGTAGTCCGGGTCAAGGACGGCAAAGGAGGCACAGGTGCCCACAATGGGGCCCTTCCACATCTTTTCCTCATAGGTGATCACTGCGCCGGAGTTCATCTCTGCACCGGTGCCGGATGCAGTGATCACTGCGCCCATGGAGATTCCAGCGGTGGGGAACTTTCCAGATTGATACTCCATGTTCCAAATATCTTCCTCTATCATGGCCTGGGCAGAGACCACCTTGCAGCAGTCCACCACACTGCCGCCGCCCACAGCTAGAATAAAGTCCACTTGATGCTCCCGGGCAAGTTTGGCTCCCTCCTGAACTTTAGCATAGGTGGGGTTGGGCATGATGCCGGAAAAATCCACCACCTCTTTGCCTGCCTCAAGAAGCAGTTTTTTCAGTTGGTCATAGATGCCATTCTTTTTGACGGAGCCACCCCCATAGGCAAGCATTACGGTCCGGCCGACCTTGGGGAGCTCCTGTTGGAGCGCTTGGGCCGCAGCCCCCTGGCCAAAATACACCTTGGTGGGGTAGGAAAAGGTAAAGTTGTTCATGACAAAAACCTCCTTTGTCTATTGGTTCTGTTGGCTTGCAATTTCGTCGATGATGTTCATGACGTTGAGACTTCTGGGATAGCCAAGATAGGGCATACACTGTTCCACCACGCTGTAGAGCTTCTCCCTGTTGTTGCCCACGCCAAAATTTCCAGCGGTGTGGCCGCGGAGCTGGTTTTCACATCCACCCTGTGCCAGCAGGAAGCAGAAGGTGATCATCTCCCGCTCCTGGTCGTTGAGGCCATTGCGGGTGTAGTAATCCCCAAAGCAGTTGTCCGCCAGCCAGCGGTTGATATTCCGGCGAAGGGCCGGGCCTTCGGTCTGAACCCTGGCCATCCCCTCCCCAAAGAGGGAGACCTGCTTGGCCAACCCATGATCAAAGCGGGTGTTTTCATCTGTTGTGCCCTGGTTTGCAAGGGGGAGGGAAATGCCGTGCTGGGTCATGACCTCGTTGGCCGATACCAGGAAATCGTAGGTGCGGCCCAGGCCCAGATAGGCAGTGGCCTGGTAGAGGACCTCCCGGATGGCAATGGGGTCCATACCGGCATCCAGTGCGGATTCCAGCACCCTGCAAAATTCCCCCTTCCCCTGGCAGCCCAGCAGGGCCGAAAGGACACACAAATACCGCTCCCTTGGGGTCAATTTGCTGGTGGGCTCCACCCGCTTGTGGATGAAGTGGTCCATGATGGCTGCAAATTCTGGGTCGGTCTGCGCCAGAGGCAGGGCAGCGTGTGTCTGCTCCCGACGAAATGAATTTTGACTGTTGTTCATAAGATCTCTGCTTCCTTTCTGTTACCGCACAAAATTGGTCAGGACCTTCGGGTTGTCCGGGTGATCCAGGCCGTGCTCCTGGCCCAGGGCGATGCACTTGAGGAGCCACGCCATATTTTTCCCCAGATTGTACATTGTCATGAGCCCCTCCTTGTCCTCCTGAACCTCCTCAGGTTGGGAACCATGGACATGGTTCCAGTAGGTGGAGGCCACCACTGGCATGGCAGTGATGGTAAAATATTTGTTGATGACATCAAAGGAGGCGGTGGTCCCCGCGCGCCTTGCACTGAGCACTGCGGCCGCTGGCTTGTGGGCAAAGTGCTGCCCGCCTGAGTAAAATGCCCGGTCCATCACCGTCAACAGCCGGGCGCTGGGATGGGCAAAATAGACGGGGGACCCAAAGACGAATCCATCGCAGGATTTTGCCCGCTCCACCAGGTCGTTGACCAGGTCGCCAAAGACACACCGGCCAATTTCCCGGCATTTCCTGCAGGCCACACAGTCCGGCAGCGGGGCGTTGCCGATGAAGAAGTGTTCGGTTTCAATCCCCTCCTCCTCCAGGGCACGGGAGACCTCCCTGAGGGCCACGTTTGTGCAACCATTTTGTCTAGAACTGCCATTGACCAACATCACACGCATAGGACCAACCTCCTTGACAGGTGTTTTTCTTTGGATTACAATCTGATTGTATCAACCGGTTGTAACAACCGGTCAAGGCCTTTGAAGGAAAATTTTTTGAACTTTTTGTAAACTCCAGGAGGGATCTCAAGATGTATACCATGATGCAGGTCTGCAAAGAGGCGGATATGACCTATCAGGCGCTGAAATTTTACTGCAATGAGGGGCTGGTCCCCAATGTCAAACGGGATCAAAACAACCGCCGCGTCTTTGAGGAGCGGGATGTGAAGTGGATCAAGGACCTGGTCTGTTTGAAAAAGTGTGGCATGAGCATTCAGGAGATGAAGGTCTACCTGGATTTATGCCTGCAGGGACCATCCACCATCCCACAGCGCAAGGAAATGCTGGTCAAAAAGCAGGAGGAGCTGCAGGAAAAAATGGCAGAACTGCAGGAATGTGTCTCCTATATCGATTGGAAACAGGAGTTTTACGACGATGTCCTCAGTGGAAAGCGCCCCTACATCAGCAACTTGATCCCGGTGGAGGAGCCTGCAGAGCAGATGGAGCAGGTGGGATAGAGCCAGAAAATCTAGCCTATCCCCGGGAAAGGGCAGAGGATGCTCCGGGACTGTCTTGATACTTAGATGACAGGAGAGACTATGCCGGGGTTGATCCAAAAAGAAAAGGGCTGTGGCAGCCATCGACTGCCACGGCCCTTGTGTTTGTGTTATGAAATAAAAATAGGAGAGCCCCATGGGGACTCTCCTACTGGTCGGAGTGTAATTATAGGACTTGGAAAAATCCAGTCATATCAATGGTTTGCAAGCAGCAAGCAAGAGGTTTTTATCTAAAAAA
>CAJFOV010000012.1 GCA_904397835.1 Candidatus Aristotella avistercoris
GTCCGATGAAAAAGCGCTGCTTTTGAATCGGTCAACGCCGTGAGGTTATTATAACATCCAAAAGGCCCGCAGGGCCGATCCCTCTGAGCGTTACAATGTTCTCTCAGGCGTCCGATGAAAAAGCCATGCTTTTGAATCGGTCAACGCCGTGAGGTTATTATAACATAATCTTTCTCTATTTGAAAGTCTATTGGCAATGTCTTATGAAAGTTTTTATTTTTTCTCTGACAAAATATATCGCATTGGACTTGGCTCCCTACAAAAGGGATGCACAGGGTACCCTCCACAGCATTGTTCTCCATCTTTTATACAAACGGACACCCTTTGCACAATTCCCCTATTCTGTCGAGGACATCTCTTTCAGTATACCCAGAGTAATCCACACTTTCCACCAAGTTTTCAACAATTCCAATTCTTTTTTCTCTGTCTTTTTCCTCTTACTTGTGAAAGTTTTGTCACACATCGTTCCTTTTTCCACAGGGGAACCATTTCGAGTTTCCCCCAATTTTTCTGGCGTCTTACCGGGATTATACAGATAGTGTACAAGTTTTTTTCGCGGACCTCTTGACTTCTGACTGCAAAGATGTTAAGATAATCTGCGTGATACGCGAGTGTGCTGGAACTGGCAGACAGGCACGTTTGAGGTGCGTGTGCTTCGGCGTACGGGTTCAAGTCCCGTCACTCGCACCACCGTCCGGAGAGCTCTAGGGCTCTCCGTTTTCTTTTATCCACTATACCATTGTGACACCTGCGGGGATCCTTATGTCATCGGAGCGGCCATAAGGATCCCTATTCTTTTTTTCTTGGAGAAACCCTTCCAAAACACTCTCAATAGGTCTTTCTTCGTATGTAGCAGGAGCGGTGTTTGGTAGACCTTTTATTTTTCCATAAGGCCATGCAGCATTTCTGCCCAAGGATTGGAAGTGCACAATGCCACTCTTTTTAGCCAGTGGACATCATCTGATGACATCCCCATGTCATTTTTCCTCAGAATTTGCAGAGAAAACAGATTCCATTGACTCCAGGCGATCTACTCCTCCTGATGGGACAGATATAACTTCAGCGCACAGATGCTCATTTGGATCTGGAAAAGATCCTGCTGCTGGTTCAAATCGATCCCCAAAATATCCCGGATTTTGTTGATGCGATAGGCCAATGAATTCCGGTGTAAAAACAGGGCCGCAGCCGCCTGCGTCACATTAAATTTGCAGTGGATGAACACGTCCAAAGTCTGAACCAAGTTGGTGGCATTCTCCTGATCCTCCATATACAGAGGCCACACCAGATCTGCAAAGCTGCGCAGTTCCTCTGTGCTCAGGGTTCGGTCCATCATATGATAAATCTGCAAATCATCATAGGTGTGTACCGTCTCCTGGGGTTGGATCTTTTCTCCCAGGGCAATCATATCCAGAGCCTGCCGGAAGGAAGCCGGGATCTGAGATATCTCATCGCTGCACATGCTGACGCCGATGGTCAAATCCATCTCCTGTTCCTTGGCCAGCTTCAAAATTGCCCGTGCAAAGACCTGGGTCTTGCTTCGAATCTCCCCTCGAGAGGCTGAGACTGGGAAGAAGAGGAAGAGGGGAAAATGATTCTCAAAATTTGTGGTAAAGCACTCCAACGACATCTGGCTGGCCAACCGTGCGGCAGAGACACGGATCATTCCCAGCATGCTGTGACGTTTTTCAAAGGGGAAGGTGTCAAATCCCCGGATGGCTAGATCCATACAGATGCGCCGGCTCTTGGTATCAAAACCAAAGAGGTTGGCATACCGCTGGATTTGCCCCTTTGTCACCTGATCATTGAGCAGAACCTTGCTGACAAAATCATTTTTGACACGCAACTGCTCTGTGGGCAGATATTGATTTTTGATAAAATACAGTTCCAGGGCCGCCTTCACATGCTCTAACAGCTGGTAATGCCTATCCGTCATATGGGTGACGGTCTCAGCAACAACCAGATATCCCCCCAGGAGGTCATTCAAAGTGACTGATGCAAAGATCAGTTTTATCCCCTTCCCCGGGGTCGGAAGTGTCAGGTTGTAAAAGCCAAAACGGTTCTCCTCATAGGCTTTTTGCACTGTGCGGGTGTCCTTGGTGCTCAGTGCCGGATCCCCCCGCTTTAAGCGCAGGAGCCGGTGTAGACCAATGGGATCGTCTGCAATGTTTTCATACTCGATCAGCTGCAGCTCCTTATCCAGCAGAAGGACGGGATTGGCCAGGGCGATGCTGATGTGGTAGAGGACCTCCTGAATCCCCGTATCCGTCAGCAGGCTCTGGATGAGCTGCTGATAGAGCAAGTTGCCCTTTTCCACCATCCCCATATTCTCCCGGAACAGGCTCTGGTGAATGTGGCTGGCAATGTCTGAAAATCGCAGGGAATAATCCACTTCCACAATGGGCAGCCCATACCGGTTGCCCTGCTCCATAAACTCCTCCCGGGCCTCCTCATAGTACTGGTTGACCTTTACTGCCAGGCAGGCACAGCCCTTTTGGGCCAAGTCCCGCACGATGGTCATTTTTAATCTGGGGTTCTCCTTGGTGACGTAGCCAATGGATGCAACAAATGCGCCGCTGCGCACCCACTGGGCAATGTCGGGGGTATCCACAATAGTAAAACAGGTCACTGGATTGGATAGCCCCTCAAACCCGGCCACACAGCGCATTTGATTGCCCTTGATGCTTGCAATCAGCCGTTCCACCGTAAAAGCCATACCATCACCTCATTGTGCAGATTTACATTCAGTTTCTCATATTATTGTGCTCAATGCAATATGATAAAGGAAACAAATCCTCTATATTTAAATCAGATACCAACAATTCTCATAATATGGAGGGATTGCATGAACAGAGAAATGGTCAAAATGACCTGGACTGAATTTCGGGACGCCGTTTCCCACCGGCCGGTGATTCTGCCGGTAGGCTCTGTGGAACAGCACGGCTACCATCTGCCCCTGAGCGTGGATGTGATCACATCCCACAATCTGTCCCTGCTGCTGGCGGAGGAGATCGACGGAATTGTGGCCCCTGCCATCCAATACGGATACAAATCCAAGCCCTCCAGCGGTGGAGGCCCCCTCTTCCCCGGAACCATCGATCTAAATGGGGACACCCTGGTCCACCAGGTCTATGACATTTTGGCGGAATTTGCACGGGATGGGGTCCAATATGTCTTTCTCATGAATGGGCACTTTGAAAACGAGGCCTTTTTGGCCGAGGCCATGGATCTGGCCACCAAGGAGTTTCCCATCACCACCGCCATGGCCAGCTGGTGGGATCTGATTCCCCAGGATGTTGTGGCTCAGGTGTTCCAGGAGGTCCCCTTCCCTGGCTGGGACTTGGAACATGCGGCGCTGACTGAGACCTCCATGGTGATGTATTTTGCCCCGGAGCTGGTCCACATGGACCGCTATGTGGAGGAGCCGACATTTGAGCGGATCCCCTACCACCGCTATCCGGTCAAACCGGGGTTGGTCCCCCCCTCTGGTCCTCTGGCAACCGCTCGGACTGCCAGTGCACAGAAGGGCCAGATGATGGCCCAGGCGGTGGTTCAGGCCTGTGCCAAAATTTATGAAAAAACAAAAAAATGATGGATCCGGGGGAGATGGAAGCCTCCCCCGACCACCGGTATCACCTGACGATAGGAGGAAGAGAGAATGCTTGTGCTGAAAAATTGTCACCTGATCCCTGATCTGACTGAGGGTTTTGATGGTGACAAGGCAGACGTCTTAATCCAAGACGGCGTCATTGGGGCCATAGCCCCCTGTGGGACAGATTTTGGCCCCTGCCCCCAGTATGACCTAAAGGGCAGGACTTTGATGCCCGGCATGTACGACCTGCACACCCACATCCAATACACGGGATATGGGGATATGCATGACGGAGGCCGGGATGAGTACCAGATCACCCTGGATGCGGTCAAACACGCCCAGGCCTGCCTCATGGCGGGTTTCACCACCCTGCGGGACTCCGGCGGAATCCCCAATTTGAACACCCATGTCAAGGAGTACTTTGACCAGGGCGTTCTCACCGGCCCCAACCTGATCGTCTGTGGCATGCTCCTGTCGCCCACGGAGCCCGGCAACAAGGTCAACCTCTGGGCCAGCAGAACCGTACATGAGGTGGACACCCCTGAGACCATCCGCATCGGCGTGCGGGAGGAGGTGCGCAATGGGGCCGATTACATCAAATATGTGGCCAGTGGCTCCATCTCCATGAAGGGGAGCGACCCCAAACGGCCCATCTCCACCTTTGAGGAGATCAAAACTTTGGTGGATGAGGCCGCCTTCAAAGGACGCTACGTGGGCGCCCACTGCCACGACAACGGCAGCATCCTGCGCTGCCTGAAGGCCGGGGTCTACACCATTGAACACGCCTCGGTACTGGATGACGCCTGCATCCAACTGCTGAAGGAGGGGAAATCCTTCATCATCCCCACCCTGCTGGGTGCCTCCCAGCTCCGGGATCAGAAGGAGGCCATGCCCGCCTATGCTGCCTATTTTGGACGCTCCGCCGCCGAGGAGATCCGGGAGGCCTCCTTTGTCAGCTACCAGCGCGCCTACGACGAGGGCCTGCTCATGGGCCTTGGCACCGATATGGGCATGCCCAACCAGTTCCACGGGGAGAACGCCAAGGAACTGCTCTACCGCAAAAAGTACTCCAACGTTCCCGCCATTGAGATCCTCAAGGAGGCCACCATCAACAGCGCCACCATCCTGCGGGAACAGGACCGGCGCGGAACGGTCAAGGCCGGCAAGATTGCCGATCTCATCGTCATCGACGGCGACCCGGTTCAGGATATCACCTGCATGTACGGCAAGGTGGATATGGTCCTGAAGTCCGGCGTCATTGTAAAGAATAAGGAGGAACAACTATGTTAGCTGACGGCGTCCTGATCAACGATTCTGCCCTTGTGTTCTTTGCCATCCTCGCCCTGACCGTCTTTGCCGTCTACGCGGAAAAACGGTGGAAGTGGGCCGGCACCCTCTCCGCCCTTGGCATCTGCGTCTTTGGCGCACTGATTCTGGTGAGCCTGAAGATCCTGCCAACGGTGTCCCCCGCATATGATATCATCTATGACTACTTTGTGCTGCTCCCCATCCCCATGATTTTGATCAACGCAAACATCAAGCGCATTGTCCGGGACAGCGGCCGGTCCTTTATCCTCATGAACATCGCCTGCGTGGGCGCCTGTTTGGGAGGCATTGCAGTGGGGTTGATCTTCCGGAACAACGCCTTCATCGGCCAGGACATCGCCGGCTACGTGGCCATGGAGGTGGGCGTCTGCACCGGCGGCATGGCCAACCAGGCGGCCATGGCCCAGGCCTTTGACGTCAGTGCCAACGTGGTCAGCTCCGCCGGCGTGGGTGGATGCCTGGTGGCGGTGGTCTTCCTGGTGGTGGTCTCCATGATCCCCAACCTGAAGTTCTTCCGCAACCACTTTAAGCATCCCCACATCGACGAGGTGGCGGCGGGCAAGGCCGTTGTATCCGCACAGGCGGAGGAGAAGGAGACCTTCTCCATCTATGCCCTGGGCAAGATGTTCGCCTTCTCCTTTGCAGTGCTGGGGATCTCCAATGTCATCTCTACATTGGTGTACTCCCTCTCTCTGCCGGACATTGTCACCCAGATCTTTGGCAACACCTACCTGCTGACGGTGATCCTCACGGTGCTGGTTGCCACCCTGTTCCCCAAATTTGCGGACTCCATCCGCTACGGCCAGGAGGTCGGCATGTTCATGCTGCTGATGTACATGGCCACTGTGGGTACCGGCGCCACCATCATGCAAGTGCTTGCCGCCGCACCCGTTGTCATCATTGCAGAGGTTGTGATCATCCTCTTCATCATGGTGCTGGTCTTTGCCGTGGGCAAGATCTGCAAGATGGATCTGGAGGAGATGCTCATTGCCATCAACGCCAGCTACGGCGGACCCAACACCGCTGCCGCCCTGGTGGGCACCAAGGGCTGGACCAAGCTGGCCGTTCCCGCCGTGCTCATCGGCGTCTATGGCATTGTGGTGGGCAACCCCTTGGGTGTGCTCATCGGCAACCTGTTCCTATAAATTCCATCACCTGAGATTCTGGTCAAATACAGCCCCCTCAAATGGGAAAAGTCCCGATGAAATGCTTCATCGGGACTTTTCCATCATCCATACCCCCGGTGCAGTCGCTTGCCACGAAAACCGAGAAAAAGGGACAAAGAGGGGGCCCTACCGGAGGGTCCCTCTCTTCTTTTGCAGTGCCAGAATGGAGAGGAATTCAAATACCAGGTTGGCCGCCAGATAGGCGGTGATCTCCCCGTGGTCGTAGGCCGGCAGAACCTCCACCAGGTCAAACCCCACAAAGTGTACATCCGTCAGCCCGCGGATCAGCTCCAACGCCTCATAGGAGGTGAAGCCCCCCACCTCGGGGGTACCGGTGCCAGGGGCATAGGCGGGATCCACAAAGTCGATGTCAAAGGTGAGGAAGCAGGGCCGGTCACCCACACGCTCTCGAATGGCCTGAAGGAGTGCCTGCAGGCCCATCTGGCGGACTTTGTGGGCCGGGATCAGTTCCATCCCCAGCTGGGTGGCCATCTTGTGCTCATCCGGATCGTAGAGGGAACCCCGCATGCCCACCTGGATGCAGTGGCTGGGGTCGATGAGCCCCTCCTCCAGCGCCCGGCGGAAGGGGGTGCCGTGGTTGTACTTTTCCCCAAACACGGTGTCACAGAGGTCAGAGTGGGAATCAAAGTGGATCAGCGCCACTGGGCCATAGGCCTTGGCCACCGCCCGCAGCTCCGCCAGAGTGATGGAGTGGTCCCCACCCAGTACAATGGGCAGCGCCCCATCCTGGAGAATCTGGGCAACGCCCGCCTCAATGGCGGCATAGGTGGGGTGAATGTAGCCGGGCACAATGGGGAAATCCCCCAAATCGCCGCCGGCAAGGCCCTCCATAATGTTCACCTGCTGGATGACGTTGTTTGGCTTCATCATACAGGAGATGTTGCGGATGGCCGAAGGGCCAAAGCGGGAGCCGGTGCGAAAGGAGCTCGCCGTATCGAAGGGAGCTCCAGCAATGGCAAAATCCAGGCCCTTGGCGGAATTGACCCGCTGCAGGCGCATAAAGGTCCCCATATTGCAAAATCGCGGGGACGTGAGGGCGCTGGCAGGCTGTTGAGACATGATATCATCCTCCTTACCGTCATTTCAGGGCGCCCACTGCGCCCTGTTCCTGCCACCATTATATCACCCACAAGCCTCGGGCTGTGATGGAACCTTTTGATCATTGATTCCAGTTTTTTATCACCCAGAAACAGAGATACTCTCCTTTGAAAAATTCACCCCTTGCTCCCTGTCGAATGTGCATGTTGGGAACTGACGATGAAAAACAAACCCCATCGCCTGATTCAAATTTTCCATCACCACCTCCTCCGACGTGTGGTAATTGGGAGGCAGGCAGTTCCAAATCGCCCGTTCCGTGCCCGTTTCTTCCTGAAAGGAGGCAAAACAAAATGAACATCAAACAACTGGAGTCCGTCCTAGAGATCAGCCGGTGCGGCTCCATGCGCCAGGCGGCGCAGAACCTATATGTGACACAGCCTGCCCTGAGTGCCGCGGTCAAACAGCTGGAGCAGGAGCTGGACTACGCCATCTTCCTGCGCAAGCCCTCAGGCATGACCCTGACGCCGGAGGGAAGGCTCCTGTTGCAATCTGCCCAGCGGATGGTGGAGGAGGCCCAGCGCATCCGGCACATCCCCCGCCTGCTGCAGGAAGAGAGCAGCCTCTCTATCTCCTGCACCTGGTCCGCCCTGCTTATGGACTGCTTCATCCAATTCCGTGGCCAATTTCCCCAAGAGCAGGCGCTGGATGACCTGCGGGAGACCGGGTTTGGCCAGTGCGTCCGGGACGTCATGGACCGCACCCGCCGCATGTCCCTGATCTTCTGTTCCCAGGGGGCCCGCCAAGGGGAGCTGCAAAAGCTGCAGACCTACCATCTGGCCATGGAACCCCTCTTGGAGGATGTGCCGGCTGTCTGCCTGCTCTCCAAATTCCATCCCCTGAGCCGGTTTCCCCAGGTGAACGGCACACAGCTGGCCCAGTGCGCCCTGGTCGCCTACGCGTCGGCGGACAAAGTGGAATCGCTGGAGCATTCAAGGGAAAGCCATGGAGCGGACCGCCTCTCTGTATTTGACCGGGGCGGTCTGATGGACGCCGTGGATCACGGCTATGTGGCCGTCATCCCCAGGGACCCGGTGCTGGAGGCGGCCCACCCCAATCTGGTGGCCCGACCCCTTCAGGAGGGAACCTGTTTCTCCCTCTGTCTGCTGCGACAGACGGCCCAGCATTTCAATCCCCGGGAGGAGCAGTTCCTCTCCTGGCTGCGTCCCCGGCTGCAGGAGGCCTACAGAGCATCCTAAGCTGGGGAGCCATGAGGATTATCCCCCTGGCCCCCTCGACAAAATGGCCTGGGATCCCCCAGGAAAACACCTTGCAAAGGACCCCGCCGGCGGCTATAATAGACCAGTGAACAGGATTCCAACAAGCGGCTGCATTCCACAGGTGGCTGGAATGCGGCCCTTCTTTTCCATTGCAAGGACACCAGAACAGAAAGGAGCAGTCGCCATGACCGAAAAAGAGGTCTCTGAGCTGCGCCGCCGCTTCCGCGGCGACCGGAGCAACATCACCCACATCCGGGGGTGTTTTGTCAATGAGAAGGGGGAGATTGTCACCCAGTTCAACCAATCCCTGGCCCTCATGCAGCAGGAGGAGTCGGACAAGTTCCTGGCCCTGCTCAAGCGGACCCTGTCGGGGAGCCTGGGGAAAAACCTGCTGGACATCTCCTTTTCCACCCAGCAGGTGGCGGACAGCCCGGAGCACCGGCTCCTCATGGATCTGCGCCACTGCGCCCTCAAGGACGAGGCTGTGGTGCAGACCTTCTTCCAACAGGTAATCGGCGCCCTCACCCTGGAGGAGAACTATCTGATCCTTCTGGCGCAGGACACCTACGATGTGCCCCACCGCTCCCAGGACGGTATGGGAGATCTGGAGGACAGCAGCGCCCAGGTCTTTTCCTACATTCTGTGCAGCATCTGCCCGGTCAAGCAGACCAAGCCCGCCCTGAGTTACTCCTTAAACGACAATGCCTTCCACAACCAGGATGTGAACTTTGTGGTGGCAGCCCCGGAGCTGGGCTTTCTGTTCCCCGCCTTTGACCAGCGGACTGCAAACATCTACAATGCCCTCTACTACTCCCGCAGCGCCACCGACAGCCACCCGGAATTTGTCAATGCCATCTTCCACCAGGATCCCCCCATGCCCGCCCAGGAGCAGAAGGAGACCTTTCAATTTATCCTGGGGGAGGCCCTGGACCAGGACTGTAGCTTTGAAGTGGTACAGACCGTGGACCAGCAGCTGCGGGAGATGATTCAGGAGCACAAGGACGCCAAGGAGGAGGAGCCGCTGGTCCTCTCCAAGCAGGCGGTCAAGGGGGTGCTCACCGCCTGCGGCGTTCAGCCGGAGCGGGTGCAGGCCTTTGAGGAGCGGTATGACAGCACCTTTGGCGCCCAGGTGGATCTGCCGCCCAAAAATTTGCTGGAACCCAAGTTTGAGGTCCAGACCCCCGATGTGACCATCCGGGTCAAACCGGAGTGCAGCGACCTGATCCAGACCCGGGTCATCGACGGGCGCAAATACATTCTCATCCGGGCGGACGCCGGGGTCCAGGTCAATGGGGTGGACATTCACATCTCCTGAGGGGGGTTATCCATCGATCCCCCTGGCCATGGGCAGAAGTGACGCACACGATCCAGCGCCCACGATGGGTCGGGCGGGATGCTCTTGGGGGAACAATGGAACATCCTCTCCATAGATCTACACACGGGAGCTATGGGAATCGGTGCTTCATCCTTTCCCCATGCCGCCCCAACAGGCGGTACACCCCGGCAACATGCAAGTACACCGGCGGGCCCCATCATTCCCATTCCTTTTTCAGGGAAAGGCAGTTGTCTGGATGGTGCTAGCACTCCCAATTTTTCATTTCAAAACAAAATGTCACCCATGGGGTGCAGTTCACCTGCCGCCTGGGTGACATTTTTATTGTAAAAACGCTCTGTGGGCGGTCTGGGGGGCCGTTCCCTGTTTCCCGATTGCTCACCTTTGTGCCTAATGTGTCGGAGACGCAGCTAGTTCCAGCTGCGGGAGGCCTTCTGGTAGCCGATGACCGCCGCCCCAATGGCGCCGGCGTATTGGGAGAGAGGATGGGTGTGCACCGGGAGTTTGAGGAAGGACTCCATGGTGCTGCGGAAGATCTCATACTGGGCAAGGCCCCCGCTGAAGAACACCGCCCCAGACAGCTTCAGGCGCTGGGCAAAAAAGGCCGTGCGCCGGCAGATGGACTGGACCACCCCCAGGGCAATGTCCCCCTTATCCACGCCCTTGGCCAGGAGGCTGACAATTTCACTCTCGGCAAAGACGGTACACATGCTGGTGATGTTGGCAGGCGTTTTGCCCTGAACAAACCGGTCCATCTCCTCCAGATTTTCCCCCAGGGTGCGCATCATCACTTCAATGAACCGGCCGGTACCGGCGGCACACTTGTCGTTCATCAAAAAGTCCACCACATTCCGATCCCGGTCCAGCAGGATGGCCTTGCTGTCCTGCCCGCCGATGTCCACCACCGCCTGGATGTCAGGATTCAGGAAGGCCGCGCCCCTGGCGTGGCAGGTGATCTCGGTCACCTGCTTGTCCGCCTGATCCAGCAGTGCCCGGCCGTAGCCGGTGGAAACGGTATAGGCCACATCCTTGGACCACATCTGTTGATAGAGGGATTGGATGCTCTCCTTGGGGTTGGCCCCGGTGGGCACCATGCCTGTGCGGACGATCTCTTTGCCGTCAAAGAGTGCCGCTTTGGTGGTGGTGGAACCGGAATCAATGCCCAGCGTCAACTTTTGTTCCATTTACAGCATCTCCAAAAACGCCGTCATGCGGGTGTTGATTTGACCGGCATCGGAGGTGGAATAATCCGTCTCCATGCTCATATAGGGCAGGTGCAGCTGCTCGTTGACAAACTGCTTGATGCCCAGCGTCTCAATGTTGTAGGTGTGGCAGGCCTGCAGGGTGATCTCCACCACGGCGTCCACCTTGTACTCCTCCACCAGCCGGCCCAGCAGATCCAGGCGGTTGGGGTTGGGGCTCATGACCGAACAGCCGATGTCCAAATACCGGCGGGCCAGGGCATCGTAGATGTCCTCCGCATCCTCATCCACCAATTTGTCCACCGTCTTGGCCCCGCCACAGTTCTCCAGGGCCACCACGTGGCCGCCGTTCTCCTCAATGGCGCGGATGGTCTTTTCTGCCACGCCCCCCAGGGGGCATCCGGTGATCAAGATGCGGGGGCCCTTGGTATATTTGTGCGCTGTTTTGTATTCATCATAGATGCGCTGGGTCATCTCCCGGATCTCCTGGGTCACCTGAGCCTTATCAAAGCGGAAGGAGGCGCCATTGAGCACGTTGTACAGCTCCAGGCCGGAGATGGGCACAGGGTCCAACCGCATGACCTGGTAGAATTCCCGCAGGGCCCTGCGCAGCTCGTTGCGCAGGTGGACGGCCTTGCGCACCTTCTCCTCGGTGATGGGGAGGCCAAAGTGCTCCTCCAGCTTGTTTTTGAGCTTGATGATCTCCTTCTTCCACAGCTCCAGGGCCTCCGGGCTCTGGGAATTGGGCAGCTCCATGACATACACGGGTTTGAATTTGCCCAGGTACTCATACATCTTCTTTTTGCCGTCGCAGGTGGTCTCCCCCACGATCAGGTCGGAGAAGTAGAAATAGGGGCACTTGTCCGTCTTGGCAAACCCATAGCTGGATTTGATCAGCGGACAGAGGTTGCGGGGCAGGTCCTTTTCCGCCTCGGGAATGGTCTCATCCGAGGTGGAGCACAGGCCCACGGTGCAGGCCCCCATGGCCATGGCCAGCTCATCGGGGAAGTAGGAACAAAAAACCCCCACAAAGGGGATGTTCTGCTGTTTTAATTCAAATGCCCGCACAAAGGAGTTTTTGCGCTGCTCCCCAAACTCCGCAAAAATGGCCGGCAGCTCCTTGATCAATTCCATTGGGCACACTCCCTCTCTAAGGATCTTTCATCATTTGACACGCCATCAATCTATCTTTATCAGATTAGAAGGATTTGAAGGATAAGTCAAATTGCTCTTTTCAATCAATGGCCCATGATCCAAAGGTTTTTTCAATGGGATCGGCCATATCCATATAAAAAAGGACCTCCTGGGGAGGTCCTTCTTTTTGATTGTTTGATCCATTAGGAGAGCAGCAGCTTGTCGTCCGCCTCTTGAGAGCCGGAGACCCGGTTGAACTGCTCCAGCAGATTTTCCACCGTCAGGCGCTTTTTCTCCTCACCGGAGATATCCAGCACCACCCGGCCCTCATAGAGCATCACCAGGCGGTTGCCGTGGGCAATGGCATCCCGCATGTTGTGGGTGATCATCAGGGTGGTCAGATGGTCCCGGTTGACAATCTCCTCTGTGGCGGCCAGCACCTTGGCGGCGGTTTTGGGATCCAGGGCCGCCGTGTGCTCATCCAGCAGCAGGAGCTTTGGCCGCTGCAGAGTGGCCATGAGCAGCGTCAGGGCCTGGCGCTGACCGCCGGAGAGCAGCCCCACCTTGGTGGTGAGCCGCTCCTCCAGCCCAAGCCCCAGGACCTTGAGCATCTCCTTGTACTGCTCCCGCTCCGAATTGGTGATGCCCACCTTTAAGCCACGCCGTTTGCCACGGCGGGAGGCGAGGGCCAGGTTCTCCTCAATCTGCATGGTGGCTGCCGTGCCCATCATGGGGTCCTGGAACACCCGGCCGATGAATTTGGCGCGCTTGTGTTCCGGGAGCTTTGTCACATCCACCCCGCCAATGGTAATAGTGCCGGTGTCCACCGGATAGGCGCCGGAGATGATGTTGAGCATGGTGGATTTGCCTGCCCCGTTGCCGCCGATAACCGTGACAAAGTCCCCCTCCTGCAGGGAGAGATTCAAGTCCACCAGGGCCTGTTTCTCATTGACCGTGCCGGGGTTGAAGGTTTTGTAGACATGTTTGAGTTCTAGCATGAGGCGCCGGCCCCCTTTCTTGCCTTCTTGCCAAAGTAGCGCTTTTTCCAGTAGGGAATGGAGAGGAACAGCGCCACAATCAAGGCGGTGATGAGCTTCATATCGTCGCTCCTGAGGCCCAGCCAGATGACCACCTGGTACACCAGGTAGTAGAGGATGGAGCCAATGACCACAGCCACCAGCTTGAGGGCAAAGTTGCGGAAGATCTTGGAGAAGAGCACCTCGCCGATGATGACAGCGGCGAGGCCGATGACAATGGCCCCCCGGCCGGAGTTGACATCGGCAAAGCCCTGGTACTGGGCCAACAGAGCTGCCGACAGGGCCACCAAGCCGTTGGAGAGCATCAGGCCCAGCACCTTGGTAAAGCTGGTGTTGATGCCCTGGGCACGGGCCATGTTGGGGTTGGCGCCCGTTGCCCGCAGGGCACAGCCCTGCTCGGTGCCAAAGTACCAGTACAGCACCACAATGGTCACAGCTGCAAAGATCAGGCTGACCACAATGGGGTTATCCAGCCCCATCTCCCGCACATTGCGGGCGGAGACCAACAGGTCATATTGATCCACGCTGATGGGCCGGTTGGCCTGGCCCATGATCCGCAGATTCACCGAGTAGAGGGAGAGCTGGGTGAGAATTCCTGCAAGGATTGCCGGAATGCCGCAGGCAGTGTGGAGCAGGCCCGTGGCCAGGCCCGCCAGCATGCCCGACAGGAAGGCCCCCAGCATGGCCACCCACACGTTGCAGCCGGAGAGGGTGAGCATGATGAAGACGGCTCCACCGGTGCACATGGTGCCGTCCACCGTCAGATCCGCCACGTCCAACACCTTGTATGTGATGTAGACACCAATGGCCATGATGCTCCAGATGAGCCCCTGAGCTGCCACGCCGGGCATCATGTTAAGCAGGGAAAAAAGATCCAAATTGTTCGCCTCCATAACAAGGGCGGGAGTCCTTTCACCCCCGCCCAATTTGTCTGATGGGTTTGTTTTGTGCAGCTGGCGCTACTCCTCCTCGGGAATGGCAGTGTAGCCCTCCGGCGGAGTGATGCCCAGCTGCTGGCAGATATTGGCGTTGTATTCCTTGGTGAACTGAGGGGCAGATTGGACCTCCATGGTGGAGGGATCCGCACCGTTGACCAGGACCTCATAGGCCATGTCAGCGGTGATTTTGCCCAGCTCATAGTAGTCGATGGACAGGGTCGCCACGCCGCAGCCCTTGCAGATGCCCTCCTCACCGGCCACAACGGGCACACCGGCGGGGACAACAATGTTTCCAATGAGTTCTGCATTGGTGGCGGCGGTGTTGTCTGTGGGGATGTAGATGACGTCGCTCTCGTTGCAGGCAGTGGTGCAGACGGAGGACAGGTCGTTGCTGTCAGAGAAGGAGTACTCAGTGCAGGTGTAGCCCATCCCCTCCAGATAGCCCTTGATCACATCGATCTGGTACTTGGAGTTGGGCTCCCCGGAGCAGTAGAGTAGGCCAATATTGGTAGCATCGGGGAACAGCTCCTGGATCATTGCCGCCTGGCCATCCAGGGGAGCAAGGTCAGTGGTTCCGCTGATGTTGCGCCCGGTACTCCCAGTCCAATCTGTAATGCCCAGGGTGGTGCCATAGTCCGTCACAGAGGTGCCCAGAATGGGGATGGTGTCCGTGGCAGAGGCCGCCGCCTGCAGGGGGGTGGTGGCATTGGCCAGAATCAGATCCACATTCTTCGAGACAAAGCTGTTGATGATGGTGACGCAGTTGTTGTTGTCGTTGGAGGCATTCTGCAGGTCGATGTTTACATCATCCCCCAACAGCTCCTTGAGCCGGTCGGTAAAGCCCTGGGTTGCCGCATCCAGAGCCGGATGTTGGGTCAGCTGACAGATACCCACCTGATACTTGGCCGTGGAGGAGCCATTGCCCCCACAGGCTGCAAAACCGGTCAGCAGCACACCGGCCAGTAGGCCGGCCGCCAATTTGCGAAGCTTCATTGTCCATTCCTCCTGTTGCCGCCGCTTTATTGCACCAACGCTTTTATGTGCTAAAGCCGCAGATAAAAAATAAAAACACCTCGTGTTGAGATAGATTCATTGTATCCAACTTTGCGCCCTTTGTCAACCAAAAAATGCAGTTTTCCCCTGCGGCAGACGGCCGCTGGAGGAAAAGCGCCGGTTTGCTCTGGGGGAAACTCGCCACCCTGCATCTATGGTATCATAAGCCCACATTCTTTCACCCATTGCTCCAACTTCTCCGGCTTTGGCAGGATCTTTCTTTTTTCTACTGGCTGTGATATATTGGAAGAGCAGAAACACTGCCCAGATTGCTCTGTGACAGAAAGGGAGGTATTTTGATGCGCAACATTGACCCCTACTCCTATGCCTGCGGTGTGATGGACTGTTTCAATGAGATGCTTGCCGCCGGCCTCAAACAGATGGCCATGAGCCACCCCACCAGGGATCGGGCGGAACGGGACGCCTGGATTCCTGCGGCCCAGGAGATCTGCCAGAAGTACCACACCCACTTTTATGTGGAGGATGAGGCCTTTTTGACCGATCTGTTCCCCCTTTCCCTCAATCAAGGAACCTATGTGCTGGTCTTCTACCGGGACCCTCAGGTGCTGGAGCAGTACTTAGCCCTCAAAAAGGCCAAGGAGGAGCTGGTTCGTCAGAACCGCTATGGGGGATCCCCCCGCCAGTCCATTGCAGAGGGCTTTGGCGCACTGCTGGGCTATCCCAAGGGGGACGTGCTGCGGATGATTGCGGAAAATACAGAGAAGGAATAGCCCTCTTCCACCTGAGGGAGAGGACCTCTATCGACTTCATTGCCCACCTGTTGCAACAGCAGATGGGCAATTTTGTGGAGGATGGTCAAAGGAGTCGCGCCCTCTATATGCCCTCCCAGCGGTCTCTTGCTCTCAGCGGGGCTGCTCTAGAGTCGCCCTCACATCCCGGAGGGCATCGCCAAGATCTCCCCCGATGCAGATGGACTGTCCCTCAATGGGGGCCGGACAGACGGCTTGCTCCAGGTTGAGGCAGGCGTAGACCGCCTTGGGATTGTGATAGGTCATCTGCCAGAAGGGATACTTGATGATCCCAGGAGTGTTCCTGCCCACTCCCAGCTCCAAAAATAGGACATGCTGTTCCTTGTGGCGGCGGATGAAGTCATCATACCGCTCCCGGGCCCGATACCAGCCGTCATCCTGGACAAAGGTTTCATCCACCCGCAGATTCATGGTCATAGGCGCGCCGCACTTGGGGCAGTGGGGTACCAGCTCAGTGGGGATGCGCAGGTCCCTCTGTTCCGCCACCATCTGCCGCACCGCCGCCTCATTGTCGTAGGTCTGCTGGTGGCAGGGACGGGAGCACTGCCAGAGGCCGTAGTCCCCCTGGGTGTAGAACAGCCGCTCCTTTGCAAAGCCTGCCAGTTGGAATTGATGGTCCACATTGGTGGTCAGCACAAAGTAGTCCCTGCCCTTGACCAGCTCCAAAAGGTCAAAGTAGGGCCTGCCGGGGGATATGTCATACCGGTTGATGTAGATCTGTCGACTCCACCAGGCCCAGTACTCCTCCAGGGTCTCAAAGGGATAGAAGCCCCCGGAATACATGTCTTGGATGCCGTACTTCTGCTGAAAATCTCCAAAGTAGCGCTCAAAGCGCGCCCCACTGTAGGTCAGGCCTGCGGCGGTGGACAGGCCTGACCCGGCCCCCACCACAACTGCATCGGTCTCTTCCAACTCATTGGCCAGGCGCCGGATTCGCTCCCAGTAGGGCTCGGTAGATTTGTTCGTCGATCTGCTGAAAAACATTGAATATCACCTTCATCTTGCCATGCCCCTGTTCCCGATGGGTACGGACGGTATCTATGGCGATCTGCGCCGCCTGCCGGTTGGGGAAGTGGAACTCCCCGGTGGAGATGCAGCAGAAAGCCACGCTCTCCAGGCCCTGCTGCGCTGCCAGCTCCAGGCAGGAGCGATAGCAGGAGGCCAACTGCTCTTGGTCCTGCCGGGTGGGGCGGTCTCTCACGATGGGGCCCACTGTGTGCAGCACATAGCGGCTGGGCAGGTTAAAGGCTGGCGTGATCTTGGCGCGGCCGGTGGGTTCCTCGTGGCCCTGCTGCTCCATAAGGACCTCACAGGCCAGCCGCAGCTGCACCCCCGCATAGGTGTGGATGGCATTGTCAATGCAACCGTGGCAGGGGACAAAACAGCCCAGCATCTGGCTGTTGGCTGCGTTGACAATGGCATCGCACCGCAGCGTTGTAATATCCCCCCGCCAGAGGTAGATTCCCTCCTCCACCGGAGTCAGGTCGGCCAGGTCTGTGATACCCTTTTGGGCAATCTCCTCCTGGAGGTAGGCGTCCTGCACCTGCAAAAACTGCCTGCCCGCCGGTCTGGGGGACCGCACGTTCATCAGAGCGCGCAGCAACCGTCTCTGTTCCCCGATGTCTGTGGGAAGGTCCTGGGGGACCTGGCTGCCTCGTTCCGCCAGCAGCGCCTGAATTAGAAATTTTCTTCGCTCACTCTGGGTCATTGTGATCCCTCCCATGCCGGTTTTACACAGGTCCCGTGGCGCTGCAGGCCAAAACCTGTTGACAAGACCATTGTACGGCGCCAGGAGGGGTGTGTAAAGTACGCACTTTTTTGTAACTAAGTGATCCATGTGGTAACAGTGGCCCATATTTTAGATTTTTGCAGGAAGCCATTTTCCTCAAATTTTATGCAGGACAAATAGGCTCGATTGAACAGCCATTACATTTTGTAATTTTTGAAATTCATCGTGCCTTTTCTGGTTTAGAAGGAGCACAGCTGGAGACACCCATCTGGTTATGAGGGGCCTGCTGTGTTAGGGTTAAAAACTGAATAAATCGCCATTAAACACTTTATAAAGCAGCATTTATTTCCTTTGTTTATTAAAATGTCAGTCCTAAATAATGCATTTTTCTCTCCCCAACGATCTGAACATTGAGGAGGCCAAAGCACTGAACACCCATGTCTTGATGATCTTTCTCAGGAAGTCAAGACCACTTGTAAAGAGGTGGTCTCTCCAGATCCTAGAGGGGCCGGTACTTGCTGACCCCAGGAAGGAATGCCGAAAAATATCACCGCATCCCTTGCACTGCCACTGGTAAACCATTCAAACTTGTCCGCTTAAATCTTACAGCAACTCTTAGATTTTTTGCACATTGCCTCTTGCCCTAATTTGGGGGACCGTATGAATCTTTTTTGCCTTATTGCTGGCTTTCGCGCATGGATTTGCCAAAGCTTTTTTGCCTCCCCCTGGTTCTACCAGGTGGTATGAAGCTTAAAGACAGCAAAAAAATAGAGGAGCATACCTAGAATTGGGTATGCTCCTCTGCTCTGCCACCTTCCCTTTGATGGGTGCGTCGCTTGCATCTATTCCCGAATCAGATCCACCAGGGTTCCTTGGGTGGCACGGATCAGATCCGTCGGGGCCAGCTGCATCTGCATGCCGATCCGTCCCCCGCTGACACAGACCTGTTCCAACTCCTCCATCGTCTGGTGGAAAAAGGTGGGGTATTTTTTCTTCATGCCCACTGGAGAACATCCGCCCCGGATGTAACCGGTCAGGGCGTTGATCTCTTTGACGTGGATCATCTCCACGGCCTTCTCCCCAGCAGCCCGCGCCGCCTTCTTCAAGTCCAGCTCTGCCAGGACCGGGATCACAAAAACCAAAATTCGGCCCTTGTTCCCCCTGGTTACCAGCGTTTTGTAAACGGTTTCAGGATCCTGCCCCAGCTTCTGGGCCACATGTGCCCCATCGATGACCCCGTCCCCGGCGTCATAGGTGTGGATCTGGTAGGGGATCTTCTCCCGGTCCAACATACGCATGGCGTTGGTCTTTTGTTCAGCCATTCAAAACATCTCCCTTGTCTCCGTTTGCACCGGGCGGTCTGTGGTCTTCAATGGGTGTTGTTCGTGTAAAAAGGCTCGTGAGGGCTGGTCCTCCTAAGCGTCCCAATGTTCTCTCAGGCATCCAATGGAAAAGCGTTGCTTTTGCATCGGCCAACGCTATGAGGTTGTGAAACAGAAAAGAAAGTTCACCGATTCCTTCTCAGCAAAAATCCATATCAGGACCTGGCTGTCATGTCCCTAGAAAAGAAGATCCGATCCAGAGAGTTTACAAGGGAATGACCCCCTCATCAAACGAAATGGCCGTCCATTGGTCAATACTGTTGGATCCATTCATTAGACCCCGCCAAGTAAGTATGCCACTCCTACTCCCACCACAATGGGGAGCATTAAGAACAGAATTTGAGATATGCCACTCCGTCTTTTTGCGCTGCGAAAGGCCTTGCGCGGGTTGTTCAGATAATACAGCTTGATAACCATAGGAGGATATACTCGTTCCAAATACTTATATTGGTATTGATCCCCAGATACGTTGTAGGTGTAGGTGGCATGGTACCACGACGTTGATCGTTCATCGGGGGTAACGCCATCGTCCCAAAAATGTACTCTTTTTGCTTCAATCACGTGCCCCAGTTTGAGCGCCTCCTCCACCTTTTTGTCATTTGGAGTATGGGAGCGCGTCCATTTCACCTCAAGTGCAAAAACAGCAATCATTACGGCAATGCCTACCAGAACATTGAAACGAAAGACGGATGTTCCAAATTCCTCTATCATTCGAGCAAGTTCTATCAAAGAATCCACTGTGGCAACTGTCCCCCCTCATATTTTCTTTATCATATCAGAGACGGAAGTATAAATCAATTGTTCCCTCAAAACTGGCCCCACGGATGCTGTTGATCCCCCTCCAAGTTCCGGAGGCCTTCAGAAAGGGGAAAACCTTTGGAAAAAGTATAACTCTAGCTGCGGCAGGCAGGGCCTTTCATTTCCAGCCAATATTGGGTGGAGCCGGCCCTCTGCCCAGGGAGATCCCTCTCCCCTGTTCCCTCTCCCCAGGCTTTGAAATCTTCCAAAGGGGAGGCACACCTGGATGTGGCCATCCATGCCCGGCGTGTTCCGGCAGAATCTGTTCAAAGGATGCAAAGGGCCACCCTTTCTGAACCTTCTGGCGCTGGTTCACCCAGAATGCACCGTACAAAGGGGAAAAAAGTTTCTTTCCCTTTTTTGCAAAATCATTAAGGTTTTATAAAGTCTATTGACCTTGCTTGGATCTAGACTTTATACTTAAATTGTCATATTGAAACAATGGAGAGGGGGGATGAGCCATGAAAAAAATATTGCTGGGGATCTGCGGTGTGCTCATGATGAGTGCAGCAGTTTTGTTCTTTACACAAGGACAAAAAGACGATATGCCCCCCCCCCGTGGACAAAATACCAGCATTATTGTTTCTGCCCCTGACACGGCCAGCTCAGCAGAAGAAAAATCGGAGACCACCGCGGAAAATGAAGACGCTGCCGCCTCCTTGGACTATGCGCCAGATATCATCACCTTCTCCATGAGCAACGAGGATGGCACGGCCCCTCAACTGGTCAGCGACTGCTACCATTTGACAGGGGATACCATGCTGTGGGTGGAACTCACTGCAGCCTATGACCGGGTGGACTTTGTGACCCAGCCGGTGAGTGGCCAAAGCAGCCAGCTCCAGCAGGTCATCGGATCGGTGCGATCCAACGGAAGCAGCAACACTGCCTCCATGGTCTGGGAGCACCAGCGCCCCTTTCAGGGATATGTCTGGGCGGTGGCCTACCGCGGGAGCGTGGCCACCCGCACACAACAGCTATATGTCAGTTATCAACCGACGGACAGGAACCCATAAGGTTCCTGTCCTCTATTTTTTGACTTCTATCAAAGCCGGCTTTCCAGGGATCATCGCGGCTGCAGGACCCAGCAACCTTCTGCGTAAATGTTTTCCGGGGCCAGGTCCGCCTGGGTGATCCTCATGGGGTGGATCGCCTTAGATGAAATTTTAGGGAGATCCTGTCCATACTCCTGCTCCCCCTGGCATTTACGGTACTTCTTCCAGAGGCACCTCAGGCAGGGATCCACCGCTCCATGGAGGGACAAAAAAGTGAAGGGAAAACCTCCCCTTTTTGTGCGCGTGAGATTGAGGGCGTAAGAGCGAGATTGAGGGAGATTTGATCCCCCTCCCCACTTTGTCCCTCCCGCCAAGGGATGGGCCCTGGCAAAATGACAAAAATAAGCACCGCTTCTTCCTTGATTCTAGGCGACATTTATGATTTAATGATCTTAGCAGCTGGTGGAGGAAATTCCCCAGTGGGAGAGCCGTTGGAATGTCCCGTGGGGGAAGCGCCTCCCGTTCATCAGGGAGCCAGCTTCTACAAAACAAATGGAAAGGATGAAAGCAATGGGAATCTTGTCTCGCTTCAATGACATCATCAAAGCCAACATCAATGCCCTGCTGGACAAAGCGGAGGATCCCGGCAAAATGATTGACCAGTACATGCGCGAGCTGGTGGAAAATCTGGCCGAGGTTCGCAAGGAGACCGCCGGTGTGCTGGCCGAGGAGACCCGCACCAAGCGCATGCTGGATGAGAACAACGAGGAGATTGAAAAATACACCGAGCTTGCAAAGCGGGCACTGAAGGCTGGCAACGAGGATGACGCCAGAGTCTTCCTGAGCAAGAAGCAGCAGCTAGATGCCAACACCGCCAACCTGCAGGAGCTCTACAACATCGCCCACGGCAACGCGGACAAGATGCGTCAGATGCACGACAAACTGGTCAATGACATCGAGACCCTCAAGGCCCGCCAGGCCACCATCCATGCCAAGGTGTCCGTTGCTAAGACCCAGCAGAAGATCAACGAGCTCTCCGGCGGCTCTGAGAAGGCGGACAGCGCCATGGATGCCTTCAGCCGTATGGAGGCCAAGGCGGACTCCATGCTGGACCGGGCCAACGCCATGGCGGAGCTCCAGTCCCAGCCTGTTGATGAGGCCGCGGCCCTGGAGGAGAAGTATGCCTCCGGTCTGGGTGACTCTGCAGTGGAGGACGAGCTGGCAAAAATGAAGCAGGAGCTGGGGCTGTAGCCCCACCCCAAACAGGGGCCCCGTGTGTTATCACACGGGGCCCCTCTCTTTTGGATCAAACCGCCCTGAAGCCAGGGCCCTCTGTGATGGAAATGTCCAGTACAAAGCAAAAGCGGATGCCCATCCATTGCATACAGGCATCCGCTGAGGCGTTGGGTTCTAGTTTTCCTCCCCCTTGGGCTGCTGCTCCTGGGCGGGACGTTTGCCCCGCAGAGCCGCCCGGGCGTTTTTGACCTCCAACAGGTTGTGGGCGAGCACTTCCTCGCTCTGGCGTAGGATGTTGTCCGAAAACTCCTGGCTCACCTGCTTCATCTCCCGGGCCTTGGCCTGGGCCTGGGCCAAAATTTCGGCGGCCCGCTCCTGGGCCTGCTTGGTGATCACATCCTGGGAGACCAACACCCTGGCCCGCTCCTGAGCTTTTTTCAGGATGTCGTCCGCCTCCCGGCGGGCAATGCCGATGATCTCTGACCGGTCAGAGACAATGCTCTTGGCCTGCTTGATCTCCACCGGCAGGTTCAGGCGGATGTCGTCAATAATGTCCCGGAGCTTATCCGCATCCACCGCAGAGCGGCCCCCGGTCAGGGGGAGATTGACCGCACGGTCCAGCACCTCGTCCATCATGTCCAGCAGTTCATCAATGCTCATGGTATGCTTCCTCCCTATTCTTGATTGTTCCTTCCAGCACTGAGTTTACGCGTCACGTCGGGCAGAATCTGCTCCGGCACAAAATCGGAGATATCTCCGCCGAACTGAGCCACCTGTTTGACCAGGCTGGAACTGACATATAGGTTTTGGGTGCTGGTGACCAAAAAGACCGTCTCCGTCTGGGGGGCCAACTTTTTGTTCACCAGTGCCATTTGGAACTCATATTCAAAGTCGGTCACTGCCCGCAGGCCCTTGACCAGGGCGCATGCCCCCTTGGCCGTGACATAGTCCGCCAGAAGCCCCTGGTAGGTGTCCACCTGGACATTGGGCAGGTCCCCCACCACCCGCTGGATCAGCTCCAGCCGCTCCTTGTGGGAAAAGGTGGGCCGTTTGTCCGGGTTGATGACCACCAGCACAATCAGCTGATCAAACAGGGGCGCGGCCCTGCGGATGATATCCAGGTGGCCGTTGGTGATGGGGTCAAAGCTCCCTGGATAGATGGCAATGCGCATGGCCTACTCCTCCTCTGCTGGGCGGCGGTAGACCGTCACCTTGGCCTTGCCGTACCGGTACACCCGGTAGATGGAAAATTCCCCCACCTGATCTGGCAGCTCCTCCCGCTTGTCCGTCTCGCAGACGATGACACCGCTCTGGGACATGTGGGGCACCAGCAGGGGCAGGGCCCGGTGGATGAGCTGCTGGTTGTAAGGGGGATCCAGCAAGGCAATGTCAAAGACGTCCCGGGTATGGGACAGAAAGGCCAGGGCATCCATCTGGGCCACCCGGGCCTGTTTGATGAGCCCGGTGTGGTTCAAATTTTGGAGCACCACCTCCTTGGCATCCCGGTTCTGATCCACAAAGACGGCCTGGCGAGCCCCACGGCTCAGGGCCTCAATGCCCAGCTGGCCGCTGCCGGCAAACAGGTCCAGGACCATGGCGTTTTCGATCTCATTTTGAAGGATGCTGAAGATGGCCTCCTTGGCCGCCTCAGAGGTGGGACGCACCTCCAACCCCGGCAGGGTCTGGAGCTTGCGGCCCCTAGCAATTCCTGTGATGACTCTCATACAATCTCCAATCCACAGGGGATGGGAGATCCCCCGCTCAAATGATGGCCGCTCCATCCGTTGCAACAGGTGGAGCAGCCCCAAGGAACAAGTTTTACCCTTATTATGTTTGTTTTTGGTCCCTTTGTCAAGTTCTGTCCAAATTTGGCGAAGAATCGGGTTCTATTTGGGGCACAGAGGGACACCTTTGCCGGAACGGCTCACCCTTCCTGGGAGGCGCCCCCTCTAGCTTTGACCTGCGTGGAGGAAGTCATACACCCTTTGGGCCAGGGGTTTGCTCATGCCCTTGACCTGGGCCAGCTCCTGGACGGTGGCCTCTCCCATGGCCTTGAGGGTTTTAAACTGGGCAAACAGGGCCTTGGACTTGGCCGGCCCGATGCCTGGCACCTGGGTCAGGGCCAGGGAGAGGGCCCCCCTCTTGTGCTTGCTGCGGGCATAGGTGATGGCATAGCGGTGGACCTCCTCCTGAATGGCGGACACCAGTGTGAAGGCCGAGCGGTTGGAGGCGATGGCGATCTCGCCCCCGTCCTTGGCAATGGCCCGGGTCCGGTGGCGGTCGTCCTTGACCATGCCAAAGACGGGGATGGCAAAGCCCATGGAGCGGATCAGGGGCTCAATGGTGGCCACATGGCCCTTGCCGCCGTCCAGCAGGATCAGGTCCGGCAGGCGGGCAAAGGTGCTGTCGGTGCCCTCCTCCTGGCGGTAACGCTCCAGCCGGCGGGTGAGGACCTCCGCCATGGAGGCGTAATCGTCGGTGCCCTCCACGGTTTTGATGGTGAAGCGCTTGTAGGCGCTCTTCAGGGGCTTCCCGTCCTCAAATACCACCATACCGGCCACCACCGTGGCAGAGCCGATGTTGGAGATGTCGTAGGCCTCAATGTATTTGGGCGGTTTGGGCAGCCCCAGCAGCCGGGAGAGCTCCTCCAGGGCGGCCACCTCCCGGACGGTGCGCCGGCTCTGGCTCTCCAGGGCCAGGCGCTGGGCGGCATTGGTGGAGGCCAGCTCCACCAGGTGGGACTTGTCTCCCCGCTGGGGGATGCGGATGCTCACCTTCCGGCGGGCCAGGCCGGTGAGGTACTGCTCCACCAGTTCCTGCTCCTCACAGGGGCCATCTAGGCCGATGAGCTTGGGGATATCCCGGCCATTGCCATAATATTGGAGCAAAAAGTCCCGGCGGACCTGGGGGAGCTCCATGGTCTCCCCCAGCAGGAAGTCCTCCTTGTCCTGCAGGCGGCTCTCCCGGAACTTGAGCACCGCGGCACAGACCCGGCTGTCGTCCCGGACAAAGGCCATCATGTCCTGGTCCTCCACCCGGTCCAAAATGATCCGCTGCCGCTCGTGGACCCGGCGGATGGCGTTGATCCGATCCCGGTAGCGGGCGGCCTTTTCAAAATTGAGGGCCTCTGCCGCCTGCTCCATCTGTTGGGTGAGCACCTTCAGGGAGCTCTCTCCCCCGGTGCGGATGAACTCCAAGGCCTGGGCCAGGGCCTCCTGATACTCCTCCTTGGAGATCTTGCCCCGGCAGACCCCCATGCACTGCTGAATGTGGTAGTTTAAGCAGGGGCGCCCCTTGCCAAAATCCTGGGGGAATTTACGGTTGCAGGTGGGCAACCGGAAGACCTTGTTGGCCTCGTCCACCGTCTCCCGCACAATGTAGTTGGAGGTGTAGGGGCCCAGGTACAGGGCGTCATCGTCCAACTTCTGCTTGACGGCGGTGATGCGCCCCCAGTCCCCCTGGGTCACCTTGACATAGAAGTAGCCCTTGTCATCCTTCAGGAGAATGTTGTACTTGGGGCTGTACTCCTTGATAAGGCTGCACTCCAGCACCAGGGCCTCAAATTCGCTTTCGGTGACAATGTAGTCAAAGTCATAGACCTTTTCCACCATCTTGTAGACCTTGGGGGTGTGGCGCTCCACCCCCCGGAAGTAGCTGCTCACCCGGTTGCGCAGGAGCTTGGCCTTGCCGATGTAGATGATCTCCCCGGCCTTGTTTTTCATCTTATAGATCCCTGGCAGCATGGGCAGCTGAAGGGTCTTCTCCCTGAGATAGGGGAGGCGGTCGTTTTGCATGATGTGCTCCTCTCCGTTGGGGTTGGGCCGGGGCGGCATCCTGAGAATCCCCCGGTCTTGACAGGCTAAAATCGTTTTATAATATATATAAATAATAATTACATTTTTACCATTTCTGTACAACAATTGTGCGGGATCCCGCCGGTGGGGAATGGCCGGGGCGCCCCCTGACAGAACATCTGCTGCAAAAAAAATGCGCCGCCAGCCGGCGACGCAGAATTTGTTCCAAACATTAGCCCTGGAAGCCAGACTCAATCAGTTCCACCAGGCCCTCCACCGCTTGCTGCTCATCAGAGCCATCGGCGATGATGCGGATACCGGTTCCACCCACGATGCCCAGGGAGAGCACACCCAGAAGGCTCTTGGCGTTGACGCGGCGCTCCTCTTTTTCCACCCAGATGGAGGATTTGTACTCATTGGCTTTCTGGATGAAGAACGTGGCCGGACGTGCATGCAGACCAACTTGATTTTGCACGGTTACCTCTTTTACAAACATAACACGACTCTCCTATGCTAAAACTATAGAATGACAGAATGACCATTGATCTGAACATTATTATAATCATAAAAGACATCTTCGTCAACGCAAGAAAACGTTTCTGTCCAATCTTTTGGCAGTTTTTCTGCTTGTTTGCCATTATATGCAAAAATTAAAGCAGCTTGTTTGTGAAAGTTCTCTAGGAAAATGGTATGGTTTGAATCAATTCATAAAACACCGGTACCAACAACCCTGGCAGAAGATTGGCAATTTTGATCTTGGTCTCACACAGGAAGTTGAGCCCCAGGGCCATGACCATGGCGTAGCCCACCATACAGATCTCCTGCAGGAGCAGATCGGACAAAAGCGGGGCCAGTGCACCGGCAGCCAAGCTGATGCCCCCCTGCCAGAGGAGCACCGGCACCGCTGCAAAGGCAACGCCGATTCCCAGGGAGGAAGCCAGCACCGTGCCGGTGACAAAGTCCAAGGTGCTCTTGACGAAGAGGACGTTGCTGTCCCCCCGCAGGCCGTCGTTGAGGGCGCCCACAATCCCCATGGCCCCAATGACAAAGATGAGGGAGGCTGGGACAAAGCCCTTTGCAAATCCCTGGAGGTGGAGCTTCTCCTCCGCCAGCCGGCCCAGGCCGTTGAGCCGGTCATCCAGTTTGAGCAGCTCCCCGGCGATTACCCCCAGGGCCAGGCTCACCAGCAGCAGGAGGGTGCCGCTGTCGCTGAGTTTGCCCGTCTCATCGGCAGAGAGCATGTTGGTGAGCACCCCGTTCAGACCGATGATGAACACCACCAGGCCGATGGCCTTCATGAGGGAGTTTTCCAGGCTCTTGGGCAGGCCCTTTTTCACCAAACAGCCCAACAGCCCTGCCGCCACAATGGCCGCAACGTTGACAAGGGTTCCTAGCATGACGGCTCCTCCTCACAATGTTTCAGCTGCTCCAAATAGACCAGGTCCTCCCTGGTGAGCTGGGCATGCTCCAACAGCTCCGGACGTTTGTAAAAGGTGTTCTCCAGGGACTTCTGCCGCTGCCAGGCCACGATTTTGGCATGGTGGCCGCTCTGAAGCACCTCCGGCACCGCCCGCCCGCGCCAGACGGGGGGCCGGGTATACTGGGGATATTCCAACAGGCCGTTCCAGTGGCTCTCTTCGGTGAAGCACACCGTATCGGAGAGGACCCCCGGGCAGAGACGGCCCACGCTGTCCACCAGAATCAGGGCTCCCAGTTCCCCGCCGGTGAGGACAAAGTCCCCCACGGAGATCTCCTCGTCCACAATCTCATCCAGCACCCGCTGGTCCACCCCCTCATAGTGGCCGCAGAGGACCACCAGGTGCTCCATCTGGGCCAGCTCCTTGACCCGCTGCTGGTTCAGGGTTTTGCCCTGGGGGGACATAAAGATCACATGGGGCTTTTGTGCCACCGACCCTGCAATGGTCTGGTAGCACTGGTAGATGGGTTCACACTCCATGAGCATGCCCTTGCCCCCTCCGTAGGGAGTGTCGTCAATGCGCCGGTGCCGGTCGTCGGAGTAGTCCCGGATGTTGTGGCACCGCACATCCAGCCAGCCGGCCCGTCGGGCCCGGCCCAGGATGCTCTCGTCCAGGACGGTGTAGCACATCTCCGGGAACAGGGTGATCAGATCAATCCTCATCGAACAGTCCCTCCAGGGGCCGGATGGTCATGACCTCCCCCTCCAAGTCGATGTGCAGCACCACCTGGGGAATGGCGGGAATCAGGCGGATCTTGCCATCCTCCCCCTTGATGTGGTAGACATCGTTGGCCCCCGTCTCACTCACCTGGCACAGGGTGCCATAGCACACGCCGCTGTCGGCGTCCACCACCCGCAGGCCCATCAGGTCCTGGATGAAGAACTCCCCCTCCTGCAGGCGGGCATCCGTGCGGCGGATGTACAGCACCTTGCCCCGCAGGGCTTCGGCCTGGTCCATGTTCTCCACCCCCTGGAGTTTGAGATAGGCCATGTTCTTATAGGAGCGGGCGCGTTCCACCTGTATGGCCGTGGCCCCCTTGTCCAGATAGAGGGTCTCAAATTCTGACAAAAAGTCCGGGGAGTCACACCAGGGCTCCACCTTCACCTCACCCCGGACCCCGTGGGTGGTGACGATCTTGCCCACCTCCAGGAACTGTTTTAACACGCCTTTTCCTCCTATTCTATCCTTCACCGGCCCCCTGGGGCCGCACATCTGTCCAAAAAGAGAGAAAGGGAAAGCAAGCAGCTTGCTCTCCCTCGTTCGCTTACAATCTTGCCCGTGGTCAGTTGAGCCGGCGGGGCGGACTTTGCATCAGTCGATCTCTACTGCGACCTTGGCGGAAGTCCGATTGGCAGCGGCTCTCACAACGGTGCGAATTGCCTTGGCAATCCGGCCCTGTTTCCCGATGACTCTGCCCATATCGTCGGGCGCGACATGCAGGTGGTACACAGTGACCCCCTCTGCATCCGGCGCGTCCACAGTGACAGTGACGGAATCTTTATCCTCAACCAGGCCTCTTGCGATTGTCACAATGAGCTGTTCCATAGGATAAATCCTCCCTTACAGCACGCCCTGCTTCTTCAACAGGGATTTGACGGTATCAGTGGGCTGTGCGCCATTGGCGATCCACTTCTTCGCCTTCTCCGCGTCCACCTTGACGACAGAGGGCTCCTTGGTGGGATCATAGTAGCCCAGCTCCTCGATGAATCTGCCATCCCGAGGATAGCGAGAATCTGCAACCACAATGCGGTAGAAGGGAGCTTTCTTTGCGCCCATGCGGCGCAGTCTGATCTTGACGGCCATGTGTTGTCACCTCCTGCACTCAATTTCTCTATTTCAGACCGATGACCGGTTGAAAACAACTACATCCCCATTCCGGGGGGCAGCTGGCCAAAGGGGTTCATGCGGCGTTTGCCCTTTTTGGTGGCCCCTGTGACCATCTTCATCATCTTTTGCATCTGCTCAAACTTGCGCAGGACCCGGTTCACATCCTCCACCCGGGTGCCACTGCCGGCGGCGATGCGCCGCTTGCGGGAGGCATTGAGGATGCTGGGCTTCTCCCGCTCCTTTTTGGTCATGGAGTTGATGACCGTCTCAATGAGCTTGAGCTCCTTCTCCCCCTCGCTGACCTCCTCATCCTTGATCTTGCCGGAGACACCGGGGATCATGGAGAGCACCTGCTGGAGCGGGCCCATCTTGTGGATCTGGCGCATCTGTTCCAACAGGTCGTTCAGGTCAAAGGAGTTGGCCTTCATCTTTTGGGCCATGCTCATGGCCGACTTCTGGTCGATGGAGCCCTGGGCCTTTTCAATGAGGGTGAGCATATCCCCCATGCCCAGGATCCGGGAGGCCATACGGTCGGGATAGAAGGGCTCCAGATCCTCGATCTTTTCCCCCATACCCACAAACTTGATGGGCTTGCCGGTGACGGCCCGCACCGATAGGGCGGCGCCGCCGCGGGTGTCGCCATCCAGCTTGGTGAGAATCACCCCATCGATGCCCAGTGCCTCATCAAAGCTCTTGGCCACATTCACCGCATCCTGGCCGGTCATGGCGTCGATGACCAGAAGGATCTCGTTGGGGTGAAAGTTTGCCTTGAGGCCCTTGAGCTCGTCCATGAGCTGTTCATCAATGTGCAGCCGGCCGGCGGTATCGATGATGGCGATGTCCCGGCCGTGGTCCTTGGCGTACATCAGGCCCTTTTTCACAATGGTCTGGGGGTCGATCTGGCCCATCTCAAAGACGGGGACGCCCGCCCTTTCTCCCACTACCTGCAGCTGCTGGATGGCAGCGGGGCGGTAGATATCCGCTGCAATGAGCATGGGGCGCTTGCCCTGATCCTTAAAGTGTTTGGCCAGCTTGCCGGCGTGGGTGGTTTTTCCTGCGCCCTGCAGGCCGCACATCATGATGATGGTTGGAATCTGGGAGGAGAGGTTGATCCTGGCCTGGGTCTCACCCATGACCCGGATCAGCTCCTCGTTGACGATTTTGATGATCTGCTGGTCGGGGGTCAGGCTCTCCAAAATATCGGCGCCGGTGGCACGTTGGGTCACGGCGTTGACAAAGTCCTTGGCCACCTTGTAGTTGACGTCGGCCTCCAGCAGCGCCAGGCGGACCTCCCGCATGACCTCCTTGATGTCCGACTCCTTGAGCTTTCCTCTGGAACGCAGCTTTTTAAAGGCCGCCCCCAGCTTTTCGGAAAGTCCCTCAAAGGCCATGTTGTTTCCTCCCCTCGGCAGAAATGATCGAAAGACCGGCTATTCGTTGATGGACTGGGCCACCTGCACGATCTCCTGGGCGCGCTGGGCAATCTCGTTGGAGAAGCTGTAGCGCTCATTGTAGTAGTCAATCTCCTTGGCCAGGGCGGCAATCCGGTCCAGGCCCTGCTGGATCTCACGGAAGCGCCGGGCCAGGCCCAGCTGCTCCTCAAACTCCAGGAGCATGGCCTCCGCCCGCTTGATGTTGTCCCGCACGCCCTGGCGGGTGATGTGGCAGTTGTCGGCAATCTCCCCAAGGGACAGGTCCTCGTTGTAGTAGAGTTCCACGGCCTCCCGCTGCTTTTCTGTGAGCATCTGGCCATAGAAGTCCAGCAGGAGGGATATTCTCAAATCCTTGCCCACATCATCACTCCAAACTGTAAAGTTGATTCCTTTACACTTTCCTTGTGATATTATAGAGGAGGCAGAGGCATCTGTCAAGTTTTTTTCTTTACACCTGGCAAATTTTTTTGAAGCCTTCCCCTTTTTGGCGCCACAGCCCCGGCGGTTGCAGTTGCAGAGGGGAAATAGTATAATGAAGACAGACAGAGACCGGTTCGGCCCTGGCGCCCCTTGGGGCAAAAATGGGAGATGGAAAGGATGGATGATCCATGTTTGAAACATTGACACAACAGGCAAATCTTGCCGTTCGGGAACTCCTCCAGGTGGCAAAGCTCCACCCCAAGGACATTGTGGTGGTGGGCTGCTCCTCCAGCGAGGTGGGGGGCCACCGCATTGGCTCCGACTCCAGCCCTGAGGTGGCCCAGGCCATCCTCCAGGGCATCTACCCTGTGCTCCAGGAGGCGGACCTCTTTTTGGCCGCCCAGTGCTGCGAGCATCTGAACCGGGCCCTCATTGTGGAGGAGGCCTGCGCCCGCCTGTACCACCTGGAACAGGTGAACGTGATCCCCCAGCCCAAGGCGGGCGGCTCCTTTGCCACGGCGGCCTACCACACCTTCCAGAGCCCGGTGGCGGTGGAGGAGGTGGTGGCCAAGGCCGGCATGGACATCGGCGGGACCCTCATCGGCATGCACCTGGCCAGGGTGGCGGTACCTGTGCGCATTTCCCTGTCCAAAATTGGGGAGGCCACCCTCAACTGTGCAAGGGTGCGGCCCAAATTTGTGGGCGGCAGCCGGGCGGTCTACAATCAGGACCTGCTGTAACAAGATGTGCCCCGGAGCGGTTCTCCGGGGCATTTTTGCAGGTTCTTTTATTACGAATAGGATAATATATCTAATTTATTCCAAATTGTTCCTTCATTGGCCCAAATCTGGAGGCCTCGACCTGCCAGGGTCTCCCGATTGCCATCCTGCCGGTTCCTGCGGGCGGTGGAGGCCAGCTCCACCGGGGGAACCGATCCCTCCAATCCCCTGGCCCGGCGGCGTTTAATTTTGGATGAAGTTGGTCCAAACCTTGCCCTCATACTCCGGCAGTTGGATGCCCTGTTCCCTGCCCGCCGCAATGCAGCGGAGCAGCCAGGCCATGTTCTCCCCCAGGGTGCGCATGGTCTGCAGGCCCTCTCGGTCCTTTTGCACGTCCTCCGGGGTGGAGCCGTGGACCTGGTTCCAGTACTGGGAGGACACCACCGGCATGTTGCTGATGGTGAAGTATTTGTTGAGCCGGTCAAAGGCCGCGGTGGCGCCACCCCGGCGGCAGGAGACCACACAGGCCCCCAGCTTGCCTGCCATACGTCCGCCGCCGCTGTAGAAGAGCCGGTCCAAAAAGGCGGTCAGCTGGCCGCTGGGCCCTGCATAGTAGACGGGCGAACCCACCACCAGGGCGTCGAACTCGTCCAGACGGTCCAACACCTGGTTGACCAGGTCGTCAAAGACACACCGGCCTGACACGGCGCACTTGCCGCAGGCGATGCAACCGGCAATGGGCTTTTTGCCCAGGTGGAGCAGCTCTGTCTCAATCTGATACTTGTGGAGCGTCGCTGCCACCTCCATCAAAGCGGTGTAGGTGCAGCCGTGCTCATGGGGGCTGCCATTGATCAACAGAACTTTCATCGTGCGATTCCTCCCTCTACAAGTTGGCGCCCAGTTCCCTGGCCTGCTCCAGCGCCGGGTGCCCCTGGATCGCGCCCAGGTCGTTGACCCCGCCGGCCAGAACGTGGCCCAGGTTCTTCCACCCCAGGTGCACGGTCAAATTGTCAAAATAGCGCACCATGTCGTCAAAGTCGTTGCCTCCGGCCGCCATCAGGAGGGCGCAGGCCCTGCCGTGGCCCCGCAGAAGGTTCTCCGCCCCCTCCTCCAGGGCAAACAGGCGGTCAACGGCCATTCTGAGTTGGCCGCTCAGGTTCCAGTAGTACAGGGGGCTGGCCAGCACCAGTACGTCGCAGCCTTTGACTGCGGGATAGATGGCCGCCATGTCGTCCTTCTGGACACAGGGGCACTCCCGCCCGCTGTCGCCGCAGCAGCAGCCCTTGCAGCCGTGGAGGTTCATGCTGTCCAGGTGGAAGGTGGTCACGGTGTGGCCCGCCCCCTGGGCCCCCTGGGTGAAGGCCTCCACCAGGGCGCTGGTGTTGCCCCTTTTGCGGGGGCTGCCGTTGAGGATTACAATCTGTTTGCCCATACTTATTCTCCTTTTGTCTCAAATTCGGAGCCGCAATAGACCACCTCTGAGATGGGTTTGCGGCTGGTTTTCAAGTGATTGACTTTGGCCGTCAAATCCGGGTATCCAATGCCAATGCCCACGAGCACCGCCTTCTCCTGGGGGATATGGAGCACCCTGCGGATCAGATCCGGGTACCCCACAAACACCGCCGCCGGGATGGTTGCCAGCCCGTGCTCCGTTGCTGAAAGCATGACGCTCTGGGAGAACGCGCCGATGTCGTAGTAGGACCAGGCCGATAGGCAACGCTCCATGGTTAAAAAGATGCAACAGGGTGCATGGAACAGGCTACGGTTCTGGAGGGTGAAATCCAGGTTACGGCGTTCCTCACAGGCATAGACCTCTTCAAAGAACCGATCCATGTGCCCTTTGGCCGCCGCGGACCATGTACCTTGGAACGGTAGATCCAGATGGGTGTGCAGGCGCTGTTTGCGGCACTCCTGCATCCCTTGGACAATGGCCTGCATCTCCTCCTGCCCCGCCACATAGACATCCCAAGGTTGGGAATTGGCCCAGGACGGAGTGCGGAAGGCATCCTGAAAGATTGCATCCAGCGTGCCGCGCTCCACCGGGGCATCCAGAAATATCCGGCAGGAGTAACGCTGCTGCAGAGCCTCCTGTACGGTCATGGGGTCATCGCTCCTTTCTATGGCAGGCGGTGGATCTGCTCCATACCCCTGCGATCCGTGCGGAAATGGTTGACCGGCGCCTGGGGGTCAGGGTAACCCAGCCCGATGCCAATGACGGGCCAAAATTTCTGGGGGATCCCCAGCACCTTGCGCACCGCTTGGGGATAGGCCACGGAGACCGCAGAAGCTATACTGGCCAGCCCGTGTTCCGTGGCGGACAGCATCAGACTCTGGGCAAAGATCCCCGTGTCAAAGACGGACCAAGTGGGCAGCCCCTCTGGCAGGCAAAGATATACCATTGCCGGGGCATAGAACAGCTGCCGTTTCTGCATGGTATAGTCAAAATTCTTCCGGGGCTCATGGGCGCAGATACCGTCAAAATAGGCATCGATCCGGGGCTGCATCTCCGGCGTCCAATTCCCGTCAAAGCGGCGGTTCAAATCCTGGGGCTGTTTTTCTTTGCGGCAGGCTTCAACCTCCTGCCGCAACCGCTCCATGGCCTGGGGGCCGGCCACAAAGACCTCCCAGGGCTGGGAGTTCTCGCAGGAGGGGGAGCGCATGGCATCCCCCAGCACCGCCTCCAGCAGCTGCGGTTCCACTGGTTTGTTCAAAAAACACCGGCAGGAAAAACGCTCCCACAGCGCCTGGTGCACGGTCATAATGACAGCCCCCTAAAATTTTTCCGCCAGGGCAGCTGCCTGCTTGCACCCATCCGTGTGTGTGATGTCGCCGACATTGAGCACACCAGGGATCAGCACCTCGCCCACCATGTTCCATTTGAGCAGGGCGGCCGTGCGCTCAATGGGAATGCGAACCCCGTCCAACACGGTCATGTCTTCCTCCTCACAGCAGGCGATCAAGGCGCACTCCTTGCCGGCAATGTCCTTGCCCGCCACGCAGAAGGAGTACATCTTATCGATCACCGCCTTGAGCTGTGCCGGGATGGAGTACCAGTACACCGGCATGACAAACACCACCGCATCCGCCTGCAGAATGGCTGGGGCAATGGCATTGAAGTCGTCATCAAAGGAACATGCCTTCCCTGTTTGGAAACAGGTTTCGCAGGCATGGCACCCTCCCACCTTCAGCTGCGCCGTGTTGAAGCGGGTCACCTGGTGGCCCTTGGCCTGGGCGGCCTGAGTAAATGCCTCTGTCATTGCAAAACTGTTCCCCTGCTTACGGGGGCTGCCGGTGAGTATCACAATCTGTTTGCCCATGTTGATCTCTCCCCTTTTTCATATTGACAAGATTTTTCCTGTTAACTACAATTATAGAGTAAATGGCCACCATTTCAAGTACGCACATTGAAGTTTGATACTTGCCTTTTGGTTGGATACTATCAAAAAGGAGAGTGTAACATGAGCCTGGAGTGTATCTCCAAATCAGATTTGACCCAGACGGGGTTTCACTACACCCTGTCCCTCATCAGCGGGAAATATAAGATGGTCATTCTCTATTGCCTGGCGGCCTTTGAGGTGGTACGGTTCAACGAGATGAAAAAATACATCAAGAGCATCTCCTACAAGACCCTGAGCGTCACCCTCAAGGAGCTGGAGCGGGACGGGCTGATCCACCGGGAGGAGTACCCCCAGATCCCCCCCAAGGTGGAGTACAGCCTGACGCCCCGGGGAAAGTCCCTCATCCCCATTTTGGACTGCATGTGCCGGTGGGGGGAGCAGAACCGCCAGCCTTAGGGCCTCCCACCCAGAGGAACAGGCGCAACTTTTGTGCTGGCCTTCCCCCAGACTGGGCCATTTTATGGCCTGGCTGGTCGCCCCGCTCCTGTGGAATGCCCAGGTTCCATGGACTTTTTCTAACATGCAACAGCGCCGGTTTCCCTCAAAAGAAAAACCGGCGCTGTTCTTTTTTCCCGCAACATGCGCACAATGTTATTCGCCCTTGTGCCCCTCCTCCAGGGCCCCCTGCCAGAGCTGCGGATGCTGCTGTATCCACCAGAAAAAGCAGGCGATGAGGAACTCCTTGGGAAACAGGGCCAGCTGGGGCCAGAGGAGCAGCGGGTTCCAAGTGCCCTGGAGAACCCCCTCCAGCTCCTGCTGAAAGAGGGACACCAAGGCCACCTGCCCCAGGGCAGCGATCTCCTTGAGGCGGTCCAGGGCGGGCAACTTCTTGCCCTGCAGCAGGGCAAGGGCCTGCTGCACGTCCAAGTCCTGCTGCCTGTGGCGGAAGCGGGAGAGGGTCTCCCGGCACAGGGAGGCAAAGGTGTACACCTTCAAGGGGGGCAGCCCCAGACATTCGGCGGCCAGTTCTGCCGCCTGCCGGGCCAAAACGCCCCACGGCAGGCGATCCTGCTCTTCTCTGGCAGAGGGATGCTCCAGCAGGATCTTGAGGAGCTTCCGGCGGAGCATCCGCGCCATGGGATTGGCCGTATCGTCCAATTTTAAGCGCTGTGTCAGCTCCAAAAAGGCCCTCTGCCCCACAGCATCCAATTTTTGGGCCTCCCCGGGTGTCCAGGCATACCAGTTGCCCTCCAAAGCCCCAAAGGCGCGCATGGCATCCAGGTAGCCCAACTCCATATTCCGCTTGGACAGGGTGGGCTCAAACCACAGGAAGGGCCCCAAATCCCAGTGGGAGCGGATGGTGGTGATCTTGAGCCCCTTGACGGGCCTGCGGTACACCCCCACCCCCTTGATGTCCACAGCGATGATCTCCTGGGCCCCCAGCCGCACCGCCAGGCTGATGGGCATGTTGTCGTGGTACCCGCCGTCAATAAACTGGGTCTCCCCGATCTTTTTGGTTCGGAAGGCCGGGAAGCAGGCACAGGAGGCCATGAGATAGTCGGTGAGCTTGCCCTGGGGGATCTCCGCCTTGGTCAGCTCCTTGGCGCGCATGGCGGGGAACTCCACCGTCACCAGCCCGAACTCAATGGGGGAGGTGCGCACCAGATCCTCCTTGACATAGTCCTGCAGGAAGGTCTCCAGAGGGGTGCTGTCCACCCCGCGGGACTGCATGGCGCTGCGCAAAAAGTCCCCCCAGGCTCTGCGCTCCCAGCCGGGTTCCTCATAGGACACCGGTGCCATGGGCTCCGGCAGATCCATCACATCCTCGTTGTGAATGCTCTCCCACAGGGCTTTGGCGCCGTCATAGTCCTGCTGGACCATCATCACGCCGTTGAGGGCCCCCACCGAGCTGCCCGTTACAATCTGATAGTCCATCCCCAGCTCCCGCATGGCGCGCCAGACTCCCATCTGATATGCGCCCCGAGAGCCGCCTCCCCCCAGTACGACCGCACGTTTCGCCATGGTTTTCCCTCCCAAGTGGTGTTTTTATGATTGTACCATAAAAGAGCGCAATTGCCCACCGGTGTCCTATGGGATCCAAAGTCCCAGTACGATTCTGTTCCTTGGCCCACTACCGCTTGCCCACCGTATGGAAACATTTAGGCAACGGTTCCCCCTCCATGGTATGGCGCCCCATCTGAAAGATAGAATGACCCAGAGTGGGTGTGGGATACATTTCGGCACGGATTCTCTATTTATTGGAATAATAGAACAAAATACTCTATTATTTTTGTATGAATGTTCCGAGCATGTCCCATTTTCCCCAGACCATTGCAATTACCTCCAAAGAACGCTATGCTAGAGGGGAACCCCAGTCCAAAAGATGCCAGAATTGCTGGCCTATTTTTTTACCGAAGAAGGAAACATATGTTCTTATTTTGGAGGTGAATGCCATGTCCTCTTTGAACCATCTGGCCCAGCAGTATGATCGATCTGCCACCGCCATTGAGGAGCGCCTGGCCCTGCTCAAGGAGCGGCGAAAGACCGCCCGTGGAGAGGAGGCCTTTTTGATGGACAAGCGCATCGAACTGCTGCAGTATGAGCTGTATGACACCCGCAACACGGCAAATTATCTGCGCAACTACTACAGACGGGAGCGTCTGGCACCGTGAGGGAGCGGCGCACCACCCTGCTCCTCTTTGGCAATGTGGACCAGATTCCACTGGCCCACATGGTCCCCTGCGGCCAGGACAACGCTGCCCTGCGCAGCCAGTATTGGCAGATGCTCCAGCAGGCGATTCAGACCAGCTTGACCCCCCGGCAGCGGGAGATGATCCAGCTATATTACTTTGAGGAGCGGACCATCCCAGAGATTGCCCAACAGCTGCAGGTGAACAAGTCCACCGTCTGCCGCACCTTGCAGCGCGCACGGCGCAGGCTTCAGCGGGCGGTTCAAATCTGGCAACCCCACATCTAGGGCGTGGGGCTCCAAGAGGCATGTGGTGGACAGCCATGGGATGCAGGCATCTCCATGTCCCTTCCACCCAAAGGCCCTCCAACAGGAAGGTGGTGCCAACCTGTTGGAGGGTCTCTCAATCCAAGTATTCCGCGCAGCTGTAGTTATTGTACTGCTTTTTGATCCGCAGGAGAATGGAACCGTCTGGCTGTTCCTCCTCATCCACCACCTGATACTTGGTCCGGCTGCGGTTCAGCTGCATTTTGTAGTGCTCCACCTCCTCTTTCACCGCCCGGACGGCGGCGTCGTGGCCCAGGTCATCCTTGAGCTGGAAATGAATGGTCTGCAGCAGGCAGGCCGCTTTGATGCGCTTCATCCGTCTTCCTCCCAACGTTGGTATTGTTTTGATCAATAAAATAATATCAAAAAACAATAAAAGTTTTCAAAAGGCTTTTTTTCCAAAAATGGTGGCCCATATTTTTATGCAAAATGGCAAGGCTCCCCCTGTTACCACCTGCGATGATCAAAAATTCGTGATTGTGCAACAAATATACCTTGATTTTTTAGGCAATATCCTGTATAATAAGAGGCAACTTCCGGCCCAACCTGTGGCCGGCTGTTCCATTGGATCGGATTGGCCGCCATCTCTGAAAGGAGCTTTTGTATGAACATTTGGCACGATATCAGCCCCAAGCGCATCACAGTGGATGATTTTATGGCCTTTATTGAGATTGAGAAGGGCAGCAAAACCAAGTACGAGTTGGACAAGGAGACCGGCCTGATTATGCTGGACCGGATCCTCTATACCTCCACCCACTACCCCGCCAATTATGGGCTGATTCCCCGGACCTATGGGGACGACAAGGACCCCCTGGATGTACTGGTCCTCTGCTCCGAGCCCATCCGCCCCTCCACCCTGGTGCGGTGCTATCCCATCGGCGTCATCTCCATGATTGACAATGGGCGCCACGATGAAAAGATTGTGGCCATTCCCTTCTCCGACCCCACCTACAACACCTATAAAAACATTGAGGAGCTGCCCAAGCACATTTTTGATGAGATGTCCCACTTCTTCCAGGTCTACAAGGCCCTGGAGGGCAAGACCACCGATGTGGACAAGGAGTACGGCGGCCCGGAAGATGCCCGTGAGATCATCGCCCAGGCCATGGACAGCTACATCGAAAATTTTTGCCGTTAAGTTGACATCCTGCCCTCCGCTGCATGGAAGGTCAGGCGCGGTCTATCGGTCATGCTTTTCCCCTGAAAAGCACATCTCCCCCGCTGCCGGTGCAGCGGTGGTTTTGTTTTGTTCCATGGAAAGAGGGGCTATACCCCTCATCTCAATGTGATCCAAGGGATGATACGAAAAGGGTCCCCACAGCTTTCGCTGTGGGGACCCTCTGTACTTGCCATCCAATCTGGGGCAGTCGGGTCGCCCCAAGGCACCGGGAACAGCCTCCTCTAATTGGTCTGAGATTCCTGGACCTGATTCTGGGACTGTGCCTTCTTTTTGCCCTGGTAGTTGACCAGGCAGATGCCCACGCAGACCAGCACCAACGCCACCATGCTTCTGGCATTGAAGACCGACTCATGCAGAATGACCGCAGAGAGCAGGACCCCAAAGATGGGGGTGAAGAAATTGTAGATGGTCACTGTTCCCATGGGGTTGTGCTTGAGCAAGAAGGTCCAGATGGTAAATGCAATGGCCGACAGGCAGGACATATAGAACAGCAGCCCCGCGGAGGGTAGGCCAGTAAAGTTCAGGCGGCCACCGCCGCACAGGCCCAGGATCACCAACATCAGGCCCCCTGCCAACAGCTGGTAACCAGTGATGGTGACAGGATCGCTCAGATGGGCGATCTTTTTGCTGATGAGCTGGCCAATGGCAAACATAAAGACAGCAATGATAAGAATGCCTTCCCCGTTCCAGGCAAAGCTGGCGTCCAGCCCGCCCAAGTTGATGAGCACAACACCTGCAAAGCCCACGATGCAACCCATGGCCTTTTGGAGTGTGATCCGGTCATTTTTGAAGAAGAAGTGGGCCAAAATTACTGCGATAAAGGTGCCCATGGCTGTGAGGATGGAGCTCTTCACTGCTGTAGTGTTGGCAACACCAATGTAGAAAAACAGGTACTGCAAACCAGTGTACTGCAGACCAAGCCCCAGGATGGGGAAGGCGTTTTTCTTGGTCAGCCGGGGGAACTTTTTGTTGTAGATCCACCCGAAGAGCAGGGTCAAAATGCCTGCAAAAGAAAAGCGGTATCCAGCAAACATAAATTTTCCGAACAGGTCGTCAGCGCCGATCTGAAACAGATCGTACCCCACCTTCATGCAGGGAATTGCGCTGCCCCACAGCAGGGTGCAAACAATGGCCAGAAACAGCACATTGCCCTTTTTGGTAAAGAACTGTTTCTCTTTGGATTGTTCTGTCATTTCCACGCTACCTCTCCTCTCAACTTCGCGGGGATGCAATCCCCTGTCCTCTCTCTTCCATTGGAAGCCTGCCCCAATGGTTAAGCACCTACATGTTTTCCCCAAAAAGAATAGGCCCAAGGCCTATAACAATTATAACATACCCTTTTACAGGGTGCAAGCCCACAGGAATACTCTTGCAAAATCGGCTGGACAAGCACAGGCCATCTGTGTGCCAGCACCGATTGTCATGATGGGGAAAGGAATGCTCCTGCTCTTATAATACAGGAGTTGCGCCCCTTGTCAAGTACGCACCTTTGGGTAAGATACCTACCCCCATGCCAGCTTCTGCGGGCAGGGCTCCACCAGGTGGATACTCCCGGTCAAAGGGGGCCCACCTGGTGGGGCAGAGGGGAATCTACGCCTCACTCCACTGCTGCAAAATGGCCTGAACCTGGTAGAAATCTTTGGCAGCAGTCACATCCGGCGGAACTGGCCGATCCTCCCGGTTGAGCCAGATGGTGCGGATCCCCAGGGCCTGAGGACAGCGCACATCTCCCTGAAGGGAATCCCCAATGTGCACCACCTGTGCCGGAGAGAGCCCCCAGCGGCGCAGGGCATATTCAAACAGCTCCACATGGGGCTTTGCATAGGTGGCATCCTCGCTGGTGGTGATGCCGGATACCTTCAATCCGTGTCCGGCCACTGCCTGCTCCACAAACAGGTTGTCGCTGCTGGTGACCAGGTAGACGGGCCAACTGCTCTGGTCCAAAAAGACTTTGGCATCCTCGTAGAGGGGCGGGTTGCACCAGTGCTCCACCATCCGTTGGCAGAGGGCGGCGGCATCCTCCTTGGCGTGGAACTGCTCCAACACCTGTTGGAAGCTCTCCAGGGCCAGCTCCTGCTGGGTGCGGTAATGCGGACCACAGCATGCCTGAACCCGCTGGTCAAAGGCCTGGTACCAGGCCTGGACCACCTCTTTGGGAGAGGCGGCATCTCCGCTGCGGTAGACCCGCTCAATGACCTCCAGTGAGATGGGGCCATTCTCGTGGACCACCGTTCCATAAAAATCACAAAAGATCCCCTTGATCATCCAAACAAGTTCCTTTCTGCCCCCTTTGGGGCGGTTGCACTTTTCAGGTAGAGGGAGGGCATCATAGGTCCTCCGCCACATCTGCAATGGTCTGCAGGAAGGCCTCCTCCCCACCGGTGTTCATTTTAAAAAACATAGCCTGGCTTCCGCCGGAGGTAATGGCGGATAGAAAGTAGGCCCCTCTCTGGCCGGTCAGAACCACGGTCATGCTCACCCGATTGCCTCCCAAGGCGCTATATCTCTCATAGACCCGGATGGCACAATCGAATCCATCCTGATGATAGTCGCTTCCCTCCTCGTAGGAGGCCGTCATGCTCCCATCCATCACCGCCTGGTGGAGGCGGTCCAAAAGTTCCTGAAAATCTCCGTAGAGCATCTTTTCATATTTTGCCATATGTTCTACCTTCCTTGTTTCGAGCTTTTGTTTTTATTCTATCATATTGCACCCCAAAAATCACCTTTCGGTTTTGCCTTCCATCACGTGATGATAGAACTTCGGGCCACTGGTTGCACCCCATCCCCACCCCATGGTAGACTACCCATAATTGGGGCCTTCGCTCTTGCCGGAGAATTTTTATGAAAGTGAGGTTTATAGGATGGATCAAGTTTTGGAGACAAACCGTCTTTTGCTGCGCAGGATACGCCCAACTGACGGATCGTTTTTGTGCACCATACTACAGAATAGGGAGGTCATGTATGCCTGGGATCATGCCTTTTCAGACCAGGAAGTCGCAGACTGGATTCAGGAGAACCTGATGCGATATGACAGGGACGGCTACAGCTATTGGACCGTTGTGGAGAAGGCATCCAACAGCCCGGTGGGCGTCTGCGGTCTCATTGCAGAACAGGCCGATCAGGAATCCTATGTTGGCATCGGATACATCTTTCAGAAGAGGGTTTGGGGCCAGGGGTATGCCTTTGAGAGCGCAACAGCCTGTGTGGAGTACGCCGCCTACGTGCTACATTGCAAGGAGGTCACTGCGCAAATCCGGCCAGACAACATCCCCTCCCGGAGGGTGGCTGAAAAGCTCGGTATGGTGGTCCGCAAAGCGTTTATACGAATCGATGGGGGCAAGGCTGTTCCCCACCTGCTGTATGGACGGACCCTCTGACCATCTTTTATAAATGTGAAGAACAATGGAAGCAGCCCTCTCATGCAAATGGAGCACTCATTTTCTAGGGGAACACCCTGGCCTTCCCCTATTCATCCAGCAGGACGGATGCCTCCTGCTGCCTCTGCCGGACCAGCTCAATGGCCTCCTTGCCCGTGAGGTGCTGGATGTCCATCCGCAGCATGCACAATGGCTCCCACTCCCGCTGGATGGTTTCTCTCCGGTTGGCCGCGGTGTCGTGGGGCGCATACTTGAGGGCCAGTTTTTCGATGGCGGCCCATTTTTCCTCCTCTGCCTCCACCGGGTGGATAACGCCGAAGGCAATGACACTGCGGAAATAACTGGTGTACTCCTCAGGAACCACCAGATCCTGGTCCACCACGCAGAGGGAAGCCTTTGGCTCCCTCTGGATGGCATCCAGCTTGTGACCAGCTTTTGCGCTGTGGAAGTAGATCCGCTCCCCGTCATGCACATAGCTGACGGGTACGGCATATGGATACCCGTCGTCTCCAGCCAGAGCCAGAACGCCACAGGACCCCTGCCGCAAGATGGCGGTGCACGCCTCCGGGGGCAGGGCCTGCCCCTTTCTACGCATGGGACGGAACATTTTGTCTCTCTCCCTTCTCAAAATATCGCTTGATTTTATCCTTTATACATCCAAGCAAAATCGTAGCAGGTGTTTGTTCAGCGGCCAGATTCTCCCGATAAAATCCGCTGGCAGCTCAAAAGTCTATGCCAAATGTAGAATTCCAAAGGGTCTTGGCTGCTATGAAAATGATTCCTATCTTTTGAAGTGACCTTATACCCTATGGCTCCTGCAGGTTCCAACCCTCACGTCCGGGTGCTTGCTCCAAGTGGAAAGCCTGCACGAACAATCGGTCCTGGTGATTCTGCAGCAGCATCAGCCCACTGGACAGCAGCAGCGGTACGGTCTGATCTGGGTCATCCAGAGGAAGAGCAAAGTCATCCCGCAGCTTTCGAAGACGGTAGAGAATCGTATTCCGGTGGGTAAACAACCGCGCACAGGTCTCCTGCACCGAGTGATGGCAGATCAAATAGGTGTACAAGGTCAGGCAGAATTGGGTATGTTGTTCCCGGTCATATGCTGCCAGTTTTCGGATCCGGGGATCCGTCAGAACTGGGCGCTGTGCCAGCTGGTGCATCAGCAGCAGGGTTCGGAATTGCTCTGTGTAGGTCACAAGCGGCCCCGTCAATGGCAGTAGGTACTCCATCACCTCCCGAGCTGCGTGGTAGTGCTGGGGTAGAAGGTATAGGTCACTGAACTGGTCTGAAACCACCACCCGCAACCGGTATTGCTGAGCCAGGGTATCCAGGGCCGCCAGGGGATGGGACTTTTTTAGAAGCAGCAGCACCTCTCCCCGGTACAGAAAAGGATGGGCCCCACCAAAGGCCTGGTTCAGCGCCTGTTTGAGGGCATCATCCCGAAAGTTGAAGCTGTGGTAGAGCCCCAGGTTGATCAGTGCCAACCGTTCCGGCTGATCCTGGGCCAGATCAGTGGTCATCGCTTGGACATAGAAGGCCCCCGGCTCCGAAAATTTGCCGTCCAGCAGGTTGGCCAACACCTCCTCCACCGTGGTGCCGTAGGCTCTGTTGCGCCCATCCTGACAGAGGATCTGTTTGGCCAGAAGGGCCTCCAGCCCGTGGAACTGTTCCTGGGGCACTTGGGCCAAATTCTCGTTCACATCCACGCAGATGAGATAACCAACCCGCATACCACCATTGGCCAGGCAGGAAAATCGCCTGGTATAGCCGCTGTCCTCCACCAGCTGGAAGACGCCGGCCGTGGGGTCTGGCATCAGATCCCAATGCAGGGCGGAGATGGCCTCGTAGGTGATCTCCCCCCGGGTGAGGGCGGCATCAAAGGCTCCGTCATGGAACCCCTCCGGCACATAGCTGGCTATGACATGAAAGGTGTCATCCACCACCATGAGCGGACAGCCCAACATGGTTCCCGCATCCTGCAGCAGCCGGTCTGTGCTGTTGCATTCCAAAAAATCCCGGAGCAGTACATTCCAATCCATGGCACCCTCCCTGTGCTGATAGCACAAATAAATCTTTAAAAATTATATCATCAGCTTGGTGCAAAATCCAGATCTATCGGCTAAAATAGGTCACAGAAAAAGACGTTCCACCAATAAAAGGGGGAGTTATGATGGAAACAGAAACCAAACGCAATGTGAATATTTGGAAGACACTGCAAAAGGTGCCTGCAGGGACCATGTTTGTCCCACTGATCATTGGTGCTCTAATCACAACCATCTGCCAGGGCATGTTTCAATTTGATCTGTGGAGCTACTTGGGCAATCCCATGAAGGACATGTTCTCCTCCAGCGGGCAGATGCTGCTCATTGGCCTGATGCTCTTCTGTACCGGCACCCAGCTAAAACTGGGGGATCTGAGGGACGCCCTGCGGCGGGGAGTCCTGTTGATCCTGGTTCGGCTGGGCGTGGCCTATCTGTTGTGCGGGCTATTCTACGCCGCATTTGGCTATGAGGGCGCCTTAGGCATCTCCTTTTTGGCCTTTGTCTGTGCCGTCACCAGCGCCAATGCGGCCCTCTACATGGGGATCATCCAGCCCTTTGGCGACAAGTCCGACAAGGCCAGTTTTGGTGTGATGCTCATCTGCTCCATGCCCCTACTGCCGCTGCTCTTTTTGGGCTTCTTTGGCACCTCCGGCTTTGGCATGGCACAGGTCCTTCAGATTGTCTCACTGTTGATTCCCTTTATTCTTGGTATGATTTTGGGCAATCTGGATGCAGACATCCGCAATGTATTCGCAGGAGGAAATGCCATCATTCTACCCTTCCTAGGGTTTGAATTTGGCTCTACCATCAACCTGTTTGACGCCTTCCAGATGCTGCCTCAGGGGCTGCTGTTGAGCCTGCTGTACTTTATTATTGTCATTGGGCCTTCCTACGTGTTTGAGCGCCACGTACTCCATCGCCCGGGCTATGCCTCGGTGGCCAGCGCCTCCCTGGCGGGCGTCGCTTTGGCCATTCCCACCATGGCCGCCCAGGCCAACGCCGCCTTAGGCGCCTATGTCTCAAGCACCGTGGCAACCCTGGCCTTTGTACTGGCCGTGACCAATATCCTCTGCCCTTTTATGGTCAGATGGGTGCTAAAGCGCCATCCGGCGGACGGCAGCACCCCGGCTGCAAACTCGAAAACAGCAAAAATCGAAGCCAATCCTGTTCACTAAGGAGTGTATTCTGATGAAAAAATTGTTGCAAGCTTCCACATTAAATGCCTTGATGCTGGGGAATTTTGACCGCACGATCTCCATCGCAGATTTTTTACAGGAGGCTGACACTGGCCTGGGCACCTACACCGGGCTGGACGGTGAGGCCATCTTTGCCGATGGCGTGGCCTACCGAGCCACTGCAGATGGCACCGTCACTGTTATGGAGCCCGAGGACGGCGTTGCCTTTGGTACCGTTGCCCCATTTGATGCCTCTGCCCCCACGGTTCAGCTGACGGATGTGACCTCTATAGAGGTTCTCAAACAACAGCTGGCCCCCTATGTGGAGAAGAACCCCAACATTTTCTATCTTCTGAAGGCCGACGCTACCTTTGATGAGATGCATGTACGCAGCTGCTATGCCTGCCAAAAGCCCTATCCCACCCTGTCGGAGGCAGCCAGCAAGCAGCGGGAATTCCACTATGAGGGTGTCCCTGGCAATGTCATCGCCGTCTACTGCCCCGCCTATGTGGAAGGTATCAACCTGCCAGGGTGGCACTTTCACTTCCTGAGCAGCGATCGAACCAAGGGCGGCCACATCCTGGGCCTGCAGGCACAGGCCTTGACTTTCCAGCTGAACCCCATCTTAGATTGGGAACTGCTGCTCCCTGAAAATCCTGAGTTTGCCCGGCGCAACCTCTCTGAAGATTTGAGCGCCAAGACCGCGGCCGTGGAGGGCGGCGCCCACTAGAGGAGAGCCTCCCCACACTTGATACACCCCCAATCCCCTAACCAATGGCAGGAGCGCCAGCGCTCCAAAGCACATGCGAAGCAATACCGGCAGTATGCTCTTTCATAGGAGCTTGCTGCCGGTATTGTTCTATCCCAGCGAATGGAACGGACATTTTAAGTTCAGAAGACCTCTATTCGATCCGGGGGGCAGCGCCTCTTCCTGGGAGCAGACCAAAGAACAACCTGCACAATTGGCCCTGATCCATCACCAAATACACTCGCCCATAATGATCCTGGAGGGCCCTGTAGAGAGGGGCAAAATGGGCGGGTCCATTCGCAGAGCATTCACTCTGCAAAAGGGCCGGCGTACGCCACGCCTTTCCATTCTTAACAGCGGTGTGGAGATTTGGGGAATGGTCCTGCGCCAAAAGGAAGTGCAGCCCATCTAGAGCACCCCCTCCTCCATTAGAGGGAATGGCTCTGCGTCAGGGTGCAAATGTCCACATCCTTCAAAGATTCCCCAGTATAGACCTGAAGTTGGTATTTCCACTGTAGAATGCCGGAGATCACCACAAACTGCAAGGAAAAACCTGGATCCACATGGTATTCCGTTTTCACAAGGTGCAGCAATTGATCCAGAGTTTCCTTCTGGTTTTCCTCGGTGCAGTCAGCACACAGATATATTCCGGCAGGAATGGTTATTAAGCCATCTATTGCCACATAGCGGGTGCACACGGCAAAATAGCGGGCCGCGGCATCGTCCCGATATACGCCGGCCAAATCCTCAAAGGCAAATTGCTCCTTCTGTGTGTTGGACAAACGTTGATAAAAGTGGCGCTGATAGCTCCACAGATCGGCTACTGTAATTTTTTCAACAGGATCGGCCAGCATGATGACACGCTCTGGAAACTTTTGTATAAAAATCCCCTCTGGAGTCTGCCAGCCGTGGAGCTTTTTCTCGTAGTCAGCCCGGACCATTTGGATTTTTGCCTTGCTGTAGCGCAGGGCTGCGATTTTTTCGTCTGCCTTCTGTTCTGCCTGCGCCAAAAATAGAATGATCTTTTCCAGATCGTCATACTCCAAAACCCGCTTGATCTCCTGCAGAGGCAGATCCATCTGTTGCAGCGCGTGGATCGTATTTAGACGGACGATGTCCTCCGCACTGTAGTAGCGATATTTGGTGTGTGGATCAACCTTACTGGGCTTGACCAGCCCGATGCGGTCATAGTGGCGGAGGGTTTCACTGGTCATATGCACCTGTGCCGCCGCATCTCCAATTGAAAAATAACTTTTTTCCATGTGATTTTCTCCCTTGACTTTTGTGTAGCACAAAGGTTTATACTATTGTAACACCGGGGGATCCTATATGCAAATGTTGGATCTTCCGGTGCAGTTGGGAGGGCATTGGTATGATAGAACTCAAGCAGGTCACAAAGCAATATGGGCATTCCACCGTATTGCATCAAATCGATCTCACAGTAGACGAACCTGGCATTTACTGCCTGCTGGGGCGAAATGGAGCAGGCAAAACCACCCTTTTGAAGTCGATTGCTGGCTATCAAAACATTACCAGCGGTCAAATCAAGGTGGATGGAAAGACCATCTCCACCGCAACGCTGGATCCCGGTGTCAGCTACATTGAAAACTTTGCCAGACACTTCAATCTGCCCGTTTGGAAATTGCTGCGGATTGCATCTGAAGTCAATGAGGCGTATGACGCTTCCTTTGCAACAGAGATGATGGAGCGGTTTGAACTGGACGGAAAGAAAAAATTCAACCAGCTCTCCCTTGGCATGAAAACGATGGTTTCCACCATTGTCTGTCTGGCCAGCAACCGCCCCGTCGTCCTTTTGGATGAACCAGTTTTGGGCTTTGACGCCATCATGCGGGTTGCGTTTTATGAGATGCTCACAGAAAGTTTTCGACGTCATCCGCGGATCATCGTGGTGTCAACCCACATGATCGAAGAGATCACAAAGACCATCCACAAGTTGATCATCCTTGATAAGGGGCGGATCCGTTTTTTTGATACCCTGCAGGCCCTGGAAGAAAAGGCATACTCTGTGAGCGGGTTAAAGAAAGACGTGGAGGCGGCAACTGCCAATCGAAATGTCATTGGGCAGGATGCCGTGGGCGGGCTTGTAACAAGCTATATTTTTGACCAGCCGCCAAAGCAGGAGGCGTCTTTGGAGATTGCCCCCCTTTCCCTCCAGGACTTTTTCATTCAGATGGTGGGGCGCAAGGGAGGAATCAGGTAATGCGTGCAACATTTTCCATTGTAAAACGGTTGCTTGCCAGCAATCAGATCAGTTTTATCCTGACGGCGGTGGTGGCACTCTGCGCCACCACCTCTGGAGATTCTGCCGTCGCGTTGAGCAACGGAAATTATACCTGGCTTTTGGCTGGATTGATGCCATTTTTCTTTGTGTTTTACGATTTCAAAAAATTGATGTATCTGGGGGCCAACAAAAGAGATTTTTATCTTGGGGCGCTGATCAGTTACGGCGCAATTGCCCTGTTGATCTCCCTGGTCAACACGGGGGTTCACCTGCTGATTGACCCCCTCAACCATACACAGACGGTGATCAATTTAATGGATGTGTGCGGCTGGACGGGGAATCCTACCGTTGTTGCATTTCTCCAGCAGACTGTGTTTTTGTTTTTGGTCATGGTATTTCTCCACGTTTTGCTGTCCATGCAGCCCCATTGGTACGGCTGGATCACAGACATCGTCTTGGTCGCCATCATCTGTATTTTTACCCCCATTGCGCCGCTGCGGGCCATTTTGGCTGGATTTTTTAAAATCATCATGCTCAATTCCAACCCACTGATCCATATTGGTGTTTGCCTGGGGTTGAGTGCTGGCCTTGCCGCCATTGGCTTGGCTGTTTTGAAACGAAAAACGCTGTAGGGAGGGCATTTAGAAATGAAGAAACAGATATCCTTGGTTTTGACAGCTTTTTTACTGGCAGGCTCGCTCTTTGCCTGCTCTGAGGAGGGGAACACCTTCGAAGCAAAATCCTACACACCCCAGGGGGTGGAGATCAGCGGGATCGACATCCAGGTGGAGGATCGGGAGATTCTCGTTGTCCCCTCCAACGATGGGCAATTTCACATTGATTATGCGGAAAGTGCAAAGGAATTTTATGACATCTCCGTTTCTGACAGCGGTGTTTTGACAATGGTCTCCAAAAGCGAGAAGGAGTGGACAGACTACATCGGCGGGAGCAAATCCGCAGGCGCCAATCAAATCACACTGCAAATCCCCGACGCCACCCTTTCTACCCTGACCTTGCGCACCACACAGGAGGACATATCCCTGCCCACACTGACTGTGACCGATCAATTGGTTCTGTCGAACAACGGCGGAGATATTTCCTTTGAGCATATCAACGCAGCAAATGCCATCACGGTGGAAAATAAAAATGGCGATATTCTGGGCACGATCCGTGGGAGCTATGATGATTACGCCATCACCTCCACCATCAAAAAGGGAGAGAGCAACCTGCCCGATGAAAAAAGCGGCGGGGACAAGACATTGACTGCCGCCAATAACAATGGGGACATTGACATCGAATTTATCAGTGAATAGGTTAAAATTTTCCCCTGCCGTGATGGTATCCATCTGCCACGTTCTTTCCCCACAGGGATAGAACAGGTGCAACCACAAAAAAGGTCCAACTGATGAACAACAATCAGTTGGACCTTTTTCTTCGCATGAAAATAGCACCACAGAGGCGGAGGAAAAACAGCCTTTTCAGGCCCCTCACAGTTTCAAAACGCCCCTCCGGTTGAGACCGGTTTCGATTGCACCTTCAAAATCCAAGGAGGCGGGCAAACACCGGGGCAGTCTAAGCAAACAGTTTTGCTGCCTTCTCCATGCGGCTGGCCACAGCAACGCCAAAGGGGCAGCGGGTTTCGCAGCCTTTACAGCCGATGCAGTCCTTCGCATTGGCAGAAAGCTGGTCATAATGCGCCCGCAATGTTCCCGGGATCTCATCCTGCATGACGGCCAGGTCATAGAGCTTGTTGACCATGGCGATATCAATGCCCACCGGACAGGGGGCACAGTGGCCACAGTATGTACACTGGCCATAATAGGCGTGAAGCGGCGCTTTTGCCAACACGCTGGCATAGTCCTTTTCCTCATCTGTGGCTGTTTCATAGGCCACGGCCGCATCCACATGGGCGATGCTGTCATAGCCCACCATGATGCTGGCCACCGCGGGACGGGTCAGAGCATAGTGGATGCACTGGATCGGCGTCAGGGCCACGCCAAAGGGCGATGTCTGGGCAGAGAACAGGCGGCCACCGGCATAACCTTTCATGACAGTGATCCCCACCTGATTCTGCTCACAGATTTTATAAAGTTCCTCCCGTTCCCGATTTATGCCCTGAAGGGATTCATCATACTGTTCTTTAAAGTAGTCATCAAGATTTTCGCTGGCCGGAAGCAGATCAAAGGCAGGGTTGATACTAAATAATATCATCTCCACAACGCCGCTTTGAGCCGCCAGCTTTGCCACCTGCGGATTGTGGGTGCTCATGCCGATATGACGGATCACGCCGTCCTTTTTCAATTGAGAGACATACTCCAAAAAGGCCCCATCCATGATCTGATGGAATTCCCGGATTTCATCCACAAAATGGATCATTCCCAGGTCGATGTAATCTGTGCCCAACCGGGTCAGCAGATCCTGAAATGCCTCCTGAACCTTGTCCAGCTGGCGGGTGCGCACATACTGCCCATTCTGCCAAGTCGAGCCAATATGCCCCTGGATGATCCACCGTTCCCGTTTTCCTGCAATGGCTGCACCAATGTTGGAACGCACATTGGGTTCCGCCATCCAGCAATCCAAAATATTGATCCCAGCTGCCTCGCAGCGATCAATAACGGCCTTTACCTCCTGGGCATTGTGGCGCTCCAACCATTCGGCCCCCAGCCCAATTTCGCTGACTGATAAGCCTGTTTTTCCAAGTGTTCTGTATTTCATATGAGCCCATCCTCCCATGAACATCCCCACATGGATTTTTGTCGTTGTTACCAAAGGGAATCGCAGTTTATCCCCCTATGGTTTAAAGCCATGATACCATAGAATTTGAGATAAATTGTACCATAGCAAAAGACCAATTGCAAGATTTTGGATTTACGGGGCCCCAAAAGGTACGGTACAATCAGCCCTGCAAATAAAAAGGGAGCGAACTGACGAATCAACATCCGTTCGCTCTCTTTTTGTAAATGATGAAAAAGGGGTGGCAAATCGTTGCCACGAATGGCCTTAACCCTTCAAAAGCCCAGTAATCACGGGCTTTTCCGGGCCTCTGAAATCATTCCCACTCGGCAAATTCAGATATAGTAGGGTGTATTTGAGGTGATTTCGCAGGAAAAACTTTCGCAAATATGTTA